>JAYOYH010000093.1:0-7927 GCA_038153405.1 Gemmatimonadota bacterium | reverse complement strand
CTTGTAGTTATTATGTTTAGTGTGGGATTACTGAAACACTGCCGTGAAAAATACGCACACTATTACCTGCTTGTTTACCAATGGGAGACTCTGAAAATGGCACTCGGTAGAACACTTAAAGCACTGCGACAAAAACAGTCGCTCAATCAGAAAGCCCTCTCTTCCCTATCGGGCGTGTCTCAAGCAACCATCTCGCGCATAGAGACGGGTCGGGTGCGCCAGCTGCGATCGTCCGCCCTCAAAAGCTTGGCCGATGCGTTGGGCGTTTCTGTCGATTTCCTCATGGGCGATCCCGAGGTCTTTGCCGAAATACCCCGCTCCTCCCATGGTTTGGATTCCATCCCCGGTCTATCGGGTTTGCGCGAAGAGCGCTTCCGCCAGATCATCGATTTAGTGGACCCCGTCGGCGTACACGAAAACGGCCGCATCCTCTACGTAAACCAGACGATGGCCGACATGCTGGGCTACCGCAAAGAGGAGCTATTGGGTCAAAACAGCTTTGAGCTCATCTCGGCCCCACAATCTCGTCCGTTCGTACAGCGCATGATCAACAGCAAAGCCGTTGATGCGTATGAGAGCTTATTGGTGCGCAAGGACGGAACCACTTTCCCTGCAGAAACGAGAGGGCACCACATAAATGATGACGTTCGCTTGGTCGTCATGCGCGATACGACGGCACGTCGGTTCCAACAAACGGCCATGCGCATATTGCAGGCCGGCATGGAAGCCGAATCCACATCCGAGCTCGTTAAAGTGGTGCGCATTTTAAGCGATGAATTCGAAGATATGGGGATGTCTTTCGAGGCCATTTCGATGCACTTAATCGACGAGGGCAAAGACCTGGTCACTTCGCACTACGCCCTGCCAGACGCCAGGGGTTATCGCTCTTTTGGCGAAGTAGTACCCCTGCTAAAATCGATCGACCAACACCCGCCCATGCGCGGCTTGTTTAGCCACTGGCAGCGCAACATGTTCTGGGAGCGGGGGGTCGACGAGGACTTCGCCAATATGTTAGCCAATACGCCGCTGGGCGAGGCCTACCGTCCTGAGTTGCTAATTGATGTTCCTTTTGAGCAGGGTATGCTCGGCATCGGAGTTTCCAAGGAAAATCGCGTGCGGCTCAATGTGCTGACCGATATGCTGGTCCAAATGGCTCAACCCATATCGCTCGTCGTCAAGCACCTCACCCAAATGCAGTCGCTACGCGACCAGATAGAAAATCAACGCCGTCTAATCAATGCCTAATGGCAACGGGCACCGAGCAGAGCGTTCGTTACTCGGTGCCCGAACCGTCCTGCCTGCTGTAACCGTTCCGCCCTTACACAGAATCGTGGCCTAGAGAAGTCTGCACTTTGTTCAGGCCGTTGAGCGCGGCGATGCGAAACCCCTCTGCAAAGGTTGGATAGTTGAAAATCTGATCGATAAAATAGTCGATCTTAACGCGGAAGTTGATTGCCATATGGCCGATTGGAATAATCTCGGTCGCGTTGGTGCCAATGATGTGCACGCCCAGCAGTTCGAGCGTTTCCGCGTGGAATAGGATCTTTATCAGACCCGTGGTATCGCCGGCCATGGGTCCGCGCGCAATTTCGCGATAGCGGGCTCGTCCCACCTCGTAGCGCACCCCCTTTTCCCTCAACTCCTGTTCGGTGGCCCCTACGCTGGAAATTTCTGGTATGCAGTAGATGCCAAAGGGAAAGACCTCGGGGAAGTGGTGGCTCTTCAGCAGAAAGGCGTTGCGCACGGCTAAGCGCCCTTGCTCCATTGACGTGGAGGCGAGACCCGGAGGACCGATGACGTCGCCGGCGGCGTATATGTGCGGACAGGTCGTTTGAAAAAGGGCGTTGACGGCGATATTGCCCAGCTCGTTGCGCTCAATACCGGCCGCTTCTAAGTTGAGTCCCTCGACGTTGGCAATGCGTCCCATGGAGTAGAATAACACGGGGGCGCAGACGGTTTCGCCGTCTTCCATGAGCACTTCGGCCAGACCGTCGGCGCTATGGCGCAGTTCTTTGATCTTCTGACCCAGCCGCAGATCGACGCCGATCTCGCCCAAGTGCTGGGCAAAGAGTTGGCCGATTTCTTCGTCGAGCATGCGCACGATGCCCGTGCGCCGATCCATCAGGATGACCTCGATGCCCAGCGCGGCAAACATCGTGGCGTACTCGCAGCCGATGACCCCACCGCCCACTACGATCAGCCGCTCCGGCATTTTATCCATGCGGAAGACTTGGTCCGAATCCATGAAGACCTTGTCGTCCTTGGGCACTTCAATGGGATGGCGAGGACTCGAGCCGGTGGCCAAGAGCACGTAGTCAGCCGAAACCTGCTGCTTGACCTGCCCACGCTCGTCCAGCACATCAATGCGGTGGGAATCGACAAAGCGCGCTGCGCCGTATAGCACCTGCACATCGTTGCCCTCACACTGTCGCTCCAGCTCGCCGTTTTGATCGGCAATCACCCGGTTGAGGCGATCCTGCAGTTCCTTTATCGATATCTTGTCGTGGTGCTTGTCGTCGCCAAAGTACGCCTTCAAATGGAAGCCTGTCATATCTAGAATGGCCAAGCGCAGCGCTTTTGAAGGAATCGTTCCCTGGTGCAAGCAGGCACCTCCCAGCATGCCCATGCGATCGATTAAAGCGACTTTCTTACCGGCTTTTGCCCCCTGAATGGCCCCTTTCTGACCGGCCGGTCCCGCGCCGATAACCACCAAGTCTACGTGTTGCGTTTCCAAAATCAATCCTCCCAATCGGATGCGAAGTGCGAGAAACGCCGAGCGCCCGCACCGGCGCGCGCGCTACTGATGTGCCTCGATCGAGCTCACCGTGCGCTGCCCAGCGCGCCGCCCTTCGGCACGCCGGATTTCCGGCTCGCTTTCGCCCGCTTCGCGCATGCGCCGGAGCAGGCGCTGTGACATCACCTCGGCAACGCCTGCGTGTGAGGCAAGCCCAGCTAAATTGTTCAGCTCGTACGGGTCGGCCTGTAGATCATACAGGTATTGTTCGTCATACGTTGCCGAGCCCGGTCCGCTTTCGCCCGGCGCGTCGACGCCGTATTTCCAGCGTTTTGTGCGCACGGCCCGGCCCGTTTGCGATTCGCTTATCTGAACGAAGACCTCTTCGGGCCACTCGGTGTCAGCGCCGCTGAGCAGGGGCATCAGCGAGCGACCCTGCATCTGTTCGGGCACGGCGAGTCCGACCGCATCGAGCAGGGTCGGCGGCAGGTCGATCAAGCTGACCAACTCGCGCAACTGACCGCCGCCCGCAAAGCCGGGTCCGGTGATGACGGTCGGCACGCGAATGGAGCTGTCGTGGCAAGAGCGCTTATACTCGGCGTTGCGCGTCTTGAAGTGACAGCCGTGATCGGATGTAAACAGTACGATGGTATCCTCGTCCAGATGGAGGCTCTTGAGCGCATCGTGCAATCGGCCGTAGGCTTCGTCAAGGCGCTTTACCATGCCGTAATAACCGCCCAGGTGCTGGTGCGTCGAACCGCCCAACGCCGCCAGATCGGGAGGAACCCAGCCACCGGTGTAGGCTTCGCGGTAGCCGTCCGGCGGCGGATAGTCGTCGATGTGGTTCTGGTGATGCGGTTCGATGTACGAGGCGAAGAGAAAAAACGGATCTTCCTTGTGGCCGTCGATATAGCGAATAGCGGCGTCGGTCACCGCATCGACGCGGTAGCCGGGCAAGCGCACCTCGTTCTCGTCGTCGTCGTAGAGCACGGTATCGTAGGCGTCGGAGGTAAACTCGAGTACGTTGGATGCCAGCCAGTACTGGTAGCCAAAGCGATGGGTCTCTGGAACGGCGCCCTTGGTGTCTCGATCGTAGAGGTGCCACTTGCCGATGTATCCCGTCTGGTAGCCAGCATCGGCAAAGCTGTGGGCCAGCGTGCGGCTGTCCTCGGGCAGGGGGATCGCATTGCGGTAGCAGCCCGTCGTCGTCGCGTAGAGGCCCGTTTGCAGACAGGAGCGCGCAGGACCGCATACGGGCTGGCAGGTAAAGGAGTGAGCGACGTGCGTGTGCTGACGAGCCAGGCGATCCAGATTGGGCGTCAGTCCCATGGGATTGCCGTGCAAACCGCTCGTGTCCCAGCGCTGCTGGTCGGTAAAAAAGACTATGACGTTGGGCTTTTTCCTCGATTCTAACATCGGAAGACCTCTCGTTTACCGGCGGAACGGCGCTGAGGGGAGGCTGGGCTTGGCGCGTTTACAGGTCCGCGCGTAGGGAGCATGCTCCGCCATTGGCGGGCAGGCGTTGGCTTTGCGATGCGCCCCAGAACGGCGCATTGAGCGCGAGCGGGCACTGCGCCGACGCCTGGAAATATATGTCCGTTCGCCTTTGTAGGCGCGCTACCGGCGCGGCGACTACTCGTACACCGTCCGATTGGCCTCTTGCTGCAGATCGGCTAGCGCGCGGTCGATATTGCCCCCTTCGACAATTTCAACCATCGCTTCCTGTATCATGCGACGCACCTGCTGGTAACTCGATATGGATGGCTCGGACTTGCCGTAGTCGAGCAGTGCGTAAGCGGCCTGGTAACGCGGGTTCTTTTCGAAATAATCGCCCAACTCGCGGGCAGTGCTGCGCCGCACCGGGAAGTAATTGCTCGCCCGCACCCAGCGCGCCTGCTGGGCTGGCTCTGTAAACCACTTGATAAAGAGCCAGGCGGCGAGCTGCTGCTGTGGGGTCGTTTTGCACAGCGAAACGCTGGCACCGTAGACATTGACGACCGGCTCGGCCACCTCTTTGGGCGGGTAGGTCACGCTCCAGGAGAAATTGGAACCGTCTTCCACGGCGCTGACGACAAAGGGCAGCCCGGAGGACGAGCGCAGCATAAAGAGCACTTGTCCCGCTGCAAACTCGCGCTGATCGCCGTACTCTTCTCCCATCAGCTCAATGGCGCCCTGCTGCAGCAGCTCGCGCAGCATGGCCAACGATTGGCGCACTGCCGGCGCATCGAGGGTGTAGGCCGTGCCGTCGGCGTTGGCCAGATCGCCGCCATGCGCGAAAACCAACGAAGCCAGGCGACTGGCGTCGGCCTCAATCAGAAAGCCCAGACTGCGCTCTTTATTCTCGCTGCGGCTAAACGGTCTTTCTGCCGCCAGGCGGCACAGCTGGGCAAACTCGTCCCAAGTGCGCGGCGGTTCGCCATAGCCCAACTCGGCCAGCCAGTCCGCGTTGTAATAGAAGACTTCCAGCGAGCGGTTCGGCGGGAAGCCGACCTGGGCACCGCCAATGAAATCCTGCTTTATAAAGGCTTCGACAAAGTCCTTGCGCTCCTCGGGCGAAAACCCCCATTTGGGCGAACTCATATAGGGTTCGATATCGACGACGCCCCCGTCGCGATAGTAGGCCATCGCCTGGTTCTGATAGGCCACGACAAGGCTGGGCAGCGCGTCGCCCTGAATGCCCACGACCATTTTGTTGTATATGTCGCCGTAGCTGCCGGCGTACTCGCCTTTGACGACGATCCCATGCGCATTGGTCGCGTTGTACTCCGCTATGAGTTCCTCGAGCGCCGTTTCGCGCTCGCGCGTGTGCTGATACCAAAAAACGACTTCTTGGCCGCTGGGATCGAGCTCCTCTAAGCCAACGGGCTGGTTCGGCGGCGCGGACGCATCCTGACCACCACAGCCCCACAGAACCAGTAGCACTGCGGCGTAAAAAAAAGTCGTTCCGTGCATTGCATCACCCCTTGAGTCCAGACATCGAAATGCCTTCTGTGAACTCTTTTTGTATGAGAAAGTAGGTCAGTAGCACCGGGAGCGTTGCGATCATTGCGCCGGCCATCTGCAGGTGCACTTCGGCCCCGGCCTCGCTGACAAACTGCTGCAGACCCACCGATATGGGCCGCCAGTCTGGCGTATTGGTTACCAGCAGGGGCCAGGCCAGTGAATTCCACGAGCCAATGAAGGTGAACATACCCACCGTTAGCAGGGGCGCGCGGCACAGCGGCAGCATTATTTGGAACAGGAAGCGCACGTGTCCAGCTCCGTCAATGTGCGCCGCTTCCCACAGGTCGTTGGGCACGCCGCGCATAAACTGGCGCAGCAAGAAAATGCTGAACGCACTAGCCATAAAGGGAATCGTCAGCGCCGGCCAGCTGTTGAGCCAGGCAAAGGGCGTGGCCCGATGCAGCCAGGTGATGGTGAGAAAGTTGGGCACCATCGTCACCGTCTCGGGAATCATTAGCGTGGCCAGAATGCCGGCAAAAACCGTATCGCGGCCGCGGAATTCCATCCGCGCCAGCGGATACGCGGCCAGCAGGGAGAAAAACAGCGTGCCCACCACCTGCAACGCGGCGACGAGGAGCGAGTTCTCAAAATAGAGTCCGAAATCGGCTTCGTTCCACGCCTGGTGGTAGTTGGCCCACTGCACGCTCTCGGGGGCAAATACTCTGCGCAGCGTCTCGCCGCGCGTCATAAAAGACGCCAGGAGCATCCACACAAAAGGCAGGGCGGCAACAAAACCGCCCACACCGAGGCCGACGTATACCAGATGCGGGCGGCCGCGCAGAGCGTTTCTAGTCGCCATAGAACACGCGCTTTCCTAGGGCTCTGTTTTGCAGGAAAGTCAGTCCGAGAATGGCGACAAAGAGCACGAAGGCCATTGCCGACGCATAGCCGGCGTTGTGGAATTCAAAAATTTGGTCGAAGATGGCAATGCTCAGCACATCGACGCTGTCGCGCGCACCCGGCGTGCGCAGAATGTAGATATGGTTAAATGCCTTAAAGGTGCCAATAACGGCAATCATCGATAGGAAGAACAGGGTGGGGGAGACGAGCGGCAGCGTAATGTGGCGGAACACCTGCCAACCGTTGGCTCCGTCGATTTCGGCCGCCTCGTAATAGTGCTGCGGAATGGCGCTCAGGCCGGCCAGCAAAATAACCGTATCGTAGCCGACATATACCCAAATGTTGTAGAGCACGATTGAAACGAGGGCTAAGCTGGGAAAGGCCGTGTCGATCCACGCCGGGTAGCCCTCGACCCCGGCCGCCTGCAGCACAACGGCCACGATGGAGCGACTTTCGTAGAGCCACCGCTGCTCTTCAAAACCAAAAAACGCCCAAAACCGGTTGGCCATAGACGAGGGGTGGGGACTGAAGATCGTGCGAAAAACAACCGCCGATGCAATAACCGGCGTCACGTAGGGCAGGAAAAACAGCACGCGAAATACGCTCTTGCCGCGCAGGCTTTTGAAGAGCAGATACGCCAGGCCAAGGGCTATACTCAGCTGAATGGGTATCGTCCCGGCCGCATAGAAGAACGTCACTTTGAAGCCGTTGTACAGGCGACTATCGCCCGTATCCAGCAGGCCGCTCAGCCCCCAACTAAGCAAAATCCAGGCGGCAACCGCGTAGAGCAACCAGGACGCGCTATGCAGCGCGCCGCCGCGGCTGCGCAGGGCCTTGCGCAGCTGAGCAACAGCCCAGAAAAGGGCGATGCCCACGACAAACCACAGCGCGTTCTGCCCATCGCCCACAATCCGACTGTAGTGCTCAAGTCCGATAAACGCGTCCTTTTTGATGCGCCAGTTATGCAGGCTGACAAAGAACGCGTAGCCGATGGGAAACAGGCCGAATGCCACTAAAACAACGAGTGCCGGGGTTAAAAAGCCCCACGCAATAATGTGTTCTCTGGTGCGGGTATTCATGGACCCGGGTGCCTAGTTACACCGGTGATGAGGCTGATATGGGCAGCATAGGTACTCGTGCCCAACGATAGGATTTCGCGTTTTAATTGTCAACTTGGGCAGCATGGGCAGCTATTCGCGAAAACGGCGCCGGCTAATACCGGCTGTTTGAAGCTACGAGCAAGGCCGAACGCTGTAAAAAAATGCCTCCAAAACGCAGTCGCGTTCTGGAGGCATTAGTGGCTGCCCCCCTAGGGCTCGAACCTAGAACCTCCTGATCCAGAGTCAGGCG
>JAYOYH010000092.1:0-10139 GCA_038153405.1 Gemmatimonadota bacterium | reverse complement strand
AGCGCCAAGGAAGCGGTGCTCGACCTGGTGGCTGCAGTGAAGGAAAACTAGGATTTTAGCTGGGCCAATTTTCCGCAGCGCTGTGCTGTGCGGCGTTGTTGCTTAGCGCACGAACGCGTTTAGCCCGGTCAAACTTGACATCTAAAGGACGTCCCATTAGCATGGAGAAGAGATCTTGCGAGGTTTGCTGATGAATCGTCTTGCCACTCTTTTTTTGATTGTATTTTCCGCGGCGGCTTTTGCTCAGGAAGCCGTCTTCTTTGCCGTATCCCCCCATGCATCACTGGGGCGGACGAGGCAATTACTGGACGCGGCTGACCTGCGCGTGCTGATGCCGCTAGGCTATGCCTACACGGCCGAGCGCGGTGCGTTGGACGGGCGCATGGGCGTGGTGGAAAACCGCGTGTATGTGCGCACTGAGCGCGCCGAGGCCGGCAGCCAGCAATACGCCATAGAGTTGGCCATCAGCCGCAGTGCCGGCGGCCATTACGAATTTGCCCTGCGCGGTCACCGCGACAGCAGCGGCACGCGCATGGCCAACCCCGACTTGTCCGACGTACACCGGCGCGTCGAGTCGCTGCTCAAGCAGGGGGGCGCCGCGCGCCGTGACCAGGTCGAATTGGCCTACGAGATGTTTCGCCTCGGACACATCGAAGCGGACCGCGCCCTGGCGCTGCTCAAGGCACTTGGCTATCACACGATCGAATTCGAAGAGAAGTCGAGCAAGTCCGATCGCTACGAAAAAATTTTTGAGTTGGTGCAAGACAAAGGCGCCAAGCTGCCTTGGATAATCAAGGTGGCCAATGCCTCAAAAACCAGCTTGCTCGAAGACGATCCGCTGGGCAAGAGCAAGTCGTCTTCTGCGCGCAAGAGCACGGATGGCGCTCCGCAACTGGGTGGTTCTCACTTGCACAATACGACTACGGGTGCGCCTGAAGAGCGCCTGTTGCTAGTATTCGATCGCCACGATCCCGAGCCGCTGGAAGAGTTGGTCAACCTGCTGCAAGTGCAGGTTGACGTGCCGGCGCAGCAGATCGTCATCGAAGCGCTGGTCATCGAAGTAAATACCAGCAAGCTGAGGGATTTGGGCTTTGAGTGGAGCGGGTCCAAGGGCTCTGGCCAGGGCTCTTTCGAGCGCTCGGCAGTTTCCGGCAAGCGGCTGAGCACGTTGCTTTTTTCGCGCGACGGCTTTGGCGATTTTCTCAACTTCCGCGCCTCGATTGAAGCGCTGGCCGAGCGCGGCGACGCCGAAGTGCTGTCCAGCCCCTCGGTGCTGGTGCTGAACGATCGCCAGGCGCGCATTCAGGTTGGGCGTCAGATTCCCATTGTGAGAACGACGGCGACCACGTCGTCGGTGGCCAAGGGCATTGAGTATTTTCCCGTTGGCATCGTGCTCAATCTGCGCCCGCGCATCGATCGCGAAAACACCCAGGTCACCATGCAGATCGAGACGATTATCAGCTCGATCTCCACCGAATCGGCAGCTCGGCTGGAAGCGGGCGCAGGGCAGGGCATTGAGTTTTCGCCCATCGTCGACAACCGGCTGGTCGAGACCTATGTGCGCGTGGCGGATGGCACGCCCTTTATCATTGGCGGCTTGCTATCGACCGAGCAGCAGCAGACCAAGATCGGCATGCCTTTCTTCTCGAGTGTTCCCCTGCTGGGCCGGCTGTTTTCGCGCGAGCGCGTGGAGACTGAACAGCGCGAAGTAATCGTGGTGATCACGCCGCATATCGTGCCGCTGGAGGAGATGAGCTTCAGCTATCTAATCCCCAAGGACTCCAACCTCTTTGACCGCTTCGACACCAAGCTTTTCCGCAATGCCTATCGGGTGCGCGACGACGACGTGTGGGACCTGAAGTTTATCGCGGAGAGCCCGGTGCTTGAAAAGTTGGTGCATACGGTGCGAATGCAGGCGCAAGAAAACGTCATGCTCAAGCGCCAGCAGCCCTTTGAGGACGTGCTGGCCGGTCGCATTCCCGGCGAGGAAGTGCTGATGCGACGCATGCTGTACGAGATTGTTGGCAAGCTAAATTTCCACCAAGAAGTCGGTCTCGATCAAGTATTCTTCTTTACGCCTCCCGAAGACGGTCGGCGCGGTGAAAGCTTCAGCGACGACCTGACGCTGAAGGACCTGCTGCCCAGAGCGATGGAGGCGACTCAAAACGCCGTCGTGTTCAAGTACGAGGCGCATCCGCAGCCCAAGCAGGGTCAGGCGTTTAGCCTGCCCCTGGCCTCTGTTGAGGAGGCGGTTATAGAGGGCACCAAGGACGAATTGCTCTGGGATCTCAACGTCTACGACGACCGCGCACAGCCGGCGCAGTGGGCTGTGGTTTTGTCCGACGAGGAAGACGTCGAGCGCCTGCGCAAGGTGCTCATTCTCAAGCGCGTGCTTGCGCTGAACAAAAACTTGGCACACACGCTACAGGCCTTTCGCCCCGGCGTGCAAATTCTCTTTCCCACGCGCGAGGATATGCGCAACCGCTACCACCTGATCGACCGCGAAGTGGCCCAGCTGTTCTATGAGACGAAGTACCCCTACCAAGTGGCCCAGCGCCAGCTCAACGAGGCCGTGCGCCGAGTGCAGGAGGTGTTGGGAGAATGGCAGCCATGAAAAAACACGCGATCTTCTTATTGACCGCGCTGCTCTGCGGTGTGGCGGCGAGCTGTTCGGAGCCGGACAACATCGTCAGCAGCAGCACCGAGAACGGCCAGTTTCGCCTGACGCTCGAAGCCGAGGAAAACTGGGTGCGTCCGCGCGGAGATCTGCCGATACGCGTTCGCCTCGAACGCCTGGGCGGTCCGCCCCAAGAGCCCTTCTTCGGCGAGATCGAGCTGATAGCGAACGGCGGGTCGGTGTCGCCCGCGTCGATAGACGTGGAATTAGACGCGCCCGACAGCACGGGCGCCGGTGGTGCGAGCGCGTTTGAAAGCTGGACTATTTTTTCGGCATCGTCGGGCGGTTCGGTCGCTGAGCGCGCCGATATAAGCGCCTTTTTCGGCGATGCCTTAGCTACGCTAAAAATCCGCATAGTGCCGGCCGCCGATTAGAGTCGGCCGCGCCGCGCTCTGCCGTCACTCTACGAAGATGGCGTCGTCCGGCCAGTTCTTCTTGATAAACCCCTCCTCCATATTGACCATCGGCAGGTAGTTATGCAGTCGCCGGATCGGGTCGAGTAGGCGAATCGTGCGCAGTTCTTGTATCGAATCTTCGCCGTGGTTTTTCTGTAGCGAGGGAATGATTTTGCCCTGCACGTTATCGGCCACGTCGCTGTCCGATTCGCCTTCGACGACCATGACCAAGGCGATGTGGCCATCCATCTCAGCAATATAGCTGTCGCGTATTAGTTCGCTAAAGACGTTGGCCACGTTGGGCTCCGAGCCTATTTCCTGCACGATCTGTCCGCGCGTAATACCCAGTTTAAATTTGATCAGCAGCATGTGCTGGGTGGTAAAACGCCCCGTCCCCGTAGCCTGCGTATCAACGCCGGTATAGTAGGCGAGGATGCCATCGCGTTCCAGGCGGGTGCGCTTGCGGCTGACGGTGCGCACCGGCACACCCGTCAGCGCGCTGATGCGATTATCGGACGAGCGCGGGTTGCGGATGAGGGCGCGAATGATCAGTTGTTCCTGTTTGCCTAACGTGCCCATGGCCTAAAAACTCCCTTTTCATATCAGAAAATTGCTATCTTAGGCCATAATATACGGGTGCTTAAAATAATTGTAAAGATACTGATGTATAAAATGGCAAATTGCTGATTGACAAAAGTACTGGGTACCTTATATTCAATGTCCTTAATAAAAAAAGACAGAAACGCTCCTGTCCACTACCTGCCTGAGGCTCCCCGCCCGTTCCTCGGGTACGGATCTGCGCCCGCAAGGGCTCGCGCACACTACGCACTGCAAGCGGTCGGCGTTGTTGGGATGTCCCGGTGGACAGCCCCGGATCTCGTATTACCCGCGCGGGTCACCTCGAGCAGTTGGATTCAAGACGGCGAAAGGTTAACGATGAGCATAATTCCCGGATACCCTTCCAAGCAGGGCCTATACGATCCAAGCAACGAACGAGACGCCTGCGGGATGGGCTTTGTCGTCAATATTAAAGGCGTCAAGTCGCATGCTCTAGTCCATCAGGCGCTCGAAGTGCTGGTCCATTTGGAACATCGGGGAGCCTGCGGCTGTGAGCCCAATACGGGCGACGGGGCCGGCATTCTCATGCAGGTGCCGCACGCCTTCTTTTCCGGCGTCTGCAATTTTGCACTGCCCGAGGCTGGAGCCTACGGCGTCGGCATGCTCTTTATGCCGAAGGAGGGTGCCCAGCGCGCCCTGTGCGAGGACATGCTGGCGCGCGTCATCGACGAAGAGGGGCAGGAACTGCTGGGGTGGCGCGACGTGCCCGTCGACGGCGGCGATCTAGGCGCTACGGCGCTGGTTGGCGAGCCGTTAATGCGCCAGGTGTTTATCGGTCGCGGCCAGGGCGTCGGCGCTGACCCGCTGGACTTCGAGCGCGTGCTCTACGTGATTCGCAAGCGCGCGGCCAATGCCATTCGCTACAGCGGCAAGGTGCCCACCTACTACGCCGCCAGCTTTTCGGCGCGCACGATCGTCTACAAGGGCATGTTTATCTCGCCGCAGGTCGAGCCGTATTTTCCCGATCTGCTCGATCCGCGCGTGGAGTCGGCCATCGCGCTAGTGCACTCGCGCTTTTCGACCAATACCTTTCCGAGCTGGCAGCGCGCCCATCCCTATCGCTACGTCATTCACAACGGCGAAATCAACACCGTGCGCGGCAATGAAAACTGGATGCACGCGCGCGAGGGCATGCTCGAGTCGGCGCTCTTTGGCGACAAGCTCAAAGAGACGTTTCCCGTCATTCACGAGGACGGATCCGACTCGGCCAAATTCGACAACGCGCTCGAGCTGCTCTATCTGGGCGGCCGCTCGCTGCCGCACGCCGTTATGATGATGGTGCCCGAGCCGTGGGAAAGACACGAGAGTATGAGCGACGAAAAGCGCGCGTTCTACGAGTACCACTCTTGTTTGATGGAGCCGTGGGACGGCCCGGCCTCCATAGGCTTTACCGATGGCGTGGTCGTCGGCGGCGTGCTCGATCGCAACGGATTTCGCCCCTCGCGCTACTACGTGACCAAGGACGATATCGTCGTGCTGGCCTCTGAAACGGGCGTATTGAGCATCCCGCCGGAAAACGTGGCCTACAAGGGGCGTCTCGAGCCGGGCCGCATGCTGCTGATCGACACGGAGCAGGGCCGCATTATCAGCGACGAGGAGATCAAGCACCAGATTGCCAGCGCCCATCCCTATCGCCAGTGGCTGAACGACCACGTAATACATTTGGAAGACCTGCCCGAAGCGCAGGGCAAGCCGCTGCTCGAGACGCACGCCGATGTGCTCAAAATGCAGCAGGCATTCGGCTACACGTTTGAAGACCTGCGCGTATTTCTCAAGCCGATGGTGCAGGTGCTGAAAGATCCGATTGGCTCGATGGGCAACGACGCGGCGTTGGCCGCGTTGTCCGACAAGACGCAGCTGCTGTTTAGCTACTTCAAACAACACTTTGCCCAGGTGACTAACCCGCCGCTGGATCCGCTGCGCGAAGAGCTGATAACGTCAGCCGAAACCAAGATCGGCCCAGAGCGCAACCTGCTCAAGCCGGAGCCCGAGAGCTGTCGCCAGATCACGCTGGATCGGCCGATCCTGAAAAACGCCGAGCTCGAAAAGCTGCGCGAGGTCGATCTCTTTGGCCACAAGGCGGTGACGCTGCCCATCTTTTTTGACAAATCCGCCGGCGAGGCCGGACTGGAAGAGGCGATGGACGCGCTGTGTCGCCAAGTAGATGAGGCGATCGCCCAGGACAACAATCTGATCATTCTATCCGACCGCGGCGTCGACGAGGACAAGGTGCCCATTCCGTCGCTGCTGGCCGTGGCCGGCGTGCACCACCACCTGGTGCGCAACGAGACGCGCACGCGCGTTGGTTTGGCCATCGAGTCGGGCGAACCGCGCGAAGTGCACCACTTCTGCCTGCTGCTGGGCTATGGCGCTCAGGCGATCAATCCCTATATGGCGTTTGAGAGCCTCAACGATATGGTGCGCGAGGGCATGCTCGAAGAGTATACCTACGAGGAAGCCGAAGAGCGCTACATATACGGTGCCATCAAAGGCGTGATCAAAGTGATGGCCAAGATGGGCATCTCGACGATCAAGTCGTATCGCGGTGCGCAGATCTTTGAGGCCATAGGTATTGATCAGAAAGTCATCGACCGGTACTTCACCTGGACGACGACTCAGGTGAAGGGAATGAGCATTGAGGGCATTGCGCGCGAGGCACTCGAACGCCATACGCACGCGTTTCCGCCCATCCAGACCAACGGCAACACCCTTGCAGTTGGCGGCCACTACCAGTGGCGCAAAGAGGGCGAGCATCACCTCTTTAATCCCAAGTCGATTCACCTGCTACAGCGGGCAGTGCGCAGCGATGACTACGCGATCTACAAGCAGTATGCCGAGCAGATCAACGACCAGTCTGAGCGCATGGCAACGCTGCGCAGTTTGCTCGATCTGAAAGTGGCCAACGAGCCGATCCCCCTCGATGAAGTGGAATCGGTCGAGGCCATAACGCGGCGCTTTAAGAGCGGCGCCATGTCCTACGGATCGATCAGCCAGGAGGCGCACGAGGCGCTGGCCATTGCCATGAACCGCCTCGGCGGCCGCAGCAATACCGGCGAGGGCGGCGAAGATCCGGCTCGCTATACGCCGGAGCCCAACGGCGACTCAAAAAATAGCGCCATCAAGCAGGTGGCCTCCGGCCGCTTTGGCGTGACGAGCCACTATCTGACACAGGCCAAGGAGCTGCAAATCAAGATGGCGCAGGGCGCCAAGCCGGGCGAGGGCGGCGAGCTGCCCGGAAAAAAAGTCTATCCGTGGATTGCCAAGGTGCGCCACTCGACGCCGGGCGTCGAACTGATTTCGCCGCCACCGCACCACGATATCTATTCGATTGAGGATCTGGCGCAGCTGATTCACGATCTGAAGAATGCCAACGATCAGGCGCGCATCAACGTCAAGCTGGTCTCCGAGTTTGGCGTTGGCACGGTGGCTGCCGGCGTGGCCAAGGGCAAGGCCGACGTCGTGCTGATTTCCGGTCACGACGGCGGCACGGGCGCCTCGCCGCAGACATCCATCAAGCACGCCGGCCTGCCGTGGGAACTCGGCCTGGCCGAGACGCACCAGACGCTGCTGCTGAACAATCTGCGCTCGCGCATCGTCGTCGAGACCGATGGACAGCTCAAGACGGGGCGCGACGTGGTGATCGCCGCGCTACTGGGCGCCGAAGAATTTGGCTTTGCCACTACGGGTCTGGTGGCCATGGGGTGCATTATGATGCGGGTATGCCACCTCGACACCTGTCCGGTGGGCGTGGCAACGCAAAATCCCGAACTGCGCAAGAAGTTTACGGGCTCGCCGGATCACGTCGTCAACTTCCTGAGGTTTATCGCCCAGGACATGCGCGAGATCATGGCCGAGCTTGGCTTCCGCACCATCGACGAAATGGTCGGCCGCACCGATCGCTTAGAGCCGAAGAAGGCCATCGCGCACTGGAAGGCGCAGGGCATTGATCTGACGCCAATCCTACACCAGCCTGAGGTCGGTCCCGAGGTCGGCCGCTATTGCACCGAGGTGCAGGACCACCGTTTGGCTGAGTCGCTCGACCAGACGACGCTGATGGAGCTGTGCAAACCGGCCTTGGAAGCGGGCGAGAAGGTGACGGCGACGCTGCCGATCAAGAATATCAATCGCGTTGTCGGCACGCAGGTCGGCAGCGAGATCACGCGTCGCTTTGGTCCCGACGGCCTGCCCGATAGCACGATTCACCTAACATTTCAGGGCGCCGCCGGCCAGTCGTTTGCCGCCTTTACGCCGCTGGGTATGACCATGGAAGTCGAGGGCGATGCCAACGACTACTTCGGCAAAGGGCTGTCGGGTGCTCGCCTGATTCTCTATCCGCCCGCTGGCTCGACGTTTGTGTCGCGCGATAATATCATTGTCGGCAACGTCGCCTTCTACGGCGCTACCGCCGGCGAGGCCTATATTCGCGGCAAGGCTGGCGAGCGCTTTTGCGTGCGCAATAGCGGCGTGAGGGCCGTCGTCGAAGCGGTGGGCGATCACGGCTGCGAATACATGACGGGCGGGCGCGTGGTCGTGCTAGGACCGACGGGGCGCAACTTTGCCGCCGGCATGTCGGGCGGCATCGCCTACGTGCTGGACGAGAGCGGCGATTTTGCCGGTCACTGCAACGCCGAAATGGTCGATCTCAATGCGCTTGAAAGCGAGGAAGATGTCGCTGAATTAAAGGATATGATAGAACGCCACGTGCAGTTTACGCAGAGCACGCTCGGACGGGAAGTGCTCGATGGCTGGTCGCAGTACCGGGACAAATTCGTCAAAGTAATGCCGCGCGACTACCGCAAGATGCTCGACGCCTTTAAGCGCGTCGAAGAGCGCGGTTTGACGGGCGACGAGGCGGCGCTGGTCGCCTTCCGCGAGGCCATGGCCGAAGAGGCCTAGTGGGCCAGAGATTGTATAGGGATAGATAAAGGATACACAATGGGTAAACCAACCGGATTTATGGAGTATCAGCGCCAGCTGCCGGCCGATCGCTCGCCGCTAGCGCGCCTCGAAGACTGGAACGAATTCCACGAGCACATGTCCGAAGGAGATATGGCGCAGCAGGGAGCGCGCTGCATGGACTGCGGCATTCCCTTCTGCCATCTGGGCGACGTCGTCAGCCAGGGCGATAAGGGTTCGGGCTGTCCGATCAACAACTTGATACCCGAGTGGAACGATCTGGTCTACCGCGGTCGCTGGCGTGAGGCGCTGGAGCGCCTGCACAAGACCAATAACTTTCCCGAGTTCACCGGTCGCGTATGTCCGGCCCCCTGCGAAGGGTCCTGCGTCCTGGGCATTAACGATCCGCCCGTCACCATCAAAAACATCGAAGTTAGCATTATCGACAACGGCTTTGAACGGGGCTGGGTGCAGCCATCGCCGCCGTCCAAGCGCACGGGCAAGACGGTGGCTGTCGTCGGTTCGGGGCCGGCCGGTCTGGCCTGCGCCGCCCAGCTCAACAGCGCCGGCCACAAGGTGACGGTCTACGAGCGCGCCGATCGGATCGGCGGCTTGCTGATGTACGGCATTCCCAATATGAAGCTGGACAAGCAACACGTGGTGCAGCGCCGCGTCGACCTGATGGCCGCCGAGGGCGTCGAATTCGTGACCAACACGGAGATTGGCAAGGATCTGCCAGCGCAGAAGCTGGTCGATGACCACGACGCCGTGGTGCTGTGCGGCGGGGCGACCAAGCCCAACGATTTGCCCATTGAAGGGCGCGATCTGAAAGGCATCCACTTTGCAATGGATTTTCTGCGCGCCAACACCAAGAGCCTGCTCGATTCAAATCACGCCGACGGCAACTACATTTCGGCCAAGGGCAAAAACGTTATCGTCATCGGCGGCGGCGATACGGGCACCGACTGCTGCGGCACTTCGCTGCGCCACGGCTGCCAAACGCTGGCCCAGTTCGAGATTATGCCGCGCCCGCCGGAAGAGCGCGCCGAGAACAACCCCTGGCCGCAGTGGCCCAACGTCTACAAGCTCGACTACGGGCAGGAGGAAGCCGCGGCGCGCTTTGGCGACGACCCACGCACCTACCTGATTATGACGCAAAAGTTTGTCGGTGACGAAGAGGGCAACGTAAAGGAGCTACACACGGTCAATATCGAATGGGCCAAAGACGAGAACGGCCGCTTTGTGCCGAAGCCGATTGAGGGCACGGAGAAAGTGTGGCCGGCCGAACTGGTCCTGCTGGCCATGGGTTTCCGCGGTCCGGAAGATACTGTGTTAGAACAGCTCAGCGTTGCGCGCGACGCGCGTTCAAACGCCCAGGCCGAGCACGGCAAATTCGCCACCAACGTCAGCGGTGTCTTTGCCGCCGGCGATATGCGTCGCGGTCAGAGCCTCGTCGTATGGGCCATCAACGAAGGCCGCGGTGCCGCGCGCGAGGTGGATCGCTACCTGATGGGGCAGACCGAATTGCCGTAAGGCACATACTATTTTTTAAG
>JAYOYH010000091.1:0-10478 GCA_038153405.1 Gemmatimonadota bacterium | reverse complement strand
CTTGAGGGGGTAGTGCCTTCGGGCGTCGGGGTTCGAGTCCCCGCTTCGGCACCATGTTAAAAATCCTCGGCGAAACAGACGCCGAGGATTTTTTCGTTCTGGGCGGATCTACGGGCTGGTGATGAGCGCGCTAAGGGATAAGTCCCCACAGGGCCAACGCGCTCTTGCCAAAGATCCAAGCGCGCTCGTCTTCGCTCAGCGATGCCAGATGCTGTTGGGGGCCGCGAAGCGAGTGCGCATACCCCTCGCGCGAGGAGACCGGCGGATAGTCGCTGCCCCAGGTGACGCGCCGTGGGCCGAAGGCTTCGATGGCCATATCGGCCAGCGGGGGCACGTCGGCAAACGGATAGGGGAGCGAGCAGAACTCGCCCAATCCGGGCAGCTTAATGCTCAGGTGCTCGCGCTCGGCCAGTGCTAGCGCCTGGCGAAACTCGTCGTAGGGAGGCTGTGCCCCGTGACCTATGCCGCCCAGGTGTTCAATGGAAATCCTCAGATCGGGAAACCGGTCCAACACTTCGGTGAATTCCTCGCCTAATAGCGCGCGCGGATTGCACGGTGCGCTGACAACCAGATCCAACTCGGCTGCTGTGCGCCAGTGCGCTAGTGGATCGGTGCCGGTCGCGCGCGAGTTGGCTGGCAGGCGGATGCCGACGATGCCCTGCTCGGCCCAGCGGTGAATGGCTTGGCCGTCGTCATCGGCGGCGACGATCATCGCTGAAGCAAAGCGTCCAGGAAAGCGCTGCAGGCACTCGACGTGGTAGCTATTGTCGGTCTCGCCGGCGTGTTGGATAAGCACGGCTTTGTCGACGCCACACGTCTCCATGTGGTAGAGTAGCGACTCTATGGGCTCATACTTGTGAACGCCCGTGTGGCAGTGGGTATCGACGATGCACATAAAGATCCTTTCTTGGGGCAATCAATATAAGCAACGTGGTCGATGGGGCAATGGAGCTTGACGGGGGGGAACTGGGAGCCGATAATCGCTGAAACTTGGGAAAGGAGATCGAATGCAACCAGCGTGGGTATGCAAAGAGTCGACGCAGCAGATAGAGATAAAAACAGCCGATGGTCGCCAGCCGGTACTGGTGCACGAAGCACCGGAGAACGGGCGGCCTTATATCCATCCGCTCCGCTCGCCGCAAGCCGGCGCCGTGCTGACGGAAAACGCACCGGGGCACCATCCCTGGCAGCACGGCCTCTACGTCGGTCTCAACGACGTAAACGGCATTGGCTTTTGGACGGAAGGATTGGCTGCCCATAGCGCCCGCGATGGCCGATTCGCCTGTCGTCCGCTTGGCCCGCCTTTGCTGCGCGACGACTGCGCGTCGTGGAGCGTCGAATGCCAGTGGAGTGCTCCTGAGGGCGCAGCTATGGTAGACGAGGAGCAGCAGTGGACTTTGATGCGGGCGGGCGATGCCTACGTGCTGGATATGACGTGGACATTGACGGCGCGCACGGATCTGCGCTTTGGGCAATACGAGTATGGCGGGTTATTTCTGCGCATGCCCTACCGCTCGGAAGCGGGCGGAGCCGTCCTTACTAGCGCGGGCCATGCGTATCCAGAAGCCGAGGGACAGCGCGCGCGCTGGGTTGCCGTGTGGATGCCGGTTGAGGGAGAGCGGGAAGGGGCTGGCGTGGCTATAATGGATCACCCAGCCAACGCCGAGCATCCGGTGCCTTGGCGCGTAGATGGTCAGTTGGGAATTTCCCCCAGCCGCTGCATCGCCGCTGCTTGGGATTTGGCAGAGGGTGCTGCGTCGACCAACCGCTATCGCATCGTCGCCTTTTCCGGAGCGATAGATTCGGCTGCACTCGCAGCGCACTGGGAGCGGTTTAGCGCGTGATGTAAGCGGCGCGCTATCGCATCGTCGCCTATTCGAAGATGTAGAAGGCGCTCTTCGTAGGCATCAATGGGGTATCCAGTTTTGCCCCCGAATAAAACGCGGTGGCAGCAGCTGAGGTGCGTGGAAAAACGTGCCATTGCGGTAGACGAAATGGCACGTTGGAATGGGCAAATAGTCCTGTTGGAGCGATTGTCTATCGTATACTGTGACCTCTTGCCCGAGTTGGTTTAGCCATATACTCATGGAGATTGCATTAAAAAAGAGGGCATCGCCCAGTAGGTTGGGTGCGTCGAATACGGCGCTCTTGCACTGTGGATAGGCTGCGATCAGCGGGGGAATCGCGCGCTCTATTTGACCGGCCGTGCGCCAGTCTGCATTGCGCGCATACAGCGTGATAGCTGACAGGCAGGCAATGGACAGCAGTGCGGCGCGTCCGAGTCGCGTGGAGTGGGTGCGCAGATGGTCGATGGCCAGCGAGAGTATAAATGCGAAGATCACGATAGCCAGATAGGATAGTCGTCGGGGGCGTTCGGATAGGACGAGCGCCGGGAGCAGGCTTATAAACAGCGCAGCCAAGCCAATCAATGGCCTGCGCAGTGTGGGCCAGGTGCACAACGCATGCGGTCGAATGGCAAGGGCCGCAGATAAGACGGCTGCGGTTGCAATGAGCAAAGGGGGTACTAAGTACGCCGTATAAGGCCACTCGAGGGCGAGCGTTGGCGCATAGTGGGCAATGCGTCCGCCGATGGCGCTGCCGCCCAAGAGCAGGTAGGCGTAATAGACGGCATTTGTCAGCATAGCAGTAGGTGCAGTATACAGGACGTAGTTGCCCCCGCGCAGATCGAGTTCGACAAGTCGCCAGTAGGCGTAGCCTGCGCTTAGGAGTGGAAGGCCCAATATGAGCGCGATGGCCTTCCAGCGAGTTATGGATGTGCGGACGTCGGGTAGGGCGAAGCAGAGAAAGAGTACGAGCACAATCGCGGCGAAATAATTCTCGTAGAAACCCATGCCCACGATCGCCACGACCAGTAGGGCCGCGCTCGCTATTGGACGCTTATACAGTGTGAGGTAAATGGTTAACAGGGCACATAGACCGGAAAAGAGGCTCATTTGCCCTGAAACCCAGCTGACACTTTCCGTTTGTAATGGATGGAGTAGAAAGAGCGCTGTGGCATTTCTACTGATTTGATCGCTGTTGGATAGGTGCGAGAAGATGCGGTATGCCACAGCCGCTGACAGGGCGTGTACGAGTAGAGAAACGACATGGTAGGGCAGGGCGTTGGTGGCAAAGAGCGTGCGCTGTAACGCTAGGAAAACTTCGGCGCTTGGGCGGAAGAATCCCCCTGGCCAAGAATGCGTGAGCGCACGGCTAGGCGATGGGCTTGCGCTGAGGATGAGTGCCCAGTCATCTTTGACGAAGGCTGCATCGAGCGTTGGGAGATGCGCTAGGATGACTGCCGCTGCTGTGAGCAGCCAGAATATTCGGTCGCTCATGACCGGCGAGCGGGGCATGAGCGCATAGAGGAGGCGTGCCGGGTTTCGCAACGGGGGCTAGGCTGTATGCGAATCTGCGCAACGGCGGGGCTGGCTCGTCGCGAACGGATGGCGCAGTAGTGCGCTCTGGCGGCACCTTGCTCCAGCGAGGGAGGGTTCCAATTGGATAGCGGCGTGCGCGAATTGGCCATGTTGCTTTTATTCGCCCTGTTTTTCTGCGGCGCACTGGTGCAGATCGGCTCTATGCTCGTGCGCAAGCGCCGCGGTTCGAGCGTGGCAGGTCACCGGATGGTCTTTTTCTTTATGGCGAGCCTAATGCTCGTTTGTCTGGTGCCGCTGTGGGTGTTTGACCGGCTCAATTTGGCCGCCTGGGTCAGCGATCTGTCAGTCGTGCTCGTCAATCTCATTGGCTGGGCGTTGACCTACGGCGGCAAGGCGCGCGCCGCCATGCCGCCGGAAGAGCCCAGTGCGGGGGTGCGAGCCTACACCATATACTACCAAGGGCAGCCGCTGGGCGTCGTCACAAAAGAGGGGTTCAACCGCTTGGCCGAACTCAAGCTGCTGCGCAGGCAGCGCACGGTCGAATTGATCGACAACTACGCCGAGGAAGCTCGAAAACAAGGCGTGCGCGTGCTGTTACTACAGAACCAACAGCGAAGCCAGACGCTGATCAAAGTCGAAGAAATACGGACTATGTCAGGGGAATAGCCTCGTCGATGAGCATGATGGGAATGCCGTCGTCGATCGGGTAGAGGTAGGCGCCGTCTGCCCGCACGAGACCTCCATCGATTGCCTTTTCTACTTTTTGTCCCCCGCGGTTGTTGAGCTGTCCGTTGGCTATGCGCTCGTTGAGCTGGTCTATGAGCGTTTGATCGGCCAGTTGGACGGGCGATTTATCCTCTGGGCAGGCGAGTATATCCAGCAGTTCCTTATCGATCATATCGTTCCATTTCGCAAAAGGTGTCGCTCAAAAATAGCGTGACTCGTCCGGGGGAACAAGCGCTGCGGGTATGGGAAAAGTTGGACCAGTGGTGGATATTTTTTCCCCTTTACATATGGTTACCGCATGGGAGAGACGAATTTTCGCAAGCAAAACACAATATATAAATTTTTGTTTATTAATGCCTTATAAATTTTTTTAAGTGTCGATGTGCGGTGGCGGCCCGATCCTTGCTAAGTGGGGAATGTGCGGGAGGTTCCCGACGTGAAACCATTTTGCGGGACAGTGAAGAATGGAAAATATCGAAGCGCAGACGAGCGTGCGCAACGAGCGCTTGGCCTTTATCGTCGAGCGCTGCTTGGAGAGCCAGGCCGCATATAAGCTATTTGATATGCTGGCATCGATTTCCGACCTAGACAAGGATGCCAAGGCGGAATATATGGAACTCGTCAAAGAGTCTGGTGCCTATAGCGAAGAGGAGATGGATGCGATTCAGCGGCTGATTACCAGCGGCGCAGCGCGCTATTTTAAACTGGTGATCGACCAGGTCCGCGAAGAACAGGTGCAGCGCGAAATCGAGGATATGCTGGTCTAGCGCCGGCGCGTCCACGCGCAGTTTCCAAGGAGGGGACGTGCTGAAGTCTATGGCTGCCGGCCGTAGCGCGCTGTGCTCACACCCGTGCGCACAACAAAAAACGGGCCCGGCGCCAAGCCAGTACCCGTCTCTCGCTATGTTTCTTCGTCTCGTTCTTCTACAGCGAAAGCCCCTCGTCTTTTAAAAACTGCTGGATGCCTTTTTTATTGAGCGTGCGCAGTGCACGGGCGGAGAGACGCACGGTAACGGTGCGATCTTCTTCGGGTATGTAAAGGCGCTTGGTGATGAGATTGGGCTGTTGAACGCGCTTGGTCTTGCGCTGCGAGTGACTGACGTTGTTTCCCACCAGTCCCTTTTTGCCGGTTAAGCTGCACTTTCTGGCCATGTTGACTCCTCCTATAAAGACTGACTAAAAATTAGGCTGCTTATCTCCATAAGTCAAGAGAACAGCTTGACAAAGAGGTCTATTGCCACCACCTTAAAAAAAGCGCTAAGAAGGCGTAGTTCCTCGTAAAGCGATATCGACATTTTTACACCCAGATGAACATGAATCGATGGTTATACTACGCGCTTGCAACCGGCATTGTGCTCGCCGGGCAATTGCACGCGCAGCTACGAGTTATTGATTCGACGGTTGGGGGCGTTCGCCTCGAATACCGCCCGCAGAGCGCTCGAGCGTGCAGTGCGGGTGCGACCTTTCTCGTCGGTGTGCCGTTAGTAGGGGATGTGGGCATCGCCCGGGTCGAAGCAGTTGGCCCCAACGGGCGCCGCCTAACAGATGAGCGCGTAGCCGAACTGGCCGCTCTGGGCAGCGAGGGCATGGCGCGCCGTCAGCGCGTCGTGGAACTGGCCTTTGCCGCCACTGTAGGCGAAGAAGTTGGAGAGGCCATCGAACGCATAGTGGTCGACTTGGACTTCGCGGCGAGCGGCGAGGCAAACCGCCCCGACCGACTGCGCGCCGATGCCTACGCCGAGCCCTATTACGCCCAAGTCGTCAGCAACTACGAACAGGCGGCCGCGTGGCGCCTGCCGCGTGGCCCGCGCCGCGCGGCCAAGAGCGCACAGGAAGCCGGTCGCTGGCTGCGCGTGGTCGTGAATGAGAATGGCATGTTTCGCATAACGGGCGAAGACCTGGAGCAGGCGGGCATTGCGCTCGACGAGATCGATCCCCAGACGCTGCGCCTGATGTACGGGGGAGGGCAAATGCTCTCTCTAAAGACCGTGGAGTTGCCGAGCGCATGGCAGGAGATGGGACTGGTCGTAGAGGATGGCGATGACGGGCGCTTTGATCGGTCCGACTTTGTGCTCTTTTACGGCGAATCTTCGCAGCGCTGGGAGTACGATGCCAAACAGGCGGATTACGTTTGGAGAGAGAATCTCTACACCAACGACAATACCTACTGGCTTGGTTTTGCTGGAGGCGTGGAGGGGCAGCGCGCCGTAGAGCGCAGCGGGGCACTGACCCGCCAATCGCCCGAGCGGCCGCAGAGCTACCGCGTGTATCTGCACAGTGAGGACGAGCAGTTTATCCTCTATCAGACCTACGGCATAAAATCGGGTTACACGTGGTACGGCGAAGACTTCCGCGGGAACGCGCGCAACTACCGCCTGCTCGTCCGCGACGCGGTCGAGACCCCGGTTGATGTCCGCCTGGGCTTCAATGGTATCGGAGGCAATTCATCTCGCTTTACAGTGCGCTGGAATGGCAGTGAAATTGGGAAAATTTCCTTTGAAAGTGCAACGCGGGTGCAGCGCGAATTGAGAAGTGCCGTCGGCCCGGTAGAGGGATTTAATGAACTGGGGCTCTACCACGCTGGAGACCCGGCCCGCTTTGACTGGTACGAAATCGAGTACAGCCGCGGCTTTAGCGCTGAGCGCGGCCGCTTGAGCTTTTTCTCGCCCGTGGTAAACGCCGCGGCCGAATACGCATTGAAAGGGTTTACGGAAGAGACTCCGCGCGTGTTTGAGGTGGGGGGGCAACTCGTAGAGATACGCGATGTTGCCTACAATGCCGACAGCGGGGAACTCGTTTTTCAGGACGATGCGCTGGACGTGCCGGGCAAGTACGTCGTCGGTGGCGAATCCACTTGGTTGCGGCCCAAGCGCATTGTTGAGGATCGACCGAGTTCGCTGTTATCCACCACCAACGGCGCCGACTACATCGTCGTATATCACGAAGACTTTGCCGCCGCTGCCCAACGACTGGCAACCTGGCGCGGCTCCGACGATCGCTGGGGACGGCCACCTGTGACCCAAACCGTCGATATACAGGACGTATACGACGAATTTTCCGGCGGAATGTTAGATCCTTCTGCCCTGCGCAACTTTCTCGGCTATGCCGAAGCTAACTGGCAGCGCGCGCCCATGTACGTGCTGCTCATGGGGGATGGATCGTACGACTACAAGAACAACTCGAAGACGAGCAATGGCAACTGGATACCCCCGTATCAGGACAGCGATAGCACGTACGATGAGTGGTATGTGTACTTGCTCGGCGACGACGAGCTGCCGGATATGGCCATCGGGCGCATTCCCGTGCAGTCGGCGGAAGAGGCCAATAGCGTCGTCGACAAAATAATCGCCTACGATCGCGAACCCGAACTGGGCCTTTGGCAGAGCCGCGTCCTACTGGTGGCCGACGATTTGGTCAACCCCGATCATCCGCTCGACTCCGAGACGTTCTTTCTGACCGACAGCGAGTTTATGGCGCAGAGCGTATTTCCCCCGGGGATCAATATCGACAAGCTCTATCTGGCCCAATTCCCCTTTGAAGGGCGCACTAAACCGCGCGCGCGCGACGAGTTTATCCGCCGCTTTAACGAGGGCTCACTCATCCTCACCTACATTGGGCACGGCAACCCCGACGTGCTGGCGCACGAGCAGATGTTTCGCATTTCGCGCGATATTGGTGAAGTCGACAATGGTAAACGTCTGCCCTTTTTCTATACTGCTGCCAGTCAGGTCGGCGTGTTTGATGATCCGGTAAAGACGTCTATGCCAGAGGAATTGCTGAAGATGCCCAACGGCGGAGTTATCGGCATGATTTCGGCTACGCGCGTAGGTTTTCACCTGAGCAATATTCTGCTCGCCGCCGCCTTTCACAAGCAAATGTATCGCAGCGAGCGCGAGCACGTGCCGGTGGGTTTGGCCCTCATGGAGGCCAAGCAAATCGCCCGCGAGGAGATGAACGTCAGCGACCTGGTGGGCATCCGCAATATGAGGCGCTACTCGCTCTTTGGCGACCCGCTACAGCGGTTGGCCCAGCCCCGCTATGCGATTGGTCTCGAAATCGACGGACCGCTGAGCGCGCTGGGTTTGGTCAATGTGACCGGTCAGGTGCTGGACGAAAACGGCATACCTGCCGATAACTACAATGGCTACGTTTGGCTGCAGGCATTTGACTCGGCTGAGCTGAGCGTGTTAGACGGCCTGCGCTACCGGCAGGTGGGCGCCTATTTGTTTCGCGGGCGCTACGCGGTTGTAAACGGTCGTTTTAGCGGTCAGTTTCGCGTCCCCAAAGACATCAGCTATGGGGGTATCGATGGGCGCATTAGCGCCTATGCGTGGAGCGACGATGCGCCCACCGCATACGGGTCGCTCGAAGATCTGCTAATCGAAGGCACGGCCCCCGATATCGAACTGGATACGGAAGGCCCGCAGATTCGCATTGGCTTCAAGGGGATGAGCTCGTTTAAGAGCGGCGATAAGGTCGCAGGATCTCCCGTTCTGTTGGCTGCGATCAGCGATCCCAGCGGGATCAACATTACCAACGAGACCGGGCATGCCATTGAATTGGCGATCGACGACGAGATATTCAACACGACGGATTTTTTTAACGTGCTCGAAGGCGACTTTCGCGAAGGCATCGTCGAATTTGCACTGCCGGGCTTGGAACTCGGCCAACACGAAATTCGTCTGAAGGTATGGGACTCGTTCAATAACTCGTCGCGCGCAGAGGCGGTATTCGAACTGGTGGGGAGCAAGGCGTCGATTATTCAGAACGCCCTGTTTCACCCCAGTCCGCTGCGCGGCGACAGTGGACATTTCACCTATGAGCTGGTCGAGAAGGCCCTTGCGGCGCGCATTCAAATTTTTGCGCTCAGTGGCCGTCTAGTAGAAGAGATCGAAGCGACTGGCAACGAGGGATACAACCAGATTCTCTGGCAAAGACCTGCGAATCTGGCCAATGGTACTTATCTTTATAGAGTAGAGGTCGATCGCGAGGGGGGCGGAGTGGCCGAGCACGCGTCCGCTCTGCAGATTGCCCAATAACCAGCCAAACCGTAGGAGCGCCTTTGTAGCACGGATATTGCGTTATCAACGCCGGCGACCACCAGATGCAGGTCGCACGCCGTCATTGTCGTTTTACTGTCCGAGGAGGACGATGTTATGAAAAAAATCAGCGCCGTGCTGTTGGCTGCACTCTGTCTACTGGTTACGACCAATAGAGCTAGCGCTACGCCAGAGAGTCGCGCTGCCGTGCTGTTCTTGCTCATCGAACCTGGGGCGCGTGCCATCGCCATGGGCGAATCCTATGTCGCTATTGCCGACGATGCAACGGCTAGCTACTTCAATCCGGCAGCGCTTGCTGGACAAACCAAGAGAAAAATCAACTTTACGCATACCAAATGGCTGCCGGGGCTGGCCGATGACCTATCCTACGAGTTTCTGGCCTACTCCACGCCCGTAGAAGGCTGGGGGAATATCGGTCTCAACGTCTCGCTGCTCAATCTCGGAGAGCAGATGCGCACCGATGAGCGCGGCAATGCACAGGGTAACTTTCGCAGCTACGACGTGGCGCTATCGGCCGCGTACGGAGCGGAAATTGGCGATAACTCGTCGGCCGGCATCGGTTTGAAGTTTATTCGCAGTAACTTGGCCGATCAGGGCGCCGGCATCGAGCGCGGCAAGGGAGTGGGCAATAGTTTTGCTGCCGATTTAGGGCTGATGTGGAGGGCGACGTCGCACGTCACGATAGGGGCGGCGCTGCGCAACTTGGGCCCCAAGATTGCCTACATCGATGCCAGCCAGGCCGATCCGCTGCCGCAGCACATAGTCGTTGGGATGGCCTACGAGGTCATGGATACGCAGTACCACGACGTGCTGCTCTCGATGGATATCTATAAGCCCCTCATTGCCGATGGCTCGTTTGTCAGCAATCTGTTTAAAGCGTGGGCCGACGATCCACTTGGCGACGAATTCAAGGAGATGGATCTCCACGTCGGCGGCGAGTATAAATACGGCTTGTCTGCCAATCAAGACGATGCGTTCTTCGCGCTGCGCGCTGGGTATTCTATGGATCGCGACGGAGAGCTGAATACGCCGACGTTTGGCATCGGCCTGAAATACAATCGGTTCCAAATCGATGTGGCCTACCTGACGGGCGAAGACACGCCGATGCAGGACAACACGCGCTTCTCGCTCAATCTAATTTTCTAAGAGCGCATCGTCGAATCGATGGGCCGGAGGGCGTGCACCTCTGGCCCCATTACCGGCCAACCCCATTGCGATAGACGCTAATCCATTGGCATTGATCCGCATTGTAATCCCGCTGCTTTTGTGCACTGCTGCAGTCAGTGCACAGGAGTGGCGGATCCTCGCTCTG
>JAYOYH010000090.1:0-11013 GCA_038153405.1 Gemmatimonadota bacterium | reverse complement strand
AGCACCGGCCCCAGCGAGTACAGCGCATCGCGATAGTCGCTCATCAGAAGAGAAGCATCGCCTGCGCGCACCGCTTCGACAAAGGTGCGATCTTGCTCGCGCCATGGATCGTAATCGTCGGCCTCGTAGACGACTTCGCCGTCAGCGACTATACGCTCATAACCGTGCAGCGAGAGAATGCCCTCCTCGCAGTAGATTACAAACCACGGCTCGCCGCCTGGCATGCCCTGCGACCCGGTCTTTCCGCGCGATGACAGAAAGCTCAGCACAGCGGTTGCACCGCTGTCAAAGGCGTAGTGCAGCGACGAGGACAGCGGCAGCACATAGGGCTCGGGCTGGTGATAAAACGCCTGCGCCCGCACCACTTCCATACCGGTCATAAAGCGCAAGTAGTCCGTCGCGTGCACGCCCCAGTCCAGCGCACGTCCCCCCGACTTGTCGACCTCGTCCCACCAACTGCCGTGCGCGCTGCCCGGTAGGCCGCCGAAACTCTGAAAGCGCATGTGCACAACGCGCTTGTCCGCGAGCCACTTTTTGGCCTCCTGAAAGAGCGGCCGGTAGCGCTCGCGCACGCCCACCGTCGATACGACGCCGGCTTTGGCAATGGCCCCTTCAATGCGCCAACCCAGCGCCATGTCGAGCACCTGCGGCTTTTCGCTAAAGAGATGTATGCCGCGCTCGGCGGCGATGATTTCGACGTCGGTCCGCGCGAAGGCCGGCACGATGGAGTAGAGCGCATCGAGCGACTCGCTCTCTAGCATGTCGTGCGCATCGGCGTAGCACCGCGCCCCGGGACACAGCGCGGCAGCGGCCTGCATGGCCTCGGCGCTGGCGTCACTCAGGGCAACGACCTCTCCCCCAGCCGCCAGCACGTTGGGGATACGCGTGCTCTGGGCAAAGTGGCCGCAGCCGTAAAAGCCCACTCTCAGTTTTTGCTCGCTCATATTTGCTTTCTCGTCCGTAGACAGAAGAGGTTATAGACCCGAGATATCGACCAGGTGTTCTTTGCCGCGATGCGCCTCGATCCACGTCTTGAGCGGCACGTCGGCGTCCGTTGGCTGCCACCAGCCCTTCACGTCGACGCCGTCGCCCATGAGCTGGCGACGGATCGGGTCGCACTTGGCCAAGACCTCTTCGGGGAAATTGTTGTAGTCCAATCCGCGCAGCCAGCGATAGCTGTAGCCGATGAAAATCACTTTGCGCGTGGCCTCGGACGTGTTCAAGCCGCGCGCGTGCCACAGGCGGCGGTCAAAGAGCACGGCGGTGCCCGGGGCGACTTCGACGTGCAGGGGCTGGTCGAACACCTCTTGCGGAGGCTTCTCGTCAAAGCGGTGGCTACCCGGAATAATGCGCATGGCTCCGCTGTTGGGCGAGCGCGTATCGCTGAACCAATAGCTCACTTTATACGACAGACGTGGATGCGGCCGCTCCATTTCGCGCACCGGCCGGCCGCCGTCCTGGTGCCAACCGCCCAGATTAACCTCAGCTCCTTCTGGCTCCGGCGGATAGACGATCAGATGCGAAATGTAGTGCTGTATGTTCCAGCCGAGAATATCCCACGCCAGCGGAAATACTTTTTCGTTGTCGAGCAGATCCAAAAAGAGGTCGTCCTCTACAATGGTGCGGAATTTGGCCATCGTCTGGTGGGGCTCTAGGCCGCGCTCGGCGCGCTCGGCCGCGTCGATGCGATCGATGGCCTCCGTCATCCTTTGCACCTGATCGGACGAAAGGGCCTCTTCGACGATCAAGTAACCCTGCTCGTTAAAGAAGTCTAGCTGGGCTTGGGTCGCGCAGTGTTGAAGCCAGTTCTCGTTCATAGCCTTCGTCAAACCCCCATAGCAATTAGTGCGTGCTACCGAACTGCTGTATGCTAAAAGAAACGGAGCCCGGCAACAACCGAGCTCCGCGTGCATGCCGTTTTGTGCGCCGTTCTAAAATTCAACGACTAGCTGCGAAATAAGCGTTTCGTCTGCCGCCGTGTCCGCCTGGTATTCCAAACGGACCTGACAGGTTTCGAGCAGGCGCCAACCCAACCCCGTGCTCAAGCGCTGTCTATCGCCGGCGCCACTCCGCAGATCTCCGTAGCGCACCACCGCAAAATAGCGCCCGGCGTCCCAGGTGCCCTGTGCATACAGACCGCGCGTGTTGTCCGCTGCGCCGTTGGTCTCTTCTGGTACGTGGCGTATGTACTCGCCCTTGGCTGCGAAAGAGCCTAGCGACCATTGCGCATCCACGCCCGTCAGCTGTGAGTCGAGCTGCTCTTCACTGTCGTAGAAACCCGCCAGCGAAAGGCCCACCTCAACGCCTCCGCCAACGCGCAGACCAACGCGACCACCCGCGGCCCATTCGGCCGTTCCGTTTACCGAATACGCCACCGCATCTAGGCGTCCCGCCTGTAGGTATCCCTGCACGCCGTAATCGTTCCATCCACCGTGCGTTTCCTCGACGATCAGAGGCGCTGAAACCAGCAGGCGATCAATCGATGGGTATACGTGCCAGTCGATGCCAAAGGGCACGTCAAATTGGCCGACGATCACGCCGAGCGATTCAATCGCACGCGGCGCCTGAAAAAAGGATTCCTCCGCATTCATCAGGCGAAAGTCGACGGCAAAAACACCCAGAGCAAATGCATCTCCATCGCGCGCAACAGCCGCTTCGACGCCCACGCGCGGGTCTACGCTGGCACTAAGCCCTAGTTCTAGCTGGCCGACCTCGTAGCGACCGGCGACGCGGTTCTGAGCCGTGCGCACGTTGTAGACGTCTCACCGAACGCGCCAACCTGCAGTGCGAGACCGGCTTGATCCTCAACTCGTACGTGGGATTGGTCTTCGTGCGATGCAGAGGAAACGCGCACAGAAACGCTGCATGACAAAACGATAAACAACGCAACAACAGGCGAAAAATACCCCATAAGTAGAGTAGGTCGGCTCGTTCACAGTGAAGCACGTACAAATCCAGACGCCCGTGCAGGCGGTAGACAACGCACGCATCATAGCTTTGTGCGTACTAAGATAGCCTATGCGGACAAGTAACGCGAAACGACTTCGACTAGATGGGATCGACGCAGCGGTTTCTGCAGCGCATCGCGCGCGCCACAGTTCAGGTACTCTCTAACCTCGTCGGGGGTGCCGTTAGCCGACCAGGCTAGAATGGGACCCTGACAATGACTATGCTGTTGGTGCATGTGTTTAATCGCGGCAAGGCCGCCCATACCGGGCATGTGCACGTCAATTATGATGAGGTCGTACTGTTCCGATTCAACGGCGCGCAGAGCCGCTTCACCCGAATCGACCTCGTCTACATTCATTCCGAACGAGTGCAGCATCATAGACGCAATCTTGCGGTTAACCGGCACGTCGTCCGCTACCAGCACCCTAGCAGATCGCAATCTCGGCGCGTCTTGCGGCACGTTCTCCTCGCGCACCTCCACCTCGCCATCGGCGACGCGCGGCAGGGTTAACTCGAACCAAAACTCCGACCCCACGCCCGAGTCGGGCGTGCGCATGCCTATTTGGCCATCCATGAGCTCGACCATGCCCTTGGTGATGCTGAGCCCCAGCCCGGTAGAACGCACATCTCCAGTGACTTGCTGGTTTTTAACCCAGAACTCTTCGAACAGGTACGGTCGATCTTCTTCGGAGACTCCAGGCCCTTCGTCCTCGACGCAAAAGCGCAGCTTCTGTTCGCTTTCCTCAACGCCTTCTGCGCTCAGGCCGACGCGAATCCTCCCCTGCTGGGAATACTTTATTGCGTTGCCAATCAGGTTGATCAAACACTGCTTTATCTTAGCCACATCGCCTTCAAAAAAGCCGTCGATCCGATCGTCTATGTCGACCTGCAGGCTCAGGCCTTTGGCCCTGGCCTGCACGGACAGCAGGCGGACGACGCCTTGGACCTCTTCTCTCATGCGGAACGGTGCCCGCTCCAAGGTGGCCGCCCCGCTCTGGATGCGCGAGAAATCCAAGATGGTGTTGACCGTATTGAGCAGTATGTCTGCGCTGTCCTGCAGCACGTTGTGCAGCTCTCGACTGGCCGACGTATCTAGGTGATCACCCAGCAGATCAAGGGCACCGATAAGACCGTTAAGCGGTGTCCGCAGCTCGTGCGTCACGTGTGATACAAACTTCGATTTGGCGTGGTTTGCCTCTTGGGCTTCGTCTCGCGCTTTGATCAGCTGTTGGGTTAGTTTGCGCTGCTGCTCGAGCGAAACGGCCTGAGCTTTTAGCTGCAGGCTCAGGTCTATCTGCGGGTCTGCAATGGTGAAGTCGGTAAAGTCGGCCGCGTAGTCTGGCACGTTTTCTTCGTTCCACGCCAGCCACGGCGAGACGACGAAAATATGTACGGGAATGTGATCGGCTGCGCGCTGAAACAAGCCGGAGACAACCTGGCCACGCAGGCCGAAGCGCTCCTGTCGGTCCGTAAAAAGAAAGAGTGTTCTGATGTGTTTGTCTAAATCGACCTGCCCGATGGATGCGGCAAGGCGCGGTCTTTTGATGGAAAAATACGCATCAAACGACTCGCCTAAACATTCGCTCCCCACGCGCTCCTGTAGCTTTTGGCTGACATAACATATCGCGCCGCTACGCTCTACGGCCAACACGAGAGGGTACAGCCGCTCGCATCGTTCGGGTGTCAGTGTATTTGGATTAGCAGGCAATGGCGTATGGCTTATTTGGCCTCTGTCATGTTGAAGACGATATGGTCTCCCCCATCGACCAATTCGCTGGAAGCAATTTCATAGCTTATATCCGCGTTGAAGCGCTCAGCCAACCCATCGATCAAGCCCTCCACTAGCGGCGCCAGGCCCTGGCGACTGCTCCGATAGTGCAGAAGGTGTGAGCCATCGTCCGTGTTTTCCAGCTGGAAGGAGGGGGGGTTATATCCTTGGAACGTGCTGGCCATGCGATCGTGCATGTGGTCGAGGTTTTCCAGTAGATCCCAGACCGTATCGCCGTAACCCGACAGCATGGCACCGCCGTAATACTTGGCAGCCGTGTCGAGCACCCAGAACTTGCCAAATGCGCGCAGACAGTCGGCCACGGGTAAACTCAGTTCCTCACTGGCGGCCCCCACTAGTTGCAGAGTAATCGCATCGTCGTAGCTCTCCATAGGAGTGAATGCTTCTTCTCCCACGTTGGCTTTCTGCAGAATATTTGCCCATCGATCCTCGCCAAAATCGCGGATGATCATATCCCTCATAGCCGTGTGTACTAGTCCGTACATAGCGCGCCCCTCCTTAAAGGTTACATGCGATTATAAAAATGAACGCGCGTTGGATTCAAGTAAAAATTGATTCAACGCGCAATTTTCCATCTTTTATGCAATAATACTAGCTTAGGGATAAGTTTTTCGCGCTTTCATATGGAGGACACCGGGACGTTCGACTGCGCTTCTTCCATGCCAAACAATCGAGCTAAAAAGCCGGCTTTGCTATATTTGGTCAGCGGCCCGAGTCGAACTATATTGATACCCGCAACATGTACCGTTGCCTAGGAGTGGCACCAAACACCCGCCTAGCGGACGGGCCCGTGTGCTCAGCATCGCATCCTAACGGGAAAGGACCGAATCATGGCCGACCAAGAAGAAGAGTCGTACGAAGAAGAATCGTACGAAGGAGAGTCGTACGAAGAAGAGGGCCATTCCTCCGATTCGTTTACCGAGGTGACGCACCAATCCTGGGGATCGCGGCTGCAGGAGCAAGCCTCCAAATCCGTCATCGGATTTGTGATGTTCTTGGCCGCTTTTCCGCTGCTGTTCTGGAATGAGGGACGCGCCGTCGACGTAGCCAAAGCACTTGAAGAGGGCAAAGGGGCTGTCATTCCGGTAACATCCGATGCCGTAGATGCCTCCAACAACGGCCAGCTCATCCATTTCAGCGGTGAAGCTACGACCGATGAGCAGCTGGCCGATTTGGACTTCGGTGTAGAGACGGGAGCGCTCAAGCTGCGGCGCACGACGGAAATGTACCAGTGGGACGAGGAAAAAGAAGAGCGTAAAGAAAAGACCAGTGGCGGGGGAGAGAAAACGGTTACCAGCTACAAATACCGCAAGACGTGGTCGGAAAACCACATTGACTCCGGATCGTTTCGCAAGCGTGCCGGACACGAAAACCCGGCGGCGATTCCCTACGAGAGCGACGAGTACGTGGCCGACCGCATTGTGGTCGGCGCTTTTCAGCTGTCGCCGTCGCTGATAGAGAAAATCGACGCCTTTGAAGAAATGCGCCTGCCCGCCAATGCAGTTGAGCAGATAGGAGGTCGCACGGTGCACCGCACGGGGAACAGCCTCTACGTGGGCGACAGTCCCTCGTCGCCGCAGATCGGCGACCTAAAGGTGCGCTTTGAAATCATCCCGACGGAGACAGAGGTCAGCGTCGTATCGCGACAGAACGGCAGTCGACTTGAGCCCTATTTGAGCAAGACAGGCACGGTAGAACTGCTCCAAGTCGGTCTGGCCAGCGCAGACCTGATGTTTAATGCGGCCGAAGAAGAGCTGGCGATGGAAACGTGGCTGCTGCGCATCGTTGGCATCGCCATGATGGCCATTGGGCTAACGATGCTGTTTAAAATCCTTGAAACAGTCATCGATCGCATTCCGTTTGTCGGCATTCACATTGGCACGGTCGTAGGCGTAGGCACGACGCTGATCGCCATTCTCATCGCCTTGCCCTTGGCACTGCTGACCATTGCCATTGCCTGGTTTTTTGCACGGCCCATTGTGTCCATCGTCTTACTCGTGCTAGCCATCGGCGGCTTTGTCGGTCTGCGCAAGTTCGGCGACAAATAGCCAGCAGCGGCTCCTTAACTGCGCGGCGGATCGCAGCACCCAACTGCGACTCCGCCGCGTGCTGCCTGCATTGGCGGGCTTACTCTTCACATATTTTGCAGAACCGCCCCCACAGGCGTATCGCCGAGCCAGGGTGTTGCAATCGGTCGTCTCATCCACATTTTTTGCCGTTTAAATTGTCCCTATTCTGCGCGATTTGTCCCTTTTCAAGCTGTGAGCCGCGGCCCTCGTAATTTACTTGTCTTTATCCATTTTTTTCCTTAACGTCAACGCTAAATACAACCGATGCTACCGCCGTGCCATAGCGGTAGATCAAAGCCGGAGACTGCACCATGTTAGGAGTCGTGTTCACTGAGTTTCTCGAACTGGTGGAAGAAAAGTTTGACCTTGACACCGTAGACGCCATCCTCGATGACGCGGGTGTGGAAAACGACGGCGCCTATACAGCGGTGGGATCTTACGACCACCAAGAGATCATCAACTTGGTCGTCGCTCTCAGCAAGCGCGCCGACGTACCTGTCGAAACGCTCGTACACCTCTTTGGCACGCATTTAGCGACGCGTTTTTCATCGCTCTACCCGCAGTTTTTCTCGGGCCACTCCGACGCCTTCTCGTTTCTCGCCACAGTCGATGAGCACATTCACCGAGAAGTGCAGAAACTCTATCCCAACGCCCAACTGCCCAGCATCAGCACAAACCAAGTCGACGACAATACCCTCGTACTCGACTACCGCTCTCACCGTCACTTTGGCATGTTAGCCCGAGGGCTCATCGAGGGTGCGTTAGCGTACTACGAATGCGACGCAACGATCGAGGTGTCTGATAATTCGACCGATGATCAGGCGCACGTTCGATTTGAAATTCGCAAGAATTAGTCGATTTTTTATATGCCGGTAGAACGCGATCCATACATGCGCCGCTTTGAGCGAGAGCGAATGGCGCGCAAAGAGTTCGAGTCGGTTGTAGAAGCGCGCACGCGCGAATTATTCGAGACCAACCAACAACTTCAGGCCGCTTTGGAAGACAACCCGTACAAGCGCCGCTTTGAGCGAGAGCGAGCTGCGCGCAAAGAACTCGAATCGATCGTAGAAGAGCGGTCGCGTGCGCTTTTCGACGCCAACCAGCAGCTGCAGGAAACCCTCACTAACCTGGAAAAACTCGTCGAAGAGCGCACAGTCGAGCTGCGCGACGCACTGGAGCGCGCAGAAGCGGCTAGCAAGACGAAGTCTGCTTTTCTAGCCAATATGAGCCACGAAATACGCACGCCCATGAACGGCGTTCTCGGCATGGTCAGTGTGCTATTGGATACGCAGTTAAACGATGAGCAGCGGCACTTTGCCGAGACAATACAGGACTCCTCCGAAGCGCTGTTGACCATAATCAACGACGTGCTCGACTATTCAAAGCTCGAGGCGGGCAAGCTCGATATTTACCCGAGTGACTTTAACCTGCGCAAGTTGGCGCAGGGCGTGTTAGACCTGCTTGAGACGCGCGCCATTACCAGGGGCATAGAGCTAAACTTAGCCATAGACACCGAACTTGATGACTATTTTTATGGCGACTCCGGACGCATTCGCCAGATTCTGATTAACCTCGTTGGCAACGGCATTAAGTTCACCTTATCGGGCTCTGTATCGCTCTCTATAGAGGATGGGGGCACTGATGAAAATGGCTCTCGCCTCACTCGCTTCAGCGTACGCGATACGGGCGTTGGTATTCCCGAAGAAAAGCACCACCTGATATTCCAAAACTTTTCTCAGGTCGACTCGTCGTATACGCGCACGTTCGAAGGGACTGGGCTGGGCCTGGCAATCTGTTATCTGCTGGTCGAGCGCATGGACGGCGAAATCGGCTTTGAAAGCAGCGAAGGTCACGGCAGCACGTTTTGGTTTGTCCTACCTATGAAAAAGGCCATGCATACCGGCGACAATGCAAAGCCCCTACCGCACGAACGCGCCGGTGCTTCGACTGAGCCCACCGAAGCAGACGCCGTACCAGAGAACAATCTTCACGTCCTCCTTGTAGAAGACAACATCGTCAACCAACTGGTTGCCAGAACAGTGCTTGAACGCAGAGGGCACAGCGTAGACGTCGCGGGAGACGGTGCCGTCGCGCTAGAGATGGTGGCTCAAAACCGCTACGACATCGTGCTGATGGACGTGCAGATGCCAACGATGGATGGCATGGAAGCGACGCGACGCATTCGCCAATCCGAAAATGGCTCACATCGCATTCCCATCATCGCCATGACCGCGCACGCCATGACGGGCGACAGAGACGCGTGTCTCAGCGTCGGCATGGACGATTATGTATCCAAACCAATTGACCCAAAGTTACTAATCGAAACGTTGGAACGCGTCGCGGCCGGATAAGTCGCGCAGGCTCGCACACTCACCCGTCGAACCCATTCTCCAACGGCCTTCACGCATCTACGCCCCGACGCTATCGGCCCGCATGAAGGGCGGTGCCGGTTCTCTACCCTCTTCCGGAACTTCGAATTCTTCTACCGGAAACGCAGCACACACCCGTCCGTCGCGCACCACCCACGGCAGACTGCCCCAACTGCGCTTGGAACGCGTCGCGCGTTGGGGTGTAGTGAAGACCCCCGCTATGCCGATGCGACCGCAGGGACTCGGATTGATTGGACTGTAGTGCCACAGCGAAGCGTGCCAGCACACGGCATCGCCGGGCTGTAGTTCAATGTGCTCGATTCCGTGTCGATCTATCATCTCGCGCACGCGCGCACGCGGCAGCTCGCCGTGAATGCTGTCTTCGTAGAGCACGTGCGGCACGATTTCCGTCCTGTGCGAACCGGGAATAAACTGCAGACAGCCGTTTTCACGCGTAGCGGGGTCGAGCGCCATCCACAGGCTGAACGGTTCGGTCTCCCCGTCGCGCCACAGCCCGTTGTCCTGATGCCAGGGCGTGGCCGCACCCGTGCGCGCCGGTTTGATAAAAACGCTGCTAAACTTCAGCAGCACGTCGGGCCCCTGGGAATGGCGGGCCAGCGGCGCCATCGCGCCAATGTAGGCCGATTGCCAAAGTAGCGGCGAGGTGTGACAAAAGCCGTTGAGCTTGCGGAAGCGCGCAGCGCGCGCTTCCGGCGTATCGCCCATGGGATCCATCGGATCGGCATCCGTTCGCGCATCGGGCTCGGGTGAGAGCAAGACATTCTTTATTACCCCGCGCATTTCCGCGGCCGCCTCGACGGATACCAGGTTGCGCGCGATAAAATATCCCTTCTCATCCCAATCGCGCTGCTGCTGCGCTGTAGGTTGCCAATCTGTCATATCTAAGCAATCCACGGATCCAAGCGAAACAGCTTGCGACCTAGCTCGTTAAGCGCATTCTCCGCATCGGCGCTCATAGGCTTATCTGGTCCAGGAGCCTGCCGCGCCTGCTCTTCACTCAAGCGATAAAAGCGCGTAAACTGCGCCACGCGCGGCACGGCGTTTTTGTTGCGGCTCGCCCCGTGCGGCATCATGTGGTGCATCAATACAAAATCGCCGGCCTGCGCCGTTACTTCCATCGACGGTGCCAGATCGTTGATATTGCGCCAGTTTTCAAAGCGTTCCAGGCCGTCCTCTTCGTTGAAGAAGATCTCTTCCGCCATCTTGTGGCCGCCCTTGATCACGTGGATACCGGCGCCGTTTTCCTCGACGTCGGACAAGTAGTAGCAGCCGCCCATACCCACGTCAAAGCGAATCAATTCGCGCGTTAGCTGCTCGCGCGCTGGACGTCGCATATCTAAGTGCAGCTTCTGCGTCAGTCCAGCCGGACCAGCGTCCTTAATAGTGATGCCAACAGAACCATCGCGCACCTGCAGATATTCTGTCTCAAATAGGTCCGTCATTACGCCGTAGAGCTTCTCGTTATACATGAGGGGCAGCAGTTCCGGAGTATAAAAGCTCTGATCGCCGTCGGGCTGATGCGGCTTGAGGCGACCGCTGTGCGAGGCAAAATGATCGGGAAAGACCAGATCTTTCGGCACCATATCGAGAATGGCTCGCTTGGCCGTTTCAATGGTCCGTTCGTCGAGCACGTTTTTGACGACGATAAAGCCATCTTCCCAAAACGCTTCGACTTCTGCATCGGTCAGATGGCGATGGGTCGCAGTGGTCATCTATTGGCTCCTGAAAAGGGAATGCGTTGAACGTCGCCGCGTACACTAAGCAATTTGGTGGACACAGCTCAAGGGCAAACACACCAACTGCTGGATCACCTGTA
>JAYOYH010000089.1:0-11195 GCA_038153405.1 Gemmatimonadota bacterium | reverse complement strand
GTCACCCAGGGCGTGTTCGGACACGGGCGCCACGACTGTCGCCGGGATATCGTCGACGGGATAGGTGGCATGGGCATCGCTAACGTTAGATCTGCCCGTTTAAATTGCACGCGGCTATCGATACTTCTCGCAGGCAATGTGCAGCATTGATTGCGAGAAGTACCGATAGCCGCGTTGCTTTCTGCAGCAGCCACCGCGTGTTCTTGCCCGTTCCACAGCCCAACTCCAATACCGTGTTGAACGAGTGCTTTGACAGCGTCTCTACCGTTGCGATGACATCTAGATCACGCGTTTTGTTGTCATTGGTGTCGTATTGCTCGACCCAATCGTCATATGCGCTCTCAATGTTCGCTATGGTACTCGCTCTAATTGATAGACGATGCGTCAGTAGCCGCTATGCTACGTACGGCCAGCCGCTGTTTTATATCGGTTTAAACTAAAAAAAGCCCTCCGAAAGCATTGGATTGCTTCCAGAGGGCTTTTGCAGATGGTGGGCGATATCGGATTTGAACCAACGACCTCCTGCATGTCAAGCAGGCGCTCTAACCAACTGAGCTAATCGCCCCCAACGGCCTCTTTACAGGCCATTTTAAATTATCTTAATTGCTGATTAGCTGAATAATGTAGAGCATAAAATACGCAGCGTCAAGCCTGCGTTCTCCCCTCACAGGAGCTAGACTATGCCCGTCACATATCGCGTTGGATTGATCGGCTGTGGACGCATGGGTGCCACCATTGACGACGAAGTAAAGGACCGCCCCCATTCGCATATTTTCCTGCCCTACTCGCATGCGGCGGCCATCGTTGCCAGCGAGCGCACCGAACTGGTAGCCGTATGCGATCCCGTCCTCGAAAAGGCCGAGGCGATCCGCCAGCGCTACGGTGCACAGACGGCCTATTCGGACCATGAGGCGATGATCGACGCCGAAAATCTGGACATGGTCGCCGTGGCTACGCGCCCCGGTCCGCATGCGGCCATTGTCTGCTATGCGGCAGAGAAGGGCGTCCGAGGCATATACTGCGAAAAGCCGCTGTGCAATGTGGTGAGCCAAATGGATGCGATGCGCGCGGCCTGCAGTAAGGCCGGCGTGAAGTTTAACTACGGCACGCAGCGCCGCTACATGCCCGTTTATTCGCGCGTGCGCGCGTTGGTCGCCGAGGGGGCCATCGGCGACGTGCAGGCCATCGTTGCTCACTGCGGTGCCAGTGCGGCGCAGTGGGGTCTGACCCACGCCGCCGATATGGTGCTGTTCCTAGCCGGTGACGGCGAAATTGACTCTGTGCAGGGAGCGCTGGTCGACGAGGAGGGCGACTGGGATGGCCACGTGCTAAAAAAAGACGCGGCCATCAGCAGCGCCTACGTGCGCTTTAAGAGCGGCATACACGCCTATCTCACGGCCTCGGGCGGGTGGGAGTTTGAGGTGAGCGGCAGCAAGGGAAAGCTGCGCACGCTGAGCAATAGCCTCGACTACCAGCTGCGCCAATTCGATGAATACGGAGAGCTCAAGGGCGTGGACGTTGCGCCGGTCGAAATCGGCAGCGGCACGCAGCGCGGCATCGAAGATTTGGCGCGCGCGCTGGACGACGACGGCGATACAATGGGCAATCTGGAGTTGGCCTGCCGCAGCCAAGAGATGATCTTTGCCGTGGCCGAGTCGCATCGCCTGGGTGGTGCGCGCGTAACGCTGCCCCTGGCCAATCGCCAACTGGCCATCGCGCCAGACCATTATTGAAATGGGAATGCTCTGAAAATATCCATTGTCACGTTTCAAAAGAACAGGAACGCAGACGTCGAAGCGGCCGAGAGCGAGTACGCCAAACGGCTCTCTCGACACGCCGATGTCGAGCTTTGTCCAATTAAAAACTGGAAGGACGACGACGGGCTGCCTGCGCGCTTTCTCAAGGCCGGCCGCATCGTCGGGCTCTTTGTCGAAGGGCGCCAATATTCGTCGGAAGGGTTAGCCGAGCAGCTACAGCAGTGGATGAACGTCGGCGTTTCCCATCTCGTGCTGGTAATCGGTGCGGCCGAGGGTATGCCCAGTGGTGTGGTGGGGCAGGTCGGGGAGCAGTGGTCGCTGTCCAAGCTGACGTTTTCGCATCAGCTCATACGCCTGCTGCTGTTAGAGGCGCTCTATCGCTCATTTGATATACTGCACGGCGGTCGCTACCACAAATGAGCTTAGAAGTAGCTCATTAATTTGTCCCACAGGTCCATGCGGCCGACGCTCTTCTCGGCGACGATGGGCATCTCTAGGAGCAGGCTGTCGCCGAGCGATATCGTCAGGCGGCCGAGCGCTGCGCCTTCCTCTATGGGGGCGGGTAGCTGTGCGGGTAGATTGAGCTGGCGCTGCAGTGCGCGCTCCTGTTCGGGACTTAAGATGGCCGTGGCGACTTCGGGTACGAGAGCGCGCACATGTGGTTCGAGGCCCCAGTCGAGCGCGACCGTACCCATCACTTCGCCCGCATCGGCAATGGGAACGCGCGAGAAGGTGTTGAAGCCCCAGTCTATTAGCCGCCGCGTCTCGCGATCGCGCAGTCGCTCGGAGCGCGCGCCGAGCACGACGGAGACCAGACGCATGTCTTGGCGCTTGGCCGTGGCGACCAAGCAGGATCCAGCGCGCTGGGTATAGCCGGTTTTAAGACCGTCTATGCCTTCAAATTTGCCGAGCAGCTTGTTGGTCGTATAGAGCATAAATTCGCCGCTGCGGAACGGCTTATAGCGGATGGACGACCACTGCAGCACCTGCGGATAGTGCAACAGGGCGCGGGCAATCTGCGCCAGGTCGTAGGCGGTGGTCAGGTTGCGGTTGTCCATCGGTGTATCGTCAAGGCCGTGGACGTTGACGCAGCGCGTGTTGCGCAGCCCTAGCTGCAGGACGCGCGCGTTCATCATGTCGACGTAGCCCTCGACGGAGCCGCCGATATATTCTGCTATGGCGACGCAGGCGTCGTTGGCCGAGGGTATGACTACGGCCTCCAGCAATTCTTCGAGGCGAAATACCTCGCCCTGCGCGAGAAAGACCTGCGAGCCGCCGATGCGCGAAGCGCGCGCCGACACGCGCACCGAGTCGGCCAGCGAGAATTGACCACTCTCTATCTGTTCCATCGCGACCAGTTCGAGCAGTAATTTTTGCGTGCTGGCCGGTGAGCGCTGGTCATGGGCCTTGTGCGAAAAGAGAACGGTGCCCGTTTCGGCTTCTACGAGAATGGCCGCGGCGTAGGGTGGATTCTCGCCCGGGTCGAATTGGACGGCGTGGGCGGTGAAGGTGAATAAATATGCAAAGAGAATCCATCCTGCGTTGAATGCGCGGTGCATCGGCATGGTCTTCGCCTGTAGAAAAGTCGATGTATGCGGGAAGCGCGGGGGGAACGATAAAACTACGGCTTATGGGATTTTGGTCAACTAGTGTGGTTGCGGAGCGTAGCGCAAGGGAGACGATATGAAGAGAGTACTGATTGCTGGTTTAGTGCACGAAACGCACACCTTTCTTGCCGAGCATACAGAACGGGCGCGTTTTGAAGAGATGGTCTGGCGCCGCGGGCAGTCGATGCTGGACTATTGCCGCGGAGATCTGTCACCCATGGGCGGTGCGCTCGAAGTGGCCGATGCCATGGGCTGGCAGATTTACGCCTCGCGCTACGGGGCGGCTATGCCCTCGGGAACGGTCGAAGACGAAGTGCTGAGCGTGTGGTGGAGCGAGGTCGAATGCGATTTAGAGGCAGCGCTCATAAATGGGCTTGACGGCGTGTTGCTCATCTTGCACGGCGCTATGGTCTGCGCGTCGTTTGCCGATGCCGAGGGCGAGGTGCTGCGGCGCGTGCGCGGCAAAGTCGGGCCGCATATTCCGATTGCCGCCGATCTCGACCTGCACGCCAATTTCAGCGCCGAGATGGCGCAGTACGGCACAATCTTTACGGGATATCGCGAGAACCCACACACGGATGCGCGGCAGGCCGGCGTGCGCGCTGCGCAGTTGCTCGATCGCACCATGCAGTCGGGTGAGCGGCCGCGCGTCGTCTGCGTCAAGCCCGGAGCACTGTATGCGCCGGTGGGCACGGGCACGGCCAACGAGCCTATGCGTAGTTTTGAAGCGGCGGCCCGCGCTCTCGAAGCGCGATACCCCGAGTTGCTGGAGGTATGCGTGCTGCCGGGCTTTGCCTACGCCGATATCGCCTGTGCCGGTTTTGCGCTAGTGGCTACGACTACGGGCGATGCGACTAGGGCACAGCACCTGCTGGCGCCGTTGGCCGAGGCGGTGCTGACCCGCGTAGAGGAGGGTAACCCACTCGACCCGCCGGTCGATGAGGCGCTACCCAATGCGCTGCGCCATGGAGCGGGGCCGATTGGTCTGATTGAGCCGTCGGATAATATCGGCGGCGGCACGCCGGGCGACGGCACCGGCATTCTGCAGGCGCTGCTGCGCTACGAGGTGGACAATGCCGCCGTGGTGATAAACGATCCGCAGGCCGTGCGCGCCTGTCACAGCGCCAGTATGGGCGATCGCCTGCACTTGCCCATCGGCGGTAAGGTCGACCGCCAGCACGGTCCGACGCTCGACTTGGATCTACAACTCGAAAACTTGACCGACGGAAAGTTTGACTTGGAAAATCCCCACTCGCATTTGGCTTCGCTGGTCGGCCGCCACGTCGATATGGGATTGTGCGCCGTCGTGCGCCACCGCGGCGTGCGCATCCTGCTGACGACCTTGAAGACGCCGCCGATGGATTTGGGACAGCTGCGCTCGCAGGGCATTGTGCCCGAACAGCTCTACATGGTCGGTATCAAGGCAGCCGTTTCGCACAAGGCGGCCTACGACCCCATTCTGAAGGCCAGTTTTTACGTCGATACGCCGGGGCTTGGGACGAGCGATCTGAGGCGTTTTGCCTTTCGCCACGTGCCGCGGCCCATCGCGCCGCTGGGCTGAAATCGGCTTGACCGACGGCGTCGTATCCGCTTAGCTTTTTATACACTATTCAGAATTCAGATGGGGGAGAAGGCGATGAGCGTTGTGGACATTCCGCAGTTGACCTATGGAGGCAACGCGCTCGACATGGAGCAGGTCGGCCTGCTGCGTCGTTCGGACGATGCGCTGCACGACCGCGATGAATTACATCAGCGCATGCGCGAAGATGGCTATTTGTTTCTGCCGGGCTTACTCGACCGCGATCGGGTGGTCGAGGCGCGCCGCGAACTGTGCGATCGGCTTTTTAAGGCGGGCATGCTAGACTACGCGCGCCCGGTCATGGAATGTGCCGTTGCACCACAAGCGCAGATCGATGCGGCGGCGACGGGGCCTTTTATGCCCCAATTGGCGCGCGATAACGCGCCGCTGTCAAAGGTTATCTACGATGGGGCGATGATGCAGTTCTACGAGTTTTTTCTCGGCGGTCCAGTGCGCCATTTCGACTACACGTGGTTTCGCGCTAAGCCGCCGGGCATCAATACGGCGACGACGCCGCACTACGACTTTGTCTATATGGGACGCGGCACGCCGGATCTCTACACGTCGTGGACGCCATTTAGCGACGTGCCCTTTGAAATGGGGGGCCTCATGATGTTGGAAAAGTCGCACGAGCACGAGGAATTGGTGCAGGGCTACGGGCAGACGGACGTCGATCTCTACTGCCAGAACGAGGGCGATGCCGGTGAAATTGTCGCCGCAGCGCAGGCGACCGGGCGCGAACTGACTGGCGAGGAACGGCAGCAGATTCGCTGGAACTCGACGGGCGCGTACTCACCAGATGCCATTGCCACGCGCCAGCAGTGGGGCGGGCGCTGGCTGTTGGATGAGTACCGGATGGGCGACGTGCTGATATTTTGCATGCACATCATGCACGCTAGTTCGGACAACCAGACGGAATATATTCGCCTGTCGTCGGACTCGCGCTACCAGCTGACCAGCGAGCCGGTCGACGATCGCTGGATCGGCGACGATCCGCCGGCGCATGGCATTCGCGCCAAACGCGGCATGGTCTGCTGACCGCGCATACGGCTTAGGTAGAAGAGCGGTTCGGGTGCGATATGCCCGGACCGCTTTTTTATGCGGTTAGTTGACGGATGGATCGACGGGGAGTTCGGCTATAGCGCGGTACTTGCCGCCGAGCGAATAGAGCACGTCGCGCCACATCGAATCCGTGCTGGACGAAAGCACTAAGTCGACGTCGCCGGGTGCCAGGATCCAGGCACCGGTTTCGATCTCTCGCTCGAGCTGGCCCTGTTCCCAGCCCGCGTAGCCCAAATAGAAGCGGAGCAGCGGGTCTTTGGCCGCGACTACTTCGGGTTCGGCGCGCACGGCGTCGAGGTCGCCGCCCCAGTGTAGGTCTTCGATAACGGGATTGCCGTTGGCAATGATATGGCTGAGGCGGTGTAAGTAAAACAGGTAGCCGCGGTCGACGGGACCTCCCTCAAAGAACAGATGGCTAACGCCGGCCCCAGTCTGCTCGCTTTCGGCAAAGCGCATCAGTTCGTCGCTCGAGTCGATTTGCACCTTTTCGCCCATGGGACGGTTGACAATGAGCCCCATGCTGCCATCGTCAGCGCTGTGGTGGATAATGAGTATGACAGAGCGCGCGAAATAGTCTTCTTGCAGTTCTTGGCTGGCTGCCAATATGGTGCCCTTCTGCAGGGGAGCCGGCATGGTAACCCTTCCCAAAAAAATGCGCTCGGGCTAATTGCGTTCGAGCGCGGCGTATTATGAATGTGCCGCCAATCGCTGCGGAGTCAACTGCCCGGTAGGCCTTCTCAGTAGAGTAGATAGCGCTGGCGCACGGCGGCAAAGCTATCGAGGTCGCCCTGCCATGCAGCCATCAGTTGGTCTACATCGCATTCGGCCTCGATGGCGCGGCGAATATCTTCGCCGCCGGCTAGGCGATCAAAGTTGTGAATTCCACCTGAAGGAATGCGCCAAGCAAAGTCGTCTGGGCACTGAGCGCGCAGCGCAATAAGCGCAGCAAAGCCGGTGCGGATGGGATCAAACACGTCGCGCTCGACCACGTGCAGCTGCACGCCTTGGCACACGTGTCCGGCGTGCTTGCTGGCGCTTGGTTGGAAGTATACGGAACGAAAACGCACACCCGGCATCTGCATATCGTTAAGCGCATCGGCTAGGCGGTGACCGTCGACAAAGGGGGCGCCAACTTGCTCAAAGGGCCTCGTCGTACCGCGTCCTTCCGAGACGTTGGTTCCCTCAAAGAAACAGGTGCCCGGATAGGCTATGGCCGTATCGAGGGTCGGCATATTGGGCGACGGCGGCACCCAGGGCAAGCCGAGATCGTCCCAGTATTGCGCGCGCTGCCAATGTTCCAGTTCGACGACGTGGAGATCGGCGCCGATGGCAAATTCTTCGTTGAAGAGTCGGGCGAGTTCACCAATGGTCAATCCGTAGCGGATGGGAATGGGATAGCGGCCGACAAAGGAGGCAAAGGACGGGTCGAGCACGTTGCCGGCACAGGCCGTGCCGCCGATGGGGTTTGGGCGATCGAGTACGGCGAAGGGCACGCCGTGCTGAGCGCAGGCCTCCATGCTCATGCTCATCGTATACAAATAGGTGTAGAAGCGCACGCCGACGTCCTGAATGTCGAAGAGCATCAGCTCAATGCCATCGAGCATCTCGGCGCTGGGCTGGCGCGTTTCGCCGTAGAGGCTATAGGCCGCTATGCCGGTTTGCGGATCGCGAAACGTGCCGACCTTTTCGCCGTCTTGGGCCGCACCGCGAATGCCGTGTTCCGGGCCGAATAGGGCGACCAACTCGCAGTGCGCATGGGCGTGTAGGCGGTCGGCGATAGCGACGAGATGAGCGTCGACGCCGGAGTGGTTGGTAATCAACCCAACGCGGCGGTGGGCAATCAGGTCGACGGCGTCATCGAGTAGACGTTGGCAGCCGAGGCGCACGGTGGTCATGGGCGATTTTCCGATGGGGCGGATTCGACGCGACGCACGACAAAGGCTATGCCGCCGAATAGGCTGGCGAGAATGCCGGCCAGATAGCCCAACAGCGACATGGCGGTGGACACCTCTGGTGCAAATCCGAGTCCGCCAAAGAGTCCGACTAGCGTATTTTCTCGCACGCCGAGTCCACCGATCGAAATGGGCAGTGAGGCAATGACGGCGGCTATGGGCTGGAAGGACATGAAGTAGAGTAGGCCAGGTAGCATACCGATGGCCAGACCTGCTGACCAGTAGACGAGGATGCGGCAGAACTGGACGCTGAGCGAGATGCCCCAAACGCCGGCTAGGAGCGGAACGCGATCGCGGTAAACTACGACGCTGCGCCGCAGCTTGCTCACTAAACCGGCGATAGAGGCGGGCAGAAAGCCCGTTAGGATGCGCTCGATGAATGAGCCGATGCGCCGGCTCAGGCCCATGGTTAGCACGACAATTAGGCCGAGCCACACGGGAATCAGCACGGAGACCAGCAGGCTGCTTTTACTCGCCGTAGCGGCGATAAAGGGATAGGAGGCCAGCGCCAGACAGCAGGTGGAAAAGAGGCCGATCAGGCGGTCCATCACAGTAGCTGCTACACCGCCGCTGCTCTCGCCCGTCAGGCGGCGTATATCGTAGATGCGCATGGCGTCGCCGCCGATATTGCCCAGCAGCACGTTGTTGAAAAAGACGCCTACAAAATAGAACAACAGCGCCTGTGTAAAGCGTATGGGCAAATTCTGTGCGCGCAGTAGCAGATACCACTGCACGGACCCCAGCGTATTGCTGAGGAGAAAAAAGAAAACGGCCAAGGCGAAAAAGTTCAGCGATAGTTGGGCGAAGATGGCGCCCAATTCCTGCCAATTCATACCCGAGGCCAAATAGGCGATGAGGCCGGCGCTGACGACGAGCTTTGCGACGATGTTGAGAACGCGCTTCACGCGGCATTCCCCTCGTCTATCAGGTCGGCCGCGCGCCGCGCGCCGCGCGCGTAGTACTGGTAGAGCAAGCTGCCGGAGTAGATGCCGTCGCGCGCGGCCGTTTTGCGCAGGCGCTGGCTGTGGCGGCGGCGGCGAAGAATGTTGAGGGGATGGCTCGCACACCAGAGCAGAGCCGCTATCGGTGCTGCCGCGCTGCTCCAGCGTCGCTGTGCCAAGTAGCCTACACTGGCCAGCAGTTCCAGCGGCAGGCGCAGCGCCAGTAGCCACAGCAGGCGGGGGAATAGTTGGTTTTTACAGTGCATGACCAAGTTATTGCGATGATTTAAATAGGTCTTGCGAAAAGAGGTCGGTGGCAGCGAGAATCCGGAGTGGTGGTAGACCACGGAACGGGGCACCGCCCAGATGCGGTAGCCCGCCAGCTGCAGGCGCCAGCAAAGGTCGATTTCTTCAAAGTGCATAAAATAGTCTAGGTCGAGAAAGTCCAGCGCGCGCGCTGCATCGACGCGCAGAAAAAGCGCTGAGCCGCACGCCCAGAACAGCGGCACTTCGCGGTCGTACTGTCCGCTGTCGACTTCGCGCTGGTCGAAGAGGCGTCCTCGGCAAAACGTATAGCCGAGCGCATCGATATAGCCGCCTGCTCCGCCGCCGTAATCAAAATACCGTTCGTCAGTGGCCGAGAGTAGCTTGGGCTGACAGGCGGCGATGTGCGGATTGCTTTCGGCGCATTCGACCAGCGGCCGCAGCCAGCCGGGTGCGACGCGCGTATCGTCGTTGAGTAGGACCGCATAGCGACTCTGCGCCGCTTGCAGTCCGCGGTTGCACGAACCGGTGAAACCCATATTGCGCTCGTTGCGCAGGACTTCGATCTGCGGGAAGCGCGCCGCCGCCTGCTGCATGCTGGGCGCGTTGCCCCCGTCGTCTATGACCAGCACGCGAATCGGCCAGTCGCTGTGTTCGTAGAGCGACTGCAGGCAGTCGAGCAGTACTGCGGCGCGATAGTGCGGTATGACGATGGTTACGGGCTCGCTCACGGCAGGGCGCTGCTCTCGCCTCCCTCATTCTGCTGCAGAGCATTTTGCAGAATGCGCTCAGCCTCGACCAGGCGCTGTTCCTGACCGTACTCGGCTCGATAGGTTTGCAGCAGGCTCAGAGCGGCTTCTACATCGCCCTTGGCCTGCAGCGCAGCGGCCAGTTCGTAGTATGCATTCCAACGCGCCGGTTCGAGAGCGATGATGCGCTCATAGAGCGGAATGGCGTGCTCAAACTTCGAGTAGGGCTGGTTGAGCAACACGCCGGCCAGAGCAAGGACATTGTCGTAGGTGGCCAGAGCGCTCTCCCCATACTGGTCGATGAGCATATTGGCGGCGTTTTTTACATAGGACCCGGCCGCGTCTTTTTGGCCAATTTTCAGCAGGAAGTCAGCCGCTGTATAATAGCCCTCCCAGCTCATATAGATCGTTTCTTCAGCCCAGCGCATAAGGTCCTGTAGGTCGTCGTCGCGCCCTTCTTCGTTGTAGCGTTCAGCTAGGTGCAAGACACAGGCGCGATAGTTGCCCAGCAGCCGGCGACTGTTTTCGTCCTTGTAGACGAGCGGGTCAGTTAAGCCGCGAAACTTATAGACTTCGAATAGATGGCGCTCCAACGTTTCAATACTCGATGCGGAATTGCGCTGCGGCGTGACCTTCATGGTCATGCCGGTCATCTCCATATAGGGTAGGAGGCCGGTGTAGTTATTGCTGGGAATGGTGATGGCAAAGTGGAGAGGCCTTTTCCACTGGTTCCAGTACACAATGCCAATGACCATGATGTCCTGCACGCGCAGCAAATCGTGTCCGGGCTGCGCATCGATTTCGACGTCGAGTCCGAGCTTCTTGTATTCGGGCGGCGTTTTGGGCTGCTGCCACAGGCGCTTGTAGAGGTCGACCAACTGCGTATCCGTTAGCACGGAGTCGATGTATTCATCGGAGAGTTTGATGTCGATTTTGGGTTCGCGGTCGCGCAGCTGCTTGATGTACCAGTTGGTATTGAGCAGGCTCAGGTTGACCACGCGCACGTCGCGGCGCAGCCCCTCGACCTCCTGTAAATACCACAGCGGAAACGTGTCGTTGTCGCCATTGGTAAAGAGGATACTATTGGGCTCGCACGTCTGCAGGATATTGTAGGCGTAGTCGTAGGCGATATAGTCGCCGGTGCGGTCCTGCTCGTGGTAGAGCTTGTAGGCCGCGCCAACGGGTAGCGCCAGGCCGACGATTGCAACCGCAGCCGTTATGGCAGTAGAAGCCCGCGTTCGAATCCACTCGACGACGGCAATCCAGCCCAGGCCAATCCACAAG
>JAYOYH010000088.1:0-13140 GCA_038153405.1 Gemmatimonadota bacterium | reverse complement strand
AATAGTGGAGAGGTGCCGGAGTGGTCGAACGGGGCGGTCTCGAAAACCGTTGTGGCTGTAAGGTCACCGAGGGTTCGAATCCCTCCCTCTCCGCCATTTAAAAGTAGTATCGTGGAGAGATGACCGAGTGGTCGAAGGTGCACGACTGGAAATCGTGTGTGGCGTTTATAGCGTCACCGAGGGTTCGAATCCCTCTCTCTCCGCCATATGTTGTGTGGGGCAGTAGCTCAACTGGGAGAGCGCCAGGTTCGCAATCTGGAGGTCGTGGGTTCGATCCCCATCTGCTCCACCATTTTATTTACTGGATAGTAGGTCGTGCTAGATGGGGAGATAGCGGTGCCCTGTACCCGCAATCCGCTATAGCGGGGTCGAATTCCCATCCAGAGGGCTTGGTTCTCTAGTTCGATCGGTGATAAGTAGCGTTGAAAGTCGGATTCTGCGCAATGCGGAGTTTCTGAACCCCGTCAGGACCGGAAGGTAGCAGCGGTAAGAATTTCTCCGCGTGTGCCGCAGAGCGGTCCGATTGGAGCTAACTGTCGCTGGGAAAACAGGAGGTCGAGATCGAAGATGGGTGCACGGCCTTTTTATTGCAGAGTCTCTATCTCGCATCCCTTGCGGGGTTCGCGGATAGAGGCTCTGCATCGTTTGCTCCAGGCGTCTGAACCCTCCCGCCTCCACGTCCACTTCTGACGACATCCATGGCTTATCAGGTAACAGCGCGCAAATGGCGTCCACGCAAATTCGACGAGGTGGTGGCGCAGGAACACATCACCACTACGCTGAAGAATGCCATCCTCTCCGAGCGCATTGCCCAATGCTATCTGCTCTGCGGTCCGCGCGGCGTGGGCAAGACCACGACGGCGCGCATTTTGGCCAAGGCGCTCAACTGCTCTGCGCGCGACGGTGCCGACCCCTGCGACGCGTGCGAGTCCTGTAAAAGCATAGCGGTTGGAACCAGCATGAACGTGCTGGAAATCGACGGCGCTTCGAACAATAGCGTTGAGGACATCCGCGAACTGCGCGAGGTCGTGCGCTATGCCGCTACAGAGGGCACCTACAAGATCTACATCATCGACGAAGTGCACATGCTTTCGACGGCGGCCTTTAACGCCCTGTTGAAAACATTGGAAGAGCCGCCAGCACACGTCGTATTTATCTTTGCCACGACCGAAGTGCAGGCCGTGCCGGACACGATCTTGTCGCGCTGCCAGCGCTTTAACTTTCGCCGCGTATCTGCAGGGCGAATCGCCCAGCACCTGCGCCTGATCGCCGACAATGAGGGTATTCGCGCCGACGAGCGCGCGCTCTTTGTTCTCGCCAACCGCGCCGATGGGGCGCTGCGCGATGCCGAGAGCCTCTTCGACCAGGTCGTTTCGCTCGATGCCGATGGCATTTCTGTCGACGCCGTCGAGCACGTGCTGGGGCTAGTCGATCGCGCGGTATACTTCGAATTGATCGAAGCGATCCACGCATCTGCCCCCGGCGGCGTATTGGACTGCATCGAGCGCGCAATCGAAGCCGGCGCCGAAGTTGAGGAATTCGCGCATGGCCTCGTCGAACGGGTGCGCTATGTGCTATTGGCCAACGTGCAGGGTTCCGCCGCGGAGTTGGACGTCGCCGAAGAGGATGGCCAGCGCTACGAGGCGCTGGCTGCGGCATTTGCCGTCGAGGACCTTATGCGCATGCTCCAGGTTCTTATGGATCTCGAGAGCGAATTCAAGCGCTCGGTCTCGCCGCGCTTTCGGCTGGAACTGGCGCTGGTGCGCCTGGCGCTCATGGGGCGTGCCGTTGACGTCGGCGAGCTCTTGGTGCGGCTGAAAGCGCTCGAGAATGGAACTGTTCTGCCGCCCTCCGTCGCTGCCGGGCAGGGTGAGCGACCGCCTGCATCTGCGCCCAAAAGTGGCGCTGCACCGACCTCGCCCAACAGCGCGCCGTCCCGCCCCGAGTCCGCTGCGCCCAACGCTGTGCCGGACCGAACAGAATCGGCTGTGTCCGCGCCCGCAGCACACAAAGTGAACGAGCCACCAACGGCCCCGTCGCCGAGCGAATCGACGCAGGATGCCGAGGCGGCCGGCGCCGATATGAGCTTGGAGCAGCTCGCCGCGCGCTGGGACGAGCTCGTCGATGCCGTGCGCGCCGTGCAGCCAGCACTGGCCATCTTTCTCAAGGGGGCCCAGCTCTTGGCCGTCGAGGGCAAGTCGGTCAAATTGGGTTTTGCCGCTGACGATCGCTTTCCCATGGCCCAGGTCGTAAAAAACCGCGAAAGCATTGAGGCTATCTGCGCGGAGCGACTGGGTGGCTCGGTGCGTTTAACCTGCGTCGTAGCCGGTGGAACGGATGAAGCGGGCAAGGCAAAAAAAAAAGCTGATGCACCCGAAGGGGATCCGACAGTGCGATCCGTACTGGACGCCTTTGACGGCGAGCTAGTGTAACGCGCTGCCCTTGGAGGAGAAACGATGGGACCAGCACCGTTAGAAGAGTTAATTATAGCCTTTGCCAAACTGCCGGGCATTGGGCGAGTCACTGCGCAGCGTTTAGCGCTGCACGTGCTTAAGAGACCGCGCGAAGAAGCGGAACTGTTGGCGCGCGCCCTAGTCGAAGCCAAGGACGGCATTCAGCACTGCAGTGAATGCTTTAACTTTACGGAGCGCAGCAGCGAGCGCTGCGCCATCTGCCGGGACGAACGGCGCGACGGACAGTGTATCTGCGTCGTTGAGGAGGCCAGCGATGTGCTGGTTCTCGAGGCAAACCAAATACACCGAGGGGTGTTCCACGTATTGGGTGGGGTGCTTTCGCCGCTGGAGGGGATAGCCCCCGAAGATTTGCGCATTGGCGAACTGGTAGCGCGCGTGCAGCGCGTGCAGGCGAGCGAGGTAATCATTGCGCTCAATGCCGGACCGGAAGGCGAGGCAACGGCCAGCTATTTGCACCAACTGCTATCGCCTCATGCCCGCGTTTCGCGGCCGGCGCGCGGCCTTCCGGTTGGCGCAGACCTAGATCTGGCCGATCGCGTGACGCTGACTCATGCCTTTGCGGGAAGGTCTTCTCTCTAACGGGTGCATCCGACTATGGATCGGCGCGAAATACTAAATCTTCCGAACTGTCTTACCGCACTGCGCATAGGCCTGACGCCGGTTTTCTTGCTCTTGCTGTTTGCCGATGTGTGGTACTGGAAGAGCATGGCTTTTGTCGTCTTTGCCCTCGCCTCGCTAACGGACTTTTACGACGGTAAATTGGCTCGTCGGGGCAACCAGGTAACGCCGCTGGGGCGCTTCTTAGATCCGCTTGCTGACAAGGTACTGGTCACTTCGGCGCTCATCGCCTTTGTATTTGATCGGATGGTCAACTGGTGGTTGGTCGTGCCGATAGTCGCCCGCGACATATTCATTACGTTTATGCGGCTGTATGGACTGTCGCGCGGTCGCCAGATGGCCACCTCGCGACTGGCAAAGTGGAAAACAGGGGTGCAGCTATTCGCGGTAGTCGTGTTGCTCTTTGTCATTGGAGTTCGGGAAACCACGGCCCACTTTTTCGACGAGGGCCTCTTCCTCGACGGAGAAAAAGTGCATATGCTCGCCAATGGCCTGATGTCGGTGGTGCTCGTGCTCACGGTTCTATCGGGCCTGCACTACGCATTTCGCGCTAGCTTCTCTATCAAGGGAACGGATGCGCAACATTAACCGGGGAAGACCGCGCTCTGTATAAGATCGTAGCTACTTTATTCTATTCTGGCTATGCGCCCATTGCGCCTGGAACGGCGGGCACGGCAGTGGCTGCCCTTTTTTACTGCCTGTATTTTTTGGTCGCCGAGCCGCTAGGGGCGTTGGGTTGGAGCCTGCTGCTGGTTGTCAGTTTTTTTGTCGCTGTATACACCGCAGATGTCACGGCGAAAGAATGGGGCAAAGACCCGGGACGCGTCGTCGTTGACGAGGGCGTAGGTTTTCTCGTCACCGTCGCGCTCTTGCCCGTGGGATGGTGGACGGCCATCGCCGGTTTCTTCGTGTTCCGCGCGTTGGATATCATCAAACCCGCACCCGCGCGCCAGTTGGAAGCGCTACCGGGTGGCTGGGGCATTGTCGTTGACGATGTGATTGCCGGCGTGTACGGCAACATGGTGTTGAGATTGCTGTTTTTCGCAGTGGAACCGGCTCACGGCTTCTGAGCCGGTCTTACGAGCGCCATACGAAGGGGAGAACGATGGCTAAGAGCAATGGACGTAGCAGAGACGAGGCGGGCGACAAGGGCAAAGCCCTCGAGTTGGCCATATCGCAGATTGAAAAGCAGTACGGCAAGGGAGCGATTATGCGGCTGGGCGACCAGGGAGGCGTCGCGCAAATCGAGGCGATTTCCACCGGCTCGCTGGCGCTCAACGCCGCCTTGGGCATCGGGGGATTGCCGAGGGGGCGCATTGTCGAAATCGCGGGTCCCGAAGGTGCTGGCAAGACGATGCTAACGCTGCATGCGGTGCGCGAGGCGCAGAAAAAGGGTGGCACCGCGGCGTTTATAGATGCCGAACACGCGCTGGACGTCAGCTTTGCCAAGCGCATCGGCGTCGATACGGAAAACTTGATCATATCGCAGCCCGACAGCGGCGAGCAGGCGCTTGAAATCGTCGATACGCTGGTGCGCAGCGGCGCGTTTGACATCATCGTCGTCGATTCGGTGGCGGCGCTGGTGCCGCAGGCCGAACTCGAAGGCGACATGGGCGATTCCCACATGGGGCTGCACGCGCGACTGATGTCGCAGGCGCTGCGCAAGCTCACGGGTTCGATCAACCGCTCGCATACGTGCCTGATCTTTATCAACCAGCTGCGCATGAAAATAGGGGTGATGTTTGGTAGCCCGGAGACGACGACGGGGGGCCGTGCGCTGCCTTTTTACGCTTCAGTGCGCCTCGATATTCGCCGCATCGCGCGCGTGAAAGACGGCGATGTGGACATCGGTAACCGCACGCGCGTCAAAGTGATCAAGAACAAGGTCGCGCCCCCTTTCCGCGAAGCCGAGTTCGACCTGATTTTTCACGGCGACCAGATTGGCATTTCCTGGGAGGGTGATCTCGTCGATATCGGCGTTGAAAAGGGCCTGGTCGACAAGAGCGGTGCTTGGTTTTCTTATAATGGAGAACGGCTGGGGCAGGGGCGCGACAATGCCAAAAACTTTTTGCTGGGAAACCCGGCCGTCGCGGCCGAAATTGAGCAGAAGCTGTGCGTTGAGTTGGGTCTGGTCAGCGATGGTGGTGGTGCCGAGGATGCAGAGGCAAAAGGCGAAGAGTGAGCCTGCAGCGGCGCGCACGCCGCTGCAGAGAGCGCGGGAAGCGGGGCTCAATTACCTGAGTCGGCAGGCGCGCTCAGCGCATGAAGTGGCGCAGAGGCTGCGGCAAAAAGAATTTGCCGAGGACGTCGTCGCCGAAGTTATCGCCGACCTGGAGCGCCTGCGCTTTCTCGATGATCGCGCATTTGCCCGACGCTGGGTGGAGGCGCGCCTGGAAAGAGCCGCCGGTGCGCGCAAACTCGCGCAAGACCTGCGCCGCAAGGGCGTAGACGCCGCGCTGATCGACGAGGTGCTGGCCGAATACGCACCGCAGCTAGATGCACCCGATCGCGCGGTGGATCTGTTGCGCAAACAGGCGTGGCGCTATCGCGCGCTGGACCGAGAGAAGGCGCAGCGCAGAATGCTCGGCTTTTTGGCGCGCCGCGGCTACGATGGGCAAACGGCCTGGAAGGCCATAGAACGCGTTTGGAAGGAACTAGAAGAGGATGAAGTCTAAGGAGATTCGGGAGGGCTTTCTCAGCTTTTTTGAAAGCAAGGGACATACTCGCGTGCCGAGTGCGCCGGTCGTGCCGCAAGACGACCCGACGCTGTATTTTACCAATGCCGGGATGAACCAGTTCAAGGACGTGTTCTTGGGGCTGGGCAAACGCGATTACGTGCGCGCTGCCGATACGCAAAAGTGCATGCGCGTTTCTGGCAAACACAACGATTTGGAAGAGGTGGGGTACAGTCCGCGCCATCAGACACTCTTTGAAATGTTGGGCAACTGGTCTTTTGGCGACTACTTCAAGAAGGAGGCCATCGACTGGGCGTGGGAACTGTTAACCGAAGAATGGGGGCTACCTAAAGAGCGCCTGTGGGCGACGGTCTTTGAAGGGGGCGAAGGCGTTCCCGCCGACGAGGAAGCCGAGGCCATGTGGGCGGCCTATCTGCCCGCCGAACGCATCGTGCGCCTGCCGGCCAAGGACAACTTCTGGGAAATGGGTGCGACCGGCCCCTGCGGTCCGTGCTCGGAAATTCATTTCTACCACGGCCAGGACCTGGCCGCGCAGAGCCGCGAGGGTTTTTTCAGCGACGACGGCAATACCTACGAAGAATTCTGGAACTTAGTGTTTATCCAGTATAACAGGGATGACGCGGGCGCGCTGCATCCGCTGCCGTCCCAGCACGTCGATACCGGCATGGGATTGGAGCGCGTTAGCAGCATTGTCCAAGGCGTATCCAGTAATTACGAAACGGATATATTCCAGCCGTTGATTGGGCACATCGCCGAACTGTCGGGCAAGCCCTATGGCGGAGAGCACGCCGTGCCGATGAAAGTTATCGCCGACCACGTCCGCGCGCTGAGTTTCACCATTGCCGATGGCGCGTTGCCCTCCAACGATGGTCGCGGTTATGTGCTGCGGCGCATCCTGCGCCGCGCCGCGCGCTACGCCCGCCAGTTGGATCAGTATGAGCCGTTTGTGTATCAATTGGTCGACGATGTGGCCGCTAGCTTGGGACACGTCTTTCCCGAGTTGGTCCAGAAAAAAGAGCATATCAAACTGGTCGTGCGCGCCGAAGAGGAGAGCTTTGGCAAGACGCTCGATCGCGGTCTCGAGATCTTTGAGCGCTTTAGCGCCAAGGGCAATATCAGCGGCGACGAGGCGTTCCAGCTTTACGATACCTATGGCTTTCCTCTCGATTTAACCCAGCTCATCGCGCGTGAGCGGGACATTGCCGTGGTCGAATTGGACGTATTTGAGCGCGAATTGAACGAGCAGCGCGCCCGTGCGCGCCAGGCCACCAAGGGGCGCTTTCGCGCTACCGAGGGCGTGGGCGATGCCCTAGAAGGAGATCACTCGCTCTTTATCGGCTACGGCGAGTTGGAGACCGAGTCCGAAATTGTGCGCGCCGATGTCGACGGCGATGGGCGCGTCCAGCTCTTTCTCGACCGCACGCCCTTCTATGCCGAATCGGGCGGGCAGGTCGGCGACCGTGGACTGATTGAAGGAGACGGTTTCTCCGTTGAGATCCGCGACGTGCAAAAAGCGCGCGGCGGCATCGTCCATCTGGGGCAGCTGCTGTCGGGCGACGCGGCGGCGCTGGCCGGCCGCGTGCGCGCCACAGTCGACGGCGAAGTGCGGCGCGCTGCGGCGCGCAACCACACGGCGACGCACCTATTACACGAGGCGCTGCGCCGCACGCTCGGCGAGCACGTGGGACAGATGGGCTCGCTAGTCTCTCCCGAACGGCTGCGTTTTGACTTTTCCCACTTCGCCGCCACCGAAACCGAGCAGCTGCGTGCGGTGGTTGAGATGGTCAATGAGAAGGTGCGCGCCGATGTTGAAATCGAGACCTTTGAAGAAGATCTGGACCGCGCTAAGGCGATGGGCGCTCAGGCGCTATTTGGCGAAAAATATGCCCAGCGCGTGCGCGTCGTGCGGATTGGCGACTATAGTTTGGAACTGTGCGGGGGAACACACGTTGCCTCAACAGGTGAAATTGGCTTTTTCGACGTCGTATCTGAAAGCGGTATTGCCGCCGGCACGCGGCGCGCCGAAGCCCTGACCGGGCGCGGTGCCGAGGCGGTGGTCCGGCAGCAGCGCGATGTGCTAGATCGCTTGGCGGCCACGGTCAATGCACCCATCGACGAATTGCCCGAAAAAGTGCGGGCATTGCTGGGGCGCCAGCGCGAGTTGGAGCGCAGCGTCAGCGAGATGCGGCGCAAGCTCGCCGCGCTGGAAGCCGACGACCTATCCGGTGCACAGCAGGTCGATGGTTTTGCCGTCGTGGCGCGTCGCACGCAGGTCGACGACGTGCCGGCTCTGCGCGCCATGGCCGACAGTCTGCGCGAGAAACTCGGTTCGGGGGTCGGCGTTCTGGGTGCGGAATTTGGTGGCAAAGGCTCCTTTATTGCCGTGGTGACGGATGACCTGATCAAAGAGCGAGGATTAAAGGCCGGCGATATCGTGCGCAGCGTGGCGCAGCTCACCGGTGGTTCCGGCGGCGGCAAGCCGCATCTGGCGCAGGCCGGTGCGCGCGACGTGGAAAAGATTGACGAGGCGTTGGCCGCCGTAGCGGGCATTGTCGCAGCGCACCTAGGGAAAGGCTGAATCCGTTTTGTTCGATAGCGAGGGTTCGGTTCTCGAGTACTTATTGGCCGTGCGGGATCGCCGCGGCGCTGGCTACTTGACGCTGCTAGATCCCGACCGCCTCTCCGTCGAGGAGTTGGAGCTGCGGGCCGATCTGTGCGTCGAAGTCGGCGCCGACGCCGTGCTCGTTGGCACCAGCCTGATGTTTACGGCCCACTATGCCGAGTGCTTTGCCCGCATTAAAGCGCGCGTAGATATACCGGTCATCAGCTTTCCGGGAGGGGCGAGTCAGGTCGTTCCAACGGCGGACGCCATTCTCTTTTTGTCGATGATAAGCGGGCGCAATGCCGAGTTTCTCATCGGCGAGCACGTGCGCGCTGCGCCGCTCATACGAGAGTACGGCGTCGAGGCCATACCGACCGGCTATATGTTGGTCGAGTCGGGCACGTTGACTTCGGTCGAGTTTATGAGCTCTACGCGCCCTCTGCCGCGCGGCAAAAACGACATTGCCATGGCGCATGCGCTGGCGGCGCAGTATCTCGGTATGAAAATGGTCTATCTGGAAACGGGCAGCGGCGCAGATGCATCCGTTCCCGATGAAATGGTGGGCGCAGTATCCAGCTATGTTTCGCTTCCGGTCGTCGTCGGCGGCGGCATTCGCGACGCAACGACGGCGCGTGCCAAGGTGGAGGCTGGGGCCGGTTTTGTCGTCACCGGCAGCCTTGTCGAAGACGATCATGGGCGCCTGCGCGAGGTGAGCGCGGCTGTGCACGTCCGAGAGTAATCGCTGCGGTGGGCGAATTCGCAGATATTCATAGCCACGTCCTGCCCGCTGTCGACGATGGTTCGCCTTCCATGGAGGTGTCGTTGGGCATGCTGCGTCGCGCCTTGGTAGAAGGTATTGGCGCGCTCGTTCTGACGCCGCATATAAAAGCGAACGATGGTCGTGAGGTGGCCGCAGCGCAGGGCGTGCGCTTTGCCGAACTGTGCGAAGCCGTACGCGCCGCCCAACTGCCGATAGAACTGCATCTGGGTTGCGAAATCGCCTTTCGCTTTAATATGTCGGAAGTGGCCCAATGGCCGTCGGGGTCTTTGGCCAAGGGCCGTTACGTGTTGGTCGACCTGCCGCCCGGTCCGCTATCACCGGGGTTGGAAAAGGGATTTTTCGATCTGCGCTCTGCCGGCTACCGGCCGATACTGGCCCATCCCGAACGCCATCGTCAGTTGGCTAACGACCCGGATCAGATTGGCCGTCTGCGCGAACAGGACTTGCTGTTACAGGTCAACGCCGGCAGCCTCTCGGGTCGTTTCGGACAGCGTGGACAGCGCGTAGCTGAGCTGATTGTATCGCGAGGGTGGGCCGATTTTGTTGCCAGCGACGGACACGATCTAGAGAAGCGGCCACTGACGCAGATCGACGCGCGCGCGAGGGTCGCCAAACTGTGTGGCGACGGTGAGGTGCGGCGCCTGTTCTGCGACAATCCGCGCCAGGTCCTGTGCAATGGCGATGTGGTGCGCGGCGAAGACGCCGTTTACCCGCGGCGCAGCAAGCCTCGCGTGTCTTCGCACGTGTGGCGTCGCAAAGCCGGCTTGTTGCAGCGCATCCTAGGGCGCGCGCCTCGGGGTTGAGGCCCATATAGGCAGGAATGGACAGATGATCGAAAAGACTGTTGTTATTGCAAATCCACTGGGAATACACGCGCGACCCGCAGCGCTGATCGTGCAGCGGGCAGCGCAGTTTGCCGCAGAAATTACGCTTTCAAAAGGCGATGTGCACAATATTAACGGCAAGAGCATTATGGGTGTCATGATGCTAGCTGCAGAGAACGGTGCCGAGGTGACTATTGCAGCAGAGGGCGCCGACGAAGAAGAGGCGCTAGAGGCCGTGGCCGAACTCATGCAGAGCAATTTCGAGGACAAGGTTTGAGCGATCAGTCTACCTACTGCAGGGTCGCCGGTATCTCGGCTGCGCCTGGCGTGAGCATTGGCCGTGCTTACGTCTACCGCAAAGGCGGTGCGGTCATATCTCGGCGCCGGATTGGCGCCGCGCAGGTAGACGCCGAAGTCGAGCGCTTTCTCAATACGCTGCACGCGGCTGGGGACGATATTCGTCGCATTCGCCGCATGGTCGCCGTCGAGCAGGGGGAAGAACTGGCACAGATTTTCGACGCCCAGCTGGCCATGCTGGAGGATGTGCAGATCAAGGAACAAACGCAGCAGTGGATTCGCGAGAAACACTACTCGGCAGAGCACGCCTTTGCGGTTACGCTGCAGCAGATGAAAAAAATGTTTCGCCAAATCGAGAACGACTACTTGCGATCGCGCCTGAGCGATGTGGTAGATATTGAAAACCAAGTTCTCGTGCGCCTAGCCGGCGGAGATGCACACGGACTGCAGAGCATGCGCTCTAACACTATTGTCTTCGCGCACGACCTCTTGCCTTCTGAAATGGTGCAAATGGAGCGGCGCCAGGTAAAAGGCGTCGTATTGGATGCTGGGGGTACGACTTCGCACGCTGCGATCATAGCCCGTTCGCTGGGGCTGCCTATCGTAGTGGGCACGGGCGACGGCTCGCGCCGCGTCGACTCCGGTATGGAAGTCGTGGTGGATGGCAACCAAGGGGTTGTGCACATTGAGCCGAGCGAAGATGTGGTGCGCGCATATCGCTCGCAGCTGCGTCGCCAACAGCGCCGCCGTCGCGATCTCGACGCGCGGCGCGGCTTGCCCTCGCAAACGCTGGATGGCTGTCCGATAGCGCTGCTGGCCAATATCGATTTGCCCACCGAAGTGCAGGTCGCCATCGACAACGGCGCGCGCGGGGTGGGCATGTATCGCACGGAATTTCTCTATTTGAACCACCGCCTGCCCTCTGAGGAAGAGCAGTACAGGACCTACGCAAAAATCGTCGAAGCCATGGCGCCTGCGCCGGTGACCATACGCACACTCGATCTGGGCGGCGACAAGCTATCACACGTGTTGGACGTAAAGACCGAGAGCAATCCCTTTTTGGGCTGGCGCGGTTTGCGCATCTGTCTCGACGAACCCGAACTATTCAAGGCACAGCTGCGCGCCCTGCTGCGCGCGGGGCATTTGGGCGAATTGAACATTCTGCTGCCGATGATCTGCTGCATTCAGGAGCTGACGCACGCGCGCCAGCTGTTGGAGGAAGCCAAAGACGAGTTGCGCGCTCGCGGACAGGCCTTTTGTGCAGACTGCAAGCTGGGCATTATGGTCGAGGTGCCGTCCGTAGCGCTCATGGTCGAGCGCTTTGCGCCGCTGTGCGATTTTCTCAGCTTGGGGACCAATGACCTGACCCAATATGCGCTGGCCGTCGATCGGGGCAACAGCAGAGTAGCCCAACTCTATGACCCTTTTCACCCGGCGGTTCTGCAGCTGATCAAACTGGTGGCCGACGCCGGAGCGCGCTGTGATCGGCCGGTTAGCATCTGTGGTGAAATGGCCGGTGATCCGCTGGCGACGGTGCTGCTCATTGGCATGGGACTCGACTGTCTCAGTCTGAGTCCTGGCCTCATTCCAGAAGTGAAGGAAATCATTCGTTCGACGCACTGTGATCAGGCGCGCCAGGTCGCCGAACAATGTTTGCGCATGCAAACGGGGCGAGAGGTGAGAGCTTATCTCAAAGAGGTCGCCGGCGCATCGCGGCCCAACGGGCTGCGTCAGGGGGATAACCGCTAGGTGGTCACGGCTGCGGAAAAGATGGATCAGACGTGGGCCGTCGTGCCCGTGGCGGGTTTTGGCACGCGTCTGCGCCCGCATACCCACACGCGCCCCAAACCGCTCCTGCACGTTGCTGGTCAGCCGATTATTGGCCATATATTAGACCAGCTGGTGCCGCTGGGCGTGCGTCGCATCGTGCTCGTCATAGGGTATATGGGCGAACTGGTCGTCGACTATGTGCGCTCGCGCTCCGATTTTGAAGAAGTCGAGTGGGTCGAGCAAAAAGAGCTGTTGGGATTGGGCCACGCCATTGCGCTGACGCGGCCGGTCGTCGAAGGCTGTCCGATGTTAGTCGTGTACGGCGATACCATTTTTCGCGCCGACCTGAATTCGCTGCTGGTTCGAAATTGCTCAGGTGTCTTGGGCGTCAAGCGCGTCGATGATCCGCGTCGCTTTGGCGTTGTCGTACAGCAGGGTGGGCGCGTCGTTCGCCTAGTGGAAAAACCGGAATCGTTTGTCTCGGACCAAGCCATCGTCGGCGTGAACTACATACGCGACTCCGCGCTGCTCTATCAGTGTCTGGCCGACCTAATGGATCGCCAACTGCGGACGCGCGGCGAGTATCAGCTGACCGATGCGCTGCAAATGATGGTCGACCGCGGTGCCGATCTGGCTACATTCGCAGTCGACGACTGGTTTGACTGCGGCACGCAGGAGGCGCTGCTGATGACCAACCGCTACTTGCTGGATGGTAGGAGAGTTCCCGACGCCCCCCAAGCATCCGTGATTATTCCGCCGGTCCACCTCGATCCATCGGCCGAGGTGGAGTCTTCGGTAATCGGACCCTACGTGTCGATTGCCGCCGGGGCGCGCGTGCGCAATGCCATCGTGCGCAATGCGATTATTGGAGAACAGGCATCGGTGGAGAATGTGCTGATAGAAAATTCTTTGGTTGGTTTTCAAGCTCTGCTCAAGGGACGCTGGAGTCGCCTCAACGTGGGCGACCTGTCGGAGGTAACATCTTAGCTTTTGTAAACAGAAGCACTTTTTAACGAGGAGCTGTTCTATGTCGCGTTATTTGTTCACATCGGAATCGGTTTCGGAAGGGCATCCGGAC
>JAYOYH010000087.1:4544-13624 GCA_038153405.1 Gemmatimonadota bacterium | reverse complement strand
ATTCTCGTCAGTATATGCACGGGGATCATTGATGCCGCAATTTGGGGTGATGAACTTTTTGAAAGTGAGCAGGCCTCGCTCAATACAGGGTCTATAAGCAGCCTGATTCTGTTTTTGCCGGGTTTAGCCGTTTCTTTCAGACGCTTACATGACATAAACAAATCTGGGTGGAACCTCCTCTGGATGCTTACCATTGTCGGCATCTTCTTCCCGATACTCTATTGGACCTACTTCAAGCCTGGAGATGAAGGAGACAATGAGTACGGACCCGATCCACTGTCCGACGGACACGCGTTGAACGGAGACTCACCTCAAGGCAGTTCGAGCGGAGAGGGTTTATCGTAGCGGACGTCAATGATAGCGGGGAGTTGCTTTGTGCTGTAAGCGCAGCGCTAGGTGTGTCTGAGTCGCATGTGTTCGAGTCCAGACACAATGCATTGTTAAAGAGAAGGGGCTGTAAGGCGATCAAGCTTGCGGCCCCTTTGTATTTGAGACGCGTGAGCGCGCGGTGGGGCTCTACAAAGGGCCTTCGGTGCCCAATAGTGCCATCCTTTCGTACATGCGGTAGCTGAGTCGCTCTATCGCGGCCTTCTCGTGATTGGACGATACGTGGGCATAGCGCAGCACTTAAGATCTCTGTTGGAATTGAAGCCTGCAGGCTATTGGGAAAGCGTGTGGAATTCTTCGCGAATCACTTTGCGCAGAGTTTCTTCTAAGCTACCGTCCCGAGCGTCAATATACTGGCGCAAGGCCCCGTTAATAAGCGTCTGATAGTTACCTCCACCTGCTGCGTGGACTTGGTCCCGAAACCAATTGACCACATCGGCGTCAAGCCGGATCGTGATGCGGGTTTTGTTGGAAGCGGATGGAACTACGGCGCCCTGCTTACCGTGACTAAAATCGTATTCTTCCCTCATAGTGGTTCCTTTCATTAGGGGTTGCTCGTCGGGCGGAGATGAGGCGAATTTCTTCTTCGCGATACGTATAGACGACGATTAGAATGCGCCCTACGAAATCTCGACCCAATGTGACAAAGCGATCTTCTGCATCTACTTCTTGGCTCTCGATCGTAATTGCCCATTCGTCTTCAAAGACACCTACTGCATCCGCAAAATCGACGTCGTGTTTTTCAATATTTAAGCGTGCTTTAGCAGCATCCCATTGAAAGCTCATAGCTTAAACGTATGCACAAATGGTGCACAAATCAAGGAACGAGTATAGCTACCAGCAAGATTGCGTTCGACGATATTAGGTGTAGAATGGATTTGATATTCAGAAGGTGGTTAGATTGTCGTAGATGTAAATAGATTAACGCGTTATTTTGTCTTCATCCTCCACACATCGTATGTCAGTTAGGGCGATACCTGCAGGGAACGCCATACCAAAAACAGAGCCACCCGTGATCTACTACCTAGACCAACTCAGCGCCCTCTGTAGACAATATCCCGTCCAGCCCAAAGTCGTCTTTGTGCCCAGCGCGCAGGTCGGCTATCACCTGACGACGGCCCTGGCCGCTTCCGGACAGGCGTGGGCCAACCTACACCTGACCTCGCCGGCCGACTGGGTGCGACAGCGCGTGGCCCCCCGTCTGCAGGCCGAAGGCTGGACGCCCCTGCTGCCCAATTACCCCCTGTTTTTTATGGGACCGCTGATAGAAGATGCGCTCGCACAAGCCCGCTACTTTTCCAATACGGCCACCCGCGACGAGCTGACGCGCACGTTCCTCAGCACGTTTGTAGAGCTGCGCCTAGCCGGCGTGCGCCCCGAAGATTTGGCCGCAGAGAGCGAAGACAAGCTGCGCGAAATCGCCGCGGGCTACCGGGCCTATATCGACGCCCTGCACGCCCAGCGCTACTACGACGAAGCGCTGCTCTTCCAGCGCGCGCTGGAAGAGATGGACCGCGCGCCCGGGCAGGCCGGTTCCGTCTACGCCCTGTTTGACGAAACGCCGCTGGGAGCCTTGGCTACCCAGTATATAAGCGCCTTAGCCGGTGACGCCCTCGTTCGCATCGGTGCGTCCGGCTACAGCCGTCCGGCCCCGGCCCAGAGTGCCGCCGTCCGCTTTGCTCAGCGGTCTCTACCCGAGACGAATGCCACAGCCAACATCGGCTCGGGCGGGCACCTGCTAGCGGGCAGAGGCGACGACCGAGACCGAGTGCGCGTGCGCACGGTGCAGGTGTTGGGTGCCGAAGAGGAAGTGCGCTTCGTCTTTCGCGATATCCTAGCGCAAGAGCGTCCGCTGGACGAGGTTGAAATCGCCTACACGACGGATGCGCCGTATCTGGCGCTGCTGCACGGTCTGTCCGAGCGCTTTGACGTGCCTCTATCCTTTGCTAGCGGTTTGCCCCCGGAGCGAACGCGCCCCGGCCAGGCGCTGCTAGGCTTTGTGCGCTGGATCGCCTCCGGCTTTGATGCGGCCGAGCTGGCCGGCCTGTGCCGAGCCCGGCTGATCCACTTTTCTAGATCAGAAGGAGACGAGGAGGACCGCGTCCCTTGGGCGTTTGAGGTGGCCGCGCTGTTGGATAGGGGCCGCGTGCAGCGCGGGCGCAGAGACTATGCCGACGGGCTTAAGCGACTGCGCTACGAGCTCGCTCAGCAGATCCGAGAAAACGAGGGGCAGGGTCGCGACACCGGGCGCCTGCAGGCGCAGATGGATCTGCTGGACGCAACGCGGCAGATCCTCGATGCGCTCTTTAACCTGCTGCCGTCGGGCGCACAGGTCGCGCTCGACCAACTGACGGGCGCGTGCAAACTCTTTTTGGAGCAGTACGCGCCCATCGAAAGCGGCTACGACGGGGATGCCGCTGTGAGCTTAGGGGTGCACCTGCGCACGATCGGCGAGCAAATCCGCATCGAGGGGACGCTGCCCAACCTGGCCGCGACGCTGCTCGAGTTGCTGGCCGAGCACCGCATCGAAGCGGCCAGCGCCGGGCCGGGTCGGGCCTTTGCCGTGCCGCTGGAGCGGGCCGGCTATACCCACCGCCAACACCTCTACATCCTGGGCATGGACGAGGGCTCCTTTCCGGGTAGGGGCATTGAAGATCCGGTGCTGCTCGACGACGAGCGCCGGCAGCTGGACTTGGGTCTGCCCCTGCACCGCACCCGACCCGGTGAGCGCGTCTGGCAGGCCGAGCGCGCGCTGGCCATGGCGCCCGACACGGTCACGCTGACGGCGCGGCGCAGCAGCCTGGAAAGCGGCTCGGAGTTTTTCCCGTCGGCCTTTTTTCAGCAGGTGGAAAAGGCCGTGCTCAACGGCGCGGAGCCCGATCCCCCGCGCCCATTCTTGCCGCAGGTGCCGTCCGAGTCGCTGGACCGCAGCGAGCTGATGCTGGCATCGCGGACCCATGCCGGCTACGCAAGCGCCGTAGAGCAAGCCGCGCCTTGGCTGGTGGCGGGCCGCCACGCCCATCGGCATCGACAGGCGCCGGCCTTTAGCCGCTTTGACGGCTGTTTGGAGCAGGCGACCCCCGAGCTCAACCCGGGCAACGGCCATATCCTGCTGTCGGCATCGCGGCTGGAGGCACTCGTGCGCTGCCCCTATAGCTACTTCCTGCGCTACGTCCTGCACGTCGACGTGCCCGATAGACGGGAGGAGGACGAGGCCGCCGCCTGGCTCAATCCGCTCGACTTTGGCAGCCTGCTGCACGATCTACTATGCGACTTTATGCAGGAGCTAACAGACGGCAACGAGTTGCCGGCTGCTCGACACATACCGGCCATGCAGGCGCGGGCCAACGAGAAAATAGAAGCGCAAAAGGAAAAGACGCCCGTCACCTACGAGGTGGCCTACCGAGCCGACGTCGAGCGCCTCGAGCAGGCCGTAGAGATTTTTCTCAAGGTCGAAGAGCGCCAGCAAAATACCCAGCCGGTCGGCTTTGAGGTCAGCTTTGGCTTTGGCCAGACCGGCGCGTTGGACAGCCCCGAGCCGGTGCTGGTACGCCTGACGGAAGCGGTTGCCCTCAAGCTGCGCGGCCGCATCGATCGGGTCGATCGGGTGGAAGGCGGCTACGCCATCTGGGACTATAAATCGGGCTCGGCCAGCGGCTACGGAGCGTCCGACCTGAGCCGGGCCGGCTCCTATTTGCAGTGGGCGCTCTACGCCTATGTGCTGGATGAGATCCTCGGGCGCAAAGGCTTGCCAGACCGCGTGGCGCAGTCGGGTTACTTTTTTACCACCGCGCGCGAATATGGCAAGCGGGTGGCGCCGCCGCTGCTGGCCCGCCACGCGCTGGGCGATCTGCTACAGCCCCTTTTTGAGCTAGTGGCCGATGGCTGCTTTTTGCACGTCCAGAAAAAGGCGAAGGGCGACCACTGCACCTACTGCGAGTTTAAGCGCCTATGCGCCAGCGAAAGCGTCACGCCGTCCAAGTGGAAAAAGATCGCCGAGTCGGCGGCGGCGCAGAACCCTACAGACGAAGCGGTAAGCAGGTGGCTCGATGGCTAAGCTGCAAGACCAAGCGGCGCGCGACCGGATTGAGCGGGACGCCCTAGACTGCAATATGGTCGTGTTGGCCGGGGCCGGGGCCGGCAAGACGCACGCGCTGGTAGAGCGCATGGTCAACTACGTCCGTCTCGTCAGTCCGCAGATCGACCGCGTGGCGGCCATCACTTTTACGCGCAAAGCCGCCGGCGAAATGCGGGGCCGCTTCCTGCTGCGCCTGCAGGAGCGCTTGGCCGGGGCCAACGGCGAGGAAGCCGAGCAGCTACAGCAGGCCCTCGATCGAGTCGACCAGTGTTTTATCGGCACGATCCACTCCTTCTGCGGTCAGCTGCTGCGCGAACGCCCCATCGAAGCGGGCATCCGACCCGATTTTGCGGAGTTGGATCCGCGCGAAGAAAAGCGGCTGAGCCGCCAGGCCTGGAACGCTTTTGTCCAGCAGTGCTTTGAAACGGACGATCCCCGACCGGAAGTGCTGGAGGGCCTAGGTCTGCGCCTGAACGATCTGCACGCCTTTTTCAACCAGCGCGGCCCGTTTAGCGACGTAGCCCTCAAGGACCTGCCCGTCGAAAAGCCCCGCCTAGAGGGGGCCGTTGAGCAAGCGCTGCGCTTTATGGAGGAGGTGGCTGCCCATCTGCCCGATCCCCTGCCCGAAGGACCGGATGATTTTATCGAGGTCTTCCATCGCGCCCAGCGCTTTGTAGCCCACGGTAATCTGCAATCGGATCGGCAGCGCGCTACGCTGCTCACCATCCTACACGGACTGGAAAAAAAGGTCGTTACGCTCAAGTGCTGGGCGCCCAACCAACACTTTGCCAAGGCGCTGCGCGACGAAGTGCGCGGCGAATTTATCGAGCGCGTCACGGGGCCCGTGCTGACGCAGTGGCGCCAGTACGTCTACGCCCACGTCGTTCCGTTTATCAACGATGCGGTGGCCTTTTACGATCAAAAGCGCCAGGCAGCGGGCAGCATGACGTTCCAAGATTTGCTGCTGCGCGCCAAGGATCTGCTGCGCGACCATCCTCCCGTGCGGCGCTATTTTCAGTCGCGCTACCACACCCTCTTTGTCGACGAGTTTCAGGACACCGATCCGATTCAGGCGGAGCTGCTGTTCTACTTGACGGGCGAAGATACGGAAGAAAAGAACTGGCTGAAGCTGGACCCCAAGCCGGGCAGTCTCTTTATCGTAGGCGACGAGAAGCAGTCGATCTACCGCTTTCGCCGCGCCGACGTGGAGACCTTTCGCCTGGTGGGCCAGCGTCTGCAGGCGACGGGCGGGCGCATCGAGCAACTGAATACGAGCTTCCGTTCGCTGGGCCGTTTGTGTGGGTGGGTCAACGACGCCTTTGCGCCGCTCTTTGGCAAGTTTGCTCCCCAGCATCAGGCCGAGTTTGCCCCTCTTCTCCAGTTTAAGGAAGACGGTCAGGATGCCTGCTGTGTGCGGCAAATTAGCCTAGATCGGGTCCATCGACACAGCCGCAACGCCGTCGTCGAAGAGGAGAGCGAGCGCATAGCCAATTTTATTGCCGCCGCGCTTGAGGGACAGACCGAATTTAATGGGGCTGGGGCAGGAGCTATACTAGCCGAACGGGCCCAGCCGGGTGACTTTATGATCCTAACGCAGACGCGCAAAAACCTGCCGCAGTACGCCCGCGCCTTAGAAGCGCGCGGCATTCCCTACGACGTATCGGGCGGCGGCCAGCTGGGCGCGTTGTCGGAGGTGAGGGCCTTTGTCGAGCTGATGGAGGCCGTGCACCAGCCGGACCATCCCCTGCCTCTGCTGGGCTATCTGCGCGGGCTGTTGGTCGGCCTGGGCGACGATGAATTGTATCAGTTTAAAGGGGCGGGCGGACATTTTGACTACCGCCGCGCCGACGCCGTACCCGATCGTTTGCCCGATGCTCTGCGCGCGCGCGTTGACGCGGCTTTCGATCGTTTGCGCCGGGCTGAGGTGCGCCTGCAAACGCGTTCGCCGGCCGTGGCCTTTGAGCAGACGCTCGAAGAGCTGGTCCTGCCAGCCTTTGCCGTGGGCGAGGCGATGGGCTCGTCTCGGGCCGGCAGCCTGCTGCGCGTGCTGTCGCTGGTATGCCAGTGGGACAGCCAGGGCTGGCACTGGGGGCAGATGGTCGAAGAGCTGCGCGAGGTGATAGACGATCCCGACTATCAGGTTGAAGAAATGACGCTGGAGTCGGGCCAAGAAAACGTCGTCAAGCTGATGAACGTCCACCAATCTAAAGGCCTGCAGGCCCGCGTCGTCTTTCTCTGCGATCCGCTCGATGCCAATGTCGACAAGGAGCGCGTCGCGTTTCACGTATCGCGCATGGGCACTACGCCCTACCTAGCGCTGCCGGTCCTGCGTGCCAACGGCGAACACGCCACCGAGCTGCTGGCCGAGCCGGTCGGATGGGAGGCCGACCAGCAAGCGGAGCTGCAATTTGCTCAGGGGGAAAAGCTGCGTCTGATCTACGTGGCGGCTACGCGCGCGGAAAACCTGCTGGTCGTCTCTCGCTATACGGGCAAGGAGGACGCGGGTTCGTGGCACCGCCTCTATCCCTATCTAGACGACGTGCCCGAGCTGCCCCGCTGTGATGACGCAGTCAGGCCGGTCGAAGCATCGCCGCTGCCCGACTGGGACGAGATCGAACGCGCGCGCGCCGAACGCTGGGCGCGGGTCAAAGCGCCGTCGCACACGTACCACACAGCGACTGGAGCGCAGGGCGATGAGGAGGGAATCGCGCCCGGCCAGTGGGGACGAGGACGCGACTACGGCAGCCTAGTGCACCGGCTCTTTGAGATGGCCATACAGGATACCCTACCCGAAGACGAGCGGGGCTATATCGAGCAGCAGCTGGCTAGCCTAGGTCAGGATATGGCATGGGCCCCCGCGGCCCAAAAGGCGCTGGACGGCTTCAGGGCATCGGCGCTGTGGGAAGAGATCAACGCCTCCGACAGCGTATACACCGAGACGCCGTTTGCCCTGCCGGCGTCGGCGGGCAGCGGCGTGGAGCGCGGCATTATTGACCTAGTGTATCGCACGCCGCGCGGATGGAAAATCGTCGACTACAAAACCCACGCGCGCGCCCGCGACACCGAAATCGAGGAGCTCATCGGTCACTTGGCCGACCAGGTGCAGACCTATGCCCAGCACTGGCAGCAGATCGCCGGCGAGCCGGTGACCGAGCAGGGTCTGTGGTTTACGGCGTCTGATCGTTATGTGAGCCTGTAAGGGATTTGATTGGCTGCGCTCAGAGCGGTACTTTCGCTGCGGAAGAACGATCTCATTTCTGATCTGGAGGAGGGTGTAGTTGAGCGAAATGGAGCAATCAGATATAAAGGTGTTCTCGGAGGCGGAGATGGCGGCGTGGCACGAGCGCGGCTGGATTATCCTAAGGGAAGCCGTGTCTCCCGAAGAGTGCGCGCAGCTTGTCGAAGCGATTTTTCGCCAGCTGCGCCAAGACCCGGACGACCCGGCCACCTGGTACCCGCGCGCGTATCCCCAGCCGCACGGCCGGTCCGATCACCACGACGGCTTTTTGACCTTCGACCCCACGCCCGAGTTTGCGGCCACCCGCGCGCTGCAGTGGCAGATTTGCCAGAACGAGCGGATATACCGCGCGCACGCGCAGCTGCTGGGCGAGCACCGGCTGAGGATGGGAATGCAGGTGGGGCGCGCCTACATGAAGCCGCCGTACATTGGGGGCGATACGCTCGGCGTGGAGATGAGCGGACCGCTGGATCTGCCCGATGAAAAGATCTTTCACCGGCGGGGTGGGGACATCAAGGTGCCGGGCGGCGAGATGGCCCTGCATTTTGATACGAGCTTGGACGATATCCGCCGAGGCGAGATCAGCCGTACCAACATATTGCAGGGCAACGTCTCGCTCACCGATACGCCCGGCGACGCGGGCGGTACCTGCTTGCTGCCCGGATTCCACCACGAGATCCTCGAGTGGGTGCAGGGCTTCCCTCCGCTGGATCCGGAGGCGGACACCTGGTCAAACGACGGCAGCAAAGGCGGCTGGCCCGGGCGGAATGCCAACACGGCCTGGCCGCACGCGTTTGATGCCGAAGGGATGCCGCTGCCGCTGCCCGAGCTAGACCGGCTGCGCGAAGAGCGCATCGCGGCAGGACGCGTAAAGCCGGAATGGCGTGGCAACCTCCACCATCCCGACCTGGAGCCATTCCAAGACCGAATGCGCTCTATCCCAACCCAGTGCGGCGACCTGCTGATTTGGCATCGGGCATGCCCGCACGGCAACGGCTACAACCTAACAAAGCAGCCGCGCTTGGCGCAGTTTGTGGATTTTTCCGTGCTGGGGGAGGGACAGCCGACGCAAGAAGAGATCGCCGCGCGCACCACGGCGTGGGAGGAAGCCGGGTCGCCGCCGATGAGCGACCTGAACCGCAAGATCGCCGGGCTCGAGCCGTGGGATTAGTGGATGCCGCAGTTGACCGACCGGCAGCCGGTCGGGTGCCCCGTAGGGTTCCATCTATTGCATGCGTTTTGTATTAGCTAAAGGAGGCTGGTGTTGGAGCAGAGCAAACAGATCGGTTTGGAGTCGAAGTCGAAGGTTTCTTTGGCGACGGAAAAGACGGGACAGAAGGAGGGAAAAGAAACGCTCTGCCCGGCCTGCGGTATAGC
>JAYOYH010000087.1:2169-4444 GCA_038153405.1 Gemmatimonadota bacterium | reverse complement strand
TTGACACCGAATAGCGATTCGTCACCATAGGTTTGAATGCTTTAGGCCGTATCCTGGTCGTGGTTTATACCTACCGAGGGTATGAAATCCGCCTCGATAACGAGGTCATTGATGCCTTCCGCACACGTGCAGAAAATGAAGGATCTGGCTACCAGACCATGATCAATAAAGCGTTAAGGGATCGAATGACGATCACGCATGTTGAGGCGGACGAGGAGCTGGGCTTCCCGTTAGCATACCTTGGGCACTGAGGTCCTCGTCCACATCAGGCCAATGGACTCCGTGGCCATCGCCAATGATCTCATAATGGGCACGTTGCTCAGCAGTAGCTTCTGATAAGCGCCAAGACCAAGCTAAAGGGACAGAAATGGTCCGCCCATCTACGAAATCTGCAATAATCAAATCATCTGTAACTTGGATGTTTTTGATTCTTGGTTCAGGCATCGCCACAGTGTTCATGCCAAGCCTCCGTAATTAGGATCATATTCGATTCTACCAAACGACGAATTTGATTCAACTCATGCGGTGAGAAGCCATGATTATGACATAGCGAAAGCGGTTCCAGCCAAAACTTACATGTTCTCTTGTCACGCTGAACATGGACATGCTTAGGCTCCCGACAGTCAAAACTATAAAAGAAGAATCTATAGGGACCAGATATATTTCTAATTGATGGCATAATACGGCGTATAAATATTTAGTTTTACTGAATTTACAACACGCGCCACTCAATGGCAAGAACATGCACAGCAGTTAACATCGGCTTCACGCTGAGCGGCATGCGCCGCTTGGCCCTACGGGCACATGGGCTTGGTTGAGTCCATAAGTTTCTGTAAAATGTGAAAAGGCCATTGCTGTCTCGCGTGGAGTGTAGGGTCACACCTAACTCCTATCCACGCTTCACCTTGGAGTCAACAATGACCCGCTCTCAAGCTGCGCCGTTTTTTGCAGCAATTTCTCGACGAAGAAATCACGCAGTTTCTTCACGCCGAGCCCTATGAGAGGACCGGGGATCGGCAAGGCTATCGCAACGGCTATAAACCGCGTCGACTGATCACCCGAGTGGGTCGGATTGAACTGGCCTTGCCCCATGGGCCTTTTGTCACAGCGCTTGCCTTCGGCAACCCCCGCGCCAGCCCTATACGGGACAAGGGAGACGTCGCACATCGGCAAGACGTTAGACGACAGCAAAAAAGAAAACCCTGCGGTATTCCCGCAGGGTCGAATGAATCAATTGCGTTATTGGCAATACTAGTTGGTCCCTGGCATCGCGGATGCAATCGTCTTTTCATCTACGCCTTGGCGACGGAGGTTCTCGATGAACGTATTTAATTCAGGCGTCTGTTCTAAGCGCGCCAAATCTTGCCGTAGACCTTGCCCCACGTAGGCGCGAATTAAGGGCAGATATCCTGTAAATCCGAGTTGAGGAGCAATTCGTTTCAACTCTTCCACGACCTCTTCCGGCATGCGAATACTAACCGGAACCATCGTGCGGTCTTTTTTAAGCCGCTTTTTTAATTCATTAATCTTCATATTGAATCTGATGTAAAGTATAGCGGACGCCATAGAAAGAAGATAAACCGCAATACCCGACGGATTAATTCGAATCAAATTGACGGATCACGACGTCTTGGTCGGGAAATTCGGCTACCAACTTTAACCGGCCGCCCATTGCTGCCAAAAGGCGGCGCAGCGTGCTGATGTGCATGTCGGACTGATGCTCCATTTTAGATATGGCCGCTTGATTTAATTCGAGCTGTTCCGCTAGTTGCACCTGAGTTATGTTGCGATCTTGTCGGATTTCCTGTAACGCCATTTCTACTAGCATGCCCAACGCCCTATCCTCGACGCGTTCCCGGCGGTCCTGGGGCATGGTATCCAACAGCGCTTTAAATGGTTTAGCCATTATAACAAGCCTTCCTTGCGAAGTAGTTCTATGTGTTCGTGAAAAGCCTGACGTGAGCGGCTACGGATTCTTGCTCATCTCCGTTTAAGGAATCCCACCATGACTCGAACTCATCTGTGTATTCTACGTCCCACGCCATGTTATAAATATAGCCTTAAGTAAATATAACACCAAGGTTATATTTCAGATGTTGGACAGATGACTACCGCCTCAGCTGTTACCCACCCGCGTCAGCCCCACTTGATCCATCCACAGCCGTAAAATCCGTCCCGACTCGCGCAGCAAATGCACGTAGAGCGAGCCGGCCCGCCGCTCTTTGTCGGGTCGGGCCCGCTGGTTGAGGTTCATATTGAACTTGCCGGCGGCCTG
>JAYOYH010000087.1:0-2069 GCA_038153405.1 Gemmatimonadota bacterium | reverse complement strand
TAATACAGCATAAAAATAACTCGACATAAAACTTGACATGTCGAGTTTAGTCGACTATATTGGAGTGCGTCCATACTTCATAACCCCCTTATGAAAGACGTCCCATGTCCTCTCAATACACCTTAGAAGAGTTGGCCCAGCTGCTGCGAATCAACCCCCGGACCATTCGTAGCTATATCCAGCAGGGCCTGCTGCTCGGCCCGGATTCAATGGGTCGCAACGCACGCTACAGCGACTACCACGTCAAAAGGCTGAAGGTTATACGCCAGCTCAAAGACGATCACAACCTGCCGCTGAGCCAGATACGCCAGCTCGTGACGATGGCCGCACCCGACGAAGACCTACAGATCCAGCTGGTGCCGGTGCGCGTCCCCGAAGAGGAGACCATGCAGAGTATGCCCGAGCCATTGGAAATGGAGCAGGAGCCCGAGCCGTCTTCGGCGCTGGATTATATCCGGTCGCGTCGGGCCGCCGGCCGAGGTGGCGAGCCCCTAATGGAGGCCGCGTTCAGCCCAGCAGAAAAGAGCGAGATAACGCCCCGCCAAGAGCGTCCGATCGAAGCGCTGCTGGCCAAGCTGCGCGACCAGGCCGGATTGGGCAGCAGCGTGCCGCGGCGATCGCGGGGCCAAGAGTGGGTGCGGCTAGAAGTCACACCGGATATAGAACTTCATTTGCGCGGTCCGCTATACGGCGAACAGCTCAAAGACTTTGAGCGCCTGGCAGACCTGATGCGTCACATTTTACTGGGGAGCGAAGACCATGAGTGAACACACCCTAACGCTACAGGCTCGTTTTGATCGCACGCTGGTGCGCCTGCACGACCCTTCGGTGCGCTACTTGGTTGTCGAGACGACGGCGCCGGCGCCCGAGCGCAGCACGGAGGAAATGCCGCCGCTCAACTTGGGCGTGGTGATCGACGCGTCGGGTTCGATGGAGGCGCACGATGGGGCCGGCGGCCGCGGACCGGATATGAGCCGATTGGAAGCGGCCCAGCAAGCCAGCAAGGGCATTGCCCAGTGCTTGGATAGGGGCGATACGCTGTCGCTGGTTTCTTTTGCCGACGAGGCCATGCTACACCTGCCGGCCACGCGCTTGGACGACGAGGGAAAGCAGGCCGCCCTCCGCGCAATCGGGGATATCGAGACGCGCGGCTGCACCAACCTGCACGAGGGCTGGATGGCCGGGGCCGAGCAGGTGGCCCTGCACAAAGAGAAACATCCCGAGGGGATTCATCGCCTGTTGATCCTCACCGACGGTCAGGCCAACGATGGCCTAGTCGATCCAGACGAGCTGGCCGAAGTAGCGGCCAACCTGCGCCTGCGCGGCATCAGCACGTCGACGGTGGGCATCGGCCAGGGCTATTCGACCGAGCAAATCGAGCCGATCGCCGAGCACGGCGGCGGCATGCTGCACCACACGGAGTCTGCCTCGGATATCATCGAAGTGGTGTTGGCCGAGCTAAAGGACATGCGTTTGACGGTGATTGACGACCTAGGGGTTGCCGTCCACTGCCTAGACGATCGGTCCGTCAAGATCGAAGCGGTGGGTGCGGTGATGCGCGGGGGGCGCGCTGGATTGGGCAGCTTGGTGGCCAACGCTACGCGCCGGGCCGTCTTTCGCGTGAAGGTGCCGGCCGGCCGCATAGAAGACCTGCGCTTTGAGGTGAAAGCTACCTGGCGCGGTGCCGACGGACGTGCCCAGACGGCGTGCTCGGCAGCGCTCATACCGGCGCACGACGAGGCCGTATACACAGAGGCTTGGGATCAGGCCGTGTGCGCAGAGGCGGCGCGCATCTGGCAGGCCGAGATTGTGCGCAAGGCGCTCGAGCTCAACCGCGCCGGCGACTACGCTGAGGCCCGCCGCTTTGCCCAGGCGCAGAAACGGTATTTCGGACACTATGCCAGCCGGTTGGACGAAGGCGAAGAGCTATTGGACAAGTTGGAGCAGGCGCTTGAGCGCATGCAGCGGCCAATGGAGGAATACGCGCGCAAGGAGATTGGCATTGCCATGCACAAGGTGCGGACCAATTCACTGGACTACAGAATTGTTCAGGCGCCGCCGTCGTGGGA
>JAYOYH010000086.1:0-13626 GCA_038153405.1 Gemmatimonadota bacterium | reverse complement strand
ATGCGCTCGCTGCAGGCATCGCAGCGCGCACAGGCCGGACGACGCCCTTCGTAGCAGGTGTGCGTTTGCGCATAGGGCACGCCGAGCTCAAGGCCGATCCTCACGACGTCGACCTTCCACAGCTCGACAAAGGGCGTATGCAGACGAAACGCCGTCTCGTGCGTAGCACCCAGGCTCAAACTCTTTTCGAGGCTGTCGTAGAACAGACGCCGACAGTCGCGGTAGGCCGCGTAGTCGTCCTTGACCGGCCCCAGATAGAGTTCGCTCATACCCCGCGTCTCTGCATAAGCGGCGGCCAGCGTGGCAAAGAGCATATTGCGAAAGGGAACGACCGTGCGGATTTGTTCAGCGTCCTCGGCGGCCGGAACGTCGAGTGCGGCGTCCGTCAGCGGACTGCCGCCAATCGAGCGCAGGTCGAGGGGAATCGTCTCGTGCGACACGCCGCGTTGTGCGGCTAGTGCAGCCGCCAGCTGCAGTTCGATCTGGTGGCGCTGACCGTAGTCGATGCTGATGGCGCATACGTCGTCGCCGCGTTCCATCATCCACCACAGCAGCGTCGTCGAATCCATACCGCCGCTGAATAAGAGCGCCTTTTTCATGCGGTCTAAGATATAACGACGGGCGACAATTCGGAAGCGTTATGCGCTCAGGGCACCCTGCAGGCGAGACCTAACGAAGGTCGGTCAGCGCCCGGCGCTGCACGTCGACGTGCCACTCGTCACCGGGTATAAATGCCGCCGACGCATCGGCGCGCAGGTGCATCTTCACAAACCCCTTCATCGCATCGTCTGAACGCACCAGCGAATAGGCGTAGCGGCTGTCTCCATCGGCGTATTCACCCGACAACATGGACTCTTCGTCCGCCTCGACGTCGCCTACGTAAAACGAATGTCGGCTAGCGGCCAACGCCATCTGGCCTAGGATGCGCAGGCGCTGTCCGTCGCGCTGAACAAAGAGCTCGATCGACACGCCGCGCTGCCAGCTGTCCTCCTCGGCCAAGTAGATATCGGCCACGCCTTCATACGAACCCACCCATTCGTCTTGGTCCACATCATCGAAAACCGGCGCAGCTACAAAGCGCGTGGCGGGCACTGCAGGAGAAGGCGGCGACGGTGCCGGAGGATTGGTCGTCGCGCAGCTGCACAGGACGAATAGGGCGAGCACAATCACACAGCCCATCGGCGACAGATTAACAGGGTTCATAATCAAAAGTAGTCGGCCAGCGACTCGAGATGCCAGCGCACGCTGTAGGGATCGAGCCGCTCACCGGCCTTCAAACCGCGGCTGGCCGCCTGCGCCGCCTCGATGCGCTTAAATCGTATTTCCAGCTCGAGTGGCTCGGCAAAGCGAAACGGCTCGACGGCACCTATACGCTCGGCAGCCCGCTGCGCACCCGCGTAAATTTCGTCGACAGCGCGCTTGGGGTGCTTGCTGATGGCGGCGTTCCAACCGAGCGCATCCTTGGTCTTTACCGTCTCAATGCCAGGGAAAAAGTCCTGTGCCTCTGCTACCCCCTTATCGTCGCTAGCGGCGAAAATAACCGGCACGCCTTGGGCTCCGGCAAAGTGCCCATCAATCCCCATCTCGCCCGTTTCGCGCCCGTTGACCTTCATATATTGATAGCTAGCCGAGCTAAAGGTATGGCACATATTCGCATCGATCGTATTGTCCATGGCGTGATAGCCGATAAACGCCACGCCAGCAAAGCGCTCGTCCAAGCCGGGAAAGCGGTGTGCAAACCCCACGCCCAAGGCAATATCGCAGCGCTCGTCGAGCAGGTCGTAGTGCAAATTGAGGCTGCCGTTGTGATTGTCCCAAACGATGACCTGCTCCGCGCCGGCGGCAAAAAAGCCGCGCGCCGCCGCATCCGCTTCGCGGGTGGCCTGCAGTTTGGCAAATTCGAGGTTGCGCGATTCGTTGAGCGAGGCTCCCGGCGACCCGACGCCACAGGCAACCCCCTCGCAGTCAACGGCGACGATAAATTTCATAGCGGCTCTCCTCAGCGCTCGACGTCGACTAGCGCCACGCAGGCTTCGGCGTGCAGCTGGCCATCGACATCGACATCGACACTGCATAAGTAGCGCCCCGCCGAAACCCGGCGCGGCAGGGTAATCTCCATGCGCATCGCACGCGTCGCACCGGCCGCTACGCGCGCCCTCCCGCGCACAGCACCGACTTTCCAACCCGACGGCACGATGGGATGCAGCACCATATCGACGCGCTGCGCACTCGTATTGGTAAAAACAAACGTCAGTTCCAGCTTCTTCCCAGGCCGCACTCGCTGCACGAAGGGCTGCAGGCGCATGCCGCGCGGATCGTAGGCCGCAAGCCAGTCGTCGTGCGCACACAGCGCGCGCACGCTTTCTTCAGCCCCATCCGACCAGCGCACAATACGCCGGTACTGATCGGCCGAGAACGGATAGATACAGCCGTGGCCGTTACAAATCAGATCGGGGGCCATATCGAGCACTACCTGCGCCGAACGGGCAAAACCCTCGCCAAAGCGGCTGCCATTAAAGGCGCAAAAACCACCCGTGCCGTTCCAGCGCGACGGCGGCTGAAAGTTATCGCCGGAAAAGAGCACGTGACGCCCGTCAATATGCGCGTCAAACGCGCAGTGCCACCAGGTCTGACCCGGAAAGGGGCGAATGGAAAAGGCGTACTCGTTCCAGCGGAAGCGCCCCTCCGTAGGCAGCAGGCGATCCGCTTCGACCGATTCGGCCGGCAGCCACGGCACCTCGAATCGGTTGCGGTCGCGAATCGGCTCGGCCACCCAAGGATGCAGCCAAACGGCCGCACCCCAGCGCTGGCGCACGTAATTGAGTCCGTCGGAGTGATCCGAATGGTAGTGCGTGGCCGTCGCCGCGCTGATGCGCTCTACGCCGAGCGCTTTTACCAGCGGGTCCAACTGCTCGATATCGGCCCGCTGTGGATCGACGACCAGTCCATCGCCGCCCGCGCTGACCAACAAAAAGCTATTGGCGCCAAAATAGTACAAGTGGGGCAGCACGCGCCGCGCACACCCCATATCTTCCGTCGGCCACCAGCGGTTTTTGGCCCCTGCGCATACCGAACCCTTTGCCCGCAGCAGGCGCATCAAGTTGCGCTGCGTCTTTTTCACTGCCGTGTGCACGCGCCGAGTGATTGGCGCACCGTGCGAGGGCAGCAGCGTATCAATGCGACAGTAGCCTAGGCGCTGCAATCCGTGCCACGCTTCCAGCGCACCACCCGCCGTCCAGTGATCCCACTCCAGGTGATAGGGCTGATGCACGGCGCCGTTGTCGCACAGTGCATCTCCGCAGAACGCTAGGGCGCGCCCGTGCCACTCCACTAGGTAGGTGAGCGCACCGCGCGTATGGCCAGGCGTGGCCACCGCGCACAGGCGCACGGGGCCCAACTCGCGCTCGCTGTCGGCCTGCAAATCGCATATGGCGTGGGAAAGCGGCAGGCGCGGCGCAGCGTAATTGACTGGACAGCCGTTGTGTTGGTAGGTATCCCAAAACGCCGCATGCGGCTCGGCGGTCAAAAGCGCCTGGTCGCCGGCCGGCGCGTGCAGCGCCCAGTTGCCCCGCTTGCCGCGATAGAGCCCGCAGCACTGGTCGCGGTGCGCATGGGTGAGAACGACGTGCTCGATATGGCGAACGCCGATTTCGCCCAAATGGTCCAACCAGCGCCCGGTGGCAAAGTCGACGACTAGCGCACAATCGCCGTAGCGCAGCAGATAGACGGTGCAACTATCGTCAAAAAAGGCGAATAGATCGGTATCCTGCTGCGTCCACGCAGTGTTCATAGGACCTCCCGGTGCGCATGATGATACGCATTCCACACGCACGCAGCAATACAATAACCAGGAGACAAAATGGCAGCTTTGGCAAAAATCGATAGCACAGATACTGCCACTTTGTCTTTTTCTCATTTTGAGGACCTGTGCGCACTTCGGCCCTAAAAATCATAAGATCAATAAAAATAAATACATGTAAACTTTTCAAATGCGATGGCACGCGCTTTGCGAAAGACCGGGTGAACCACGGCAAACTGCGCCACATACACCTAACAAGGAGTTGATACTCATGTTGACCTTACCTCATTTGCTGCGCATCGCCCATCCCGCTGCGGCCATCCACACCGAGATAGATCGCCTCGTCGACCGCTGGCCCTCGACCGCATATCCACCCGTTGGCATGTGGACCAGCACAGATGAAGCGGTCGTGCGCGCCGAACTTCCCGGCTTTGCCCTCGACCAAATCGAAGTGGAAGTACGCGAACATACTTTGCGCATCAGCGGCGAGCGCACAACCGACGGCGAGCGCGAATACCTGCGCCGCGAGCGATGGATCGGCCGCTTTGACCGCCGCGTGCACCTGCCCTTTGCCGTAGACGCGGATGCAGCGCAGGCTCGCCTAACGGACGGCATCCTAGAAATTCGCCTGCCGCGCCTGGAAGCGGACAAGCCGCGCAAAATCGAAATCGCCGTTCAGTAGATCCGTTCAATCCAACACAATAGGAGAATTGACCATGACCACCGAAGCCATTCAGACAACGGAAGAAAAGCGCCCCTTACAAACGCGCACTCCGCGCGCCGATATATATGCGGTCGAAGCGGGCTACCAGGCCCAGCTAGAGTTGCCCGGGGTCGCCGCCGACGATCTGCACATCACGCTCGAACACAGCGCACTAACGGTGCGGGCTCATACGCGCGCCATCCGCTACGCAGGCAGCGAGGGAAACAGCGTCGAAGCGCTGGCCTACGAACGCCACTTTCGCCTGAGCGATGCCATAGACGGCACCGGCATACAGGCCGAACTAAAGGACGGCCTGCTCACGCTCACGCTGCCTAAGGCCGAGCGCGCACAGCCCCGCACGATTCCCGTAGCGCTCAACTAGCATGCAAACCGCGGGGTGCTTGCCAGCATTCCGCGGTTTTCTATAATCTATACTGAGCGCATCGATGCCTTTCGGCGTCGAACACACACAAAACCATATTTCACTCTTTCTAACCGAGGAGTTGTCCTGCAATGCTCTACTTTATTCTTCCCATGATTCTGGTCGCCCTAGCGCAGTGGAAAGTGCGCAGTGCCTTTAAAAAGTACAGCAGGGTTGGCTCAATGGCGGGTATTAGCGGGGCGGAAACGGCGCGGCGCATTCTGCGCGAAAACGGCATTTACGACGTTGGCGTCGAGGAAGTGGGCGGCACGCTGTCGGACCACTACGATCCGCGCGACAAGGTCGTTCGCCTTTCCTCGGATAATTTTCACGGCCACCACCTGGCCGGGCTGGCCGTCGCCGCCCACGAAGTGGGACACGCCATTCAGCACGCCACGGGTTACTACCCGCTCAATCTGCGCCACGCCATCCTTCCGGTCGCCAATTTGGGATCGCAGCTGGGCATGCCGCTCATCTTGGCTGGCATGATCTTTGGCGCCATGGGTTTGGTAAACATCGGCGTGATCTTCTTTGCCGGCGCCGTGCTCTTTCAGATCGTCACCCTGCCCGTCGAGTTCAACGCCAGCTCGCGCGCCATGGCCATCTTAGCCAACGGCGGCTATCTGGCCGGCGACGAAGTAGGCTCGGCGCGCAAGGTACTCAACGCCGCGGCCATGACCTACGTAGCCGCAACGGCCGCGGCCGTTATGCAGCTGCTCTACTACGTCATGCTGGCCCGCGGCGGCTCGGACGACTAGCGCCTTCTCAATCCGCACCGGTTCAGGCCCCCTGCTCTTGTGAGCGGGGGGCTTTGCCGCGTACGGCCCAACGCAAAATCGCCTATTTTATATAGGCCTCATCTCGTATTGGGAGATATGCTATGACGCGACTGTGGATTCTATTCGTTATCGGGCTGGCGACTCTGCCAGCCCAAGCCGACGTATACTTTGAAGAGGAACTGGTCAATCCCGGATTTGGCAAGGGCAAAGCGGGCGCGCGCACGACCGTGCACAGCGTCTATATCAAGGGTAAGACGCAAAAAGTCGATGCTCAACTCATCGTCGATAAGAAGACGGCAAAGGCGCTTAAAAATCAGGGCCAGCCCCTGCGCTCGAGCACCATACTCAACTTAGGCAAGGCCGAAGTTGTTGAGATCAACCTCGACGCGCAGACCTTCGTGCGCGCCAGCGTCCCCGCACTCAAGCTGGGCGCAGCCAAGACGGCGCGCCCAACGGCAGCCGCTCCGGCACCCAAAGTGGCCTTTGCCTTTAAGGTGCCCGGCGATAGCTCGGTCGTCGCCGCCATTCCCTGCAGGCGCGTCGTTGCACAAATGCGCGCCCTATACGATGCGGGGAAAACATCGCAGCGCGAAAACCGCTATACTTACGATGCCTGCGTGTCGGAGAAATTTCCCGGCTGGAGCGAACTGCGCGCCTTTCAAGCGCTGCAGGACAGCACCACTTCGTATCCGGCGCTCATCGCCGGCACCATGCAGCAGTTTAGCGACAAGGTGCAAGAGCTAGACCGCCTGCAGGACGAACTGCGCGCGATGGAAGCCGAACTCAACGGCTTCGCTCTGCGCTCGACGCTAACGGCGTCGGCCCAGCAGGCCGGCAGCAAAAAGTGGACGGAGGTTTTTCGCCTGGAGCGCCAGATCAAAACGCTGCGGCACGCCCCCCTGCCCGACTCGCTCTTCGCCGTACCCAAAACGCTTACGCAGGTAAAAAAAAGTAAATGAGAAAGCGTCTTCACGCTGCAGCGCTGCTGGCCTTGGCATTGGTTGGCGCAGCCCTGTACACGCCGCTCGGCCCATGGGCGCTGCTGCGCGGAGCCGCCCTATTGTCCTCGCCGCAGACGCTGCAGGCAGACGGGATAAGCGGTTCGCTGTGGAGCGGCTTCAGCCTGCGCGGTGCCCGTTTCTACGACGCGGCACAGCGCGTTGAACTGCGCGTCGAAGAGCTTGCGATCTCCCTTCGACCGGCTTCTGTGCGCCTGCAAGAACCGCACTTGACTCTGGCGCTGGCTGCAGCGACCGACAGCGCCCAACGCGCGCCGGTGGCCATCCAACTACCCATCGAATGGCTGCCCGATCTGCATCTGATCAACGGCAGCGCCGACGTCGACCTTGGAGACGGTAGCCACCTGCGCCTCCAAGGATGGTCCGGTCGCTATCGCAGCGCACTCGAGCAAACGGGCTCGTTGGACATGCAGCTGCACACGTGGCAGATCGACAGCGACTCGCTGCAGATAACGGGCTCGCTGGCCGCCCGCGCCATGCTTCACACCGACTATATCGATATCGATTCGCTACAGGCAGACGTCCACGTCGATGCGCTGCGCGCGCTCATAGGCATGGCAGGACGATTGGATTTTTCCGCACAGCGCGCTCTGCGCACGACGTGGCATCTGCACGCAACGGGCCACGGCGACAGCCTGCGCGCCGAGGCCGATGTGGCCGGCGCGCTGCAGCCGCTCGCTCTGCGCGCCGCGCTGCGCGGCCACCTATTTTCGGCTCTGCTGGGCGAGGTCCCCTTCGCAGCAGATGCGCGCGTGGACACTGCCCATGCTACGCTCGACTCGCTGCAGGCCACCGTCTTGGCCGGAGTGCTGCACGCGCAGGCCCGCTACGCACTTTCGGGCGATAGCCTGAGCGCAACGCTACGCGCTGAGCAACTGGCGCTGGCGCATATCGACAGCACTCTATCCGGCAGCGCAGCGGGCCACGCGCGCGCCGAATTCGACTTCGCCACACGGCGCTATAGCGCTGAGACCCGCTTTTTCTTTAACGACATCCACTGGCCGGGTGCGCGTCCTTTTGACGCAGCGCTGCAAGGTCAGCATCTACCCGATGGTACAACCCACCTACAGCTGGACTCTCCTGCAGCTGCGCTGGTAGCGCACGGCCAATCCGACCTAGAGGGCCAATACGAATTGCACATCAGCGGCCAACTGCAGCCGCGTGCCGCGTTCGACCTGGATATGGCACCCATCAATCTGCGCGCGACCCTGCGCCCCGACACGCTTCAGCTCTTCGCCGATACAGCGCACCTACCAGCCGTTGCCGACACCCCCTTTGGCCCGGTCCGCGCCGAAGTCAACCTCCGCGCAGCGCGCTACGTCGATGCCCGCATCGAACTGGAAGACAGCCTGCTGGTCGGACGCGGCCTCTTTGATCTGCGCCGCGGACGCACAGACTCTTTCCACATAGCCGTGCACCGCCTACCCCTATCTCGCCTGGCACAGAGCACAGCGGGCGCCTTATCGCTCGACCTGCGCGCCGACGGACCCTTAGCGATCGACAGCCTACTAGTCCAAGTCGACCTCCAAGCCGGCGACGTTCGCCACGATTCTTGGCGCGGAGGCGATATCGCGGCGGGGCTGCGCTGGTCAGCGGGTACGGGCAGCGGATGGGCGCGCACGGCGCACGCGCAGGCCACCGTTTCTATTGACAGCGCGCAGAACGTAGCCGCACGCGCCGCCTTTCGCGGCCTCCAACTGCATTCGACCGACGGCGATTCACTAGCTCTGGTCGGCGAGTTGACGCTGCGCACACCGCTGTACTACGCCAGTGCCGGATCAGCCGAACTGGCCATCGATTCACTGGACCTTGCCATTGGCGGCGCAGGGCTAACCGCGCGCGCGCCGCTGCACCTGCGCTATGCCGACGGCCTGCTAGCCTCTTCGCAGGCGCTGTTGCACACGCCGCTCGGACCCATGACCATCGCCGGCAGCGCCTCGGTGGACGCGCTATCCGTCGATGTGGACTGGCCGCAAATCGATATGAGTGCGCTCGCTACAGACCTCCACCTGGAGCAGGGCACTGGACATATGACCATCAGCGGACGCCTCGCACAGCCGCAAATGGATGGATGGATGGATCTGCGCGCCGTGCGGCTCGACACCGCGCTGCTGGGCGACCTGCGCGTCGACTGGACGCTGCGCGATTCTCTGGTCGCCCGCGCCACACTGCGCCAGCGCCAGCGTCCGGCGCTGACCGCATCGGTATCCGCTCCAACCTTGGGAACGGGGCGCGCGGAGCCCGGCACCGCTGCCCATATCAGCCTATCCATCGACGCTCTCTCGCTGCGCGCACCGCTGACCTATATGCTCGGAAGTCCGGCGCGCGGCCTGCTCAGCCTGAGCGCCGATGTGCACGTACCGCTGGTCAACGAGCACGGAGCGCTGCGCGGCGATGTGCGCGTAGAGCAATTCAGCATAGATGCCCAAATAGGCGGCGAGGCGCTCAACCTGATGCTGGCACCCGGCGCGCGCGCGCAGGCCAACCAGCAGGGAATCCGACTCGAAGGCCTGCTGGCAGAAATGAGTCGCTACGACCGCGATGCCGAAGCTTTTCTACCTGCCGGCACACTCAGCCTGGACGGTCGCTTGCCGACCGACGGCGACAGCGACGTTCGCCTACACATGGCCGATGTCGACCTACTGCTGCTGGGCGGCCCCGATGGAATGGCCAACCTGCAGGCGCAACTAACCGGCACCTATGGCGCCCCGCAGCTCTTCGCTCATTTGGATATTGCAACCGACGATCTGGGCAGCGCAGAAACCGCACTAACTGGAGACAGCACGGGCGCATATATGCACCTGCGCTGGAACACGCTTTTACAGGACAGCCTCACCGTTAAAGGGCACCTGCCTTGGAATCTTTCAGCAGGGCGCATCGACTGGACCGCAGGCTGGCTGGAGGCACACTCCGACGGCATAGATCTATCGGCCTTAGTCGACTTACTGACTGACCTCGACGCCTTGGGAGGTCGGGCACTGGGCCAGGTGCACGCGCGCGGACTCGACTCGACGCTAACGCTGGACGGCCATATCGACTTTGCCGATGTGCAGCTCGCCCTACTAGGCGTAACGCCAACCTATGCCCTACCCGACGGCCGTTTAGCATGGTCGGGGCGGCGGGGCACGCTGCGCAACTTCAGCAGCGGACCGACGAACAGCTATGACGAAATGGCCATGAGCGGCTTTGTCGACCTAGGCGATTTGCTCGAGCCCACCTTTGACGTGGCGCTGCGTGCGCGCGGACTCGACCTGCACTACGCGGACATCTTCCGCGACGACGATATAAATGTCGACCTGCGCATGGCCGGCAGCACGCGTCGATCGCAGCTATCCGGCTCTCTAACGCTGCAAAGTCCGGTAGCCGAACCCGTATTCGTCGTGCTCAACAGCCCGCCTGTGCCACCACCACCTCCGGCGCTGCGCGATGAATTCCTGGAGAATATGGAGTTGGACGTGCACGTCCAGCTGCGCGATCTGCAGGTCGACAGCGAATTGACCAACGCCCGCGCTTCGGGCGGCATCGGCATTTCCGGCACGTTTTACAAACCCGTCTTTCAAGGGGATGTCGTCCTGGACGAGGGCAGCATATACGTCCTCAACCGCCCATTCGAACTGGAGGAAGGACGCATCGTCCTCAACAGCCTGGTGCCGACGCGATCGCTGCTCGAAGTAGCCTATGATCCGCTCGTATTGGACCCAACGCTCGACCTGCGAGCAACGGCTCAGGTCGTCGACCGCGGCGACGGCGACGCGCGCTATACCGTGACGATGAGCCTGCAGGGCGCCGCCCAGAGCGCGGCGCCGCGCTTTGAATCGACGCCGGCGCTAGATTTCAATCGCATCGTCAACCTACTGGCCTTCGGCACCACCGACGTCAGCGACTTCAACTACGGCACGGCGCTCGGCACGGCGGCCGGACGCTTGTTGAGCAAGCGCGTTGCACGCGTTGGCATCGACGAATTTGCCGTGCTGCCATCGAGCAATATCATCGGCGTAGAGCAGGGCCAACCGGCGCTGCGCATGGGCAAATTTCTCGAAATCCCCTTTCCGATGTGGGTGCGCTACGAAGCGGCTATCAACAGCATGGGGCAGGGCGAAGTGCGCCTGGAGCACCGACTCAATTCGATTCTCACCCTCACCGGCTCGGCGCAGAGCGAATACGACCGCTACGGACTGGGCATCGGCCTGAAGAAAGAATTCTAATGCCGATCGTCACCCTATGCGCTCTATTGCTCTTTGTCGTTGCAGCGCGCGCCGAATGGGCTCCCGCGTCTGTGCGCGACGCCGAGGGATTGGAGGTTGAGCGCGTGCACTTTGTACACCGCAGCAACAAGCTCATACTCAATCGCATGCTGCGCGCGGCCATGCGCGTGCAGGAGGGCAATACCTTTCGCCGGCGCCTGTTTAACGAAGACCTCGTCGCGCTAGTCAATCTGTATCGCAGCCGCGGCTACCGCGAAGCATCTATCGTCCGCAAGCGATTCGAAACCGATCACGACAGAGGGCAGGTGCGCGTCTATATAGAAATTGACAACGGGGTGCTGTGGACCGTGCGCAGCGTGCGCGTGCTCGGCGGCGCCCCCTTTGCCGAAGACGAGCTCTTGGCTAACGTGCCGCTTAAGACGGGTGCCGCGCTGGACTACGGCAAGGTCTTGGAGGGCGAGCGCGCCATACAGGCGTACCTAAACCACCGAGGCTATCCGCACGCGCGCGTTCGCAACGAATGGAGCGATGAAAACAGCCGCTCACACAGCGCCTCCGTCGCCTTCCACGTCGAGCCCGGTGCCAAGATGTACTTTGGCGACCTGCGCATTGAGGGCGAAGAGAATCTGCATACGCGTCCCAACCTCGTGCATCGCTACATCGCTTTCAAACGCGGCGACCTTTACGATCCCGACAAGCTGGCGCACAGCCGCAACGAGCTGGCGCGAACCAATCTATTTCGCTCCGTTTTCCTCTCGACGCCACCGCCCGTGCAGGGCGACAGCGTGCAGACCGTGGTGGTGCAGCTGCAGGAGCGCAAGTATGTCCAGCTGGGCAGCAACCTCTTTGTCAACAGCGCAGGCCGCAGCATCAAGCCGCGCCTGACCGGCAGCGTGCAGCACGGCAACTGGCTAGGGCGCGGCATTGGCTTGGGCCTCAATGCCAGCTGGGGACAGCCGCTGCAAGGCGTCAGTTTTTCTTTTACTCAACGCAACCTAGTCGACAGCGGCGCCGACCTAGTGCTATCGGCCGGCCTAACCGACGAGTGGAGCCGAAAAATCGTCTTCGGCAACCCGGGCGATCCGCGCCAGTTCGACCTGCTGACGACATACGACTCGGTGCTCAACGGTCTCTTGCTCTTTGGCGGCACGCTCGCTGCCGAAGAGTATATCAACACCGTAACCTATGACTACCAATCTCTGGAGCGCCTATGGCAGGTGCGCGGAGCGCTATCGCGCACCTGGCGCATCTACCAAGGTCAGTTCGCCGTGTCCTGGTTGCACTCGCGCAACAAACCCGACGGCGCCACGCCCATTGCATACGCGCCGAGCATCGGCGACGCAGCAGGTCAAGAGAGCACCGACGACCTCTTCGAAGACGACGATTTCTTCGGCGAGGACGATTTCTTCGGCGAAGACGATTTCTTCGGCGAGGACGACTTCTTCGAAGAAGATGCGGTGGACGCAACCGAGGTGCCTATCGACTACTTCGCAGGCGATATTCCCGTCGACGCGCTCTGGGAGTCCATTCTGACGGAGCGCTCGCGCTCGATTAGCTTTACCTCCGAGCTGCTGCGCGATACGCGCGACAACCGCATTGCCCCCAGCAGCGGCTCACTGCTGCGCCTGAGCGGTCTCTATGCCATTCAGCTAGGCCGACGCGGCACGTCCGTGCTGGACGGCGAAGTCGAGGCGCGGCGCTATGTGCGCCTGTCGAAGCACTTCGTAGCCGCCGTCGCCCTGCAGGGCACGCGCACTGCATCGCTGCGCAGCGGGCGCGCCCTGCCACAGCTCTACTGGAAGCTCTACGGGGGTGAAGGATCGCTCCGCGGCGTCGAACGCGATGCCATTCAGGCCGTTGGCGGTGGACGCATTGGCCTCAACGCACGCAGTGAGCTACGCTTCCAACTCGGCACCTTTGGCCTAGTCGCCTTTTGGGATCGAGCCCGGGTCTGGCGTCGATCGAATGCACTGCGTTTGGCCGACCTGTTCAAGCCCAACGGCATGATCGACGGCTACGGAGCGGGCCTGCGCTACACCTTTGGTTTTCCGCTGCGTTTTGACGTGGCTTTTAACGACGGATTTGACCGCGCGCAACCGATGAAGTTTTATTTTTCTATTGGACAGGCATTCTAAGAGGAGTTCTCAATGAGCAAGAATTCGTATCGCAGCAGCGCGACCACGCAGGGACGGCGCATGGCTGGTGCGCGCGCCCTGTGGCGCGCCACGGGCATGAAGTCGGAAGACTTTCACAAGCCGATTATCGCCATTGCCAATTCGTTCACACAATTTGTTCCCGGCCACGTGCATCTGCATCCGATCGGCCAGCGCGTCAAAGAGGTAATCGATGCCAACGGTGGCTACGGCGTCGAGTTCAACACCATCGCCGTCGACGACGGCATTGCCATGGGACACGACGGCATGCTCTACTCGCTGCCCAGCCGCGAGCTGATTGCCGATAGCGTCGAATACATGGTACAGGCCCACAAGGCCGATGCGCTCATCTGCATTTCCAACTGCGACAAAATCACGCCCGGGATGCTGATGGCGGCGCTGCGCCTCAACATTCCCGCCATCTTCGTTTCGGGTGGACCAATGGAGGCGGGAAAAACCCAGCTGTCTACCGGCGCGGCTAAGCTCGACCTAATCAACCCGATGATCGCCGCCGGCGACGAGAGCGTCAGCGACGCTGACGTCGACA
>JAYOYH010000085.1:0-14707 GCA_038153405.1 Gemmatimonadota bacterium | reverse complement strand
GAGCCCGCTGAAGGGCGCGCAGTTTGGTCTGATGGTCAAGAATCTGAACCAGCCCAATGCTTCCTGTGGGACTGACTGTGCACCAGATGCCCAACTGGGTTCCGAGGACGGCTCGCTGCCGATGGATTTGCACGTGGGTCTGGCGTACCAACTCAATGCTTCCTCGCTAGTTTCGGTGCAGTATGTGCGCCGCGACGTGTCGGGCGATGCGCCGGATAGCCGCTTGGTATTGGGCGGTGAGACGACGCTGGTCGAAGGCCTGATGCTGCGGGCCGGCGGCAGCAAGATTTTTGAGGAAGATGCCACCGGCGATCTGAATGCGGGACTGGGTTACCGCTGGAACAAGCTGCACTTTGACTACGGCTATCACATTCCGCTGGATCTGACCGAGACCAACGGCGCGCATCGCTTCTCGTTTGCCTACGGATTCTAAGTCTAACTGAATACAGCTCTCACTCGAGGACAGAGTAAGGAGACGCACACATGACGGTCTGGGCAGGACTCATTGCACTGGGATTAGGGTTAGGCGCTAGCCTATTTCTTCCCGTGCCACAAAACCTGAAGACCAGTTTTGATGCTGGGCAGTCGCTTTACGCGCTTGGCGAATACGAAGGAGCGATCATCGAGTACTCGAAGATCGTCAAGTTCAAAAGCCGGGCTGTGCGCACGGATAGTGTGCGCGTAAACTTTGGCGACGAACTTGAACTGCCGGTCGTTGCCGCCGCTTGGTATCAGCTGGGTAATGCCTACAAGAAGAGTGGGCAGCACGAGCAGGCCGTAGATGCATATCGCCATGTCATGGACGTCAGAGGCGTGCCCTACGAGTTTCGTCAGCTGGTGCAGTTCCAGGTGGCCGAAACGCGATTCTTGGCCAAAGAGTGGGCCGAGGCAGCTCAGGAATACAAACGCTATGTCGAACTGTTTCCGAACACGAGTGAGGCGGGCAAGGCCTTCTACTATAGTGGGTGGAGCCAGTTCAACCAAAAGGATTACGACGAGAGCATCGTGACGTTGCAGGCCATGCTCGAAGCCTATCCCGAGGATCGCTATGCGCCGGATGCCCAGTTCCGCATTGCCAATGCGCTGTATGAGAAGGGGCGTTTTGAAGAGGCCGTCAGCGCGGCGCAGGTCGTGCTGGATAAGTATCCCAACAGCCCCGTTATCGCCCAGTCGGTCTATCTCAAGGCCAATTCATTCGACAAGCTGAGTCAGGACGAAGACGCCATTGCAGCCTATCGCGAAGTGCGCAGCCTATACGATCGCATGTTTGAGCTGCTGCGCGGTTCGTTTCGCGAAGGTAAGAACGTCGACTTTGAAAACTATCGTCAGCTCTTTGAAACCTCATCGCTGCGCGTAGCCGAGATCTTCCGCAAGACGGACCAGTTTGAGCAGGCCTATCAGGAGCTAATCGCCGCTCAGGAAACGGCGGAAGAGCGCTTCTACAAGGCGAAAGTCCAGATGCGCATCGGCGACAACTACATGGAGTGGAAGAAGTTTGACGATGCCTGGACCGCCTACAATCAGGTGATTGAGCTCTACGCCGATACACCCTATCCGCCCAACGCTCAGTACCAGAAGGGCGAGGCGCGCTATTTTGCCAACGAGTACGGTCAGGCTCGAGACGATTATCTGAAAGTGCTGTCCGAATACCCCGATAGCGATACGGGTCTGCGTTCGGCATCGCTCTACAGCGCGGGCTGGTCGGCCGAGAAAATGGGGGAGGCCGGTTCGGCTATCGAAAGCTATAGCCAAGCAGTCGAGAGCTTTCCTCGCTCAGAGCAGGCTCCGCTATGCCTTCTGCGCATTGCCCGTATCAACTACGAACAGCAGAAGGTTAAGGAAGCCGTTGACGCCTATCGGGCAATTACCGAGAGCTATCAGGAGACGCGTTACTCAGCGGATGCATTCTATGGTTTGGGTATCCTCTATCGCGATGAGGGACGAGCTGACGAAGCGGTTGCGGCTTTCTCTCAGGTCGATCGAGACTCGCGCGAGACCTATATTGCGGCACTCATTGAGGCGGCCAATATACACATTAGCGAAGGGCGCCCCGACGAAGGGCGCAAGATGCTCAACCAACTGCTCGCCGGTGTTACGGGCGACCGCGCGCTGGAAGCGCGGGCACATTATCAGATGGCGCAGCTCGACCTGAACAACAAGAACTACCTCGATGCCATCGAGCGCTATACCAAGGTGTTGGAAGAGTATCCGGAGAGCGAACTTATCCGCGATACGCGCTACGGGCGCGCGCTGGCCTATCACTGGACGGGGCGCTATGATCGTGCCCTGAACGACTACCGCTGGCTTCTCGATCAGCGCCTGCCGCAGACCATGCAGCTCAAAGTTGAGTTTTCCATGGCGCTGTCGTATTCGGCACAGGGCAGCGATGCCGAAGCAGAGAGGTTGCTGAACGCGGTCGTCAAGTCGGGCGATGAGAGCCTGGCGCGCTCGGCTCGCCTGCAGTTGATCTCCATGGCCGAAAAGCGCGATCCTAAAGATGCCATTCGCATCTACGAAGAGATGTTAGCCGGCATCGATTCAACGGAGGACAAGGAGCGCCTGCTCATTCGCTTGGCCAATGCCTACTTCCGTCTCAATCAGTTCCAGCAGAGTATTGAAGCGGCACAGGAGCTGATTGATCTGGCCTCGAACGAGGAAAGCATAGCCAATGCGCTCTTCGTGCAGGGCAACTCGTACTACAAAGCGGGTGAGTACACGGCATCGATAGCAACCTACAGCAAGATTATTGAGAACTATCCCCAGATTGGATGGGCGCGCAACGCGCAGTTTCAAATAGGCGTCGCCTACCAAAAGCTGTCGAATGGGGATATCGGCGTCTTGCCGAAGATGTCGGAGGCGTTCCAGACCTACTACACGATGTATCCCGACGACGACAAAGCCGTCCACGCTTACTATTACGACGCATGGGCGCGCTATCGATTGGGCAAGTGGCGCGAAGCCAGTGAGACGTTTAGTTCGCTTGCTACAAAGTATCCCAACGAGCGCTACGCCCCCGAGGCGGTTTTCCGCGCAGGCGAGGCGCTGTTTAACCTCACCAACCGCGGAACGCGCGACGAGAAGGACGGCGTGTTAGGCGAATGCATGGCCATATACGACCGCGTCGTTGCGCAGTACCCCGGGTCGGACTATGTGGATGATGCCCTATACAATAAGGCTTGGGCGTTGATCACCATGGAACGCAAAGAGGAAGCCGTGCCGATTTTTGAACGGATTGTCACGGATCATCCGGATGGTCGCTACGGGCCGCAGAGCCAGTTCACCTTGGGAGACTATTACTACGGCCTCAAAGAGTACGATAAAGCCACTGCAAGCTACGAGCGCTTCTTGGAGTTGTTCCCACTCGACAAGTTGCAAGGCCGCGATCGCCAACTCGTTAGCAAGGCCGAAACGCTGTTGGGCCACTTGGCGGAAATTGATGCGTATAACCTCTATGCTCAAGGGGAAGTCCTCTTTGACCAGAAAAAGTACGAAGAGGCCATCGAGATCTTCAAAGAGGTGCAGGTCAAGTACCCCGAGAGCGATCAGGCGGTCAACGCCTTGGTCAATATCGGCGCGGCTTATATGGCGCAGGAAGAATTTCGTCAGGCGGGTGCAATATTTCAGGAGGTTGTCGACAAATACAGCGACAGTTCGAAGTATTTGCAACAGGTCGACTTTTCTAAGCAGCAGCTAGAAGTGATGCAGGAAGCCCGCGTCTTATAAGATTTTGTGAAATGCGCAAGAAAACGTTCGAGCCCAAAAAGGAGGGATAGAGAACAATGATTGAATTTTTTCAAGAAGGTGGACCCTTCATGTGGCCATTGGCCTTGTGGTCAGTGCTTTCTCTGGCCTTCTTCCTGGAGCGCGTATACACCTTCGCTAAGCTCCGCACCGAGGATGAATTGGCCGAGGTAACCAACGATGTCAATGCGCGCATTGACTCGGGCACGTCCATTGAACAGCTCAAGGAGTTTTGTGTAGAGGTCGGCAAGATGGAAGGTGAGGTTTTCGGCGAAGGGATTGAGCGTTTCGAGCACCTTTCGCGCGAGCAGCGCTCTGTGGAAGAAATGCGCGAGGAAATGAACGGCACCGTTGAGCGTGCTGCGCTGAATTACCTCGAGCGCTATTTGGCGGTGATCGACTTTGTTTCTAAGTCCGTGGTGTTGCTCGGTCTGCTGGGCACGGTTAACGGTATGATCAACGCCTTTGAAGGTATTGCTGAAAAAGGCTTGGGTGAGCCGACGATCGTGGCCGCTGGTATTTCCGAAGCGCTTATCACGACGGTCACCGGGCTGGTCATTTCGATTCCGTCCATTGCTATCTTCACCTATTTCAGCAATCGCGCTACGGGCAAGGCCATTCAGTTCGAAGCGTATGGTCACGGATTTGTCGATGCCCTCCTGCGCCGCTTGCAGAGCTCGCGGGCCGCTTAATTACTGCTCTTATCGGAAGGACGTAAATAGAGATGGCTAAGCAAGCTGAGAAAAAAGAAATGGCCATGCCCGATCTGACGCCGATGATCGACGTGGTATTTCAGCTGCTAATCTTTTTTATGGTTACGGCGGTGTTTGCCGTAACGCCGGGTCTCGACATCAAATTACCTGAAGCCGAAGAGGCGCAGGCACCGGAAAAAGAGAACCTCTTTATCGTCGTTGATCAGGACGGTAATATGAAGCTCAATCACAAAGACGTTACGTTTGCAACGTTGAAAGATGAGCTCCAAGAAAAGAGGCGGCTGCTAGACAATACTACGATGATGATTATCCAGGGAGACGAGCGGTCGACGCACGGACAGATCGTTCAGATTATGGATATTGCGCGGCAGGTTGGAGTGGTAGATCAGATCATTGCCACGGAGCCCCAGAGGAACTGATGCTGTTACGGTTCCTTCTAGAGAGAGGGAAATACCTTAGTGGACGAGTATAAGAAGAAAGTACAGGACGAGCGCAAGAAGTTCGCCTATGCCGCCGTCGGTGTGGCCGTTGTAATCCACGCCCTATTCCTGCTGTTTAAGGTTGTCGCCTATGCGGTAGGCATTGCAGGCTTGGCTGTGCTCTTGGTGGCGTTGTGGAAGGCAACGACCGGCCGTCGTCTGGGCATGAACATAGCGTTTTTGCTAGCTCTTGCCGCGCACGGCGGCGTAGTCGCGTATGACTATTACTTTGGCGTCGACATAGCTGAAGAAGAAGAGAAAGTCGTTCGCTTCCAGCCGCCTCCGCCCATTCTGGAAAAGAACTTCGACCTGGCCAAGCGTCCCGAGATTTCAGAAGTGCAAATGGAGATGCTACAGTCCATGGCTCCCCCGGATATGCCGACGGATATTTCGGCTATGGCCGACGTGAGTGCTGTGGGTAGTGATCTTCTGCAGGGCGTTATGCCCGGCACGCAGGTCCTCGGTCAATTTAGTGGTGCGAAGGCCGAAGAACTGTCGTTCGACGACGTTGAAATGGTCGAGCTGACTGAGACCGCGGCTCCCGTGCAGGAGGCGCTGAGCCTCAAGCACGAACTGCTCAACGTAGGCGACTTGGACGTTGGGCGCTACCAGGCGATTCTGATCCAGGACCCGGACAACAAGAAGAACATCCGCGGCTTTTTCAATATGACCGTCATTGACTACGATATAGCCGATAAAAACCGGGATCGCTTCCCGACGGCCGTTGAAGAGTTGATGCGCTATATGCGCGACCACACCAAGATACAGGCTCGTATTGAGGGCACTACCTTGGAATTTTCTGATCCGCGCATTATGACGGCTCCGCTAATTTACGTTACGGGCAATGACGCGGTGCTGCAAATTAGCGATACGGAAAAGAAAAACTTGGGTGACTACCTCAAGAACGGTGGATTTATGTACGCCGAGGAAATTCGCCAAAGCGACGCCGAAAACGGGTTGGAAGGAAAAGAAGCTGGAGTTGCCGGCACGCCTTTCGATCGCCAGTTCAAGGCGTTGATGAAAGATCCGCTGGTGTTGGGAAGCGATGGGTCGAAGTGGCAGAAAGTTCCCAAGACGCACGATCTATTCTACAGTTTCTGGGATTTCCCCGATGGTCCGCCCATGGGTGGAGCTCCCGGAGGCAACGTCTTTGATATGGAGATGTTGGAACTGCGCGGCCGCGTCGCCGTTGTATTTTCCGATCTCAATATCAGCTGGTACTGGGGTGATCCGCTGGCCGATGCGCGCGAGCGCGGTCTGCAGTTTGGCGTAAACCTGATTGTATATGCGCTCACGCAGCCGGGTGGTATTGCCAACGTTACCCAGTTTACGCAATGATGTAGTAGGTATATAAACGATGCGAAGAGGCCCCGGGATTTTCACCCGGGGCCTCTTTTGCTTTTATCGGTACCGTTTTACTGCGGCCCAATTTGCCGACGTTACCGCCGTTGTTGGCGAAACTGGGGGAGCGCTGAGGTAAATGGGCAGCGTGCCCGGCGTACCCATTTCTTGACTTTCGGGGTCCCAACCATAGGCGACTTCCGCTGTTTGCCAGCTAGACTGCAAACGGCCATCGCCGTAGAGGTCTGCCCGCTCCATCGACCGCTTTAATTGGGCATCTCCAGCTAGCGGGGCGCCGCGGCCGTCGTAGGCCACATCGACCAATTCTGCGCCTTCATCCGGATGACCTGCATACAGGGAGAGCTGTAGTTTGCTATTGGGCAGCGAAAGGGCGGAATTGACCAATTGAGGGACTGCGGCCAAATGAGAGTTGGCGTGGTCTGCCGCGTAATTGGCGATGAGAAATGTTTCTCTAGCGCCAATCTGGCCCTCTTCAATGGTCAACAGGACATCTTCCCCCTGATCGCTCAGCCGGGTTAGCGTCCAGCCGCGCAAATCCTGGGCAGTATCGCTAACATTGTATAATTCAACCCATTCATCTGCACTAGAAGCACTGCTGCCCATCCACATGATCTCTGAAAACACGACGGAGGCATGTTGGGCATAAGCCGGCCAGGCCAAGAGCAGAGCGAGCATACATACGCGCATGGTAAACTCCTTGATGTGAGAGAGGATAACGCCTTCTTCAAGGGGTTTACCAAAAATCGTGCCATTGCACAGATTATATATAAAATATTATTTTTAATGAACTTATTAAAGTCTAGGCGGCGGCAGAGAGAGCGAGAGCTGTGATAGAACGGCGTCGCCCGTGCTACCCGGTTTACACATCACTCGTACTGGCGTGCCATGATGTGGCTCAGAACGCGCGTGGCCTGTTTGCGCACGGTTTGGTTGGAGTGCGTTGCAATAATTTCTTGCAGCGCGGCCATGGCGCTCTTGTCTTTGACTTTTCCCAGCGACTTTACCGCCTGCAGCATGAGCGTCGGGCTGTTGTCGGGATCGCGGACAACGGAGGATAGATAGCCAACCTGGCGCTCGTGGCGCGGCTCAACGCTGCCCGGGCCCACTAGTGGGGGTTGGCCAAGCAATTGCGCTGTTCGCCGATTGCTTTCGGCAATGGCGCGTCCTACCGCACCCGGGTCGGAAAGTGACACGGCGCCGATCGCATCAATTGCCCGCAGGCGAATAGCGTCGCTCTGCGTTTTGTCTAGCGCAGCGCGTCCCAGCGGGTCTATGGTTTGCGGCGTGCCGAGTTTGCGCAGCATGAGCACGGCAGAAAGGCGCAGGCGCTGACTGCTATCGCCCAAATTGCGCTGTAGAAAAGGCACGGGGTTGAGCAGGTCCTTTTTTGCCGCTTCCCACAGCGCTTCGCTGGAACGCAGGCGCACCAACTCATCGCTCTCTATCCCATCGTCGGCCGCTTCGCCTAGCGCTCGCATCGCCTCGGGGTAGCCGGGAAAGCGCTGGAAGACGATGTGGCGCAGCGCGCGCACGATCTCTAGGCGGATGGAAACGTCCTTTTCGCTGCGCATGGCGCCGCGCAGCAGGTTAACGCTCTGTGGATAACTGGCGCGTCCGAGCGCTATTGCTGCCTTGCGACGGATGCCCGTGTTGTTGCTCTGCAACTCCTGCGCCAGGCGGTCTATATTGGGGTCCTGGGCCACCAGCAGACTAGGCAGGAGCAGCAGCGCATAAAGGGCCATTAACCAGCGCGAGGCGGAGCGTCTACGTCGAGGCATGGCGATTGCTCAGCGCGGCCAGCAGCTTCTGTTGAATACCAGAAAACCCGCTGTTGCTCATAAATAGGGCAATATCGCCCGCTTGTACATGGGTTGAAAGGTGGGATAAGAGATCCTCTGCGTTGGGCATATAGAGGGCCTGCTTGCCCTCCGTTTGCAGGCGTTCGACGAGGCGCTGTGGAGAAAAGGGCTCGTCGTCTCGCGCCCGTTCAGGACGGGGCACGCGGCCGATGATAATATGGGTCGCTGGCGCAAAAGCCGTTCGATAGCGCTCCTCAAAGAGCGCGCGCGCATTGGTTGCACTCGCTGGTTCGAAGATAGCCCAGATCGGCCGCCCTGGATGCGCCGTGGCGATGGCGCGCAGCGTGTGCTCGACGGCCGTTGGGTGGTGGGCAAAGTCGTCGATGAGCAAAATACCGTCCCATTCGCCCAACTGCTCTTGCCGCCGACGGACACCTGCAAATGTCGCTAGGGCCGATCGCATGGCTACGGGTGCGATACCGGCACGGCCGCAGGCGGCAATGCCGGCCAGCGCGTTGCGAACATTGTATTCGCCGTGCAGCGGCAGGTGGAAATCGCCTTGAACTTGGTTTTGCCGAAAGAGTCTGAAGTCGGTGCCCTCTGATGTCGATGAAAGGATATCGGCGCGCCAGTAGGCCTCTGCCTCAACGCCAACCGTTTGTACTGGGGCGTGGGCAATGCCGACGACGTCTGCTACGACCGGATCAGATGCGTGGGCAATGATGAGACCGCTCCTTGGCACCGTATTGACCAATTGGCGAAAGGCCTTGGCAATTTGCTCTATAGAATCGTATATGTCGGCGTGGTCGAATTCGATATTGTTGATGATGAGCGTGTCGGGTAGATAGTAGAAGAACTTGGCCCATTTGGCGAAATAGGCGCTGTCGTACTCATCGCCCTCGACGATAACGTGGCTGCCCATGCCAAGCTGGTAAGGGCGTGGAAAATTTTTGGGCAGGCCGGCAATTAAGAAAGAGGGGTCGAGCTGTAGGCTGGCAAATAGATGCGCTGTCAGAGCCGTGGTGGTCGTCTTGCCGTGCGTGCCGGTAACGACTACAGAGTGCTTGCCGCGGATAAAGACATCGCGGAGAAGCTCAGGCAAACTGGTATAGGGAATATGGAGGTCGAGTGCTGCCTCCAACTCGGGATTGCCGCGCGATACGGCGTTGCCGACGACGACTAGGTCGGGCACGTCGCGGAGATTGTCGGGAGAGAAGCCCTCGAAGAGCTCGATGCCCACCTGCTGCAGATAGGTGCTCATCGGCGGGTACACGTGGGTGTCTGACCCCGTCACTCGATAGCCCTTTTCGCGCAGCATAGCAGCCAGCGAGCCCATAGCCATACCGCAGGCGGCGATCAGGTGAATATGTGCGCCCTGGCGTAATGTCATAAGGAAATATTCATAGCAAGTGGCAAGGAAGTCAAGCGCCTTTGTTGCACGGGAAATGACACTCAGTTACATTAGGTTTATAACAATTGCTAACTGCCATGAGTTCCAGTAAGATAAGTCAAATCGTCCCCCTTGTTATAGGCGTGGTTTTCATCGGTGCAGCGCTGGCCGGGCTCGGAGCGAGTCTGCTGCGCGATAGCGATGGGCATACGCCCGAGCAGCCACCGGCCAAGGCCGTGCAGCCCGTCGTAGCGGCAAAACCCCCTCCACCCGTCGAACCCGAGCCCGAAAAAGTCCCCGAGCCCGAAATTTCCGAAGAGGAACTGCGCCGCCAGCTCGTTCGCATTTTGTTGGGGCGTATTGCGCAAACAGACAAAGAGTTTAACAGCGACTGGCTACAGCGCGCCAACCAGTACGTGAAGGACGATGACGGCCTGCGCGCCTACTGGGCCGAACACGTGAGTCTGGGAGCCAGTCGGTCTAGCCTGCTCGAACGCGCCCAGATCCGCTCCAAGAAACTCATGCCGCAAGACCCTCGCTACTTTGTTTCGCAGGCGCACGCAACGCTAGTGGCCAAAGATAATACCGAGTCGATGCTAATTGCGGGAGTAAAGGAAAACCTGTCGCTGGCCCTTTTTAAAAAGCAGGAAGAAGCCGAAGGCGTGGAATTAATCGAAGTGGAGTTCATGGGGAACTTTTACAAAAAAATGTTCATCATGTACCAGATGCTGAGCAAAATGGCCGCCGATCAGGGCCAGGATCCAGCGCCGTGGATGAAAGAGTGCGTGCGCACGCTGGAAGCGGCCATCCTCGATCGGCGCCTTAAGATTGATCGGCGCAATAGCACGGCGCGTTCGATAAAGGACGGGACTGCTGGACAAAGTATTGCCTCTGATCTCTTTCGCACCGACAGCATGGAAAGAGAAATCAACGCCGATATGCTCGCACTCGGGCGGATCTACTACGAGGGCGCAGTGCGCGAAGTCGTTGATCGCAAGAAACACCAGTACTACGCCGATCAGGCGTTTAAGTACTTGGCGATGGTATACCAGCGGTCGCATTCGGGCGAGGCGCTCAATCTCATGCGCGAAGTCAACGAAATCCAGCGCGACTACCTACATCGCCTTGCAAAAATCAGTTGGAAGCGCGCGCAGCTGGCGGTGGCTGCCGGCGAGGTAGAAAAGGCGGACGAGAGTTATTTTGTCGCTACGCAGCGCTATTTGCAATCGATTTCGCAGACGGTAGAAACTCGGCGAGAGCGCTTGGTGAGTGAGTTTGCCATACTGAAACAAGAAATTGCCGGTTGGCAGCAGAAAAAGCGCACGCTCACTACGGCTAGTGGTGGGTAGATGGAACCTGCGCGGGCGCCGGAGATATCGGTAGCGCTGGCCAATTGGAATGGCATGAAATACATCGATCGCTGTCTATCAGCGCTCTATGGACAGAGCTGTCCTCCTGCCGAAGTCGTCGTCGTCGACAACGGTTCCACAGACGGATCGCGCGAGTGGATCGCCGAGCACTATCCGCAGGTTAAACTATTGGCCAACGCGGAAAATAAAGGCTTTGCTGCCGGGTATAATCGCGCGATCGCCGCCTGCTCTCACGATTGGATACTCGCACTCAACACGGATGTCTTTGTCGAAACCGATTTTTCGCGGTGCGTTCTGCCGATCCTGAGCGGAGATGAAGGGCTCGGTGCCGTTGCCGGAAAGGTGTATCAGCAAGCGACGAACGAATGGCTCAACAGCGGCTTTTTTCTGCGTCCGCAAATGCGCACGCGGCACAGTGGACAGGTCGACAGCGAGGAAGATATATTCGGTTGCAGTGGGGCGCTGATTTTATTTCGCCGATCGATGTTGGAAGATATCGCCGTCGAAGGCCAGTACTTTGACGAATGCTATTTCAGCTATGGGGAAGATGTAGATTTAGCTTGGCGCGCTCGCCTGCTGGGTTGGAAGGCGCGCTACGTGCCGCAGGCGTGTGCGCTGCACGTGGGATCGGGTTCCTCGAACGAACAAATGCGCTTTGTCGACAAACCCGCGTTTCTGCAGCGTCATATTTTGAAGAATCGCTATTTGACCCTCGTTAAAAATGCCTCATCTATAGAGCTGCTGCTGCTGGCGCCCTACTGGCTGGTGGGTGAACCCCTCGTCTGGTTGGTGTTGCTATGCCGTTCGCCGCGCCGCTGGCTGCATTTGCTACCGGCTCTATCCGATGCGCTGCGCCTGCTGCCGCGCGCCCTGCGCTGGCGTCGCTGCGTGCAGTCGCGTCGCGTTGTCGGAACGATGCAGATCATGCGCTACTTCTCGTGGATATGAGCGCAGCAGATCGGCCTATTCGAATTTGCCATATCGTCACGCGCTTAGCCGTACGGGGCGTGCCGCGCCACGTTATTGAACTGGCGGCCGGACTCGATCGCGCGCGCTTCTGCGTCGAAATTATTACCGGTCATAGCGAGCCGGGCGAAGGCGACCTGATTTCGGAAGCGCGCGATCGCGGCATCGTTGTCACGCGTATCGCTGCGCTGCGCCGTAGCGTGCACGCGCGCGATGATCTGGCTGCGCTCTATCAGATCTATCGGCATTTGCACCGCGTCTCGTGCGACATCGTCCATACTCATATTGCCAAGGCGGGTATTCTCGGGCGTCAAGCGGCGCGCTGGGCAGGAGTTCCTCTCGTGCTGCACACCTACCACGGCGTGCCGGAGGAATGGTTGGGCAACGCGACGAAAGCGCGTCTATTTCGCGCCGTTGAGCGGCGCGCGGCCCGCACCACCGATGCGCTTGTCGCCGTTAGTCGCGCGGTGCGCGAGGACATGCTAGATTTGGATATAGGCCGCAACCGCCGTTGGGCGGTTATATACAACGGGATAGCCCCCGCATTTTTCGCCCTCGAAGGGGTGCAACCGGCCAGCGAACGGGGGCTGCGTTTAGTGGCGATTGGCAGCCTAACGCCCGAAAAGGGCGTGGATGTAATGCTGCGCGCGCTGCCGTCGGTGGCGCGCTTACACCCAGGCGTAGAACTCGTCGTCGTAGGCGACGGTCCCCTGAGAGTGCAGCTCGAGGCGCTGGCGCAGGAACTGTCCGTAGCCCAGCACGTGCGCTTTGTCGGTCTTGCAGAAGACGTGCGACCCTGGCTGCGCGAATGCGCGCTATTTGTCGCTCCGTCGCGCCGGGAGGGCATGGGTATTGCCGTCGTAGAAGCCATGGCCATGGGCTGCCCGGTCGTGGCGAGCCGAGTTGGAGGCTTGGCGGAGGTCGTGGTCGATGGCGAAACCGGTCTTTTGGTTGAAGAGGGCGCTAGTGAAGCGCTGTCTGATGCCATCTGCAAGCTGTTGGCTGCCCCTGCAGAGCGCGCCCGCCTAGGGGCCAACGGTCGCGGCCGCGCACTCCGTGCTTTTGCGCGCGATGAGGCGCTGCGGCAAGTGCAGGATTTATACGAAGAGCTCTTGCGGGAGCGCAATATCTCATGATCCTCGTGACCGGGGGGACGGGATACGTCGGCGGTTTTTTGTTGCGCGAACTGGCGCAGCAGGACGAGTCTGTGCGCTGCTTGGTGCGTCCGGGTAAAGCAGCCGAGGCGCTGCGCCCACTGCGCGATTGGGGCATGGGTATTCTGGAGGGCGATTTGCTCGACGAGCGCGTGCGGTGCAGGGCACTAGAAGGCGTGCGCGCCGTGATTCATTTGGCGCATATTCGCTACGCGCCGCTCATTCTCAAAGATGGGGGCCCGCAGGTCGAACGCTTTGTGCTCATGAGCTCGCTGTGGCGCTTTTCGCGCGTGGCTGCGCCGGCTGTTACCGAGGTCGTAGATGCGGAAAAGGCAGTAGAAAAGAGCGAAAAACCGTGGGTCGTGCTGCGTCCATCGATGATCTATGGACCGGGCTGTGATCGCAATATCAGCCGTCTCAGGGCGCAGCTGCGGCGCTGGCGGCTCCTGCCGATTTTTGGCCGTGGCCAGGCGCTGCACCAGCCCGTCTACGTCGGCGATGTCGTACAGGCCACCGTTGCGGCGCTGCGCCAGTCCGGCATTGAGCATCGGTCCTACGCGCTGGCCGGGCGCAGTGCGCTGAGCTACCGCGATTTGCTGGCGGCACTCGGCCATTCTATCGGCGTTGCTCCGCTGATCGTGCCGCTGCCGGTTCGTCCTGCAGTCTATGCGGTGCGCGCCCTGCGTCGGTGGGGCATTCCACTGCCGCTGGAACCCGAACAGATCCTGCGTCTGCAGGAAGACAAACAGTACGATATTGGGGAGGCACAGCGAGATTTGGACTATGATCCGGTCGCCTTTGAGCGGGGGTTGCACCTAGTGGGAGCGTGGGGTCGCCATGCCGAGGACTGAGCTGGCTTGGGGGAGTGTCGCGGCCGGGCTCGCTGCTCTATTGGCAACCGCTGTCGTGCTGTGGGTCGTCCGCCGCCGCCGTTATCTGGTAGAGCCGAGCACTCGCGGTGCCCATTCTACCCCGATGCCGACGGCCGGTGGGCTGGGGATTGTTGCAGGTTTTATCGTCGGTCATCTACTCATTGACCTGCCGCTATTTGCCCTGTGGTGGGCTGCACTTGGCGTGTTGCTGCTGGCCGTCATCGACGATGTCGTGCGCCCGCTGAGCGCGTTGGAAAAAACCATTCTTCTCCTAGTCGCGGCGGCATGCTTTCTGGTTGGTGCTCCCGCGCAGCCGCTGCTCATCGGCGATCTGGTCATTGCGGCCGGAGGAATCGTCTGGTTTGGCATCGGTTTGGCTTGGTTTTTTGGGCTGTGCAATGCGTTCAACTTTATGGACGGCATTGACGGGTTGAGCGTTACCCAATCGATGTGCATCGCGGGATGGCTGGCCTTTGAAGCCGCGCCGTTTAGCGCAGAGGTTGCTGCCCAGGCGTGTCTTTTTACAGCGGCACTGGCCGGTTTTTTCGTATTCAATAAACCGCCGGCCCGCATTTTTATGGGCGACGTGGGCTCGCTCTTTTGCGGTTTCACCGTTGCGGCACTGGCCGCTCTGTCCGTGGGGGCGGGCATGTCGCCACGGCACATTTTTGCCCTTTTGGCCTACTACCTCTTCGACACGTCCTACACCCTAATACGGCGGCTTATCAACGGCGAAAACCCGCTGCATGCGCATAACAAACACCTGTATCAGCGGCTACAGCGCATGGGCTGGAGCCACGGGAGAATTTGCATGTGGGCCGGTTGCATGACGATGCTAAACGGCTTGGGTGCGCACTATGT
>JAYOYH010000084.1:0-14989 GCA_038153405.1 Gemmatimonadota bacterium | reverse complement strand
AGCTGGCGGCACAGCGTCGGCCCTTCGCCCAGAGCACGCGAGTAGTGCGTGCGGCCTACGGGCACGGCAAAAATGTGGTTGACGCGGTGCTCGGCGTCGATCAGTTCGGGGTCGAACTGGCTAAAGATCTCTGGGATGGGAAAGCCGTCATTGCGGATAAAAGCCAGTTCGCGCAGCTGTCCGTAGGAGCGCCACAGATGCTCGGCTGGACTCGCTGCACCAGCGCCGATGGCCTCTATGGCCTGTCCATCAAGCCAGTTGCCCAGCAGCAGGTCTTGCTCCTGCTGGGACAGCGCGGCTACCTCGCTGCAGGTGCAGACGACGGTGCGCAGGTAGCGGTAGAGCCAGGCGTGGTGGTGCGCGGCCAGCTCGTAGAGCGCCTCGCCCTCGACGTGGTCAAAGCCAATGCCGCGGTCAAAGATCCACGGGCGGTAGGGATAGAAGTGGTCGTTGATGGTCTCGGCAAAGAACTCGGCCAGTCCGCGCCAGAGCGCCTCTACATCGCGCTCGTCCGCTGGCGTATGGACGAATGCTATGGTCGCCTCAATCGCGTACAGGCCGTAAAACAGCGCACCGGCGCGGGCGACCATATCGAGGCGGCGGTCGTGCTCGGCCTGGGTGATGTGCGCACCCTGTCGCAGTTCGACGGTGCGCTGGGCCAGCCTGCCCAGATCGCCAATGTCCTCGTAGCCGCCGGCGATGGCGCGCCAGTGTTCCTCCTCGATCTGACGGCCTGCAAAGAGAGCCGAGATGCGTTCGATAAACCCCTGTGCGACCTCCGGATGCTCCTCGTCAAAGAGGTGGCTGGCCAGGGCAAAGAGGGCGTTGCGCGCGTAGCCGCAGAAGGTGCCAAAGGCCGCTTCGCTCGGCGCTGTTACGCCATCGCCGAGCGCGTCGAAGGCCGCGCGGTAAGCTGAGTCAAAGGCGATGTGCTGCGCGTCGACGGCGTCAAAGGCGCTCTGGCGCTCGTTGAGCGCGCGCGCCAGAGCGATGCGCTCGGCCAACTGGCGCCGCGCTTCAATGGCGATGGTCGGGCTCTCTTCGGAGGCCTTGTTGGAACTCTCGATGCCCTTTTCCTCGCGGAATTCTTCGGCGCGCGGCTGAACGCGGGCATGCAGCAGCGCGCTCAGGGGGCGCTGCGGGTCGGGCGGGGCGCTAGCCGTCAGGGCGGCGATGGCCGCTTCAACGTGCTGGCGATAGGTGCGGATCTCCGATTCGGGCTGGCCGTCAAGCAGGAAGAGGCCTCCTAAGGCTAGAAACGTATCGAAGTCGAGCGCGTCCAGTGCCAGTCCGCGGCCGATGCCGGCCAGCAGGCGCGCGATATGGCGGTCGCGGTCGCGATCGCGTCCAAAACGGTGCAGCTTGTCCGCCTCGTCGAGCTGTTGTTCAACCTCTTGTTCCTGCAGTATCTCGTCGCGAATCTCGTCGTAGGCCTGGCGCGCATCGGTCGGTCGGTTCTCGATCAGCGCGCTGCCCAGGGCTTCTGCGCGACGGCGACGGCGGCGCATGGCCGCGCGCCATGACTCAATGGTCTGACCGCCCAGGCCGATGCTGGCGTACACGCTCTCGCGCTGGCGGTTGTCGCCGGCGGCAAAGAACAGCATGACGTCAAAGCGGTTCATTGCGCGCCGTCGCGCGCCGGAGGCGCCGTCGACGATGACCAGCGCACTGTGCGGATTGCCTTCCAGCATCATGTCGCACAGGTGCGCCGGATTTTCCAGCAGGTCGAGCAGTTGGCGATGGGGAATGCCGGTGTCGAGCACGTCGGCTCCCTGCAGTGCGCGCTCGTAGTCGTATTCGGGGCCGACGGTGGCCAGATGCAGCGCGTGCAGGCGGCCGCCCAACTCCTCGGACAGGGCGCGTTTGGTGTGGGCGTCAATTGGTGCGCGGTGGGCCCAGCGCGCTACGTCGGGCCCGTAGACCTGCATATTGGCCTCGATCTCGCTCTCGCTAAATCCACCCGCCAGCAGGCGTCGCTCGGCATCGGTGGCAATTTCCTCCAAATGCGTATCGCTGGTATAGGACAACAGGTCTTGAGTGGACAGGCCGGTAGGCGAGACAACGCGGATTTGGCCGGGCGGTGCATAGGCGGGAAAAATGGCACAGAGGCGCTCTTCGTTTAGCGCATCGGCCTGACCGCCGAGCAACTCGACGATGCGCTGGCCGCGCCCGCGCGCCTTGAGGGCGGCATAGCCCTCGCCCGTCAGCGCGGCCAGTTCCTGGCCTTCGCTGTCGAGCGAGTAGAGCAGGTGCTGGCCCGTGCCGGCCATGATCTCGAATTTGCGCATGCCGGCGGCAAAGCGTCCGTCCTGCGTGTCGGGCTTGTATTCGGCGGCCAACACAGCGACAAAGCGCGCCGTGTCGATGGGCAGGTGCGGATGGCGCCGCGCCGCGTCGACGACGGCTTGGCGCAGCAGCCAGGTTTTGAAAAAGGGCATAAAGCGGTTCACGTGCTCGCCGCCGGCCACCATCTTGTGAATGCCCCAATGCGCCGCCAGGCTGGTCATGACCCTGTAGGGATCGCGCAGTTCGGGCTGGCCGAGGCCGTCGAGCACGCTGGCTACGCGCGTCAGGTGAAAAATGGAAGAGGTCGCGCCGATGTGCTGCTGCAGGTAGTCGGCGGCCCACTGCTCCCACTCGAAGTGGGTGGCGTATTGGTCGCGCTGGGCCAACACGGCATTGGCCAGTTCGACGGCGTGCTCGTGCTGGTCTTCGGGCAGGCCGATTTGGCGCAGCTTTTCGCCGCGCGTCAGGGTGAGAACGAATTCGAGAAAGAGCCCATCCTTGGGCACGCAGTAACCGCCATAGCCCTCGCCGGCCGGGTGAATAAGGCGGTCGCGGCGCCGGCTCATCTGGTCGCCCATCTCCTCTATATCGCCGTGTCCGGAGGCTGTCGTCATCATCGATAGCGCGTTAGAAAAGGCGAAGTGCGAGCTCATCGAAGCGTTTTCGCCCGTCTTGAGCAACTCGGGTTGGGTCAGGCTATCGTAGCTCTGGACCGACTTGTTGATCAGGCCGTAGACGCGCCGGCCGACGCGGGCGGCGGCCCGGTCGGCGCCGCCGACCCACTGCGACCAGGTTTCGACCGACTCGCGCTCGCGGTGGCCCAGGTCGACGCGACTGGGCGTGTACAGCAGGTGGTAGCGCTTGTTGGCGCCGCTGGCCTGATAGTAGTGGAGTGGGTGCAGGGTGCGGTGGGCCAGACCGTGCTCGGCGACGATCTCCTTGCGCGCCGTGGTTTTGGCCAGGCGTCCGTAGCGGCGCAGAAAGCTGTCGGCACGCTGGCGCAGGCCCAAGCTCGGTTCGCCTGCGTCGAGGGCATCTAGGACCTGCTGGCGCGCGGCAAAGCGCGCATAGGTCTCGCGGTCTTGGCGAAAGTCGGCGTCGGCGTCGACTACCGCGCGCAGGGCCTGGTGCTGGTCGCATTCGGGGTGGGCGGCCGCATAGGCGGCGACCGCACCCTGCAGCGCCTCGCCGTTGCGGCTGACGACGTGGTCGAGTGCGCGCTCGCGCAGCGCTTGGCCCTCCCGCTGCAGGTGCTCTTCGACCAGCGTTGGCTCGCTCAGGGCGCCGCCCAGCAGGGCGCCGGCGCGTTGCTCTTGATGGGCAACGAGCACGCCGAGGGTGGCCAGTTCGCGCTGGACGCGGTCGTTGCCACCGATGACGCGCCGCAGCGCCGCGCCCTCGGAAATTTGCTCGCGCGAAGCGAGCTCTTCGACTTCGACCCAAATGCCCAATTCGCGCACGATATGGCGACCGAGTTGGGCGATGCGCTCGGAGTAGAAGCGCTGGCGCTCCTCCACCTGGGCGTGCAGGTCGAATTGGCTGACGACGTTATAGAGCGCCATGGACTCTTCCAACCAGGTGCGGATATAGCCCTCCGTCATACCGGCCGACTGCGTTGTCAGCACGTGCAGCGTGGGCAGCGCTGCGCGCGGTGCAAATGCCTCGGAGTGGCGCTCCTTCCACGCGGCAGTATCGCACGGCAGATTGAGCGAAGTGGCCACCTGGTGCACGGCATCCGACCACGACATGCCGCCCTCGTGCAGCGGCCGCAGCGCTGTCAGTGCGGCGTGTTCTTCCTCAATGAAGATGCGTCGCAGCGCCGCGTAGGGCTCAATGTCTTCGCGCTCCACCAACTGGTGGACGGCCGCGCAGTCGCGCGCGTAGAGCGCGGCGATAAGAGCGGCGAGCGCCAGCACCTCTCCGTCGCCGGCCGCTTCTCGTGCGCGGGCGGTGAGCTCGCTTTCGGTGCCGCCGCGGCCGGCGATCCATTCGCGCGCTATACCGATCAACTCGACCTCGAGCACGCGGCGTATATTGCGCGCCCAGTGGTCGGCCATCTCCTCGCGAAAGGACTCTTCCATACCGGCGATATCGACGACGGTGCGCGTCTGCTCGTGCCCGTCTACGACCGATACTTGCTCTTTGATAAAGAGCGGGATCGCTTCGATCCAGTGGTCGGCTTGTTCTAGCCAGCGGTAGTCGGGGCTGCTGTAGACGCGATTGCCCGATAGGCGCATGAGCTTCTTGAGGTTCTCGGCCTTGCCGAGGTAGGGCTCTTCAAATTCGTTGATTTTGACCAGCAGGTGCGAGCCGGTTGGCGAGGGACGCTGGCTAACGACCACGTAGGCGGCGTTGCGTTTGGGCGCGGCCAGGGCCGCGCGACGCACCTGTTCGACCAGGCGCAGGCGAGCGCTGGTCTGTTGGCCGATGTGTGCATCATCTAAGCTCGGTAGCGCTTCGGCCGCCAGTTCGTCGCCGTGGTTTTCAATCTGCTCGCGCGCGCGCTGCAAGAGGGCCAGCGTCTCGCGCTGCTGGACGTCGAGCACGGCCTCTTCGAAGCGCTCGCAGGCTCCCTCTAATTGGGTAAGGGCAATTTCGTCGCTGCGCTTGAGCAGCAGGCGCAGCGCCTCGGCTGTCGGCTGCAGCGCCTCGCTCTGGCGCGACGCTTCGTCGAGGGCCTCGGCCAGCCCGGCCATTGCAGCAGTTGGGCGCAGCAAGGCGGCGTCGGCAAAGAGCGTGCCCTGGTTGTGAAAGGCGCGGCTCATGCGGCCGAAGACTAGCTCCTGTCGTGCGTGCCGCACTTCGGCGGCGATGCGGACGATATTGTCGCCCTCTAGGTCGCGGTCGTAGGCGCGCAGCACTTCGTAGAGGCGCAGGCGCTTTTCGTCGGGGTCGATGTCGCTGGATAGGACCTCGCGCGCGGCGCGGCGGTCATAGGGCAGGTCGAGGCGGTCCTGGCCCAGCAGCCAGGTAATGTGCAGATCGCGCCACGCCGCTTGGCTCATATCTTCTGCGCTGCGCTGGCTGGCCCGGTCTAGGAAGAGGGCAAAGGCGTTGCCGCTGTCCAAGTGCGGCGACTCGAGCAACTGGTGCAGGCGCAAACGCTCGCTGCGCGTCAGGGCGTCGTGCAGCGCTAACACATCGCGCAGGGCACGGCGCGGGGCCGCGCCGCGGCGGACGTTGAAGAGGTAGTATTGGCCGAGGGCCAACAGCACTTCGAAGCCGTTGAGCAGTTCGGGCTTAGCGGCGGTCAGATCGCCTTTGTGGGGATCCAGCTCGATATCGAACAGGGGGGCGATATCACAGGCGACGTAGATTGCCTCGTCGCTGATGTCGAGGAGTCGTTCGTGGTCGCGCACAAAGTGAATGCGCAATCCATCCATTTCGCTCCAGGAGGTTGCGTCGACCTGATTGGCAAAGCGCCGCAGCACTAGGTGTAAGGCCCGCTCGCACAGGCGCGCCGTCAGCCGCGCGGGGGCCGCCGCGTCGTCATCCAACTGTATAGCTGGTGGGACGATTGCCTCGCTGGACGTGCGGTAGTAGCCCGATCCGACCTGCTGGCCGGTGCCGCGCCGTGCGCGCCAGATGCCGGCGCGTGGGTTGTGCGATGCTACGAGTCGCAGGGGAAAGCCAATAGAGGACACGAATTACTCTCCTGGGTAAAAGGGGGCGCAGGGGCGTTGTGCGCCGTGAGGCAGATGGCAGAACGTCGAATAGGCGTTAGGCCGTCTGCTGCAAAAAGGCAATGGAAGCGCTCTTGATCTTGGGCGCCGTTAGATAACATATCTTGAAGAATTGTCTGAAGTCGATCAACTGCCACAGGCAGTCGGGCACCTCGAGCCGCTCCAGCGCGCCGGCCAGCGCTTCGAGGCAGTCTTGGCCAATAGCCTGCTCGACGGCTTCGTCAAAGCCCATGCCGGCCTTGCTCTTGATCGCGGCATCGATCTGTGCAAAGATGTGCGGAAACGGATGGTGCTCCTCGCCGGGGTAGGGGAACAGACAGTTGCTGGCCAGGTTGGCCAGGGCGATCAGCTTGAGCAGGTGCGGCGAGTTTTCGCTGACGTTGTGGTGATGGCCGATGACCTGGATGAGCGCGGGCGGTAGCTCCCACTTTTCCGCCAGGCGCGCACCGATGATTTGGTGGTCTATGTCCTGCATGAGAAAGCGCTCAATGGCCAACGTCGAATGCGCCCAGAGATGGCCCCCCTCCTCGGCCTCTTTAACCTCCGACTCGATGACGGCATTGATTAGCTGCAGCGAATCCTCCAGGCATATGATCATGGTGATCTTGCCGATGTCGTGCAGCAGGCCCGAGGTGAAGGGGTCGTCTTTCTCGTGTAGATCGAAGCGGGTCCACAATGCGGCCTGGCGTAGGCCCTCTAGCTGGTCGTCCTCTAGTTGGTAGCGGTCGAGCTCGTTTCTGTGCTGGGGCGACTGCTGAGTCGGGTCGGCCGGCAGCACGAAGAGCTTGGCGTAAAAGGCGGCGGCCAGCGAGTGGCGCCAGTACTGGTCAATCGTGCGCTCGTTGGTGTTGCGCAGGATTTGGCGCATCTGGCAGGCGGTGACGATCTCGCGAATCGTCCGCGCGCTAGCCAGGGCGACGGCCTGTTCAATGGTTTCGACGCGGGCGCGAAAGCCGTAGCGCGCGCTGTTGAGCAGGCGCAGAATCACGGTGCGCATGGGCACGTCCGAATCGATGGCCTCGGCCCATTTTCTCGGCGAGTCCATATCGTCCAGTTCGGCCACTTTGCGCTGCGTCTCGGGCAGCGAGGGAAATTTATCGACTGCATTGAGGCGGGCATCGATCATGCTGCCGCGCTCTTCCGGGCTCAAACTCTCTAGGTCGACGCCGACCGACATGCCGGAGATGACATAGTCTTTAACGATGGGGGCAAAGAACTCGCTGTCAGCAACCTTGAAATCGACGATGATAATGCCGAGATGCTCGAGGTTTTTCTGCGTTGCTTTGATGGCTTCGAGACTGGTGCCGAGCGGATTTTTGCGGGGGTTTATGACAATGACGATCTTGACTTTTTTCGATAGCATGCGCGCCACGGCGATGGCGTTGCCGGTCAGCCCGGGGCCGATGAGCACCATCTTGACGTTGTCGAGATAGCGGCGCAAAGCCAGCGCGACCTCGGTGCTGTCCTTGCACACGGCGTATTTGATGCGGCCGTCTGCTGTGAGCGCGTTGTTCTCCGCGCGCAGCTGCTGCAGTAGAGCGACCAGATGCGCCTCGGGCTGAATCTTGTCGCCGATGACGATCAGCGGATTGTCCTCATACTGCGGGGCGTCTTCGTCGCTCAACAGGGCATTCTCCAGGCGGGTCTGTGGCGCTGAGATGGTATGGGGTATCAGCCGGGCGAAGACCCAAAAATAGCTTGGAGATAGCAATAAATCAACATAACTATAATTGGAATAGCGGAGCCCGTAGGACGGGCTCCGCTATTGGCGTAAAACGGACCGTAGAGCAGGGTTATACGGCGATGGCCTCGAGCTCCTCTTCGGGCTCAAACTCCTCTTTACCGCCTTCCTTAAAGGCGCTCATGGCGCCGTACTCGTGCAGCTTGTTGCGGAGCGTGCGCGTGCTGATGCCGAGCAGGTTGGCCGCTTCTGTGCGGTTGCCCTTGCACGACTCGAGCGTCTTCATAATGAGGCGGCGCTCCATTTCGTGCACCGTCATGCCGACGTGGATGCCGCCGTCGCCGCGGTCCTGCGGGGCGGCCGACAGGCGCTGCGGGTAGTCGCCGGTCACCAACTGAGGGCCGCGCGAAACGACGACGGCACGCTCGGTGTAGTTTTCCAACTCGCGAATATTACCGGGCCAATCGTACTGCATAAGCGCTTCGAGTGCTTCTTCGCTAATCCCGGTGATGTCCTTGCCATTTTCCGCGTTGTACTTGGCGATAAAGCTGTTGACTAGGGCCGGTATATCCTCCTTGCGCTCGCGCAGGGAAGGCAGGGCCATTTCGATGACGTTGAGGCGGTAGTAGAGGTCCTCGCGGAAGTTGCCGGCCTCGACTTCGGCCTGCAGGTCGCGGTTGGTCGTGGCGACGATGCGCACGTCCACTTTGATCGTCTGCGCCGAACCTACGCGCTCGAACTCGCGCTCCTGCAGCACGCGCAGCAGCTTGGCCTGTAGGGCCGGATCGATCTCGCTGATCTCGTCGAGCAGCAGGGTGCCGCCGTCGGCCAGCTCAAAGCGGCCACGCGTCTGCTTGACGGCGCCGGTAAAGGCGCCCTTCTCGTGCCCGAACAGTTCGCTCTCCATCAGGTCCTTGGGCAGGGCGGCGCAGTTTAGGCGGATAAAGGGGGCGGCGCGGCGCGCGCTGTTGTAGTGCAGGGCGCGTGCAACCAGCTCCTTACCGGTGCCGCTTTCGCCGGAGATCAGCACCGTTGCGCGGCTGTCGGCGACGGTGCCAATCATGTCGAAAACCTGCTCCATATTGTGCGCCTTACCAATCATGTTGCCAAAGCTGTATTTGTCCTGCAATTCGGAGCGCAGGCGCCTATTTTCGCGTTCGGTCTCCTGGTATTTGAGGGCGCGTTCGACGACGAACTCGATTTCAGTCGGATCGGCCGAGCCCTTCTGCACATAGTCGTAGGCGCCCTTTTTCATCGCCTCGACGGCGTCTTCAATGGTGCCAAAGGCCGTCATCATAATGACGTGCGTATCGGGTGCCTTGAGGCGAGCCGATTCGAGCAATTCCAGGCCGTTCATCACCGGCATTTTTATATCGGATAGAATGAGGTCGTAGTCGGCGTCGTCGAGTTTGGCCAAGGCCGCCTTGCCGTCGTGTGCGGTGTCGACGTCGTACTGCTTGCGACGCAGGATCTCCTCTGTCGCCTCGCGGACGTAGGAGTCGTCGTCTACTACCAGAATGCGTTTGCTCGCCATGATGTGTTCCTCGCTGTGTTTATTGGGGTAAATTGACGTAAAATTGCGTGCCCTGGCCGGGATGGCTCTCCACCTTGATATACCCGCTGTGGGCCTCGACGATTTTCTTCGAGGTGACTAGGCCCAGGCCGGTTCCGTCTTCCTTGGTGGTGAAGAAGGGCGTAAAGAGTTTGTCCCGCACTTCGTCCTCCATACCGATGCCGGTGTCGCCCACGCAGAGCACGCCGGCGTCGCCTTCGGCCGAGACGCATATGCGCAGGGTGCCTCCCTCGGGCATGGCCTGGGTGGCATTCTGTAGGAGGTTGAGAATGACCTGCTGAATCTGCTCGGGGTCGAGGCGGCAGACCAATTGGCCGTCGGCATAGTCGCGCTCGACGGCGATGTCGTCGCGCTGGCGCTCGAGGTCGATTTCGAAAAAGGCCACCGACTCCTCAACGAGTTCGACCAAGTTGACCGGGTGGGTATTGAGGCGCAGGGGACGGGTGTAGGTCAGCAGGCTGGAGACGATGCGATTGAGGCGACCGACGCCTTCGATAATGCGGTGGACTAGGCGACGGTTGGGATCTTCGCCGTCCAAGTCGCGCTCGAGCATGCCGGCATAGCCGGCGATGCCGCCCAGCGGGTTGCGAATCTCGTGTGCCACGGTTGCGGCCATCTCGCCCAGTGCGGCCAGCGTGTTGACGCGCTGCACTTCGGCCTCTAAGCGCTTTACTTCGGTCATATCGTGAAATACTTCTACCGCGCCGAGCACCGTGCCCTGTTCGTCGCGCAGCAGGGAGGTGCTAAAGCCGAGGGGAATGGTGCGCCCGTCGGCGCGGCGCAGGGCCTTTTCCTTGTTGAGCAGGCGCTCGCCGGTGTCCAGCGTGTGCATGGCCGTGTGCTGGCGGCCGTCGGCCAGGCCTATGATATCGGCGTAAGGGTAGCCCAAGACCTGGTCCTGGCTGTAGCCGGTGATCTCTTCGGCTTCCTGATTGAAGTGGGCGATTTCGCCGTTGAGATCGACGACGAGAACGCCGCCGCTCATGCTGTCGAGAATGTTGTTGAGGTAGTTGGTGACGCGGTCGCGCTCTTCGACGCGCTTTTGCAGGTCGATATTGGTTTCTTCGAGCTTGACCGTTAGCGACTCGAACTGCGCTTCGAGCTGTTCGTAGGCCTCGCGATACTTGCGCGTCGTCTCCTGGAATAGGATGTAGGAGTCGGTGAAGCTGTCGAGCTGGCTGTCGCTGCGTCCCAGCGGCAGCGGCGAGGTTGGATCTGCGGAAGCCATGGCGCTCTTTCTCTCAGCTCCGGGCCGCGCGTCGCGCGCCGTATTGATAGGGGCGCGGGCGGTTGATGGGAATGCCCTTGGAGGCGAGCAGTTTCTGGTTGCCGTCCTCCAACTCCAGCAGCGCGCGCATCTGCGCGATCAGCGGCGACAGGTCGCCGCGTCCCTCGGCCGGCGGCTGCGCGGCCAGGGCGCGAATGCCCTCTTGGAGTTGGGTGACTTCGGCGGCCGACTGGCGCAGCAGCGGCGTCAGATCGCAGGTCGCCTTGCCCGTCTGCAGTTCGGCGCGAATGCGCTGCGCCAGATCGATACACTGGGCGCATTGGGCACCCAACTGGGAGAAGGGGTCGGTGTGCTGCGTCTGCGGTTGTTCTGCTGCGTGCATATGCGTTCCTCGGGTCTGAGTCTGCGATTGATCCCACTGAAGCAAAAGGGATGCCTCTCGTGCCAGACGAGGGGAATTTTACTCCCCACACGGGGCCAAAAGGGAAAAAAGGGCCGTAAAAAGCGGGGAAAAACCGCCGAATATGGGAGGACGAGGCAGGCCGACTAACGGGGCCGCCTACCGGGGGTAGGGCAGAGTGCATGCGGAAAAAAATTCCACACGACACGCGAGTGTGGGAAAATATTGCCAAATATAGGCGGGAAGGCGCGCCTATAGCAAGCGCAAAAGCGCGTGCTTTAGCGCTTGGCCAAAGGGCGCACCTTGCGCTCTAAATGGCCGGAATACAGCTTTTTACGCGATGGGCGATTGCCCCAGCGCACGCGCGTGCGATCCTCGGAGATGGGCACGGCGACCTCGACCAGGCGATCGGGCTGCTGCTCGAGAATATGGCGGGTGGCCTGTGCGCTGATATGGCCCTGGCGGGCCAGGCGCAGTGCGTGTGCGGTCCACAGCAGGCCGAGTACGCCAAAAATGGCTATGTCGGCGCTCAGGCCCGTCATATAGGTGATGAAACTCGCGTCGTTCTCTATCAGATAGAGGCTCATGGCCAGCAGCGTGCAGAAAAAGAGGCACAGGGCAAAGGCGGCATGGCGGTAGCCGCGCCAGAAGCGATGCTGGTTGTAGTGTATGGCTTCGGCATCGCGCAGGGGAATGTCGAGTGCGTCGTCCATCTGTTTGCCGTCGACCAGGGCCGGCAGCAGTCGGGCAATGCGCTGGTAGCGCTCGCCCAGGGCCAGCAGGCCGGTGACAGCCATAGCCGTGCCCAAAATGAACGCCGCGCTGCCGGGGCCAACCCAAGTAAAGGGCGCTAGGTGTTCGGGGTGAATGCCCAAGCAGAGGGCGGTCTGGGCAGCGGCTGCAATGAGCGCTCCCAGAGCAAAAAGAAAAATAAAACGCCTCACATCAATCTCCACGTGCACTAGACGGGAATGCCGTGTCGAGCACGGCGTGGTCTAGGGCTTAGTGGGCAAGATCTGTGCCATATTTCTTCTCGCCAGCCGCTACGCTGAAGGGCAGGGTGTTATGGGCGGGTGGGACCGGGCAAATATAGGCGGGATTGTAGTCGCAGTAAGGATTGTAAGCAGTATTAAAATCAAGTAGATATAATCCATCTTGCAAGGGTGCTACCTGCACGTAGCGCCCGCCCGCATAGGTCGTTTGGCCGCTGCTCTGATCTTTGAAAAAGGCTTCGAGCTGGCCGTTTTCCATGCTGCGGTAGACCTCGAGCCAGTACTCTTTTTCCCGCCAGCTGAAGTAGAGGCGGCCAAAACGTTCCATGGTCAGGGTAGTGCCGCCGGTATCGGGCACTTCGATTTGACGCTGGCGGCCGTAGATGTGCATCTGGCCGACGAGGCGGTAGTCCAGATCGATGGGATAGTAGGCCAGGCCGCCAAACGATGTCCGGTTTTCCGGCAGCAGCGGCGAGTCGTCGCCGTGGCGGAGCAGGCTGTCCTTGAGCGCGCGCGTATCGCGTATGAAGTCGATGTGGGCGCCTTCCTCGGCAGAGGGCTGGGCGCCGGCGATGTGGGCCAGCAGCAGTAGGAGCGGTATGAGGCGGAGCATGGGCATCCTTTGCGCGTTGACGCAGGCGGCGATTGTCGACTTATTTCAGCACGCTTTTGAACCTATCATAAACAACGAAAAGCGCGCGCTTTTTTTCAAGCTAGCGCGGGAGGGACGGCATGCGTTTACAGGATAGAGTGGCCCTGGTCACGGGCGGTTCGTCGGGCATTGGCCGCGGCATTTGTTTGGAGCTGGCGCGCGAGGGCGCACAGGTTAGCGTGGCCGATCTGCGCGAGGAGCCCAAGGTCGGCAAGTATCACGACGTGGAAACGCAGGCGCCGACGGCGCAGGCCATCGTCGAGGGCGGCGGCCGCGCGCATTTTGTCGAGGCCGACTTAGGCGATGCCGCTTCGGTCGAGGCCATGGTCGCCGCGTGCGTGGCGCAGTGGGGACGCCTCGATATCGTCGTCAACAACGCCGGCATCCACATTCCCGGCGACAGCCAGCAGCTCGACGTGGCCGACTGGGATCGCGTGATGGCGATCAATTTACGCGGCCCCTACCTGAGCACCAAATTCGCCGCGCCGCACCTCAAGCAGTCGGCGGCCGGGCGCATTATCAACATCGCCTCGGTGCACGCCTTTGCCGGCGGCGGCGGTCCCGTCTACCCGCCGGCCAAAGCCGGTTTAGTCAACCTGACGCGCGACTCGGCCGTCGAGTTGGCCGGCTACGGCATTACGGTCAACGCGATTTGTCCGGGCTACATAGAGACGCCCATTCAGGACTATCTAACGGAAGAGCAGATCGAGGCCTCGCGCCAGCGCACGCCGCTGCCGCGCCTGGGCCTGCCGCGCGACATCGGCCGGGCCGCCGTCTTTTTTGCATCGGACGACGCCGAGTGGATCACGGGCACGGCCCTGCCGGTTGACGGCGGCTGGCTGGCGCCCATCATGTAAAGCCTTTTCGGGAGAGAGTGCGATGGAACGCATGCTTAGCGTAGACGAAGCGTCGAGTGCAGCCGGCATACAGCGGGCCATAGACGGCGTGGCCGAGCGCGGCGGTGGGCGCGTCGTCCTGCCGGCCATGGAGCTGGAGCTAGACCGCGGGCTAGCGCTGCGTTCGGGGATCGAATTGTGCGGTCAGGGCGTCGATACGGTATTGAAGAAGGGGCCGGGTCGGATCTATCCCTTTTCCGGCTACCACAACTACGGGATGTGCGACGCGCCGCTGCAGTCGGCGGCTGGACTGGACGTGGGCATGACCGTGTCGCTGCACGACGGCCGCACGCACGGCGGCTTTTACGAGACCTTTGCCACGATCACCTGGATCGACGGCGACTGGGTCGGGCTCGACCACGGCATCGAGGCCGACTACCGCGCCGAAGACGCGCCGTGCCTGACGACGGTCTATCCGCTGGTCTTTGGTCACCGGGTGCGCGACGTGGTGCTGCGCGACCTGCACCTAGAGGGCAACCGCGCCGCACAGGAAAAGGGCATGGGCGGCTGCCGCGGCAGCGCCGTCTACTTTGCGCGCAGTAGAGGTATTGAAGTGCGCGGCGTCAGCGAGCGCGACTACCACGGCGAAGGGCTGGGATTTCAGATGTGCCGCGATGTGCAGATCCTCGATAGCCGCTTTGACGAAAACAGCGGCAACGGCCTACACCCGGGCGCCGGCAGTACCAACGCGCACTTTAGCGGCTGTGTGGCCAACGGCAACGAAAAGGCCGGCTTTTTCTTCTGCGTGCGCGCCAACCACATCACGGTGCGTGCGTGCGGATTTGCCGGCAACCGACTCGGTGTATCCATCGGCACGCGCGACTGCTACAACCTGGTCACTGGGTGCACGATCGAAGGCAACGGCGGTCCCGGCATTCTGGCGCGCTCGAGCCCGCGCCCGGTCGAGGTGCACTCGTGCCGCATCGAGCAGTGCCAGCTGCGCGACAACGCGACGACGGAGGGCCGCGGGCAGATCGAAGTGACCAGCGACGCGCACGATATGGTCCTGTCCGGCAACGCAATCGACGGCGGCGCCTGCGGGGTGCACATTGCCGAAACCGCGCAGAACATTTTTTTGCAGGGCAACGCCTTTGCGGGGTGCGCTGTCGACGTTGCGGCCGAGAAGGGGAGCTTGGCAGAGACCGAACTGGTCTTCGAATGCGGCTATGGCTCCGGGTCGGAAGCCCACTTTCGCCACTTGGATACGGCGTGAACCGATCGTTTTCTCCAGTAAAACAGGCAATTTTATTATAAAAAAGATAAATTTACATTTTTTTAGAAGAGCACCGTGTAAAAAAGTGGCAATTTGATTGGTTTTATTTTAAGTTGATAAATGTGACCTTCGTCACCGACGTACATTACTAGTGTGATACATTTTTCTCATGTAAATGCAGTGTTGAAAATGCTGCGCGCTTTGGACTAAGGCCGTGTCCATCGCGTCACCCGAGAGCGCACTGTATGTCCACAGTCTCTAATCCAACCCATCGCTCCGTTGCACTGACCGCGCTGTTCTGCGCGGCGTTTGTGCTGTACGGCAGCTTGCGCGCGGCGTGGGGGCAGAGTTCACCGGATGGTCTATTCGCCACCGGACTGGATTT
>JAYOYH010000083.1:0-15211 GCA_038153405.1 Gemmatimonadota bacterium | reverse complement strand
GTCGATGCCTGTTCGGGAAATAGCGGAAAATCGGACATGCTTATCCAGGCTCCGTATTAATTGAGAGACAGCGGTTCGTCTTTGCGTTCCCGCCGAAGCATAACAAATATGAATGTGCCCAATATGAGCACGGTGGCCAAACCGGCAACGCGCAGCGAGTTGCGGATAATCAGGCCGTATTTACCCGTCATGGGATCGTAGCTATAACAGAGTAACAAAAGCTGGTCTACTGGGCTGCCTATTTGGCCACCAGCTGCTTCAACAAGGCCCCAGCGCACATCGCGCGGGGGATAGTCTATGCCGTAAAAGTAACGGGCAACTTTGCCATCGGGCGTGAGAATCATGATGGCGCTGGCATGGATGTATTGATCGGTCGCCTCATCGTATTCATAGCGAAAGCCAACGGCATCGGCCAACTGGGCGATTTCTTCGGGAGCGCCCGTGAGAAAATGCCAACCCAGGGCGGCGTTGGGGCCGCGGTAGTTCTTTAAATATTCAGCTTTTTTGGCCGAGGCCAGGGAGGCGGTTTCGTCTGGATCGATGCTCACAGTGACCACATCGAACTCCGTTCCGATATCAAAGGTCAATACGTTCAGCGCGCGCAGCAAGCTGTTGAGCACCTGGTTGCACAGAGTGGGGCACTCGTAGTAAACCAGCGTAAAAATCACGGGCTTGTCACCCATGAAATCGCCGATTTCAACCCTCTCACCCAGTTCGTTGGTAAAGGGCAGAGAGAGCGGCACCTGGGCACCGAGCTTTTGATCGATGGTTATTTTCTCGACCAGCTCTTTGCTCGGCTTTTGCGCAAAGAGGGGCTGAACGCTCAGGAGCAAGGCGAATGAAAGTATGTATGAGATGAATCTACGCATGGCTATTGATAAGAAAGTATCCGGTATCTCGTGGGATGCTACTGTCCCATGGGTGCTTTCGGTAAATTGAGGGCGCCCGATCCAATCAAGTTAATTGCGCGTTCAATGGGAATGCGCGCCAAGCGCAACTCCTCATCAACCCAGGCATAGCTACCCAACAGCGACTCGGCGCGCTCTTCCAGCTCAAATTTCTGGCGGGGTGGGTCCACCTGCAGGCGAGGCTCGGACAGGGTGCCAACTCGCTTCTGAGCCATCGGCGCTACGGGGTCGTCAAGCAGGGGTTGGTAATAGTCAAGCACCTTAAAGAGGGGGATAATCCCGATAAAAGATGCGACCATCAGCACTAGAACGACGACACCCGTAATGACGAGGGGTTTAATTTGTGCATCCGTCTGTTCAAATGCAGGTGTGTTCGATTCACTTGTGTGTTCAGCCATGGTGATGCTCATCGTCTTCGGTGTACAGTTCGGAAAAACGCGGGTCATTTAGGGCAATGAGGGGACGATTTTTTAGCTGGGCAAAGAAGAATGAAATAAGCAGGCCGCCAATGCCAATCGTGATGGCTATATCGAGCCAATGCATGGTAAACCCCGTGCTGTGGTAAACGTCGACCTTGGTAAAGGAGGGCCGCGTCTGCCAGAGCAGATCAAAGAAGCGGGCGATCAGCAGCCAGATGGCAAAAGTCACCAAAACTTTGGTCTTGGCCTTCAATGTGCTAGAAATCAGGAATACAAAGGGAATGGCAAAGTGGAATAGAATGAGCCCATAGCCGATATATTCCCAGCCACCCTCGAGTCGAGTGATATACCAGGTAATTTCTTCGGGCAGGTTGCCAGACCATATGATCAGAAGCTGGGAAAAGGAGGTATAGGCCCAGAGCATGACGGTGGCCAGCATAAAGGTGCCCAAATCGCGCAGGCGGCTGTTGGTCAACAGCCGCTTCATGGGCTCCTTGTCGGATAGGGAAACGGCGACCAACGTCATAAAGGCCCAGGTGATGAGGGCTTGGCCGACGATGTGAATAACGCCAAAAATCGATGAGAACCAATGGGGTTCAAGGGACATAATCCAATCGATAGTGGCCAAGGTCATGGTAAGAAAGAAAACGACGATACCGGGACCGCTGAGCTTTTGCGTGCGGTTGGTCGGATAAGTCTGTTGTGTTTGATCCTGCTGGTGCGACCATTTGTTGAGCAGAAAAACAAAAAGACCCCAAATGACAAAGTAAATAAAGGTGCGCTGGATAAAGGAGGTGTCGTTTAAGTACGGTTGTTTGTACGACAGCAGCGCGTCCTCGGCGACCACTTCTAAGTGGCTCCATTCGTACAATTCGTGGATGCCGAGAAAGAGAATGGGCAGGGCGAATACAAACATCATCGGCAGCGTGCGCGTGCCGGCTTCCAAGAAGCGGCGAATGGAAAAGCCCCAGGTGCCGCCGCCGACCTGGTGGATCATGAGGATGAGCAAACTGCCAAGAGGCAAGCTTATCCAGAAGGCAAAGGCCAGCAGGTAGGACTGGAAGAACTGATCGTGAGCGACAAAATAGCCGGCAACGGTCGCGGCCAAACCCAATAGGCCAACCCACAAAAAGCGCTTCTGTAGGCTTTCTAAATAGGGTTTGAGCGCTTCGGATTGCTGTATAATTAACTCATTCATTGAAGTTGCCTTTGGTCCTCTTCAGGCAGTTGGTCAAATTCGACATTCTGGCTCAGCTGTAAGGTGCGAATGTAGGCGGAGATGGCCCAGCGGTCTTCGACCGGTATGCGGGAAGCATAGCTGTACATCACCCCATAGCCGTTGGTGATGACGTCAAAGAAATAGGCGATGGGCATATCGCGCAGTCGCTGTTGGTGAAAAGAGGGCGGCTGTTTTAGGCCGCGTTGAACTATAATACCGTCCCCCTGTCCCGTAAGGCCGTGGCACGGGGTGCAGTAAATGCCGTAGCGCTGCTGGCCTTGCTTTAGCAGCTCGGTCGTAACGGGCACGGGCAGCGCATCGGTCAGCTGGCCGGCGACTTTGCCTTCGTAGAAATGCGTATCGAGGCGAAGTTGGCCGCGTGCTACGGTCTCGGGGACCTGCGGACGGAACGACTGGCCATCTGCGAAGAAGGTCGAGCGCTCTAGGGGTTCGTATTTCTCCTGATCGTACATGGCCTGACGCAATTCGCAGCCCGCGGTAAAGGCGAGCGAACACAGCGCAGCTAAGCGCAGCAACTTCGAGCCCAAACCGGCAGAAAAGGTCGAATCAGTTTTCAACGTGAGATACCTCTTGTGGATTCAAACTCTGCAAGAAACGAGTGGTCTCGTCTAAGTCGAATTTCTCGTCCTCTGCTTCGATGCAGAGAAAAAACAGATCTGAACTGGCCCGGGCGAAATTTTCGACATTGAAAACGGGATGGTACGGTTGGGGAAGGCCGTTGGCGATAAGCATGCCAAACGCGGCGGTCATAGCCGAGAAGAGAATAGTTACCTCAAAGGTAACAGGTATGAACGAAGGGCCGCTGTGAAAGGGGCGACCGCCTATGTTCATCGGATAGTCAATAACCGATACCCAGTAGCACAGCGAGTATCCGGCGATCGCACCCAAGAGGCCCATGCAGAACACGAGCCAGGGCAAGCGGGTGCGCTTATAGCCAATGGCGTCGGCCAAGCCGTGAACGGGCAGCGGGCTGTAAGCATCTAATTTGCGGTAGCCTGCTGCATAGGTGGCCTTTGCCGCCGCCACTAAATCGTCTGGGTTGTCAAACTGCGCCATGACCCCGTGATAGGGGGATTCTTCTTCGTGGTGCATGCTCAAAAGCTCACTTGTGGTTGCCTGTTTTTAACAAGGTGCGGATTTCGTGAATAGAAATCATCGGGAAGCCGCGAATGAAAAGGAAGAAAAGGATGGTGAAGAGCCCAATTGTCCCGATGTAAATGGCGGCGTCCCAAATCGTCGGGTGAAACATATCCCAAGAAGAGGGCAGGTAGTCGCGGTGCAAACTGGTTACGACGATGATAAAGCGCTCAAGCCACATGCCGACATTGATAAACTGGCAGATGAACCACAGCCAGACCGGATGCAGTCGGAAATGGCGAAACCACAGCAACTGAGGCACGGCTATATTGCAGAGAATAAGGGCCCAATAGTAATTGCCGTAAGGGCCGCCCATGCGGTTGCGCATCATATACATTTCCCAGATGCTACCGCTGTATTGGGCGATGACAATTTCCATGAAGTAACCGTAGGCGACGATAAGGCCAGATGCGAGCATGACCTTCGACATATTGTTGAGATGCCGTTCGGTTATGAAATCGTAGAGGCCGTACACCCTGCGCAGTGGAATCATCAGGGTGAGAACCATGGCAAATCCAGCAAAGATGGCGCCGGCCACAAAGTAGGGTGGGAAAATGGTGGTGTGCCATCCGGGAATGATGCCCGTGGCAAAGTCGAAGCTGACTACGCTGTGCACGGACAGCACTAGGGGGGTCGAAAGGCCGGCCAGAATGAGGGAGGCCAGTTCGTAGCGCTCCCAGTGAAAGGCCGAGCCGCGCCAGCCCAGCGAAAGAAAGCCGTAGACGACCTGTGCAATGCGGTTTTTAGCGCGGTCGCGAAAGCTGGCAAAATCGGGAACCAAGCCGACGTACCAGAAAACCAATGATACCGTCAGGTAGGTCGTGACCGCAAAAACGTCCCAAATAAGCGGGCTGCGGAAGTTTACCCACATTGCCATGGAGTTGGGATAGGGCAAGAGCCAGTACGCGGCCAGCCAGGGGCGCCCGGTGTGGAGCAGCGGAAACTGCGCGGCACAGAGCACGGCAAAAATCGTCATGGCTTCGGCCGCTCGGTTGATCGACGTGCGCCACTTTTGCCGGAAGAGCAACAGGACGGCCGATATGAGCGTTCCCGCATGCCCGATACCGATCCACCAGACGAAGTTGATGATGGCCCAGCCCCAACCAACCGGGTTGTTGAGGCCCCAGATACCGGTGCCTTCGTAGAGCAGATAGGGGGCGCCGATCATTAGCCCATGCAGGAGCAAAAAGCCTATGGCAAAGGAAACAAACCAGAAAATCGGCGTGTGCTTGGTAAAAACGACACCGCTTATTTTATCGGTGATGGAGGTATAGGACGTCTGTCCTGGCCCCAGTTCGTTTACCGGTGGTTTGTAGGGCGTTTTAGCGGCTTCGGACATACTAGCTCTCTGTAATCTCAGGATTGGGGTTCTTCAGGCCGGCCAGGTAGGTCGTGCGCGGCCGCGTATTCAAGTCGGTCAGAATGCCGTAGTTGAGCTCGGAGGCCTTGTAGCGGCTGACCCGGCTCTGCGGATCGTTGATATTGCCAAAGACGATGGATTCGGTCGGACACGCCTGTTCGCAGGCGGTGACAATCTGTCCATCGGCAATATCTTTGCCCGACGTCTTGGCCTCGATGCGCGCCATATTGATGCGCTGCACGCAGTACGTGCACTTCTCCATGACACCGCGCGAGCGCACGGTGACATCCGGGTTACGCTGCAGTTTGAGGCTTTCGCTTTCCTTATCGGTATAGAGCAGGAAATTAAAGCGGCGAACTTTGTAGGGGCAGTTGTTGGCGCAGTAGCGGGTGCCGACGCAGCGGTTATACACCATATCGTTAAGCCCCTCGGCGCTGTGGACCGTTGCGGCGACGGGGCACACGACCTCGCAGGGGGCGTTTTCGCACTGCATGCAGGGAACGGGCTGGTGGACAATACCCGGGTCGTCCAGTTCGCCTTTATAGTAGCGGTCGATGCGAATCCAAGCCATTTCGCGGCCGTTGAGCACCTGCGATTTACCGACGACGGGAATGTTGTTCTCTGCCTGGCAGGCGATGGAACAGGCATTGCAGCCCATGCATGAGCCGAGGTCGATGATCATGCCCCAAGCATAGCCGTCGTACTGATGATCGGTTCTGTTGTAGAGCGTCAGGTCGTCGGGTGGATCGTGCGCATACCAGCCTTCGTGAACAAAGTGGGGGTGAGACTTGTAATGCTCCAATGAGCTTTCCCGCACAAGGCTGCGCCCCTCCATGCTGTGGTGTTCCTGGGTGCAAGCAAGGGGGTACTGATCGAAGCTGGGGTTGATCTGCAGGCCCAGTCCACCGTTGGGCTGCTGGGCGGTGCTGAGTAGGTAGGCGTTGAAGCCGCTGCCCTCAGCCACGCGGCCACCGCGCTGCCGTCCAAAGCCCAAATGGAGCGTAACGACGTTGTCGGCCTGGCCGGGAACGATCCAGACGGGCACGCGCAAGGTGTTGTCACCCAGGCGAAGCTCCGCTAAGCGTTCGTTTTGCAGGCGCAACCTCAGGGCGGTAGCCGGACTGACGAGTGCGGCATTGTCCCAGGTCAGTTTTGTTATGGGCCGCGGCGTCTCCTGGAGCCAGCCGTTGTTGGCATGGCGTCCGTCGCCGACCATTGGATCGGGGCGCAATTGAAGCTCGACGACGTCTTCTTCGGGCATCTGGCCAAAGTCGTCGGCAAGCTGAATCGCCCCGACGACTTTGGGCGTGCGCTTGACCGCCTCTGTTCCCGGCAGCACGCCGTCGTGTAGCGCGCGGCGCCAGTAGGTCGCAAAGTTCGCGTCGAGTGCCTGCGATTCCCAGTATTGGCGGACCAATTCCAGGCCCGGCGTGCCGGCTTTATCCGCCATAACGGCTAAGAAATCGAGGGCGCTCTTGGTCTTGTAGAGCGGTTCAATGAGCGGCTGGACAATGCTGGCTAATCCATCGTGGCTGCGCAGATCGCCCCACGCTTCTAAGTAGTGCGATTCAGGTACGTGCCAGTGGCACTGGTCTGAGGTTTCGTTTTCAGACAGGCTTAAGTGAACGCGGGTGTCGACCTTGGCAAGCGCGTCGGCAAAATTCAAATCAATCGGCGCGTCGTAAACGGGATTGCCTCCGAGAATGACTAGGAGGTCTACTTGGCCGGCATCCATGGCGCTGACTAAGGTCTGCAGCGAATCCATGTGTAGGGCGGGTTGCACTTCGATTGGGTCACTCAAATGCACCGTTTGGCCCACATTGCCCAGCGCAGCGTTGATGGCGTGGACTAGGGCGTGCACGCCGGGGCTGGCGGCATCGCCCGCCGTTACAATACTGCGGCCGCGATGCGATTTTAAATCGCTTATCAGGGCCGATACCCACTTGGCGGGCGCGCCGCTGTCTACCTGACCGACGCCTTGTGAAGAAACGCCAAGGGCTTGGGCTATGTGTAAAGCGAGGGCTTCAATGGCTTTGCCGCCCAGAGCGAGACGGTGGTCGGCCAAACTGCCGGTGGCAGTGGGGGACGATTCGGCGACATAGAGCCGGTTCATCGCCTTTTGGCCATCGCGCACGCGGCGCTTGGCCGCAAAGTCGCGTGCGTAGCGCGCGCTGGCAGGGCCGCTGTTGGCAAAATCGCTATCGAGCGATAATACCAGATCGGCCTTGGAAAAATCGTACACCGCGTTGACGTGCCGTCCATAGGCCAAGGAAGAGCCGGCGTGGTAATTGTCGCGATTGACCGCTTCGTACTGATGCCACTGGGCCTTTGGATACTTTTTCCCGATTTCCGCGAGTAGTGCGCCCTGAGTCGGCGATGTGACGGTCTGAGTGAGGATGCGCAACCCGGCGCCTTCTTTGACGCCCTGCAAACCCAGTTGATGCATGAAGTTGTCGAGAAAGCTCGACCAGGTGCTGATGCGCCCGCCGTTTTTGACCGTCTGGGAGCGATCGGGGTCGTAGAGGTCGAGAATAGAAGCTTGGACGACACCGGATGTGCCACCTCGACTCGCGGGGTGCAGCGGATTGCCCTCGATCTTAGTGGGCCGCCCCATATGGCTTTCAACTAAGATGCCCGTGCCCACGCCGTGCTGCGGGTAGGCTGTCGCATAGAAAAGGGGCTTCCCGGGTATAATATCCTCCGGGGCGCGCACCTGAGGCACGATTTTCTCGCCGGGCTGAATGGTGCATCCAGACAGTCCGCCCAGGGCGAAGGATGCGCCCATGAGCTTGAGAAAGTTGCGTCGCGTTACGGGATCCTTGAGCTCGTCGGCCTGTTCGGGAAACTCCCTCTGCACCAGCTGGGCGAATTCATCGGTCTGGGCAAGCTCATCGAGGCTGCGCCAGTACGCCTGACCACTCTCGCTGCTAATGCGGTCACGCACGTCGGCTAGCTCTAACTGTTTTCTGCTGTTTATATCTGGCATCATCGGTGGCAAATCGAGCAATTGGTGAGTTGTCTGGTTTCGACTTCGTATTCGGCTACGAGCCGCTTGCCCAGACTTTCTTGGTCTGCTGGCGGTTGGTAGTTCATATTAAAGACTTGATCGCGGGGGCGGATAAACTGAGCGGGATCATTATGACACTCAATGCACCACTCCATGTTCAGCGAGTTGGCCTTCCACATTAACGGCATTTGATCGACCTGACCGTGGCACGTCTGACAACCGATCCCTTTGCTGACGTGAATGCTGTGGTTGAAGTAGACGAAATCGGGCAGGTCGTGCACGCGGTTCCACTGTATCGGTGTATCGTCGCGATAGCTAGCCCTGACGGGTTCCAGAATGGGCGCCTCCGTCCAAATTTGGGAGTGACAGGTCATGCAAGTCTCGGTTGGGGGAATGCCGGCAAAGGCACTCTTTTCAACGGAGACATGGCAATAGCGGCAGTCAATGCCCAGCCCCAAAACGTGGTGTTTGTGACTGAAGGGCACCGGCTGGTCCAAGGGCACATTGACCTGGTTGACGAAGTGAATCCGGTTGATATTTAGGAGCACTCCGAGCACGCTTGCTACCACCAGAAGCAAGGTGAGGATGCTAGCTTTGGACGCCCAATTGGCGCTGCGCGGAAATATCTGAGCCATTGAAGCTTCTTGATTTGGGTTGATAATTGGCGGGAAACACGAGGTATCCCGCACATAGCAGGGGAGCGCTATTCTTAACGAAAACCGTCTCTAAGTTAGGCCAGATTCTGTCCGTGTCAACAGCTTTTAAGGAAAAGGAAAGCAAAAAGTGATGTAGAGCTAACACAGAGAGGTGGATCGAGACGGGCGGGCTCGCTTGACGTAGGGTAGGACTCGGCCTATTATTCGCTCATCTACCCTCATCTGGTGAGCGCAACAATGGCAATCAACGGCTCCGTAAAGTGGTATAATGACCGGTTGGGATACGGCTTTTTACAGGTCGAAGAGGGCGAAGATGTATTCGTTCACTACAGCGCTCTCGACGATGATGAAGGGCTGGAAGTGGGCGATAAGGTTGAGTTTGAAATGGGCGAGGGGCCGAAAGGCCCAATGGCCATCCACGTCGTTAAGATAGACTGAAAAGCCCCCGTAGCTCAGTCGGATAGAGCAACAGATTCCTAATCTGGAGGTCGCGCGTTCGAATCGCGCCGGGGGTATTTTTTTTGCCCGAATAGAGTGGTCAACCGCATTGGATTCCTTTCCCAAAAACGCAAAAGAGCACGCGCCAGCCCCTGTGGCTGCGCTGAATCGATCTGAGCTTGAGGCTGTTTTGGCACAGCATCTCGTATGGATCGAATCGCGTGGTCAGGAGGGGATGAGAGCTGATCTATCCAATGCCCAACTGCCCGAAGCGGCTCTGCAGGGCTGCGATTTGCGCGCAGCCAATCTGCGAAATGCCAATTTGCAGAGGGCTGAAATGCAGCTCATTAATTTGTCCAAAGCCGACCTACGCGGGGCGAGCTTGCAGTATGCCAAGATGTATAGGGCCTCTTTGCGCGAGGCGGATCTGCGCGGCGTAAGTCTTATCGGAGCAGGAATGCAGGAAGCCAACTTGCAGAAAGCACTGCTGGAGATGGCGGATCTGCGCGAAGCCGATTTGCGCGAAGCCGACTTACGCCGGTCGAAACTTCCCGGTGTAATGGCCCAGCGAGCCAATCTATTCATGGCTAATCTGCGCGAGGTGCAGTGGCCGGAAGGGGTGTTGAACGAGGCGGATCTGCAGGGGGCCATCCTCATCGAGGCCCACCTACACTCTTGCCAATTACTCGATGTGCGCATCGCCGGGGCGGATTTGCGCGGAGCCAACCTGTGTGGTGCAAACTTAATCGGGGCGATGGGGCTGTCCGAAGAGCAAATCGGGCGGGCCAGAGTAGACGATTATACGAGCTTGCCAGAACGAATTAGCACGGGCAAATAAACACCAGTGTCCCAATGATATAAACGCTCTAAATAGAAGCGTTTAACCGCTCTCCCTCGCCGTTTGCAACCACTGCTGCCCCCGTAGAATCGCTCCATACATTGACCGTCGTTCGGCACATATCCAAGATTCGATCAACTGCGAGAATAAGTCCCAATCCCTCTAGGGGCAGGCCGACGGCCGTGAGTATCACCGAAATCATGACGAGGCCGGCCATGGGTATGCCAGCGGCACCAATAGAAGCCAGCAAGGCGGTGATGACGACGAGAAATTGTTGGCCTACGCCGAGGTCTACGCCATAGGCCTGGGCGATAAACATAGCCGCAACGCACTCGTAAAGCGCTGTTCCGTCCATGTTGATGGTGGCTCCAAGAGGCACGACAAAACTCGACACTTTGTTGGAAACCCCCGCTCTTTTCTCCAGCGATTCCATGGTCAGTGGCAGGGTTGCCGAGGAGGAACTGGTGGAAAAAGCCGTAAGCAGCGCCGGAGCCATGGCTTGGGCATAGGCGCGAGGACGCACCCGCGCGAATACGAGCAGCAAAATCGGCAAGGTCACTACCGCGTGAAAAGCCAACCCCAGTACGACAGTAAGCGCGTACAGTCCCAAGTCGACGAACGCGCCAAATCCAGTCGTGGCCACCGTATTGGCCACTAGGGCAAAAATGCCGATGGGAGCAAAGCCGATGATAAAATTGGTCAACTTCATCATCGTTTCGAACGCAGCGCTGAAGAAGGTGATAATGTGCTCGCTGTAGCGGGGCGTTATGCGGGTGGCAAAAAATCCAAAGAGTAGGGAAAAGACGATGAGCTGCAGGATTTCGCCTTCGGCCATGGCCGCAAAGGGGTTGGTCGGCAACATATCCAGCAGCAGGCGCTGCAGCGCTTGGCCGGGCGAGTCGCCGAATTGGGCGATCGACTCCTGCAGTTTCTCGGGATTTTTTTGTAGGCCGAGATCTGCGCCTACCCCGGGGCGGATGACGTTGACAAGGATGAGGCCAACGAGAATGGCTAGCAAACTGGAACAGATATAGTAGGCGAATGTGCGCGATCCCAATCGACCGATATGTCCCGCATTGCCCACACCGGCTATGCCGGTGATGATGGAAGTGGCAATTAGCGGGACGATAATCATCTTTAAGGCCTTGAGAAAGAGTTGGCCCAAAAATGCAAAGTGATGGACGTATTCGCCGAAGAGAAAACCGCTCATGGCACCGGCTATCAGCGCGACGAGAATCTGCCAGTGCAGTGCTATGGGAATTGACATAATCCATCCTTTGTCGTTGGGACGAGAGGGCCTGTTGGAGGATAGGAAAAACCCGGACCGTTGACAAGCTCAGACCCGGGCTATAGCCCAGCCGAGCTTGGCGATATATGATGCACTGGAAAATGGCGTTTCTATGCGGCTTGACTTTTGTCGGCATCCCCCCTTTTATTGCCTGAAAAGGCGTGGTAATTGAGACCGATGTAGGTCAGGTCGTCGAGAGCGGCAGGACGGCCAAATCCTCTTGAAATAGCGATATGGACACTATGGAACGCCCCCAGGAAAACGGTCCGGCAGAAGCGGTATCCGAGAGCGTTATACGCCGACTGCGGAGTGCGTTAAATCGGTTGTCCCGCTGCAACCAATTTATCGCCGACGATGAGCGCCTCTTCTTTGCCGACCTGATTGACGCGCTGGGTGCTCATAGCGCCTCTGCCTGCTGCGCGGAGAGCGTCTGCCTGGACCTCGAGCAGGCCTATTGGCGCTTAGAGGACTGGGCCGCAGATAAGCCCGAGTCACCGGGGTCGATCTCGGTGGGCGATGCCATCGCCGAGGCGCTTTTAACGCGCGTTGTCAGTGCGCCCCATCCCTATTTAGTCTGCTGCGAACGCCAACTCCCACAAGACGTCTCGCCGCTGCTGCGGCGCGTATTTTGTAGAGATATACGGGCTGTGCAGGCCTTGGCCGAGGTGCCGTGGTTGGCGCTGGCCCGCCGGTGCTGTCCCCGTCTGGCGGAGATGGCTGCCCCCGACGAGGAAACCCAACGACAGGAAGGGGGCGACGGGGGCGGTTGCGCGCTGCTGCAGAGGTTGCGCTGCGCCTCCGATTGGTCTGCACACTGTGATGCCATCGCCGATTTTGTATATGAGCACGCCTTGCCGCCCTATAGAGGCGCCAAGGCATTTTACGTTGACCACGGACCCCCAGCGGCTCTGCGCCCAGTGCGCGCATTCGATGCGTTTGAACTAGACTGGCTCGAGGGCAACAAAGAGCGCATCGAGGTACTGCATCGCAACACGCGCCATTTTCTCGCCGGGAATAAGGCGCACAACGCGCTGATTTGGGGGCCGCGGGGAGGAGGGAAGTCCTCGCTCGTGCGGGGGCTGATCGAGCGCCACTGGCGCGAAGGGCTACGCGGCATTGAAATTGCCCCAGAAGACTACGGTGTTCTGCGCGCGATTTGCGATGGCGTGCGCGGTCGCCGTGAGCGCTTTATCGGCTTCTTAGACAACATATCCCTGGAGAGGGGCGATAGCGCCCTGCACCATCTCTCGCGCGTCTTGGAGGGCGGGCTCGAGTCCATGCCCGATAATATTGTGTTTTATGCCACCTCCAACTTCAAAGATCTGGTGGATCGCCAAGGCGAGCGGGTGCAGGGGCTTGGCCTAATGCAAATGGGAGGCGAGGGCGGGGCCTCTACTAGCCGCGGTGTGCGCCCCGATTGGTATGACCCGCAGCAGCACCAGCGCGTCGACGAACTGCGCGCCCTCGATGATCGCTTCGCCCTTAAGGTCTTTGTCGATTTGCCGCGCAAAGACCAGTATGAGTCGATTGTGCTTTCCTATGCGCGCCGAGCGGGAATTGAGTGGCCCGATGAGGAGGTAATCAGGGTCTTTATCCAGTGGAGCATGCGCCACAACCACGATTTGATAGGGGGGCGCACTGCGCGTGACTTTGTGCGCTACCTCGAGCAAGACGAACGCGGTAAAAAGAGGGGGTAAGCGATTATCGATAGGAGCCAACTCAGTGCGTTCCAAGCCCAGTTCGAAGCGCATTCACCCCGGCAGCTGCGCCGCTATTTGGACTACGGGAAGAAGGTCAAGCGGCGAGAAGTTTCGGGAGATTTCTGTCACTGGCTGGTGCGTATTGTGCTCGACGAGGGCGTCTACGAACTCGACGAACGGGCCCTTGCCTTTGAACTGGCCGCCTGCGAAAGCCTGCTCTCGGCGTGGGATCGCTTGGCGCAGACCTCTCCTGCCCACCTCTTCGTTGTCCTTCCCGTTGATCGCCTAACCCTCTATCTGCACCTGTTAGACGAGCGTCTGGATTGGCATCAGCGCGCCGCCTACTGGCACTTATTTACCCAGCAATACGGCAAGCATCGCTCTTGGATCGATGAGGTGCGCGCTTTGCGCGGAGCCGAAGAGGGGTATGTTGCGAGTTGGGGAGAGGGGAGCGTATTGAGTGATTTTTGCGCCGAGTTGCGCAGCGCCCTGTCGCCCGCGGGCGACCACAGCGGGCATGCTGCCGGCGAGATTGAAATTCTGCGCGAAGAAATGCAGCGCAGTGCCGAAGCGCTCAAGGCCATGGAAGGAGATGTGGAATTTGCCGAAGATAGAGCGGATAGGGCGCATGCGCGCATTCGCAAATTGGACGAAGAAATGCAGCGACTGCGCCGCCAGCTAGCGGACGAGCGCGATAACGGGGAAAAGCTGCGCAGCGAGCGTCGGACGCGCATTGCCAGTCAGCGCCTTTCCAACGAAGCGCAAAAGGAACTCGAAACGCTGCGGCGCGAATACGCCAGGATGGATGGGCGGTTAAAAGAGATGGCCGGTCGGCTAGCTCTGGCTGAACTGCGCGACCCAGGCAGAGGTCGCTGGGATTTGGCCAACCTGCGACAGCTGAGCGATGTCGAACTGCTCGGTCTATCTGGAATGGATGCTGATGCAGAAGAGGCGGGTAAGGTGCGGCGGCGTTTTGCCAATGCGCTGCATCCCGACCGCGTGCGCGATTTACCCGCCTGGGCCAGCGCGCTATTTGCCGAGTTGATGGGGGTAATTAACGATGCCTGCGATCGCCGCAAATAGAAACGGACCAGCACATGAGCTGCTCCGAACGCCCCGGGCGCAAGGCCCGGGGCTGGAAAACGTCCCTGTTTTCCCGGAGAAACTGATCTGCTAGTCCGCAGGTGGTGCTGAAGTTGAGCTAGGCTGCCCGTCCCATCATCTGGTCTAGGCGGCGCGAGATCTGCGCCAAGGATAGCCCTTCGGTAACTCTCAATTCGTGGATCAGGTGTTTTAGAAGAATGACTTCAGCCATATTGAAAAGGTCTTTGTTGCCGCTGCAATCGGCGACTTTTAAAAGGCCCTTCGATTTGTACTGACGCATTTGATGTACGGATTTGCCAAACAGATGAGCCGCTTCTTCAATGCCGATTAGTTTAGCTTTTCGAGCTGCCATAAGTAGACCTCCTTGTCTTTGCATGGCCGCGTAATACTAAGTGGTATTGAGTTGATCGGCATCCTGCCCGTTAAACTTTAGAGTTTTTATCACCGGGAGGGGGTCGGTTCACTATTTATCTTCTAAAAGTTCAATTTCATAGCCGTCGGGATCGTCGATAAAGGCCATTTTGCGCCCCGTAGGAAAGGTTTCTCGCCAGTTATCTGGCCAAATTTCGATGCCGCTGTTTTCTAAGGTGTCGCAGCAGGCGATCAAATCGGGAACGGAGATGGCCAGGTGCATGAGGTCTTCGGGTACGTTTACCTCGTAGTCGGGCGACCAAGTCAGTTCAATGGTGTGTGCATTGCCGGGCAGTTCTAGGTGGGCGACGTGGTTGCCGGCCGGCGACTGGTCGGTCCGACTCATTACCTGGAACCCCAGATGCTGGCAATACCAGTCTATACTGCCTTGGAAATCGCTCACGCGAATGCGCGTATGCAACAGACGGGCCATATTATGTCTCCTCGAAAAGTGTGGATAGGGCGGAAAGCTAAAGGAATGGCTGAACCGGCGCAATGCGCGGGGCGAGCTGGTCGAACAGGGGTCGGAGCACTAGGTGGGTAAGGCAATGGAGACCAGTGCCTTGGCTTGCGCTGAATGGGGAATGAAATAGATTAAAACGGTGTGCGGGAAAGGATGGTGCCGAAGAGAGGACTCGAACCTCCACGAGCTAATGCCCACTAGGTCCTGAACCTAGCGCGTCTACCAATTTCGCCACTTCGGCA
>JAYOYH010000082.1:0-15314 GCA_038153405.1 Gemmatimonadota bacterium | reverse complement strand
GCTTCGCGGATGTAGGGCGCTTTGGCCAACCCATCGTCGGTGCCCATGACGTCGGGCCGCAGATACAGCCCGGGAAAACCCGTCCCGCCGTCGGGACGCGGCGCTTCCGTCTGCATCCAGTAAAACAGGCACATCGAAAGCTCGCGCGCCTGCTGCAGGTGATGGGCAACCTCTCGCTCTTCTTTGTCGATAATATTGCCTTCGAGATAGTCGTTCTGCGGCCAGTTGACCAGCGCAACCTCGTGTGGCGCACAGCCAGGCGCGTAGTGCGCACTGCCAATGAGTCGACGATAACGCCACAGCGACCCCTCTCCACGTGCCGGGTCAAACGTCGCCGTAATGGGATCCAGCGAAATCGGATGGGTGTAGGTCCAATCGAGCATCTTGCCCGGCCAAGAAGGCGTCAGCCCCGGATCGTAGTCGCGCCAGCGCCTATAGGCTACCGGTTGATCAATTACGTGATGCCCGTCTGGATCGTAGCCCATCGCAAAGCACCAGGTCAGCGCCTGCACGTTTTCAGCATCGGCCTCAGCGCTGGCGTGCAGTTCGCCGGTCTGCGCCTGCGATTCCGCCCCAGAAACGTATTCTACCCCAGCCAGTTTGACGAGGTCACCCAGCTCCGTCGCATCGAGCACGTAGGCCGCTTCAATCGTCTCTTCACGCCCCGTATGCCCATCGAGAATGTGCACGGCACGCACGCGATCGCCGTCGATGTCAACGCCGGTTGCTCTTGTGTGCAAACGCACCTGTAGACGCCCACAGGCCACGTCGTAGGCCATCATGCTTTCGAGCGCGGCCAAATAGACGCGTGGCTCAGCGCACAGTCGCGACACGCTGCCGTCGCCAGGGTTCAGCCTAGGGTTGGCGCGCGCGCTGTGGTTAAGCGGGTAAAAATCCTGATAGTACTGGCGCACCCGCTGGCGAAACAGGCGATAGCGCGCCGTGCAGCCAAACGATTCAATCCACGGATGTTCGTCGGGCGGCACGCCCTGTGACGTCAGCTGTCCGCCAACCCAATCCGTTTCTTCCGTCATAATAACGCGCTTGCCCCGCGCCGCAGCGCTCAGCGCAGCGGCTACGCCACCGGTGCCGCCGCCTATGATCAGCACGTCCGTCTTCATACTAACTCCCCTGCAATTTTCTTCATCGCCCTGCCCGCTGCACGCGCCTCGGCGACCGTATTGTGCTGCGTCATGCGCACGGCGCCAACCACCCCTTCGGCGCGCTGCGCTATGGGTGCTACGTCGAGCGGGTATCGCCCCCTTTTCAAGCGGCCCGGTCGGTAACTGGCAAAGGCATCCGGGTTCTCGTGCAGCGTGCGGAACACCTCCCAACCCGGCACGTACTGCTGCACCCGCGCACCGCTGGGAATCCCCTCGGCGCTGAGCATTTGGCAGAAAACCTTGGCATCTACGCCCAGCACGCGCTCGTCGACGGCAAAACTCACCCACCAATAACTCGGCCGCGCACCGCGCGGCTGCCACTCGGCAGCGACACCAGGCACGTCGCGCATTTCCGCATGCAGCGCATCGGCAAAGCGGCGACGCTTCTCGATCCACTTGGGCAGGTGCTTTAGCTGCACGGATGCCAGCGCCGCATTGATCTCGTTGAGGCGCACATTGAGCGCGGGAAAGGCCGGCGTTGGCGGCGCGCCGGGAAAGCGCGGATAGCACTTATCGGCAAATAGATCGGCCGCTTCGGCCAGTACTTTCTGATTCGTCAGCACAAAGCCTCCCTCACCGGCTTTCATATGCTTGCTCTCGTTGACGCTCCAGGCCGATATGGCGCCGTAATTGCCCAGGTATTTACGGCCCAACATAGCCAAGTGTGCTTGGGCGCAGTCCTCGACAATGTGCACACCGCGTCGCTTGGCCACGTTCGCCAGAGCGCGCATATCGACGGCATATCCCCCGTTGTGCACCGGCATAATCGCCTTTGTATGGCGCGTTATTTTTTTCTCGACATCGGCGACATCCATCAGCAGGCTGCCCGACCGCACGTCGGCAAAGACCGGTATCGCGTTGAGTTGGAAAATGCCAATAATGCTGCCGTAGTCGGTCAGCGGGCTTACGATCACCTCGTCACCAGCGCCCACGCCCGCGGCAAAGAGCGCCACGTGAATGGCCGCGCTACCCGACGATACGGGCACGGCATAGCGCATGCCATAGCAGCGCTGCAACGCTTCGCGCAGTGCCATCACGCGCGGACCCCGCGCCATCGGCAGCGCCGGCCCAGACAGCACGCGCTCCAGCACGCGCAGTTCTTCGCCTATGTGAAACGGACCCGTGCGCCACGGTTTGTTATATAGCGGTTTACCCCCATGGATCGCTAATGTACTCACGCTTGATCCTCCAGATGGTAGATGTGCTCCGACCACGCGTAACGCGGTTCATAGCCAAAGGCGCGCCGCGCTTTGTCGCAGCTTAGAGGCGCAGCGTGCCCCTCCAAGCCATCGCGCAGTTGTGTGCTGGGGCAGTAGCGCGCGAAGAGCGCGCGCGTTTCCTCGTCGAGCACTACGCGCGGCCCGGTGATGTTATAGATACCCGACTCGACTTCATCGGCTTCGACGGCTAGACGACAGGCTAGCGCAATATCGCGCGCGTCGCTGCGCGTCCACAGCAGTTTGGCCGCCGCCGCCACGTCCGCCCGGACCTGTTGTATATCGCCGGGTAACTCGGCCGGCACGCGCGCACCCATAATGCGGAAAGAGAGAATCTCCATGCCGCGCGTGCGCGTAAAATACTCGGCCGCCTGCTCACCGGCGAGTTTGGACAGCGCATAGCTGTTGACTGGACGCGTTGGATGCGCTTCGTTGATCGGTGCATACAGCGGCGGCGCCGAGAAGAAACCGTATACCTGGTTGCTAGAGGCGGAAATTACGCGCTGGATACCCAGGTCAGCACAGGCCTGAAATACGTTGTAGGTGCCGGTTACATTGTCGCCGTATGTCCGCGGATCCACTACCATACCCGCGTTGGCCCAGGCGCCCATATGCACCACGGCATCGGCGCCGGCTAGCGCAGCGTAGACCTGACCGGCATCCGTTAAGTCAACCTGCAAACCGGCGCCCGCGGCGACGTCCATTCCCTGCACGCTGTGGCCCGCCGTGCGCAGATCACATACTATATGGCGGCCGATGCGACCGGCCGCGCCGGTAACGGCAATATGCATGTATATTGCTCCACGTTGGATGGTTATTTCCCACGCGCCGAAAATAATACGGCGCGCTCAGCGACTCAATCCCCAGAGGGCAAACTATGCTCGAATCCACGTATTCTGACCAGCACTGCTGGCCCGCATTTCTCAACCTCTCTTCGATCTCCACAGCGCCGTTAGTGGTTGAAGACCTTCAGGTGAGGCGTTTTGACGGCACCTACCTCGTGCGCGCCACCAGCGCCGACGGCGCCGTTGGCATGGCCACGGCCAACCGCCGCATGGCCTACCTAATGCCCATGTTTACTCAACTCGTTGCCCCTGCATTCATCGGCCGCGACGCGCGCGATCTCGAAATCCTCGTCAACGAAGTCTATACTTGGGGCAGCAACTACAAGTATCAGGGCACGCCGCTGTGGAACTGTGTCGCCTATGCTGAAGCCGCCCTGTTGGATCTGCTCGGACAAGTCAGCGGACGCAGCGTTGGCCAACTCATCGGCACGCCCTATCGCCAGGGCATACCCATCTACCTGTCGAGCATGCGCCGAGATACCACGCCGGAAGAGGAAGTGGCCTGGCTTAGTCAACGCCTTGCCGAAACCGGGGCCACAGGAGTCAAACTCAAGATTGGTGGACGCATGGCCAACAACGCCGATTCACTGCCGGGGCGCGCGGAAAGCGTGCTCGAGCTAGCGCGTTCGACGTGGGGCACTAACGTGGCCATCTACGCAGATGCCAACGGCTCTTACGACCATCGGCGTGCAATTGAAGTGGGGCGTCTAATGGAGGACTTGGGCTGCGCGTTTTTCGAAGAACCCTGTCCATTTGAGCAGTACGAGGAGACGCAGGCTGTGGCAGACGCTCTCACCATCGACGTCGCCGGCGGCGAACAGGACTGCAATATGGGCCACTTTCGCGCAATGATACGACGGCGCACCGTCGACGTAATTCAACCTGACTTGATGTATAACGGTGGATTGATACGCGCCCTACGCGTGGCGCAGATGGCCGCCGAAGCAGGTATACCCGTCACGCCGCACAGCCCCAAGCACAACCCGGAGCTAGCCACCCTTCTACATTTTGCTTCCGTCGTCAAACACACCGGACCCCACCTAGAATTTCCCGCCGCTCCCGTGACCTACTCCGATTGGTATTCGCCCCATTTTACCATTGGCGATGGCGGTTACATCGACGTGCCAACCGGACCAGGCCTAGGCGTCGAGTACGAGCAAGGCATCTGGGAGCGTGCAGAGCTGATAGGCTAAAAAAAGAGCGGCCGCAGCGGCTTGGGATCTGACTACACCCACCGACCGCTACAGCCGCTCTATCCTGTCCGGCGGCATGCGACCTCCTGTTAAAAAATCGTTTCGGCCTATCCACTCACGATCGCGGTCCCGCTGCGCGTTGGATCCGCACTCGAGCCATCGACGCCGTTGGGAAGTGCTTCCCCGGTCGGTGCATCTGCGTTGGATGCTAACCCGATGCGGTGGGGCGTCTGTTAGGACTCCAGAGCGAATCGAGGACCTTTTCGATCGGCGACCGGTGGTACCCAGTCTCGACTCTCTGCTCTCGTTCTAACCATGCTCAATTCAGCAATTAAACGTCAAGTAGTTTTTTTAAAAACTAGCTTCAGGCGCTTTGGCCTACCTTGTCCGGCTGCCGTCCGGCCAAGTCGCGATCCATGAGAAACAGACCGTCTTTGCTCTCGATAACGCGCTCAATATCGCTAACGATGTCGCGCACAATGGCTTCTTCCTCGACCTGCTCGTTGACAAACCACTGCATAAACGCGTGCGTGGCATGGTCGCGTTCACTGAGAGCCATATCGACGACTTGGTAGATATCCGCACTCAGTTTGCGCTCGTTGCCCAAGGCGAATTTGAAGGCATCCAACGGCGACTGCCAGTCGAATTGCGGCGCGGCAATGGGATGCAGCTGAACGCGCCCATCGCGATTATTGATATAGGTGTAGATTTTATCGGCGTGCTGCAGCTCCTCTTGGTACTGAATCTTCATCCAGTGGGCAAAACCGTTGAGATCTAAATCCTCAAAGTAGGAAGCCAATGACAAATAAGAATAGGCCGAGTAAAACTCGGCATTGAGCTGTTTGTTTAGCGCTTCTTGCACTTTTTCACTCAGCATAAACGATCCTCTCGGTCAGCGATTTTCCGCCGCCAGCATGAGCGTGCGGCTGTGCTCGTAGAACGCACTCAATTCCATTTCTTTCAAATATACCAGCCCGCGCGTCGCGCGAATCATCGGACTGTCGTGCTCCTGAAACCACTCGCGGCCCAAACACGTCTTGAGCTTTTGATACTGATCTACCTGCACTCTGCGCGCTAGTTCAGAGAAGGGACCGTCGTGTTCGTAGCTAGGAAACGACGCGTCTCGCTGCGAGATAAACGTATTCATAAATGCGCTGTGCATAACGGACAGCATATTGAGCGATACCGGCACAAAAATATCGGCCTCGCTCGGGTGGAAGCGGAACCACACGTTGCGGTAGCCCCACACCTTGATGTCCGAGCGCCCGCTCGATTTCTCATAGCGCCGCAGCGCTTCCGTAATGGCCTGCAGGACTTTGTAGTGGGTATCCGGCCCGCTGGCCTCGGGGTCGAGCGCCACGCTAACGATGTCGGGATTGACCTCTGTTAGCAACTCTATGACCGGCGCCACATCGCCTTCCACCGTGGGTTCGCGCGTGAAGATATCACCGGTGTAGAAGCTGAGCCGCAGGTGCTTGACACTGTCGCAGTTCCAGCCCAAATAGCCCCAAGTGCACTCGGCTTCCCATTCGCGACACATGCTCTTTAATTGCTGTATTTCCGGCTCGTCTTTTTGCCCGGGATAGTGGTCGGCAAAATAGGCTTCCAGCCCTCCAATACGCGCCTCGATGGCCTCGCTTTCCATTGGACCGTACAAGTCAATCAAGTTGCGCAGGAAGCGGCGCGCCATGCCCTCGTTGCGCAATTCGTCATCGTCAGCCGCTACGCCATCAAGGTACTGCCAGACATCGCGATTGCGCCCCTCGCTGTAGGAGGGGTCGAAATAGCCTTCCTGCATCAGTTGCGCACAGTCAGCACCGCGCAAAAAACGGCGAAGGCGTCTGATATGATCGCAGATAAACTGGTTTGTAACGGCTGTAAACCCGCCCGTTAAGCAAACGAAAAAGTGCGTATTGCTCGCCGGGCGCATGTGGCGCACGATGTAGGGCCAATAGCCTAGCATTAGGTCGTCATGGTGCGGTTCGGTGTGCAAAAAACGAGTGTTTTGCAGCGTCTGCATGCCGCGTTCTAGCTTGGCAATCAATGCATCGCGCACCGAAATTGCGAGCTCTTGCGCGCTTTCGGGGCGACGCGCTACGAGCGCATGGGCAAACTCATCGGCGGCAAAGTCGGCGGCCGTCAGCTCATCTATTTTCTTTTTTAACCTCACCGACAAATCGACGATTACCTTCTCGACCGTCTCGTCGTCAATGCGCTCCTGCCGCACCAGCAGGTCCAGTTGCCGACGCTCCAGCAGCTTGGCCGCACCCAGCGTTATGTAGAACCGCGCACCGGGCAGATCGCGCAGCGCCGTAGCCGGATAGCGGACGTCCTTGTCCTGCTGAACGGCGTCGGCGACGATGCCCGCTTTGGCTTCGCCGGCGGCAATAATCAGCGCGCATGCGCTCTTGTCGTAAGCAATAGTACCCAAGCCGATCGTAATGACCAGCCGCTTGCGCGCCACTTCGATACCACCGAGATCTCCAGCGGCGGCGGCCTGCGTCTCGTAGTTGACCTCCGTCAGACGCGTCGTGCTAAAGTGATCGGATCCGCGCACGTTAAAACCGATGTGTCCATCCGGACCAATCCCGCCGAGAAAAAAGCCGATTCCGCCCAAGTCGCGGATGCGCTGCTCGTATTGCTGACACCACTGATCAATGCGCATAAGTGCTTGCTGCTGCACGCTTTCGCGCCCGCCTTGCGCAGCTCGGTAGCGCAGCGAGAGATCGACTTCGCCATCGGGCCATAAATTCTGCAAAGTCTGTCCGGGCAGCAGGCCTATTTCGTCGCAGTTTATCAACAGCGCCCGGTCGCGAGAAAAGCCAAAGCCGTCGATGTAAAATCGATTTACATAGGAGTAGAAGCTGTTTCCCTGCTGCGAGCCAATCGGATAGAACTCATCGATTTGCACAAAGTGCAGCGACGCCATATCGGGCTTGGGGGCGGGATCGATTGCGTTGGCCTCTAGTTCGCGCACAACCTCGTCTGTGCCCCATCCCTGCATCAGATACATTACCCAACGAATAAAGTGCTCAGGCGTTTTACCCGTCGGCAGCGAGACGACGCCGCCCGGGTTGTTCTGCACCCATTCGATAAAGCGCATAGCAGCCAGTTTGCCCAGCGATGGGAAGTTGTCGACGACCAGCGTACGCAACTTTTCTCTGGGCGCGTAAAGATCGCCAAAGGGCGAACCTTCGAGCGCCCTGCGCTCCACTGCCGTTAGCGTATCGTCTATCATTGTGCACTCCTTGTAGATTGATTCACAGGGCACTTGCGCTGCTGCTACCCGCCAGCACTTCGCGTACCTCGCGGGCAATCACGAGCTCTTCGTTTGTGGGGACAACTAAAATCTTTACCCGCGAATCCACGTTCGATATATCGCCTTCGCGCCCTGCATGCGTGCGGTTGCGCACGCGATCGATGCATATACCCATGTGTTCGAGTCCATCGAGAATATGCAGGCGCACAAACGCGCTGTTTTCGCCGATCCCTCCGGTGCATACCAGCGCATCAACGCGCCCGAGGACTGCGCAGTAGGCGCCAATTGCTTTGCGCACTCTGTAGGTAAACACCTCTAACGCTTCACGAGCGGCCTGATCGCCATCCAACGCCGCAGCCTCTACCTCGCGCACGTCCTGCGAACGAGCGGACAGGCCGAGCAAACCGCTCTCGTGCAGCAGCATCTTCTCGATTGCATCCAACGGCATACCACTGCGGGCCAGATGAAAGATCAGCGCAGGGTCGACGTCGCCCGAACGCGTGCCCATCGCCACGCCTTCCAACGGCGTCAGACCCATCGTCGTATCGACCGAACGACCCGCGGCAATAGCCGCCAGCGAGCAGCCGTTACCTAAGTGGCAAGTAATTAGGTTCAACGCGTCCAAGTCCACGCCCAACAGCTCGCTAGCGCGCTGCGCTACATAGCGATGCGAGGTCCCGTGAAAGCCATAGCGGCGAATGCCCTGCTCGGCGTGCAGCGCGCGTGGCACGGCGTAGAGAAAGGCGCGCGGCGGCATTGTCTGATGGAACGCAGTATCAAAAACGGCGACCTGTGGAACGCCGTCGAACAGTTTTCGCGCGGCGCGCAGTCCCTCTAACGCCGCCGGGTTGTGCAGCGGCGCCAGCGGGGTGCAGGCCGCTATTGCGCTCTCCACGCTTTCCGTTATTAGCGCGGCTTCGACAAAATACTCGCCGCCGTGCACCACGCGATGACCGATGCCCTCGAGCAGGTTCGCTCCCTGTCCCTGTTCCTGCAAAAAGCCAACGACCGCCGACAGCGCCTCGCCGTGATCGCCAATAGCCGCCGTGTGCGATTGGCGTTCACCGCCCCGCTCGAGCACTACGACCGACTCGCTCTGACCAATGCGATCGACCAAACCGCGGGCGCACACCCGCTCTGCGCTATCAAATAGGCTGTACTTCAGCGAAGAAGAGCCGCAGTTGAGCACTAAAATCACAAATTAGCTCTCTAACAGAGACGCCGCTTGGCGATCGATGAGAAAGGTGCAATCGGCATGTCCTCGCAAAAAACTGGCCGGACAGTGCGCGCCTTCTTCACCGCGCAGCGCCGCGGCCACGGCGCGCGCCTTGTGCGCGCCCGTGGCCAGCAGCAGCACGCGGCGCGCCTCCATGATCGTGGCAATACCCACTGTATAAGCGCGACGCGGGACTTCTGTAGGCGCGATAAATAACCGACTATTATCGGCAATTGTCTCGGCCGATAACGGCACGCAGCGCGTGCGGCTATCGCGCGCCGAACCGGGTTCGTTAAAAGCAATATGCCCGTTGCCACCAAGGCCTAGTAGCCACAAGTCCACGCCGCCCAAGGCGCGAATACGCTCTTCGTAGGCGCGGCATTCGGCCTCTCCGTCGACGGCGTTACCATCCAACATCAACCCATTCCACGGTAGCATATCGACGTGCTCAAATAGATGGTGCTGCATATAGTGGCGATAGCTCTGCTCATGCGTCCCATCGAGCCCCTGGTATTCATCGAGGTTTACGCTGCGCACGCGCGCAAGCGAAAGCCGTCGCTCTCGGTAGGCACGCACCAACTCGGCATAGGTAGCTTCTGGAGTGGATCCCGTTGCCAGACCCAAGACTGCATCGGATCGCTCGCGTATTTGCGCGCACAGGTGCTGAGCTGCTATACGGGCGACATCGGCAGCGTCTTCAACGACCTGTAGGCGGATGCGTCCCTTCATTGGAATATACCCTAATAAGCGGGGAAAAATAGGCCGTTGAACAAGGGGGCAAAAGTAGGGCAATAAACCAGATAAGTAAAGATATCGCACTGGTGGCGCAGTGCGCCCGCAGCACACATCGCGCCGAGTAATATAGTGGTATTGTCACTGGATAACTCTTTTGGTTATGTTACGACTGCGTTACTTTGCGCTACTAATTTCCATACTAATGAGGCCTATGAAACGCGATACGCTGCAGTTGTGGTTACAGATAATCGGCCTGGTGCTGATTCTCTACATATTCCTCGTAAGCATCGGCTTGCTCGGCGGTTCATTCAAGCTATTTGGCAAGGATCTGGCCAAACAGCTCATTGAGATGACGTCAAACCCGCTCGTCGGCCTCTTTGCTGGCATTTTGGCCACCACGCTGGCCCAAAGTTCATCGACGACCAGTTCGATCGCCGTAGGAATGGTCGCTGGCGGCGCGCTAACCATTGAGGGTGCCATTCCCGTTATCATGGGCGCCAATATTGGCACCAGCGTGACCAATACGCTAGTCTCCATGGGACATATAACCCGCAAAGAAGAATTTAAACGCGCGCTGGCCGGCGCAACGGTGCACGACTTTTTTAACCTGATTGCCGTGCTCATCCTGCTGCCGCTAGAAATCGCCACGGGCTACCTCCAACACCTGTCGGAAAAAACCGCTGCGCTCTTTCAGGGCATGGGTGGCATGAAGTTCGCCAACCCGCTCAAGACGATAACCGAGCCCGTCATTAAATGGCTTATCGAATTGCTTGGCGCCAATCCCGTCGCATGCCTCGTCGTCGCATTAATCATCATGTATCTGGCGCTCAAGTTTCTGGTCGACCTAGCCCGGGGCGTCGTCGTCCAACGGGCCGAGCGCTATTTGCACAAATACCTATTCGACGCAGCGCCCACCGCCATGCTCTTCGGCATCGTTCTCACCATCATGGTCCAGAGTTCGTCCATCACCACCTCAATGATCGTGCCCCTTATCGGCGCCGGCATCCTGACGCTCGAACAGGTCTTTCCCTTCACGCTCGGAGCCAATATCGGCACCACGGTCACCGCCATGCTAGCCTCGCTGGCCACCGGTAATATCGCGGCCGTCACCGTCGCCTTTGCCCATTTGTTCTTCAACGTGACGGGCATCGCGATCGTCTATCCCATTTCCCAGATTCGCCAGCTTCCCCTGAAGATGGCGCGCGGACTGGCCGAGGTGACGAGTCGATCCAGGGTCTATGCCTTTGTCTATGTAATCTGCGTTTTCTATTTGATCCCGCTACTGCTCATTCTCGTCTGGAGATGAACCATGTTTAAAGAAATAATACAAACGGGCAAACGCACTACGCTGCTCTACGATGCCATATACGAGGTATTGGGCATGCTAGGCCGCGCCGAGCGCATGTTCGGCCTAGCCTGCGGCAATCTATTGGAAAACGAGGACAACAGCGCCGAAGTCCAGCGGGAAGATCGCGAGATCAACACCGTTGAACGCATCGTTCGCCGCATGATCTTCGAGCACCTGACGCTCAATCCACAGCAGGACCTACCGACGAGCCTATCGCTGCTGATCATAGTCCACGATATCGAGCGCAGCGGCGACTATGCCAAGAGTTTGATAGAGCTAAGCGAGTGGGCCAATTTAGATCGCAGCGCCTCGATTCATGCCGATTCCTGTCGCGCACTGCAGCGTGCTATCGCACCGCTCTTTTCCCAAGTGATCGAAGCGCTGCGCGATAGCAACACCGACCTAGCGCGCGGCGTAATGCGCCAGCATGAAGCAATAAAAGAGCAGAGCAGTGCACTGATAGAACAGCTCGTCAAAGACGATGGCCGCAGTAACGATACCGTTCCCTTCGCCCTAGCCGCGCGCTTTCTGCGCCGCATCAGCGCCCATCTGTCAAACGTTGCTTCGAGCGTCGTCAACCCCTTTGACCGCTTGTCCGGCAAGGAAGCCTAAATTCTACGCGGTACGCGCTGCATGCGACACCAAACGTTCAGTGCCCCATCGCCGCTACGCGCAGCGCCCGCAGCTGTCCGACGGCATAGGCCCAGCCGATGGGTGACTGCTCGCCGTCACCGATAATGCCCGGCGTGTGGTCTGGGTCGATACCGCCCTGGTAGCCCACTGCGACAAAGGCGCGCATCAGGCCGCTATGTCACAGTCCCCTTCGTCGACAAAGGTCTCCGTATAGCGATAGTAGGGCTCGTGCACGCGCACGTTGCGGAAGTGCACCGTGCCAATGCGATCGCGCTCGCCAAAGTAGCGAATGGCCTCGACCGCGTCGTCGCCGTATTCGGTCGTGACGCCGGTGTCGAAGAAGATGCTATTGGCCGGACTATCGACGACCTGTATCAAACGCTTCATCGCATCTAAATTCCACAGCGGCTGCGCCACGCCCCGGTAGACGGGGATCGGTGGATCGTTGGGATGGAGGGCCAAGCGCAGCCCCGCGCGCGCAGCGACCGGAACGAGGGCCTGTAGCAAAAATCCCAACCGCTCCCACATCTGCTCGGCGCTGTGTTGGCCAACGTCTTCGAGTGGCGGCAGATCGTCAATCCGCGCCGCATCAAAGTCGCGCAGATGGGCCCCGCCGCGGCCAGCACCGGCGCACGCGGCATAGCCTTCCGAGGCGCGCAGTGCCGTAAAGTTGTAGGTCAGCACTTCGATGCCCATGCGCGCGGCCATCTCTACGCGGCGCTCCAAATCGCGCACATCTTCCTCGCGCCCCTCAAGACCCAATAGAATGCGCCCCGACACGGGCAAGTTCACAAGAGCGGGCTGCAGGTCAAAAGAGCGCACGCGATCGCCAATGCGCTGCAGTTCGCCCTCGTCCCACATAGGCGGCAATGGACCCGGCGGCCGCAGCTGCGGCGGCGGCACGAGCGGCCGCAGCTGTATGTCGTCGCTGAGCCGCACGGGCACGCCAACTTGCTCGACGCCAATCTGGGCAAAAAAACGCAGCGTTTCCTCTGCGAGGTTGCCCAAGCCCTTGCTGATTTTAAACACGCGAAACTTCTTCGACGCCGATGCGCGCCAGCACCTGACGCAGCGCAGCCACTGCTTTGGCAAAGCGCTCTGGGCCCGTGCCGCCGTGCGCGGGATCTTCGGCTTTGAGATGGGGCTCCAGCGAGAGAAAACCGCTAAAACCCGCACCTATAGCGCGGCGCAGGATCTCCTCAACCCCACCGTCGCCGTAGCCGGCTGGCACTACCGCGCGCGATGCGGCAAGCGCGTCTTTTACGTGAAAATATTCGGTGTACTTCTCCAGCAGCGGCCAGGCGGCACGCAGCGGATCGGCGCCAACCTGAATAAAATTGGCCGGGTCGAACGCAGCGCGTAGAGCGGGGTGGTCCACCGTCTCCAGCAAATCGACACAGCGCTCGGGCACGTCGCCGTATATATGGCTCTCGTTCTCGTGCAGCAGAACGACACCTCGCTTCGCTGCCGATTCGGCCATGCGGTGGAAAAAATCTACGACTTCGCCGCGACAGGCAGCGGCCTCTTCACCTTCGTGATAGAACGAGAAAACGCGCACATAGCGCGCCGCGAAGAACTGCGCGCGCTCCAGCGCGACTTCAAAACGCGCAAAGTGAGCCGCCAGATCGCTGCGCACCTGCACCTTGCCGATGGGCGAACCGATCGACGACACGCTGATATCAGCCGCATCCAACGCGCGCTTAAATTCGTTTGCTTCGCCATCGCTCAGGTCGAGCACTCCCTTGCCGCCAACGGCGCGCAGTTCCAAAAAATGCAGCCCGACCTCTTGCAGCGTGCCAATCTGCAGCTGTGGATCGGGACCAATCTCGTCGGCAAACCCCGTCAGCACGACGCCCATCTATGCGCTCCCTTCCGGCGGGAACGGGTCTAGGCACGCCCCCGCTGGCCGTTGGCCCCGAGGTCGCCACGTAAAATCGCCGTGCGAGCGATAGCTCGTATCGAGCCACGGCGTCTCCACGCGCACGTGGCCGCAGTAGCGCGAATCGAGCGCAGCCTCCAGAACACCGCTGGTCAACAGCGTGCGCTCGACCGGATACTGGGGCTGCCCGGTGACAAACATCTCCTCGACGTTGAGCGATAGGTAGCTAAAGTGCGCGTAGGCGCCGTTCTCACCGCCGTGCCCCTGCAGATAAAACTCACAGGCCTCGATCTGCCCATCGACGCGTCCGGCATAGGCCAGATCGGTGACATAGCCGTTGAGCATCAGCACAGATCCCTTAAACCCGTCGCGATACTCCACCAAAAAAAGCGCGGGATTTTCGCAGTGTTCCTGCATAGTCCCACTGGGCTTGTTCTCAATTTCGGCGCAAGCCGCTTCGGCCAAGTCCATTGAAAACAGGCTGTCGGCTGCCGCCTGCCACACGGCCTCGCCCTCGAGACACGTTACCGCAGCCACGCCCGTCTCTCCTCCGCGGCGACGCTCGGCCATGCACTGCAGCACTTCGAGCGTGTGAAAGCCATAGATATCCAAACCGGAAAAACCAATGGCCACTGACTCTTCTAACGGGCTATCGAGGAGGTGTTCTACCCACGGCGAACGCCAGCCCACCGGCAGCGACGAACCGGCCATAAAGGGCGCGCCTAGCGCCTGCGCACGGTCGTACATCCACTTGGCATCTGCCCAATTGTAGGACAGGTGTTTGTCGTTAAAGATCGGCACGCCGCGTCCAGCCGTGGCCATAGCACCGCAAATCTGCTCCATAAAGTAGCGGCGCGGATAGAGGTGCTGCTCCTTCTCGTTCCACGCATAATCGCCGTGCTCGCCAATGAGCAGCACGCCGTCCACCGCTAGCTCACTACCACCCAAACACAGGGCGGCGTTGATACTATCGTATAGCGGAACGCCGTGCTGCCGGGCAATGCCCACGCCGAGATCGTTATCGGGTATTTGATCCAAATACAGCGAGGCAATTTCCACCCGCGGCGCCAGCAGCCCCTCGTCGGTGGGAAAGCCGTGCAAAAACTTGGTGACGATTACGTCGGCGTGCGATCGCGGCCGGTACTCGGTGACAATCGCAGCTATTTTCTTTTTTTCGCCCATCAGATAACCGCCATCGCCGCAAAGAGCGCCTTTAGATAGCCGACGCTGTAGGCCATTCCCTTGGTCAGGGCACCCTCGTCGCCCTCCAGCGCCGGTATGTGGTCGGGGTTGATACAGCCGTCAAAGCCCACGCGCCGCAGCTCCAAGAGGATTTTGGCCGGATTCATATCGCCGTCGTCGAGCAAGACTTCCTCAAAGCCGCCGGCCGTGGCCAACGAGCCGCGCACGTTGCGCAGGTGGATCATAAAGAGCCGTCCCTTGCGCCCGTAATTGTGCAGTTCGTCCAGCACCAGCGGCGAACCACCGGCCTGGGCCCGCGTGCCGCAGCAGTAGAGGTAGCCCACGTGTTTGCTGGGAAAGGCGTCAATGACCCGATGATAGCCCAGTCCCCCCAGCGGCGTGTCGGGAAAAGGCGCATCGGACGGATGAATGGCCAGCTTAATTCCACCTTCTTCGGCAATGGGCACCAGCCGCTCGTAGACGGCGCAGAAGCGCTGCCACCACAGCTCTAGCTGCTCCGGCGGCGGCGGTCCCTTATTCTCTTCGGCCAACGCCACGCTTTCCGAGCGGTAGCGGTAGCCGCCCCGATGCTCCGAGTTCCAGCGCTTGGCCATCCACGGAAAGACGTCGCCGGCCAAGCGCTG
>JAYOYH010000081.1:0-15358 GCA_038153405.1 Gemmatimonadota bacterium | reverse complement strand
ATGAGCACAGCCGCCATGACCAGCGGCAACGTCGCGGTCAACCCGCGCAAGACCCAGCAAGCCGATATCGAAGCCATCTTTAGCGAAGCCATATAGGAGAGCACGCCATGCCATTCCCCCGCATGCTGCGCATACGCCAGCACTTTGACGCACCGACCGTAGAAGACATTCCCGCCGCCGTCAAAGAAGAAGTCACCCGTCTCAACCTAGGATCGCGCATTGAGCCAGGCCAGTCGGTGGCCGTCTCCGTCGGCAGCCGCGGCATCAACAATATTGCTCTGATCATTAAGTCACTGGTCGCCGAACTCAAGGCACTCGGACTAGAGCCGTTTCTCGTCCCGGCCATGGGCAGCCACGGCGGCGGCATAGCCGAGGCGCAGCGCGAAATTATTGAGGGCTATGGGGTAACCGAGGAATACGTCGGCGCACCGATCAAGTCGAGCATGGAAACGGTGCAGGTCGGCCAAACGGAGGACGGAGTACCGGTCTTCTTCGACAAGCATGCCTTTGAAGCGGACCACGTCGCCGTGGTCGGCCGCATTAAGCCGCACACCGACTTCGTCGGCGAGATAGAGAGCGGCCTCCACAAAATGATGCTCATCGGCTTGGGCAAGCACAGGGGTGCAGCGCTCTATCACCAAGCCATCGTCCACTACAGCTTTGACCGCATCATCCGCTCGGTTGGCCAGCAGGTCATCGAGAAATGCGGCGTGCTCATGGGCCTGGGCATCGTCGAAAACCAGTACGATAATACGGCGCTGCTCAAAGGCGTCGCCCCCGAGGAATTTGTCGAGCGCGAAAAAGAGCTGCTCGTGCTGGCCAAAAAATGGATGCCGCGCCTGCCCTTTGACCACGTCGACTTGCTCATCGTCGACGAGATCGGCAAGAACATCTCCGGCGCCGGCATGGACACCAACGTCGTCGGACGCAAATTCCACGACAACCACGCCGCCGAAAAGGAGTATCCAAAAGTCACGCGCATTCTGGTGCGCGGCCTAACGCCGGAAACGCATGGAAACGCCTCCGGTATCGGCACGGCCGAATACGCCCACCGCCGCGCTATCGACGAGATGGACCGCGAAATCACCTACATCAACTGCATGACGGGCAATCATCCCTCCGGTGCGCACATTCCGCTCTACTTTGACACCGATCAAATCTGCATTGAGAAGGCGCTGCAAACCGTCGGCCTGCGCGAACCCGGCGAGGAGCGCATACTGCGCATCCGCAATACGCTGAACCTAGGCGAACTGCTCGTTTCGGAGGCCTATCGCGCAGAAGTGGAAGCGCGCGAGGACCTGTCGATCGTCGAAGAGGCGAGCGAGATGGCATTCGACGCCAACGGCGATTTGCCGCTGCACTTCTGAACACACCAATCTTCTTTCCGCAACGGAGTTTAGCCCATGCAGCTGCCCGCCGGTGATTTCATAGGCATGCATCGCGACCAGATCGACACGCCCGTCCTGCTGGTAGACCTCGATGCCCTCGAGTACAACATAGAAAAAATGGCCGCCCACTTTCGCGCGACGGGCAAGCACCTGCGACCGCACAGCAAGTCGCACAAAACGCCGGCCATTGCCCAGCGCCAACTCGAAGCCGGCGCCCTGGGTATTACCTGTGCCAAGCTCGGCGAGGCCGAAGTCATGGCCGACGCCGGCATCCAAGATATTCTGATTGCCAACGAAGTCGTTGGGGCAAAAAAGATCGAGCGCTTGATGCACTTGGCCGGGCGCTGCAACATCATGGTCGCCGTCGACCATCCGGCCAATCTCGACGCCCTCAACGCGGCGGCCGGCGCGCGCGGCGTCGCGCCGCGCGTGCTCGTCGAAGTCAATATCGGCCACAACCGCTGCGGTGCCACGCCGGGTCAAGGCACTGTCGACCTAGCTCGGCGCACCGCAGACGCTGCCCATCTGCACTTTGCCGGAATCATGGGCTACGAGGGCCACGTCGTCGACCTCGAAGACGATGCCGAGCGCGAAACGAAGGCGCGCGAGTGCCTGCAGCGCTTAGTCGATGCGCGCGCCGATATCGAAGCGGCCGGCATCGACGTCGGCATTTGCTCGTCTTCGGCCACCGGCGACTATTATGTCAGCACGACGTTTGAAGGAATAACCGAAGTACAGGCCGGGTCCTATGCGCTGATGGATGCGGCCTACGGGCGCCTCGGACTCGGCTTCCAAAACGCCCTTACCGTGCTAACGACCGTGGGCAGCCGCCCGATGCCACACCAGGTAATCACGGATGCCGGCCTCAAAACGCTAACGCCCGAACACGGTTTTCCCCTAGTGAAAGACCGATCCGACCTCGAGTGCCATGCCCTGTCCGAAGAGCACGGCCGCCTGCGCACGCTAGACGGCGGCGCCTGCACCGATATACAGGTGGGCGACGTGCTCGAGTTTATTCCCGGGCACGGCTGCACCACCGTCAATTTGCACGACTACCTCTACGCCATGCGCGACGGCCAGCTCGCCGAGCTGTGGCCGATCGCCGCGCGCGGCAAGGTCCGCTAGCGCCTTCACCGTGCTATCCCTCCTTCTCAGGCAAGGAATCGACTATGGCCAGCATTCAATCCGCCGTGATGCTCGAACCCGGCAAGATCGAAGTCCGCGAATTCGCACGCCCTTCCATCGGCCAAGACGAACTGCTCCTATCCGTTGAACGAACCGGTATCTGCGGCAGCGACAAGCATATGTACGCCGGCCATATGGGCCTGCAGTTTCCCGTCGTACCGGGACACGAACTGGTCGGCACCATAGCCGAACTCGGCTCCAAAGCCGCCGACCACATGGCCATCGTCGGCGGCCCGGTCAAGGAAGGCGACCGCATTACGACGACGCCCTCCTCGACGGCCTGCGGCCGCTGCCACTACTGCCTGCACATGCCGCAGCGCCCCACGCTCTGCTCCAGCCGCTTTGTCTACGGCTTTGTTTCGGCCGACGTAGCGCCGGCGCCGCGCGGTGGTTTTTCGCAATACATGCATATGACGAACCGCTCGTGGGTCTTCAAGATCCCCGACGAACTGCCCTCCGAATACGCCGTGCTGACTGAGCCGGCCGCCGTGGCCACGCGCGCCGTCGAGCGCGCCCTAGGGCCCGGTATCCCCCATATTGGCGAGGGGCTCGGCATGGATAAATCGGTCCTCGTCATGGGCGCCGGTCCCATCGGCCAGCTGGTCATCGCCGCGCTGGCCCACATCGGCACCGATCGGATTATCGCCGCCGATCTGAGTGCTTCGCGCTTAAGGCTGGCACAGGCCATGGGAGCGCATGCAGTCATCGACGTCGGTCATACCTCGCTCGATCAGCGACAGAGGCAGCTGGCCGAACTGTGCGACGGCGTCGGCCCCGATATCGTCATCGAAACGGCCGGCGTGCCGGTGGCCTTTAAAGAGTCCCTCGATCTGGTGCGGCGCGGCGGCATCGTCGTCGAAGTCGGCCACTTCACCGATCCCGGCGCCGTCGAAATCCACCCGCACATCGTCTGCTTCAAGGACATCGATATCCGCGGCATGTGGGCCTATCCGGCCATGCAGTTTAAAACGGCACTGTCTTTTCTCAAATCGACCAAAGCGCCGCTCGACCAGTTTATAACCCACCGCCTGCCGCTGTCGTCCATCGCCGAGGGCATCGATATCACCGGCAGCGAAGGATCGATGAAAGTGGTCATCGAACCCGGCCGCTAGGCGACGGCTAGCAGCTATGGCACGGCGGGGAACCGGGCGAATGATCTGCCGATATTTCCCCAATCCCCGCCGTGTGTGGGGTCGGCTCCACCCTTGCCCACCACCATCCTCAATGATATAATTCCACGGAGGCCGTCTTCCGTATAGCCGCTGCCAGCGGCGGGGTGTTTTGCGATGAAAAAAGCCGTTATAACCGGAGTCAAAGAGGGTGGCGTCATCGACGTAGACGCGCCGCACCCGCGCCAGCACTGGGCCGTCGTCAAAGTGCTGGCCGCCCCGATGTGCACCGAGTACAAAGCCTACGAAGCAGGCCACGCCAGCGCCTATCTCGGCCACGAAGCCATGGGCGAAGTCGTCGACGTGGACCAGTCGGCGCGCGTGCGCCCCGGCGACCGCGTCGTCGTCATGCCGCAGTATCCTTGTGGATCGTGTGCCCTGTGCACTAGCGGCGAATACATTCACTGCGAGCACACCGTCGACTTTGGCGAGTTTACCAACGGCGGCGAGGGCCGCGCGACCATGGCGCAGTACCTGCTCAAACCCGACTGGCTGCTGCTCGGCGTACCCGATGCCATGGCCGACGAGCACGCGGCGATGGCCTGCTGCGGGTTGGGACCGACCTTTGGCGCCATGCAGCGCATGGGCTTGGGCAGCGACGAGACCCTGCTCATTACCGGCCTGGGCCCCGTCGGATTAGGCGGCGTTATCAACGGCGTCCACCGCGGGGCTCGAGTGATCGCCATCGACGACAACGCCTGGCGACGCCAGCGCGCGCTCGACCTGGGCGCCGAATGTGCCCTTGCGCCAGACGAGAACAGCGTGGCGGCACTGCGCGATCTGACCGGCGGGCGCGGCGTGGATCGCGCCATCGACTGCTCGGGATCACCGCAGGCGCACCGCCTGTGCATAGACGCCGTGCGACGGCGCGGCGACGTCGCTTTTGTCGGCGAGTGCTCGGCCGAAACGGCGCTGCACGTCAGTCCGGACCTGATCCGCAAGGGCATTCGCCTTATCGGCTCATGGCACTACAACCTGCACGACTACGCCGAACTCCTACAGACCTTAACCGACGTTTCGTCGCAGCTCGACCTCCTCATCAGCCACCGTTTCCCGCTCGAACGCATAACCGATGCTTGGGAAATTCAGTTGGGCGGCGCATGCAGCAAAATCGTCCTCGACCCGTGGGCGTCCTAAGAGCGCATCTGCACGTGCTGATGCACCGGAGATACGATATGAGAAGCGCCTTTTGCACCTTGCTGCTAGCCTGCAGCGCCCTCGTCGCCGACGAATTGGTCATCACCACGCCGCAGGACTGGGCCCGCTGGAAGCTGCCGGGTGACGCCATTTCCATTGACGGCGGCAGCTTGCGCCCGGGCTTTGTGCGCCGCGACATCAACGCCGTGGCCAACGCCGCACAGTTTGGCGGCGGCATTCGCGACGTTGGCTCACACGCCGCACAGGCCAATAACCTCATCGACGGCGACGAGTCCACCTACTGGTCTCCCGATTCGACAAATTCAATTGACACTTGGTGGATCGAAATTAATCTGGGCCGGGTCGTCTCTGCGCGCAGCATCGAACTGCGCTTTGCCCAGGACGGCGCACCGCTCGAATTTTTTCGCATCCTCACCTCTGACGGCGAGCCCTTTTTTAACAATGCCAATTCCATCATACCCGGCTCGCTGCGCTACAACAAGAGCACCAGCTATAGTTTTAACGCGGAGCGCACCATCACTATCGACTTCGAAAAAAATCCCCTGCAGTACATCCGCATCGAGGCAGACCGCACCCAAGAAAACTTAGATATCCGCCTGAGCGAAGTGGTCGTCGAAAGCATCGGCGACAATATATCGCTGGGCATCTGGGATCGCGGCGGCGGCGTGACCATCATATCCGAAGTGGGATCGACCTTTGGACGCGAGTTGGTCGAGAGCATCGGCATCAGCAATACGCTGGTCGACGGCGATATTACCACCTATTGGGGAACGGCCCACCGCGGCGGCTCCGGAGCACAGCCCGAGCAGCAGTTCGGTCAGTTCGAATTGGATCTCGGCGCACTCTTTTGGGTCGACACCGTGCGCATGCTCGGCGACGGTTCTGGCATTGCCCCAGGGCGCGGGGCCGGCTATCACCGCGGCGGCACATTCAATTATTTGTGGTACCAATTCTACACCTCCGACGGCTCGCGCTCGGTCGACGGCTCGCTGCGCTGGGAGCTGATGGGCGAACTACCCTCCGACCCGCGCAACTTACAGGGCATCGTCCACTTTGAAGAGCACTTTCCGCTGCGCAAAGTCCGCCACGTGCGTCTGTTCTTCCCCATGTCCGATGGCGTTCAAGCCTTTAATGGGCGCATTGGCACTACGGCTGAATGGCAGGTATTTGGCCATGGCCATCCGGCCGAGGCGGTCGCCCTCTCGCCCATTTTCGACTTTAATTCGGTGCAGCACGTCACCGCGCTGCACTGGAGCGCCGAGACGCTGAGCGGCGCGCGTATGGAGCTGCGCAGTCGCACGGGCAACGAGCTGCAGGAGCAATACGTTTTCTACGACAAAAACGGCAAAGAAGTGACCCAGACGCGCTACGACAAGCTCATTCCGTCCTTTCGCGGTCCGATCGACACGCTGCGCGCAGTCGGACTGGACTGGAGCACGTGGAGTCGGCCCTATGCCCAGTCGGGCCAGCTCTTTCTCTCTCCAGCACCGCGCCGCTACGTGCAGTTGGAACTGCGCTTTGCCTCGGACAGCCCGCTGGCCAGCGCCGCGCTCGACGATATCCGCATCGAGTACAACCAACCCCTTGCCCAGTCGACGCGCGCCGAGATCTTTCCACGTCAGGCCCGACCCGGCGAAGCGAGCGACTTCACGTACTACCTGCGCTCCAATATGGTGGCCGCCAGTCGCGGCTTCGATCAAATACAGCTGTCCAGCAGCGCCGGACTCAACTTCAAAGGGCTCCGCATCGACGGCAATCCGGTCGAAGTGGAGGCCGCGCCCATAGACCAAGGCGTGCTGCTCACGCTAGCTGCCCCCATCCGCCGTTCGTCGCTGATAGAAATCGATATTCAGAGCACGCTCTTTCTCAACCAAACGCGCTTTAATGCATTCCTGTTTAACAGCGCCTTGGGACCGCAGGTGCGCCAGCCCGTCGATCCGGGCGATGCCGACGAGCGCATCGACAGCGGCGTAACGTTTGTCGCCCTGCCGTCCGACGGGCGCCTGCTCGACAACCTAGCGCTGTCCACGGCGGTCGTAACGCCCAACGGCGACGGCATAAACGATGCTGTCGTCGTCGACTTCGACCTATTAAAGATAATCGACCCACGCCCTGTTGAACTAGCCGTTTACGACCTGGCCGGCCGCCACGTGGTTACCGCGGCCGATGCCTCCTTTTCGGCCGGACGCGTCGCCCTGCGCTGGGATGGACGCAACGGACAGGGACGCCTCGTGCCGCCGGGCACCTACGTGCTGAGCCTGCGCGCACAGGGCGACGCCTTTGAACGCGTGGAGTACCGCCTCGTCTCCGTAGCCTATTGATCGCCCCCCGGCGCAGCGAGCCCGCATCAACAGGAGTATCTATGACCATCAACCACGTCGACCGTTTTAAGGCCAAAATTGCGCGCGGCGAACTCTGCGTCGGCACCACGATCAGCTTTAGCGACCCAGCTATCAGCGAGTTGGTCGGCGATGTGGGATACGATTTCACCTGGATCGACATGGAGCACTGCCCCATCGACCTGAGCACGGCACTCGGCCACGTAATGGCCGTGCGCGGCACCGGCGCCGCCCCTTTCGTGCGCGTGCCGGCCGCCGATCCCGTGCTGATCAAGCCCGTGCTCGAACTGCATCCGGCTGCTATTATTGCGCCGCAGGTCCAGTCGGTTGCCGATGTCGAGCGCGTCGTCGCCGCCTGCAAGTATCCACCGACGGGCATCCGCGGCTTCGGCCCACGCCGCGGTCGCCGCTTTGGCGGCCAACCCTACCCCGAATACCTCGTCGATGCCGACGAGCAAATTATGGTCATCGTGCAAATCGAGCACATCCGCGCCGTCGAAGCCATTGACGACATCCTAGCCGTCGAGGGACTCGACGGACTCTGCGTGGGCTTTAACGACCTGGCCGGCTCCATGGGCCTGGCCGGCCAAGTCACTGCCCCACAGGTCATCGCCGCGACCGAAAACGTCATCGCCAAGACGCTGCAGACGGATAAGACCATTGGCATCTCCATGGGCTACGAGCGCCAAGCCGTTGCCCATTGGCTAAAACAGGGCCTGCAGTGGATCTCGCTCGGCGGCGATTTCAACCTGCTCTACGCCAAATTCAAAGACGTGCTCGACGACGTGCACTCGATTCCGCGATGATCGTTCTGCGCATCGATTCGGACGGAGCACGTCTGCCGCCAATAACCAACGCCTGATGCGCTGCCGTGTTTAGCGCAACCCGCTACGCTGAGGTCTGCGACGGGGCGCGCCTGGCCTACTGCGATAGCGGCGGTTCTGCGTCGCACGCCTTCCTGCTCCTGCACGGCATATTCGACCACAAGCGCACCTGGTGTCCGTTAGCCGCGCGCTTGGCCGGCGTGCGCTGCGTCGCCCCCGACTTGCTGGGACACGGCCAGAGCGACAGACCGCAGTTGGCGCACCTGCCTCCAGCGCGCCGCTATTCACCCGATATGCACGCCGAGTATCTGTGCGCTTTTGTCGAAGCTATGGGCCTTGAATCCTTCGCGCTAGGCGGGTCCTCGCTGGGCGGCGGCATTGCACTGCGGCTCTACCTTGACTATCCCGAGGTTCGGCGGCGCACGCGCGCCCTCGTACTGGTAGCTGCCGCCGGCTACCCCCAGCAACCACCTGGGTATATTCGCGAGATGGGCGGCTGGCTCGGCAGCGCGCTCAAACGCCCTCTCGTGCACTCCCTATGCCATAAGACAGGGCTGTTAGCGCGCGCCACACAGCGCTCAGTCAGCCGCTGTTTCCACGACGCCAGCGCAGTCCCGCCCGCACTAGTCACCGAGACGCTAGCCGCGCTACAGCGCGCCGACACTTTTTACGCCTACCAGCTATCGGCGCGCAATATCGTCCCGCCCGATATCGATCAAATAGCGGATCGACTGGGCCAAATAGCTGTGCCCACGCTGGTGCTGTGGGGCCGCGAGGACCGCATAATCAATCCACTCAACGCCCTCCGCTTTGCCGAAGACATACCCAATGCTCAAGTCCACCTATTTGAAGCGTGCGGCCACGCGCCCCACATTGAACGCGTCGAAGCGGTGGCCCCTATCCTACACTCCTTTATCACTCAGCACGCGGCGAATAGCTAATGCGCGAACACAGCGAATCTCCACAGAGCAGCCAGCACGCCTACTCGATCTACGTGGGCGGAGCGGTAGACGGTGCCCGTATGCGCGATCCGATCGGCTACGGCAACTACCAACAGCACGGGGAAAACAACCTGGAGCTGTCGATGGAAAACATCGGCAGCGAACCCGTTATCAACCCCCGCGTGCACGTCGACGGCCAGCGGCGCTGGCACTCGCTGCGCGAAATCGTCGATGGCTTAGTCGATGGCTCGATGTCCGATGCGGAAAAGGCCCGCGCCATCTGGGAGTTTGCGCGGCGGCATCGCTACCACAGCACTACGGCCGACGACGAAGTCAAGGACACCGTCAAGATGCTCAACATCTACGGCTATACGCTGTGCTGGGACGAGGCCTACACGGTCTCCAACCTATGGCAGGCCGCCGGCCTGCAGGTGCGCCGCGGCGTGCCGCACGGCCACTGCACGACGGAGGTATTCTTCGACGGCGCATACCATCTGCTCGACAGCGACGAGCACCTGCTCTACCTGCTGCGCGACAACGAAACCATAGCCAGCGAAGAGGACTTAGCGCGCGACCACGACCTGGTCAAGCGCGGCCACGCCTACGGTATACTCAGCGGCGAAAATCGCCAGCGCGACGAGAGCGCCGCGGCGCTCTTTGTGTACGACGGTCCGCGCAGCGGCGCCCGCCCGCCCGTTGGCGACCACCGCATGGACTGCGCCCTGCGTCCCGGCGAAGCGCTGGTCTGGCAGTGGCAGGATCGCGGCAAATACCACGGCTTGGGCGACCGCCCGCCGCGCCTGTGCAACGGCACCTGGCGCTTTATGCCGCGCCTCGATCCAGACTTTGCCCGCTGGTGCGTAGCATCCGACAACCTGCGCGGTAGCGTCGACGGTCTGCAGCCCATCGACGCGCAGCACCCCGTGCAGCTGGTCTATCGGCTGCAGACGCCCTATGTCATCGTCGGAGGCCGCTTCACCTATAGCAGCGCCGTACCCGTCCATTGCGCGCTATCGCGCGACGGCCGCCACTGGCAGCCCATCGACGACGGACAGCTCGACACCCTGCTACCCAGCGATGGCTCGGCCACCTATGCCCTCTACCTGCGCTTGAGCGGCCACACTGTTGGCCTGAGGAACATCGCCATTGAGTTAGACCTACAAATGGCGCCGCTGTCCCTGCCGGCGCTACACGTTGGCAACAACGAGTTGCTCTACGAAGACGACAGCGACCAGCGCCACATCGTCCTGACGCATCGCTGGCTGGAACGCGACGACTTGGCCCCCCCCGATGCGCCGATATTGCTCAGCCCCACCAGCGGCGCGACAACGTTGGGTACCCAACCACTCTTTCGCTGGCAGCCCGTAGCCGATGCGTCCGACTATCACTTTGAACTGAGCGCAAGGGCCGATATGCGCTACGTGCTCTCGCCCATTTTTGAAAAGCTCATCTCCAACACCCCCTTTGCCGGCCAGGCCCAGTGGTCGCCGCCCGAAATTGGCCAGCTCAATCCAGGGCGCGCGTATTTTTGGCGCGTGCGGGCGCGCAGTGCAGCCGGTATGTGGGGCGCGTGGAGCCCGCCCGCTTCGTTTGTCCCCTCTGCGCCGGGCGTGCCGCTCGAGGTCGAAGTGCGCGCCGACGGGCCATCGCGCACCGCGACCCTGCACTGGCGCGCCAATCCGCAGGGCAATGCGCCCGTTTGCTACGCCATCTACGCTAGCGACGAGCGCGGCTTTAGCGCCCGCGATGGAGTTCACGACGTGTTTTGCGGAGGAGAGGCCGGTCTGCAGGAACGCCCGGCCAATCGCATTGGAGAGACTCCCCATACCTATCTGCAGGTCGTCGGCCCGCAGGCGGGAATGGCCAACGGCAGCTACTACCGCGTCGTCGCCCTCGACGCCGACGGCACGCCGAGCGGACCGTCGGACTTAGCCGCGGCACCGCGCCCATTTATCTATTCGACGCCACCGGCGTTCGCCCGCGCCGGCGAGGCGACCCGCTACACCGTGCAGAGCCTGTGCGGAGCGGGCGACCTGCGCTGCCTAAGCGACGGCCCCCACCGCTACCAGTCGGCCGTCCGCGACTACGACGTGCTGCGCTTCCTCCTCGACGAGGGACCCGCTTTTGTCGAACTCGACGAGCAAAGTGGCTGCATGACCCTCCGGCCCGAATCCCATCACCGCGGACTGCACACCATCACCCTGCGCGTACAAAACGGTCAGGGCGGCGTCGATATACAGGGCTTTGATGTGGAAGTAGTGAGCGATACTCACCCGTAAGAAGAGGCGAAGCCGCGATGCGAAGACCCAATATCCTGCTGCTCTACACCGACCAGCAGCGCTACGACGCCCTCGGCGCCAACGGCAATGCCGACATTCACACGCCCCACCTCGATCGCCTCGTCGGCGAGGGGATCAATTTCGATCACTACTTCGTGCAAAACCCCGTCTGCATGCCTTCGCGTCTGTCCTTTCTCAGCGGCCGCTACCCTTCTGCCCTCGGCGTGACGCACATGGGCGTGCCGGTATCCGAAAGCGTTCCCATTTTGCCGCACTACCTGCGCAATTACGGCTACACCAGCGCCAACATCGGCAAGTTGCACTTTTTGCCGCATGCCAACCGCGACCACCGCAATATCCACCCAGCCTACGGCTTTGACCACCTAGAAATTTCCGACGAACCCGGGCCCTATGCCGACGCCTACCGCGCCTGGGTGCAGCGCCAAGACCCGCAGCAGCTCGACCACATTAGCCTCGGCCTGCCACCAGCTGCCGAAGTGTGGCAGCGACAAATGGGCGCGCGCGACGGCATCGCCCACCCGGCCGAGCGCTTTCCGCTCGACGCGCTGCCCTTTGGCGGCGATAGTCGCTATACGCACACCGCCTTTGTCGCCGAACAGACGATGGAGTTTATCGACCAACACCGTCAGCAGCCTTTTTTATGCATCGCCGGCTTTTATTCGCCGCACTCGCCCTGGGTCGCCCCGCGCGACTTTATCGAGCACTACGACCCACAGCGTCTATCGATCCCCTCGTACCCGCCCGAGGTAGAAGCGCGCCGCGCGCCCGACCAATTTGGCCAAGACGAGCTGCGCCGCGCCCACCAGGGCTACTACGCCATGGTCAGCGAGGTCGACCACCACGTGGGGCGCATTCTCGAACACCTCGACGCATTGGGCTTGCGCGACGAGACCGTGGTCGTCTTCACCTCCGACCACGGCGAATGGCTCGGCGAACACCTACGCTACGGCAAGGGACATCCCGGTCACGACTGCATCACCCGCGTCCCACTTATCATGCGCTGGCCCGGCCATATCGAGCACCCCGGCCGTACCGAACGGGGCCTAGTGGAAGGCGTCGACGTACTGCCGACGCTGCTTGAATGCGCCGGCATACCGGTGCCGGGCACCCTGCAGGGCCAGTCGCTGCGGCCCGCTCTGCGCGACGAAGAGTGGAGCGGCCGACCGGGGGCACTTACGGAGATGGACGGCTGGAAAACGCTGCGCACAAGCGGCTATCGCTATGTACTGGAAGCCGATGGACGCGAACAGCTCTATGATCTGCGCGAAGACCCACAGGCCTATTGCGACCTGAGCAGCGACAGCGCCCATGCGACACTTGTGGCCCATCTGCGCCATCAGCTCCTCGTACACCAGCTGCAGAGCGAGCGCCCGCTGCCGCGCGTCTGGCCCTACTGAACGACCACTCTGCAGGACGGATGGCACGGCGCGAAAAAATCCACCGTAGCGTACATCGATGGCACGAATATTGATGGTGTGGTGTAGGCGGCACTCAGTAGAGGTCGCCATGGCACAATCAACACACAAGTTGGCTCAAAGGAGTGTCAAAATGCCGCAGTACCGCCATTTGGAAGCAACGGGAAGGATTGACGAAATAACTGTGATTGAAGATGCCGGCATGGTCGCCGAAAACGAAGACGGCACGGTGCGACCCGACTTCGCATTTATCGATGCCTATACCGTACGCGCCCATCCGCGCATTATCGATCTGCTGGTCAACCAGTCGGAGCGCCTGTGGACGCTAGACGAATTACTCGAATCGGTGGAACGCTAAGCGCGCACGGTTCGCCATAGTCGCCCTGGCCACTTCCAGGGAAATAGCATCGGCACGCGCCGCTGGTAGCATCGATAGATCTCCCCGTAGGCGCGCGCCAATTTGCGCTCTTCGAGCAGTGTCCCCACGCCGATATAAGCACTCAGCACGACGCTAATCACGACGTCTGAAAGCGCCATATCGCGCCCCCATATAACCAGTAGAAATGCCAAATACCAGGGATGGCGCAGGTGGGCGAGGACGCCCCCCGTATCCAACCCCTCCGCTGCGATGCCACGACCTGTCGGCACCCATCCAGCCACAGCCTTCATATCGTAGCGCCGCGCCGCCCCGTAGAATAGCCCGCAGGCCACGAGCCACAGCAGGGCCTGCAGCGGGCGCAGCCAGCCGCTCCACGTCCACAGCTCATCGCCGCGCAGCGAGTCGGTATAGAGCCAGATGGGCCATATGCTCAGCGCGCTAAAAGCGTTGTAAAACAAGCGGTAATAACGCGTAAAAACGCGCTCGAGCGGGCGCGCTAGGGCCGTGCCCGCCAGCCCGCTGTGCAGGGCACACCATCCCATCCAGGCCAGCGCACACCAGACCAACGCACTCATCGGCACGGGCGGATTGGCGACCTGCCCCATGTGCGCTCGCCCATTAGCCCACCCCCAGAAAGGCGCGGGCCGAATGAGCCGGTGCACTGCGCGGCGAACGCGCGTCCGGATCGGCGACCTGGGCCGTTTCCGGCGGCATGAAAACGGGCTGCTCGAGCAAGGGGTCGCCCGTCTCTTGGCGCCACGTTTGCATCTGCTGGCGCAGCGCGGCCAGCACTTCGGCATGGGCCGTATCGTCCGCCACATTATGCGCCTCGTGCGGATCGTAGAGCAAGTCGTAGAGCCGCTCTTCGGCCTCTTCGCGCTCGCTCCAACCGCGATCGAGCAGATAGTCTTTGCTGGCGCTGTCGTCGCAGTCGGGCAGCACGGTCCGGGCGCGCGCGTGCAGGCGCTGGATATACTTCCAGCGCTCGGTGCGCAGCGCGCGCTGGGGCTCGTAGCAGACGTGGTAGTTGATCTCGCCGTAGACGGTTGTGCGCACGCTGTCGGCCCCCTCGACCAGCGGGCGCAGTGACGTGCCCTGTAGCCAGTTGGGCGCGTCCAGACCGGCCACATCGCACACCGTGGGAAAGAGGTCGATATGACTGGCCAACCCGTCGACGACCTGCCCCTCCGCAAATCCACCCGGACCGCGCATCACCAGCATGACGCCCATGCCGTGATCGGTCAGATGGCACTTCATGCGCGGGAAGGCAATGCCGTGATCGGTCGTGCAGACGATCAGCGTGCTGTCGCGCAGACCGCACGCGTCGACGGCGTCAAATACAGTGCCCATCAGCGCATCGAGCGTGCGCGCGGCGTCGATATAGAGCGCCATATCGGCGCGCGTCTCCGGCGTATCGGGCAAGGGAGCTGGCGGCTGTATAAAGCGCGGATCCGTCGCCCTAGTCCCCGCTGGCGGACCGTCGAATACCTCGGCGCGGCGGTGCGTTGCACCAAAGCCCACGTCGAGAAAAAACGGCCGCGCGTGCGCCTCGCCAATAAAGGCGCTAGCGCGCGCAGCCGCCCCCTCATCGCCACCATCTCCGACTTCGATACGCTCATAGCCCCCCTCCTGCGGATCCTGTAGCACGTGCTGTATACCGGTGCGCACGGTCTGGTAGCCGCACTGGCGCAAAAAGGCCGGCAGCAGGCGTTCGGGATGGGGCAAACTCCAGCCGCGATTGACCAACCCGCCCATGCCGCAGCTGTGCGCCCACTGCCCGGTCAGCAGGCTGGCGCGGCTGGGCGAGCAGGTTGGATTGGCGCAAAAGGCCCGGCGAAACAATACCCCCTCCTCGGCCAACTGCTGTATGCGCGGCGTGGGAATGGCGTATCCATAGGGCTGCACGTAGCGCCCGGTATCGTGCGAATGGATGTAGATGATGTTTGTCATACAGCTCCTCTTCTGGATAGGACGGACGGCCAAAACTAAATCAGGCCAATCGCGCTCTCAACACGGCAAGGGCCCCGTACCACGGCGCCGCCAACGGGCGCAACGGGCGCTTATGGCCTACATTATGTGTGTATCGGTCTTTTCAATCCTCAAATAACAGATGCGCGCGCAGTGTGCTCAACCGTCGACCGACTGCGCGATCGCACGGAGAGCTGCATGGTAGTAGACGAGAAAGCACACCGCTATATCGGCCTAGGCGTCTTTTTGCTTGCGCTGGGCGTTTACATCAAGACCATGGCGCCGGCCGTCT
>JAYOYH010000080.1:0-16054 GCA_038153405.1 Gemmatimonadota bacterium | reverse complement strand
ATCACGAGGGCGAGCACCACGAAGGTGAGCATCACGAGGGCGAGCACCACGAAGGCGGGCATCCGGATGGCTGGTACTGCCAGATCTGCGACCTGCACTTCGAGACCCGGGAAGAGATGGATGCCCACGCCGAAGAAGCCGGACACCTCGACCATCACGATGGCTGGTACTGCCAGATCTGCGACCTACACTTCGAAACTAGCGAAGAGATGGATGCCCACGCCGAAGAGGCCGGACACCTGGAGCACCACGAAGGTGAGCACCACGAAGGCGAGCACCATGAGGGTGGAACCCACGAGGGCGAGCATCACGAGGGTGAGCACCACGAAGGTGAAACCCACGAGGGTGAGCACCACGAAGGTGAAACCCACGAGGGCGAGCACCACGAAGGTGAAACCCACGAGGGCGAGCACCACGAAGGTGAAACCCACGAGGGTGAACACCACGAAGGCGAGTAGGCAGAGCCCCACAAACGATGTAACGCTCTGAGGCCATAACGGCCTCGAACAGTAGATAGAGAAGGCGCCGGTTGTCGATAACTGGCGTCTTCTCTTTTTATTTCATATAGAAGCGCGCCGCTCCGCCCCACATATCAAACGGCATCGGCGGACGTCAGGGAAACAAGAACAAGGTGCGCATACTAAGGCTACACCCTGAAAAGGAGCGATAGGTGCAACAGAGCTTTCAGATGCGACAGGCGTATTGGGTCGCGTGTAGTTTGGCCGTGATCCTGCTGGGCTGCGCGCCCTTGGGAACGCGTCCTTCCGAAGCAGATATCGAGCGCTTTTCCTCTTCTGTAAATTACGACATCGATAAGGAACAGTTTGAAAATCGCCTGCCCGGCACGATGGAAGCCATGAACAAACGCGTCTACAGCTTTGACTCGTTAAAGGCCTGGTTGGACGGGCCGGCACAGGGGCGTCCGCCGGGACGCTTACCTTCCCAACGCCCCGACCTCAATGCGTTCCGCGCAACAGACGCAACGCTCAAGGTCATCTGGCTAGGGCATTCGAGCTTTCTGCTCAACATGGATGGACGCATCGTCCTGGTCGATCCCGTTTTTTCTGGCGCAGCGGCCCCCGTGCCCTTTTTCGTGCGTCGATTTCAAGATCCGCCCATTGCCCTGCACGAGCTGCCCCCCATCGATTACGTGCTGATTTCGCACGATCACTACGACCACTTGGATATGGAAACCGTCCAATTTTTCATCGACCACGAAACCCAGTTTGTGGTGCCACTGGGCGTGGCTAACCACCTGACGGGTTGGGGCATTACCGCAGAGCGGACGACGGAGAAAGACTGGTGGGAGGCAGCCGCTTTCCCCGACCTGACGTTTATCGCGACACCGGCGCAGCACTTTTCCGGGCGAGACGGCATCCATCCGAACGAAACGCTGTGGGCTTCTTGGGTGGTGCAAAGTGCCCATCACACCATCTACTTCAGCGGCGATTCGGGCTACGACACCCATTTTGAAACCATCGGCGAGCGGTACGGGCCATTTGACGTGGCGTTTTTAGACAGCGGTCAGTACAACGAGCGGTGGCGAGAAGTGCACATGTTTCCCCAAGAGGCTATGCAAGCGGCACGAGCGCTCCGAGCTAGGCACCACTTTCCGGTCCACTGGGGGATGTTCGAATTGGCGCTGCACGACTGGGACGAGCCCATCCGACAACTCGCCGCACTGCGCGACGAAAACAGCGTGCCCCTGTTAACGCCGCAGCTGGGCCAGATACTGACGGTGCCCGGTCAGCCGACCAATGAGGCGTGGTGGCTACAAGTAGGAGCGCAGGGCCATTAGCCTTTTACATCGGCCGATCTAACGCGTTATGGCAAAGAAAAAGTAGATCATCGCGCCGACCAGAGCCCACGACGCCACAAAACCATACACCGAGCTCTTATCGGGCACCATTATCTCGATGCTGCTATTGGCGAAGAGGTTGCGCTTGGGCGGCACCTCGATTCCGGCGGGAATCACACAGGGCTCTTCCGGTGCCGGCTCGCCAGTTTTTACCGGCGTGCGCACCAGCGCGTAGTAGCGGTCCAACTGCGCTTGATCGACCGGACGCGTCAAGAGGCTAACTACGATACCAACAAGCGTTCCGACGACCAGATAGAAAATCATCTGCCAAGGCAGGTAGATCTCGGCGCCGCCGCTGCGCGCAATCACTAGGCGCAGCGCATCGTTGATGGGCAGGCTACTGACCCAGCCGATAAACGCCCCCGTCGTCGTCAGCCACCAGGCAAATAGAGCCGCCATCGTCGAAGCCCAGGCACCGGCCACCGTCGCCCGCCGCCAAAAGAGGCCGAGCCAAAAGGCAATGCCCATCATCGGCGAAATCTTCCAGAAAATCTCTAGCCCCTCGACTACGCCGCTCAGCCAAAAGGCGAAGAACACGCCCCCGGCGACTACCGCCAGCGAAGTGAGCCGTCCCACGGCCAGATAGTGACTGGCCGAGCAATCGGGTCGCAGTTGCTTGTAGACATTTTCCGTAAAGAGCGCCGACGAGGCGATCATAAACGAATCGCAGGAACTCATAACCGAAGCCAGCAGCGCGGCGAGAAAGACGCCGAGCAAGCCCGGCAAGATAGCCGGCAGAAATTCGCGCGCCATCAGCCCGTAGACCTGGTCCGGGTCGACTTCGCGCCCGGCAAAATAGGCCACCGCGGCAAGCCCGGTCAGACTCCAGGCCATGGTGCAAACCCGCTTGATAAAACTGCCTATAGTAAAGCCAAAGCGGCCGTCCGACTCGGTGCGACCAGCCGCGCAGTTGCCCATGGTATGCGGCTGGGTGACAATTCCGATTAAGGCGTTGACCGCTATGACAGCGATATAGAATGCACCGATTTCGGCCGGTGCTACCAGAGAAAACATTTGCGGATCGGTGATCGTCTGGCGAAGGCCGTCCAAGCCACCGACGGCAGAAAAGACAAAAGGCAGCAGGACAAACGAAAAGACGATGGTCATAATGCCCTGGATAAAGTCCGTGATAATCGCCGCGGCCAAACCGCCGGCCAGTCCATAGATCAGAAACATCACCGTCATTAGGGCGATAATTAGGTTGGGCGAAACGGCATCGCCAAAGCAGGAAGCGACAACTGCGCTCGACCCCTTGAGCATCACGCCTATACTCACCATCAGGTTGAACATTCCCACCACCGCGAAGAGCATGCCGACGCTCTGGTGATAGCGCACGGCAAAGACATCGGCGACGGTGATGGCGCGAAACCGGCGCATGATCGGCGCAATTAACCAGTAGAACGGGGTGCAAAACAGCCAGAGCCACTGATACCAAATGCCCGACAGACCGCTGGTAAAGGTTTTGGATGCAACGCCGACGGCTTGGTCCGAATGCGTCCCCGTGCCAAAGGCGTGCATGATCAGCATGCCCTTGCCGAACGACCGAGGCATGAAATAGTTGCCGATATTGGTAACCAACCGCGCCGCGCCGATACCTATCGCAATTATGCCCACCAGATAGGTGACTAATACGACTATATCAGCAATGTGCAAACCCAACATAGTTTACTCTCTTGTTATTTTTTGCCTCATCGGACTATACGCCGCATGTTATTTGAACAAAGTATAGGTAGTATAAAAGCTGCGTCCAAACGCTAGTACTCGCACTTGAATGTGTTGGTCAAACGGTGCAGCCAAAAATTTATGCTTCATGCGAGCAGCGAGCGCGTGGGCCAATTCGCCCAGCACGTGTTCGCGGGAGACGAATATGGACCTTGCCAAACAATACGATGTAATCGTGATCGGCGGCGGCACGGCCGGCGTTGTGGCCGCCGTCCAGGCCGGACGGAGCGGCGCCTGCACGCTGCTCGTAGAAAAATCGGCTATGCTTGGCGGAACCACGACGGCAGGAGGCGTCAACTTCCCCGGTCTTTTTCACGCCTGGGGGCGCCAGATCATAGCCGGCATCGGCTGGGAGCTAGTCCGTTCCTGTGTAGACGAGTGCGGCGAAACGCTGCCCGATTTTTCTCACTACCAACAGCCCCATCACCGGCTGCAAATACGCGTTAATCCCCACGTCTACAGCGCGCTGTGCGACGAGGCCGTCGTCGACGCTGGCGTCGACGCGCTGTTCCATAGCATGGTAGCCGATCTGCAGTACGTGGGCACCGAGGGCTGGCTTGTCACCCTGTGCACAAAAGGAGGGTTGGTGCGCTGTGGAAGCTCCGTCGTAGTGGATACGACCGGCGATGCCAATGCGACCGCTCTGGCCGGCTTTCCTCTGCGCATACCCGAAGAGCGGCAACCGGCCACGCTGACTTATCGCGTGGGGGGATACGATCCAGCCGAGCTCGATATGGAAAGCCTGAACCGCGCCTTTGATGCAGAGGTAATAGCAGGACGCCTGTCCTACACGGACGCCTCGTGGAATACGACGGGACCCGACCTCAAACGCTGGCTGCACAGCCGCGGCGTGCAGTCGAATCACATACACCATATCGATGCACGCGATAGCACAGGCAAGTCGCAGCTGGAACTACAGGCGCGCAAGAGCTTGCTATCGCTATACCGCTTTCTGCGCAAGCAGCCCGGTCTGGGAGGATTGACGATCGAATATGTAGCACCCGAATGCGGCGTGCGCGAAACCGTTACCATCTGTGGAAATGCAACGGTCACCGTCCACGACTACCAGTCGGGCCGCCTGTGGGACGACGCGATATGCTATTCGTTTTACCCGATTGACCTGCACGTATCCTCGGGGTCGGGATTGGATATGGAGATGCTGGCTGAAGGCGTGGTGCCCACCATACCACGCAGCGCTATGATCCCCGAAGGGAGCCAGCACTTCATCGTGGCGGGCCGCTGTATATCGAGCGATCGACTCGCCAACTCTGCGCTGCGCGTGCAGGCGACGAGCATGGCCACAGGCCAAGTCGCCGGCGCATTGGCCGCGCTTGCGGCTCATCGGGGCAGCACGCCAGGCGACGTGCCGCTTGCCGACTTGTGCGCCCTGCTCAAAGCGCACGGCGCCATCGTCCCGCCCGCTGTAGACCCGCATTAAACAGCTCCCTCAACGGATGGAATGGCGCTACTTCCGCATCGCCTCGCGATAGGGCACCACATCTATTCCAGGAATGGTCGCTTCGAGCAGGCTGAGCGTCTTTTCAGTGTAGTAGGCGTGGCCTGGTTCGGGAAGGCCAAAGATCGAACGCACGCGCGGCGTAGTCTGCGTCAGAAAAGGCATCATATGCTCGCGCTCGCCGTAGACAAAGGGATTGGCGAAACGGGTCCAGCCCGCGTTGTCGCGGCGACAGAGCGAAAGCGTCCAGAAGGCGCGCTGGACGCGCTTGTTGCGGAAAGGCTGGGCGGCGTGAACGGCATACGACGAGTAGAAGGCGGCCGATCCGCGCGATCCCACCTGCGGGACGGGGTTGGCCAGGCCGCTCACCTTGCGCACATCGTCAATGGACCCGCCGCTGGCGTTGCCGTTGGCGAAGGCCTCGAGGTATACCTGCTGCGCAACGTGATGCGAGCCGGGGATTACCAACATCGGTGCACCATCGTCTAACACGTCGTGCAGGAATACGCCGGAATTCATGTAGTCGTAGAGGCCGACCTGGTCAGCGGGTGGCAATAAACAGTTGGTATAGTGGTCGATGTGGTAGCCCTGCCAGGGGTGTTCGGCATGGCGTTTGTCGGTAGGTCCCGAGCGCAGAAAAAGGTGCGCGTTGCAGTAGGCGGGTCGGTCGCCGAGGCACTGTTCAAAGATATCGAGATAGGTCTCGTTCTCAATGAGCCGGTCGAGCGCATGCGCGCCGGTGGGAAACTGCGAGCGGCCCTCTTGGTGGTTGTGCGTGGTAGTAAAGCCATCGGACACGCCGCCTGCTTGGCCACCGTCGACCTCCGCTAGCCAGGCGTCAAAGCGCTTGCCGTAGAATAGTTCGTCCATCGCCTCTTGGGCCGCATCCATTTCGGCATCGGAGAATACGTCGGGGACGACGATATAGCCGTCGCGGTGAAACTGATCGAGTTGCGTTTGGGTTAGACTCATCAATTAATCCTCTACGGTAAGTAGTTCGCATACATAAGATGTGGCGCACGCGCGCCAGTCGCTGCTGCTTTTTGCACAAGTTTGCCTATCGGCACAGCACGTAGAACGCCCCGACTCCGTGGGAGTTATAGTGGGGCTACTTTTCCGTGCGACGCATTACAAGCTCCGCATCAACCCCGCTTCCAACGCCGCCTCAATCCGCGCCTGCGTCTCGTCCAGATGGGCCTGCGTATAGGCGTCCATATTCCCCCCGTCCAGCGCGCGCCCAATGCGCTCGTTCAAGGTTTTCAGGTCTGCCCGAGCCAGCGTGCGCGCATCTTCCGGCGCCGATCCAGCGCGCAGCACCAGCTCGGTCAACATCTGCAGATGCACCCGCTGCAGGTTGCGGCGAAAGCTATTCACCGGCGCGCCGGCATCCAACTCCGACCAAATGGCCTGGCGCAGTCCGACAAAGAGCTCGTCCATAGTGAACGCCTCGTTCTCCGCAGTGCGCAGTTCGAGATCCTGCAGCCGCGCCAATAGCAAGCCGTCGTACAGGCGGTTTAGCACATTGCGCTGAATACCCAGCACCATGTCGTGGATCGGCAGGTCGATGCGCCGAACACGCCAAACCGAGTCGGTGAAATCCCACCAGCGCTCGGGCGCCAATTTATTCAGCAACTGGGCATCCCAGGCAAAGGCATCGGCGCCCAATACGTGGTCTACTAATAGCGCCAACGCACGCCGCTGTTGGTCAGCCGGCACGGGCACTAACGGCATGCGACCGTCCGGATCGCCCACGTGATCTCGGTGGTGGTAGATGCCGCCTATGTATTTAGCGATATTGTGTGAGTCGCGCCAATAGGGACTAAACCCCCAGTTGAACACTCGGCGCAGCTTCTGGTAGCGCGCCCCTTTTTTCTCGAATTTGTCCTCCAGATTGCCCCACAGCTCGCGCGACAAATCCAGGCGGTTGCTATAGTAGGCAAATGGATCGTCTCCCATATCCCAGCGCGCCGCCGATGGATCAATGCCCTGCGTCCACCAGAAGGCGTCTTCGTCGGTGCCGTACGGCAGCTCCGGAGACGCTCCTTTGCGGGCAATCTTCTTCAGCGCGGCCAACTCGCTCGTTTCGTCCTCCTCGTCAAACATCCGGTACGCATATTCAATGGCCCAATAGTCATACGGCCCCAGCGACGTCTGATAATAGGCTCCCTGCGGCATGCCCTGCGGCGCGATATTCACTGGATTATAGTCCATTACCGAGCTGGACAACCCCTCGGTATTCGACACCTTTTCGTCGTGCAGTTCTTCTATGCTGTGGATGGTGCTTCCCTTGAAGTTATGGCGAAGCCCTAGCGTATGCCCTACCTCATGTGCTACCAATTCGACAATAAGCTGGCGGATGTATTCTTCCTCGTCCACTGAACGGCCACCAGCCGAGCGGACGGCTAATACATTCCAACCGAATGCCGCCTGCAGCGCCAATCCATCGGCCATATCGCAATGCCCCAGCGCCGGATTGCCGGTCAGGCCAATCGCCGCCGAGATCGAGTCGCCCACAGCCCGCTGCGACCGACTTACCGGGTCGGCGAATTCCGTAAACTCCAGGTGCGTGTAGCGGATAAAGTCAGCGCTGATGCGGATATCGGCATCGAAGATTTCTCCGGTATAGGGATTGGCCCGCGACGGCCCTACCGCATAGGCCTGACCCGGCTGCACCATCCAGCGCACCGTGCTATAGCGCACGTCCCCCGCATCCCAATCCGCATCGTCGGGCTGCTGCTTGACGACGATGGCATCCTTAATGCCAATGCGCTCAAAGGCCTTGTTCCACAGCAGAATACCCTCTGTGACGGCAGCGCGGTATTCCACAGGAACGGTATTTTCCAGCCAGTAGACGATGGGTTTTTTTGGGGGTGACAGCTTGAATTTGGGCTCGGCTTTTTCTAGATGCCAGCGCGTCACATAGCGCGTATACGGATCGTCCTTGAGGACCGATGTGTAATCCTGATACATCGTCAGAAAGTGCCCCACCCTGTCGTCGGCAACGCGCGGTCTAAAATCGCCGTCGGGCAAACTGCTCAAACTGTAGTGATAGATGTGCTGAAAGCTGCGATTGTCCGGCATGGTGGGCACGTCGATCTTGGGCGTCCCAGTAGAAAAGTGCAGCACAACCGGTATCTCGGTGTTCTGGGGAAAATTCGCCAGCTCACCAAAGTAGCTATTCTCTCCGTCGAAACCGTAGGATGCCCCGCTGACAAATTCGCTCAAGATAAAGCCGATGAGGGCAATATCTTGCAGGAAGAAACCGCTGGCATCCACTAGCACTGCACCGGTCTCCGGGTGAGGCTGACCTTCGATCGCGCCCACGCCCATGATCGAGTCGGACAACCGTTCGACGGCGCGGTGCACGGCGGCGTCGGACTCGGCGCGATAGTATACGTTCTCGTGCTTAAAAAACACCTTCTTGCCAACGCGCTCAAAGACAAAGGGAAACGTGCCCCAGCCGCGCCCCAGCGAAATCAGCGAAGCGGCATCAAAGAAATACCCATCGCCCTGGGTCCGCGTGATGTTGCAGAGATGCACCTTGTCGAACTGCTCCGGCTTAAGCGCGATATACACCGCATTGTCTTCTTTATTGCGGTAGAGCGTGAACAGGCCCTCTATCTTCTCGTAGTTTTTAACGAGCTCTTTGAAAGTCGGCCCCTTGTCTTCTTCCTCTTCTTCCTCTTCTTCGGTGTCTTTCTGCTTCTCCACCGCCGCGCTATCGGCTTGCGCCGCTTCTCCCTCTTCGGCCGCACGGGCTCCTTGTGGCCCCATCAGTGCAGCGAACAGCAGCCATAGGACAATTATTATATGCATCGTTCCCTCTCTTTTTGCGTAGGCTGCGTATTCATCGCAGCACGGCGCGCTCCACAGCCGCGCATAGTATCTATCCCATTGATCTATAAGTATGGAAAACCGGCGGCGAACCATCCACTCTTCTTCCCATTAACCCCAGATCTCGGTCGCCGCGCTCAGCATGGCGAGTTCTGCACAATCGGAGCGACGGCACAAAACCCCAGCTGGCATCTGGGTAGAGATCGTAGCGCGCCGGGCTAATGGCCGCCGCATTCACACCCCTTCCACACCGGCAAGGGCCGCCTGGCGCAGGACGTATCGCAGCGCCGCTTTAAGCGATTGCGATTGCCCGAACTCAAGCAGACCCATTGTTGACCTATTCCCCATCGGTGAATAAAGATTCTACATACATCTACTCGACGTCTCCCATAGCCTGACTCCGTCGGCGACGAGCCAGCGCGCGCAGGTCTACGACCATATCCGTTTCATCGACAATTTCCCGCCCAAGGAGTTCTTCTAGCACGTCTTCCAAGGCAATGACACCCTCCAACTCGCCGTATTCATCGATTGCGATAAATAGGTGCTGCCGAGATTCGAGAAACCGGCGCAGCACGCGGTCCAGCGTCAGCGTTTCCGGCACGAAGTGCGCAGAGCGCGCAAGGTCCTGCATGGTTGCCTCTTTGCGCCCTTCGGCCAGCGCGGAGAGGATATCTCGACGGTGGACTATTCCAACTACCTCCTCTACGTCTTTGTCGTCAACTATGGGAATGCGCGCATACGACGGCACACCCGCCTCAAGTACCTCTGCCACGTTCTGCTGTGCCTGCAGCGCATATATAACCGTGCGCGGCGTCATGACCTGCCGAACGGTTTTCTCCTTTAAAGAGAGAATATTTTCAATGGCATGTCCCTCTTCTACTTCAATGGTGCCCGCGCGGCGCCCCATGTGGACTAGCGCCACAAGTTCCTCCGAAGAGACGACGTGCTCGACCTTTCCACGCGATATAAGCCCCGTTACAAATTTGCACAGCCATATAAGCGGCGCCTGCGTCCAAACTAAAATCTGGATGGGATAGGCTACCCAAGATACGAGTTGGCGAGCATAGACTACGCCAATCGTCTTTGGAATAATCTCCGAAAACATCAGGATAACGAGAGTAAATACCGCCGAAAAATACGGTAACCACCTTTCGCCCAACGCCTGTGCAGCGGCGGCTCCGGCAAGGGCGGCACCGACCGTATGCGCAATGGTATTGAGCGACAGAATACCCGCGATCGGCGCATCGATATTCTCTCTAAACTTTTTCATCAGCCGACCAGAAACGCTACCCGACTTGTCTAGCAACTCAATATGCGCAACGGGCACCGAATACAGGGCCGCTTCAAAAAGCGAACATAAAAAAGAGAAGAAAACAGCAAAGCTCACGAAGAATACCAATTCAAGCATCCGATAGCTCCTCTGTGCTTAAATGAGGATATACACAGGTTTCAACCTACAGTAATCAAAATGTGCTCGATGTAAAGCGGCCAATACGAGCGGCCACTTGCCCCCCTGCTCAGCGTCCTGTATAATGGCTTGGTCGCGTTCGTGCTCTTCTCTACTCAACGGTGAACATTCTCGTTTCTATTCATCTCAAGCGGCGTTTGCAGCGCGCTAGCGTCCTTGCTCCCCTGCTTGCGCTAATCATACAGGTCCTCGCTGTGGCCCGGACCGTTGCCGATGCTGCGCCGCTCAGCGCCCATCACCAGGCCTGGCTACACCACCGCCATCAACCGACCCAAGCGGCGCTGATCGGTCCGGGCGGCCAGCCACAGCCGCTTCAGCTACAAGCCGCGCGCACCGCGCAGACGCGGCGCGCCGTATTCGGCTTTCTACCCTACTGGATCAGCGCCGACTACTACGAATCGATTGACTTCGACCTGCTGACCCATATCGCTCCCTTCTCCATTGAGGTAAATCCCGACGGATCGCTCGGCGAGGATCACGGCTGGCCGTGGACGGCCCTGGTCGACCGCGCACATGGCCACGGCGTGCGCGTACTGCTAACTGCGACGCTGTTCGGCGATACGGACGTGCTCGCCCTGCTCAGCAGCCAGACGCACCGCACGCGCTTTATGCGCCAGATACGCGACGCCGTGCAGGCCGGCAGCGCCGACGGCGTGATCATCGATTTTGAGGGCCCCGGTCAAAATGGCTGGCCCGACCAGCTGGGCGGATTCTTGCGCGATCTAACGGACTATCTGCACGCCGAAATTCCGGGCAGCGAGGTGAGCTTTGCCAGCCCGGCCATCGACTGGGGCAATCGCTGGGACTTTGCCGAAATCGCCGCCAGCTGCGACTACCTCTTTATAATGGGCTATGCGTTCTCCGGCAGTTGGAGCACAACCGCCGGCCCGACCGCGCCGCTGGACGGAATCGGTCGCACCGTGGCCTCGATGCTCAGCGACATTCGCGACTACGGCCAAGTCGTGCGCGACCATCCCGAAAAGCTGATCCTCGGCGTGCCCTACTACGGATGTCAATGGAAAACGGGCAGCGGCGAGCCCGGCGCCCGCGTCGACGCATTCGTCAGCTACCCCCGCCTGCGCGACGCGATGCCCCTGGCCGAACGGTGGGGCGTGCGCTGGAATGAACCATCGCAGACGGCGTGGTACCGCTACCAAGACGGCGCGCAATGGATACAGGTGTGGTTTGACGATATGGCCAGCCTGCGCCTGAAGTATGCCTTGGCGCTCAACAGCCGTTTGCGCGGGTTTGGCATGTGGGCACTCGGCTACGAAGGAGATCAGCCGGAACCCTGGCAATTAATCGAAGCATTCAACGGCCGCCGCGTGCCGACTTGGGTCGCGCATGGGTCAGCCGTTCCCACGGCCTTACAGGTCGAGCCAGCCTATCCCAACCCCTTCAATGGCCGCATCGGTGCGAACTACCGCGTTGGAGGGTCGGGCCGTATTCAGATCGATCTCTACGACGTGCTCGGACGCCGAGTGCGCTCGTGGAACCGACGCGCCGAAAGCGCAGGCCTCTTTGCATGGCACTGGGACGGCCGCGACCGAACCGGTACCGCAGCGGCCTCGGGCATCTATTCGATTCGGTTTCGCTACACGGCCGACGACGGCTCCGCGCAGGCGCTGACTCAACGCATAGCCCTGCTGCGCTAGCGGCACCACCGTTCCGAACAACGGTCCCTGTGGGTTGGATCCATCCCGTTGAGATACTCTGATAGCCGGCGCCGTACGCCTCCTGTGCAGACCGCAGCCACAGATCGCCTTGAACGCGTGCTAAAGTCGCTGCAGCACGAGATGGCGGAAGCGAATTTTCACGTCCGATAGGCCGCCCATGCCGGCGTGCGTCTGCAAGCCGATATGGCCGACGCGTGGCATCGTTTTCCACGCGTATTTAAACTTGTTCTTCGTGCCGTCCGGGTTCATGCCTGCCGTATCAAACTGATCGAGATCGGCTTCTACAATTAGCACGCCGTTGAGCTCCACTTCGATCTGCGCGCCCTTGCAGCGCAGCCGCATCCGATTCCACTCCCCGGCCGGGCGCAGCGGATTGGACGAAGGGGCAATCATATCGTAGAGCGCGCCGCTGTCGTTGCGGTTGAAGGGCGGCTCTTTTCCATACGTGTCCAAAATCTGGATTTCCAATCCGGTATGCACTTCGTCGTCCAGATCTGACACGCGCAGGAACACGCCGCTGTTTACCTTCTCGTCGGCGTTGTACTCGAGCGTGAGTTCAAAGTCGCCAAACTGCTCCTTCGTGCTCAGGTTGCTCATCTTGCCCGCTTCTGATGTGCAAACAATCATGCCGTCTTCTACCGCCCACAGATGGGGGTTCTTGTGGTCTTCCCACCCGCTCAGATCGTTTCCGTTAAATAGTTCTATGGCGTTTGCCATGGGTGTATCCTTTCCATTACGCCGCCGCTGTGGGCGCGTACGTATCCCTGTATATGTCCGCTGCCGATCGGTCCCGTTTTCAGCAGTATAATGCATACGTCCAATGGCGTCTAAACCTTTTTTCTAAAAAAAGGGCTTTAAAATACAGACTACCGAGGATTTGCATCCTTACCGCCCAGACCGTTTCTTTGCGGTTCAACATGTCGCAATATCTCATGCACGAGAGGTCAACAAACCGTGACACTGGACGAACGCCTAGCCGCCTACAAGCGAGACGGCTATACCGTATTTAAACGACTATTCAACCCGGCGCTAATGCAGGCGTGGAAGGATGCCTACCCCAGCATCGTCGAGCGACAGACGCCACTGGGGCAGGAGCAGCCTACCCTCTGGCTGCGCTCGACGCTGGAGTTTGAGCCCAAGCTGCTGCTACCGGCCATCGCCCACCCCGACCTGCTCGACTTTGCCGAGCGCGTGCTGGGGCCCTTTGTGCAGATGGACAACCTGACCTTTATGGCCTTTCCCTCCGTGCCCAAAGAGCAGGCCGTCGGCAGAGTATCGGGATGGCACCGCGATATCTGGGCCTATCGGCCGACGCACGGCGAATACGTGCCGCCGCTAGCATGCAACGCCATTACCTATCTGCAAGACCTGACTGAACAGTACGGTCCGCTGCGCGTCATTCCCGGTTCGCACCGGCGCGATATCGGCATCGCACCCGAGCAGGGACAGCGGCCGCACGCCGAGGAGATCATTGTGCCGGTAGAAGCCGGCGACGTGGTCTTCACGCACGCGGCGCTGCTGCACTCGGGCACGCCCAATTCCTCAGGCCATCCGCGCTATTTTTTCAGCATCTACTACAATAAATCGTGGCTCAAATGCCGCGACAACCACGGCGGCCCGGCCGTGCAGGCCATCGTGCAGACGGCGCGCGCCAACGAAGACCGGCGGCTCATGCGGCTGCTGGGCGAAGACCCCCTGCTCTACGCGCGCGCCAATTCGGGCTTTTCGCGCGACGACGAGACGATGTGGGCCGAGTGGATCGCCGAAGACCGGCAGGCGCTCAAGTGCGAAACGCCGATTGGCTTGGGTCAGTGGGACAATACCTGATGCACACCCGACCAATTGAGAGGAACGCGCCCAGATGAAGTTTACCGCCCTGCAGCCGGACCAGCGCCAATCCTTTGACGACAACGGCTATCTAGTTGTACCCAGCGCGCTTTCTACAGCAGAGGTCGACGCACTTACGCAGATCAGCGACCGCATGATCGAGCAATTCGAGCGCACTGAAGGCCAGCCCTACGTGCAGCGGCGACCGGGCATCGTACAAGAGCCCGCTTTCCATCCGCTGCTGGCACACGATGCAACGCTGCCGCTCGTCGTGCAGCTGCTATCGCCCAATATCCATCTGCATACGACGGCAATTATCTACAAATTTCCCGAAGAGAGAGGGGGCGCGTCGGCGCGCGGCTGGCACCGCGACATCGGCCTCACCCAAGATCTGGGCCACGCCCACAGCGTGCGCGCCGGCATCAAAGTAGGCTATTGCTTGACCGACTTTCACGAGCCCCAGTCGGGCTTTACGCTCTTTGCGCCCGGCTCGCACAAGCTGCCGACGCCGCTGCCCATACCCTCGGGCCAAGTCGACCCGGAGGGCGCGGTCGACCTGCATTTGAACGCAGGCGATGCCTTTCTATTTGAAAACCGCGTATACCACACGTCGGCGCCCAATTTGAGCCAGCGCATCTCAAAGGTGATTATCTTTGGCTATAGCTACCGCTGGATGGGTGGGCGGCGCGACAATATGGAGCAAGTGTGGCCCGATCACTCTGTGCTCGAACCGCTCGACGAGATCCGTAAGCAGCTGCTGGGCGGTGCGTGCGATGCCTTGGATATGTGGGCCCAAGAACACGGCATCGCACCCGCGCCGCTGCAGTGGACCATGCCGGCGTAGGCTATTTGCGCGGAGAGCGCAGCAGCCGCCTCCCCGTTGGCGATGCACAGTAACCCACACCGATATTTACGAGGAGGTGCACTCCATGATCCTACTTGATGACGCGCGCGTGCGGCGCTTTCTGCGCGACGGCTATATCACCCTACAGGCCCATTTACCCGCCGACTTCCACGCGCAGATACGCACGCAGATCGACGATCTGTTTCAGCGCGAGGGCAATCCGGGTAACGATATCCTGCCCAAGGTGCCCGACCTCTATCGCATTCTCGAAGACGAGCGCGTCGCCGGTGCGCTCGCCAGCCTATTGGGTCCCGAGTACATCGTGCATCCGCATCGCCACTGCCATCAGAATATCGCCGGCAGCGGCGGACAAGGCATGCACCAGGACAGCTACGAGAGCGACCAAAACGTGCGCCATCACCGCTGCCGATGGGCCATGGCCTTTTACTACCCGCAGGACGTGGCGTTGGGAAATGGGCCTTCTTCGACCATTCCGGCGACCCAGCACTACAACGATACGAAGCAGGCCAACGAGCGGGCCGAGCTGCCGCTGGTCGGCCCGGCCGGCACGGTCACCATCGTGCACTACGACCTATGGCACCGCGCCATGCCCAACCTCAGCACCGTCGACCGCTATATGGTGAAGTTTCTCTTTACACGCCTGCGCGAGCCAGATAGTCCAGCGTGGAGCAGCGCAGGCGATGCGTGGACAGGGACGGACGACGGCCCGCCCGACGCGCTGTGCCAGTCCCAGTGGGCGTGGATGGGCGGCCGCACCGATCGGCGCGCAGCCGACGACGACCCGCAGCTTCTCTACGAGCACCTGCAGAGTGAATCCGAGCACCGGCGCCTACAGGCCGCCTATGCCCTCGCGTCTCAGGGGGCTGACGGCGTGCCCTACCTGGTGCAGGCCCTGCGCGCAGAAGCGGCCGACAAACTGCAGCGCAACCTGGAGCGCGCACACACCAATCCCAGCCAGCTCGACGCGCTCTTTGCCCTCAGCGCTGCCGGCGCACCGGCCGTCGCTCCCCTAGAAGAGTTGTTATTGGATCCCAACTGGGCGCTGCGCGCAGCCGCCGCCGATGCCCTCGGCGATATCGGCGGCGCGGCCTCGGGTTCGGTGCCCCTGCTGCAGCAATCCCTCAACGACGACGAAGTCTGGGTGCGGCGCAACGCCACCGAAGCGCTCGGCCACATGGGACCCGATGCGGTCGGAGCCGTGCCCGCGCTCGCCCAGCGACTGAGTGATCGGGACGCTACGGTGCGCCACAACGCCGCGCTGGCGCTGGCTAAAATCGGTCCTGCGGCAGTGGAGGCCGTAGCCGACCTGGAGGCAGCACAACAGGATGAGCATCTCTACGTGCGCGAA
>JAYOYH010000079.1:0-17176 GCA_038153405.1 Gemmatimonadota bacterium | reverse complement strand
TAGAAACCTCAAACGCCTTGAAGATATCGTCGCTCAGCGGCGTGCCGTCGGCGCGAAAACCGGTGGGCGGCGTGTAAAAACCCACGACGTGAGCCGGCACCGGCACGCCCACGTCAAACGTGTACCACTCCGACTCGATGCCGCGCCGCACTGGCGGACTGTAGGACGAACTGTCTCCGTCGACCCACTCCGTCGTCAATGTGCCGGCCGTATACCAGTAAAACCCGTTGGCGGCGCGCCACACGCGGGGTATCAGCCCGTCTTCGTAGTCCAGTTCGGTCGGAAATTTGAAGGGCGACCAAAACGGCAGCTGGTCGAGAATATTGTCCGCGCCGTTGAAATAGATCGGCGCAATGGAGCCGGGAAAGGAGTCAAAATCGACGAAGACCGTGTTGCTGTCACTGCGGCTCCAAGCGTTTCCGCTGCCGCCAAATTTAAATACGCCGATTTGAGCGTCGGCATAGGTGGCCAGTATGAGCAGTATCGTGAAGACGGGAAGATGTCTACGCACGTCAAACTCCTTGATGGGGCCGATGGGCATGATCGCAAACGAACAGGCTGGAAATGTACGATGCTCCAATGATTAACTCAAGTCATTATACGGCCCCCGTTGCCACCGGCCAGACGAGTGACAGGCGGCCCGTACGCCGCGTATTTGGCAAGGCTTCTGCCGTTCATTACCTTTGCATGACTAACTACTAACTACTCATAAAAAAACGATGTTGCGTCTATTTATATCATCGCTGGCTCTACTGCTGGCCCTCTGTAGCTGCGAAGATGCGACCCGTCTGGCCGGACCGGAAGCGCCGGTTCCTGTCGGCAAGCTCGTCGATGCGGCGCCGGCCGTCTTCACCGCCAGCCATCAGGGCCAAGAAGTCTTTAACATCACGGCCCCCAAGTGGCGCGACGGCCGCCGCGCCGCCGTGTCGATCACCTACGATGCGCCATGGGGCATCGATCCCGTTTTCTCGCTGGCCACGGATGCGGCCATTGCCCGCGGTCTGTCGATGGACGTGGAGATTGTCAGCAACAAGCTCTCCCACTTCAAGCGCATCGCCATCACGCAGCGCATGCGCACGGAGTTGATGCCGCGCGGTATTGGCTTTTTTGGACACGGTCACTCGCACATAGACCACGACGCGCTTGGCTATCACGCCGCCTACCAATCGTTCCGCACCAACTTTTCCCTGATGCGCGCCTGGGGTTTAAAACCCAAGGTCTACGCCTACCCGCTCTTTGCCGGCCGCGATGCGCAAACGCAGGCGGCCAATCGCCAAGCTGGGTTTATCGCCGCACGCGGCGGCACGCGCGATCCGAGCGCCTATTACATCTGTGCCGACGGCGTGCGCGAGCCGGATCACTGGCACAACCTGCCCTCCGTCATCATGGGCAACGCCAGCACGCGCGATCCGAGCACGCACAACCAGCTGCAGCCCATTCTCATCCAGACGCTGCGGCGCCGCGCGTGGACCATTATGACCTACCATTCCATAGGCTATCCGGAGGGATGGGGCTATTACCCCTACGTCGAGTTCGTGCGCGATCTCGACTTTATTAGAGCCAACGACTTTTGGAGCGGCAACTTGGCCTCCGTAGCCGCCTACATCCAAGAGCGCAATGCCCTAGACATTCAAATAGCGCGCTTCTTTGGCAACCAGATGCCCGATTCGTTTGAACTCTTTATTGGCGACGGATTGGACAACGACGTATACGACGAGCCACTGACGCTCGATTTTCAGTTTAACTCCGACCTGGGCGTGCGCAGCGTGCGCATTACGCCAACGCCGGTGGCCGGGCAGGAGCGCTTTGTCGTAGAGGAAAACCGCCTGCGCCTGAACATGGTTCCCGACGAACGGCTCTACACGCTATCGCTAGAGCGCGAGTAGCGCACCTGCAGCGGCGCTATGGGGTGCCCAATTGGCGATCGATAATCGTTCTAAAAGCCGACGCCGGATAGGCCCCCTTTAGCGATACACCGTTGATCAGAAAGCCGGGCGTGCCGGTAAAGCCAAACGAGGCGGCTTCCTCCATATCTGCTTCGACTCGCCTCCGCACAGCGTCCGACTCGACGTCGACCTGCAGGCGCGCCATATCGAGCCCCAAGCCGCGCGCCACCTCATCCATCCACGCCGTTCCCTGCGCGCGCAGCTGTCCCTGATTTTCGTAGAGCGCATCGTGAAATTGGCGCGCCGCGCTGTCCGACTGTAGCGCTATGGCCTCAAAGTAAAGTGCCGCCGGCAGGGCGCCTTCGTGCATTTCCAGCGGCAGGTGCTTGTAGAGCAATCGCACATCGTCGCCATACTCGGCCATCAGCTCTTTTACGGTGCGGTAGCCGCGCGCGCAGTAGGGGCACTCAAAATCCGAGTACTCGACGATGGTAATGCGCGCCTGCGCTTGACCCCAGTACACGCGACCAACGGCTAGTTCGGGCTGCTTAGGATTATCGAATTCGACCTCGCGCTGCTCCGTTTCGCGGCGCTCCTCTTCGGCCTGCGCGCGCGCGCGCGCAACCTGAGCCGCCGCGTTGACCGCGGCCATAAACCGCTCCGGGTTTTTCTCGATAGTGTCAAATACCACCTGTGGATTTTCTCTTATCACATCGGTAAGTATCTCTGGATTCTCCGCCAAAAGATGCTTAATTTGCTCGGCGCTCGGCGCACAACCGGCTACAAAAAAAGCGGCAAAAGCCGCAAAGCTTGCTAGCGTGGGCATGGCGATATCCTTTCATTCTTCATTATTGCAAATTAAGGTATAAAAGAAGGCCGCGCATGGCGAATAGATCGATGATCACGGCTGACGAGCGTCAAATTGCAGAATGGGTTGAGCAATTTCACCGGGACGGATTTCTATTTCTGCGCAGCGTGCTTCCTCCCGACCTCGTCGCCACGCTGCGCGACGACCTGGACGACGCACTGGCTGAAAACCCACCACCGCCCGGCGGAGCCATCGAATTGCGGCCGCGCATGTTCGAGCGCAGCAGCGCCAACCTATCGCTATTTGACATAGAGCCGATCGCCACCTTTGCCGAGGCGCTGATCGCCACGACGACGCACGTCGTGCACAACAACAGCTTCCGCACGCCGCCCGGCGGCGGCCTGAGCACCTGGCACCAAGACGATCCTTCGCACTACATCGTCACGCACGGCGAGCCGCCCAGCAACGTGCGCCTGCCCGTGCTGCTCTTCACCGCCAACTACTACTTGACCGACGTCGATGAGGTCGCACACGGACCAACCCAGTGCATTCCCGGTTCCCACCTATTTGGCGCCAGTCCACCCAACCCGATAGAAGGCACGCCGTATGAGGCCCACGTCGCATCGTGCTTGGGACCAGCCGGATCTGTGGTGATGTTCAACAACCAGGTCTGGCATCGCGGCGGCCCCAACGACAGCCAGCGCACGCGCTACATGACGCAAATCAGCTACGCGCGCCGCCTGATCGGCCACAAGTACGCGCCCTTTATGAACTACCAGATGCCCGAGCACGTCTACGCAAACGCCGACGAGCGCCTGCGGGTGCTATTGGGTTTTTTGCCCAGTGGAGCATACGGCTAGTATATTGAGGGCTATGCTCCTACTCTTCGCACTGGCCGTCTTGCTTCCTGGGCTCGCCCTAGGCGCCGATTTCCGCATCGTTCCCTACGTCCAAAACGCCGCGACAAACGGCGCGACGATCCTGTGGTTTTCCGACGCGCAGACGCCGGGGAAACTGACCTACCGCGCGCAGGGTTCAACCATGGAATCCGCACTGGACTCCGCGCCGCAGCGCGCCGATGCGCTGGCGTATACGACCTGGGAAGACACGACCTTCTTTGGTGGACAGGCCCCGGCCGCGCCCTTTCGCCACCGCTTGCGCTTGGAAAACCTGCAGGCGGCGACGACCTACACCTACACTGTGGAACAGGGCGCCTCCGTCTTTAGCGCCGCCTTCGCCACGGCGCCGCTCGTCGACCAGCCCATCCGCTTTATCGCCTTTAGCGACAGCGAGACCGAACCCGAATCGACTGGCAAACGCGCCGACTGGGCCGATCCCAATCGCGATGGAAAACGGCTCTACCCGCTCGACCAGACCGACGGCTACGCGGCCAACCTGGCGGTCATCGCCAGTCGCCAACCCGATTTTATCGCCATTGCCGGCGATCTGGTTGAATCGGGCGGCGAACAGCGCGATTGGGATGAGTTTTGGCGGCATATCACGGCGGAAAACGGCGAGAATAGCTTGGCTAGCCGCGTGCCCCTTCTAGCGGTACCGGGCAATCACGAGTACTACGAAGGCCCCTATCTAGACCGCTACGACCAGCCCGGTTCCGAGCGGGCCATTGGGCGCTTCTGTAGCTATTTTGAATTCCCCGCCAACGGCTCAAACAATCCGCAGCAGCAAAACCGCTACTATCGCTTTGACTACGGCCCCATCGCCCTGATCGGGCTGGACGTGGCCAACGGCAGTCCGCACCAATCGGCCGGCGACACCAACTTCTTCCTGTTGGGAGAGGACGACGAAGGCGGCGGCCACGCCCCTGATTTCGGACCCGGATCTCAGCAGTACACCTGGCTCGAAGCGCAGCTGGACGACGCGCAGCGCACGCGCCATTTCACCTTCGTGATGTTTCATCACACGCCCTATTCAGTCGGGCCACACGGCTGGCCACCGGGGCAAGGTGAGGGCTTTGACGCGCAGTCGGGCGTGCCCGTGCGCGCCCTAACGCCCCTCTTTCTGCGCTATGGAGTCGACGCCGTACTGGCCGGACACGATGAAATGTGGGAGCGCTCCGAAGTGGATGGGATGGAAGTGGTCAAAAGCGGTGAGCAGGTGCCGCACACTGTGCACTTTTACGATATAGGCATCGGCGGCGATGGACTGCGCGGCCCTCAACAGGACCTAGTCAATCCACAGCAGGCCTTTCTCGCGCACACGCACGCTCCCGAGCGCTGGAGCGACGGCGGGCTCGTCGACGGTGGAAAGCACTATGGTCATTTGGAAGTCGATGTACAACCGCTTGCCGATGGGCGCTGGCAGGCCACGCTCAAACCCGTATACGTCTTTCCGCTCTTTGCCGCAGACGGCTCCTACCAGGGCAGCGAGCGACGGCTCTACGACGATGTCGTCACCCTGACGGCTAGTAGGCTACGCCCACAATCCGACTGACATCGCTGCTATGTTCGCCGTCGCTATCGACGCCGATGCGGGCCATATATAGCCCTGGAGGCACCAGCTCACCCCCCTCATCGCGACCGTCCCAGCGCAGGCTGTACTGCCCGTTGGCCAACCCTCGACTCTCCTCGATGCGGCGTATCGCCCGGCCGCTAAGATCGAAGAGCGATACGCGTACGGAACGCGCGGCGTTAACCTTGAGCACGGCAAATTCAAAAGCCGCTTCGTCGTTTATGCCGTCTCCGTTCGGCGTCAGTAGAGCAGAACTGGCAATCATCTTGATCATGCGACTGTCTAAGGGCGTCAGAACCGTAAGCCCTTCCCCCACCGCCAGCTCGTCGCCAACGCCTTCGCCCGGATCCACGCTTTGCCAGTTGTCCGGGTTCTGCGAATTGCCCACTTCGACGGCAAAGGTCGATCCGCTTTGATACACGGTCGATGAAAACGATAGACGCAGCACTTCTGCTCCACCGCGCTGCTGGACCTCGGGCAGTTCGATAAAGAGCGAGTCTGTGCCCTGGCCGCTCACCGTCAGTATCTCACCCGCTGCATCGACCAGGGCACCGTCATCGCGGCGGGCGTAGCCATCGCCGATGGCCGCCGCCAACTCGCTCGCGCGCCCCAGATCTACGCGGGTCAAATGCATGGCCGCCCGCGAGGGTGCCACGACGCGCACGCGATCGAAACCCGAATCGCGCGCGGCAAACGACGGACGCACAAAGAGCTCAAATTCCGCCGGCACGCCAATGGGCACCTCCTGCTTGGGCTCGATCTCACCTACGATGCGCTCGGCCAGTGGCAGGGTGAAGTGAACTTGGATGGAGCGCAGCGTGGCCACGGCGTCTTGCGCGTCGCTAAAGAGGCGTGCCTGCACCATCATGTAGCGGCGCGGACTGGGCGAAAGAACGCGCGCGCCGGGCGCATCGTAGGCCTGACTCCAGCTGCTCCAGCCCTGACCCGGCTGCAATTCGACTTGTACTTCGCCCTGGAAAAACGTCGGCAGCTTATTGTATTCCTCTTCGTTAGCCACCTGCGTGCCGTCGGCCTTGAAGTAGCTCTTGACCTCGCGCAAATCATCGCCGCTGCGCGTGCGAATTTCCACCGCCGTGCCGGGCGGCAGATCGGCCTGCCAGTCTATTGTCGTCAGGTTTTTGGCCGCGCCCAGATCGATGAGGCCGGACTGCATCTCCAGCCTCGGCAAATAACCCTCGGCGTAGACCTCTATTTCGGTGACTACGCTGGGAACGCGGTGGCCCAGATGAGCCAGCGTGCGACGGGCAATATCCAAGTTGCGAAATTCCAAAAAGCGCAGGACGCGCGAATCGAAGCGGTCTTCAAAAAGCCGGGTGTTCTGGTTGAGCAAGCGGTCTTCGCCGCTCAAATCTTCCCAGATAAAGCTGCCGTCTGGCGCGCGCGCTCCATCCGAACCGCGCAGCAAATAGCCGTAGAGCACGCGGCCACCTCCGTCGAGCAGGCGCGTTACTAGGCGCACGGCGTTGACGCGGAAGTGAGCGCCCAGATCGACGTTGAGCAAACCCCACTCGACCGTTTCACCGGTTATGTCGTACACCACACCGGACCATTCGCTGCTCATATTGCCGTCGAAGGCCAGTTCCGGCGAGGCGTTGGGGTTGACGTCGTGCAAGCTGCCGCCGCGCCCTATGAGCCCCAGCGAGATATTCTCGCCAACGGTCTGGACCTCGACTTCGGCCAAGCGCGGCAATTCGCGGCGAAAGTAGCGAATGCCGCCCTGTTCGTTCGCCGTGAGCTGTCCGTAGCGCTCTTCGCTTACCAAACGCTCTTCGTCGGCGATGCGCCAGATATATTCGACGGCTCCGCGCTCGCCGGCGGGCATCGCTTGGTACGCTTCTGCAGAAACTTCTTCGGCGCGGTCGGCGCGCGTGTCTGTGACCGCAATGCGCACGTATTGCACCATGCGTCCCGTCCAACCGTCTGAATGGGGTCCGATGGGATCTAGGTCGAACTCGAACAGCCGCTGGTCGCGATTGGGCTGCGTCGTGCCACCGACCAATACGTAGTCGAGCGCGCCGCTGCGATCCGCCGTGCCAAAGGGGTTCTGGCCGCCGGCCGAGTGCACCCTGAACTGCAGAAAGGGATCGCCTTCTTCGGCGAAGCGCAGAACGACCTTTCTCGCCGATACTAGGCGGCCCAAGTCGATTTCCAACACCCAATTGCTCAGCGGATCGTTCGGGTTGGGCTCCCAGAACGTCGCCTCGTCCCCGTCCATGATGCGCGCGGCCAAGTTGGGGTTCGACGGAGCCTGCTTGATGCCGCCGCGCGTGCGCAGTTCACCGTCCAGATCAAAGGCGTTGTTGTACTGACTGCGCACATTGCTGACAATGGCATGGTTATACTGGCCCGCATCGGACAGCGCATTGTACGGGCCGCGCACGAAGCGCGAGCGGATCGCACCGTCCGCATCGACCTCGACCATGTCGCCGGGAAAGCCCCACGCCTGCCAGTGCGCGCTGCTGCTCGTCTCCACTCGATCGGCGCGCAGGCTGTAGCCACGCGACTGGGCCAGCGGGGGCGTCGCAAAAACGAGGAGTGCAAGGCCGATCAAAGCGCTGAGAGTCCGCCGATTCGTCGCCATTATTTATCGCTCCCATCGCCAACGGCCAAACGCGTCAAGAACGTATCGGGCAGCGCACCAACCAACGCTTCCTCCGATACGACGATACGCTCTGCGTACTTTTCCATCAGTTGGTCGATCCAATCTTCAAACTGCACTTCTTTCTTTTCGGCGCGCACCAGCGCACGGGCTTTGCGCTCGACCTCGTCAAAGGGTTTCAGCTTACCGATCTGGCGATCCATGACCTTGAACAAGCTATAGCCCTCCCTGACCTTCACGGGTCCAACGACCTGGCCCTTCTCGGCCTGCGTCACGGCCTTGTGCAACTCCGGCATGGCCAGGCGCTCGTAGTCGCCCATATGCATGAGACCCGCTTCCTCCTTGGTATCGGCGCGCTGCGTGTGCTGCTGGGCCAAAGAGGAAATCGTCTCGCCCTCGTCGATCTGCTGGCGCAGCGCACGGGCCTTTTCTTGGTCGTCGACCAATAGTTCCACCAGAATATACTCGTCGGATTCCACAAACAGCTCTGCGTGCTCATCGTAGTAATTTCTGGCCTCCTGGCGCGTTACGAGCAGCGGATCGACGATCTCGCGCTTGCGCAACTCCTCAATCAACAGCCGCCGCTGCGTGTTCTCCGCCCACGCTTTTTCAGCGGGCCGATCGGCAATGCCCGCCCTCTTCGCACCTTCGAAGAGCATGACCTGCGTCAAGACTAGTTCGCTGGCCACCTCGCGCACCTCCGCTTCGTCACTCAGCCCCCAACCCGACAGCGAGCGCATATCTCGACTCAAAATCTCCACGTAGTCGCCCAGCGTAATCTGACCACCCTTATAGGTGAACAACGCTACTTGGTGCTCTTCCCCGGAGAGCTGTTCACTGCGTAAGCGCGTGTAGAGATCGCCTTTTTCGAGCAGCAACGCCAATCCCTGCGGCACCATTTTCAGATCGAGCCTGCGCTCCAAGCGCTGGACTTCGCGCTCTTCTAACTCGCCGAACTTCTGCCCGTAGAGCAGCTCGTAAATATCCGCGCGGCGCTCCTGGTAGGGCACCGGCTGCTCCGGCCCAAAGCGAATGAGCTGAAAGCGCCGCCCCATCGGCAGAACGTCGGAAATCTTTCCGGCAGGCCAGTCGCGAAAAAGCGCATCGGGAACCTGCAAGCGACGCGCTTCAAGCAGATCGATAAAGCCCAGCACGCCGTCCTGCTCGCGCGAGCGCTCGTCAATGCTGTGCGCACGAGCCATCTGACCAAAATCGGCACCGGCGGCCAGCTCTTGGCTGACGCGCTGCGCCAGCGCCTCGTCTTCTACGAGAATACCGGCCATCTGACGGCGGCGATTCAGACCGCTCTCGACGAAGTAGGCGCGAATTTCCTCGTCGCTGATCTCTACTTCGCCGGGGAGTATTTGGCGGCGATAAGCCTCTATCAAGCGCTGGCGCCACAGCCGGCGAAATTCGGTGCGTATCACCTCGTCCTCGTGCAACCCGCGCGCACGTGCTTCCATTTCCAACAGGTGCCGAGCCAGCACGCTGCGCAGATAGTCTCGCCGCGCATCGTTCCCTGTGTTTGTCGAGCGCAGACCAGGCGCTATGCGCTCGACAAACGCGCGAACGTAGTCGGCTTCAATCAAGGTACTATCGATCCGCGCGACCGAACCGACCGGCAGTTGGGCTACGGGTTCTGAGCATCCCGCAGATAAGAGCGCGAAGAGCAGAAAACCAATGACCAAAAATCCATGATGTAGAGATCGCCCCAATAACACCCATCCCTCCCTAATAGGCCAACGCAACATAGCCCAGTTTTTCCTCGCTGCCGCTGTCGGCCTCCACGGCAATGCGCACTATGTATAGACCAGGTGCAGCCATCTGACCCTCATCGTCGAGACCGTCCCACGTCAGCTGATACAGCATTCCCGCGCCACTATTGCTACTCAAATCGCGTACTTTGCGACCGTTTAAATCGCGAATTTCTACCGTCAGCGGCATCGCTCTAGTCAGGCGCAACAGCGCATAGCGAATTTGCACCTGGTCGTTGATGCCGTCTCCGTTGGGCGTAAAGGGATTTGGTCCCATAGATACGTCATCGAGTAAACGGCCCTCAAGCGCGGTGTGGACGACAATGTCGTCGCTCAAGAGCGCCGCCACGGCATCGCCGGGGGTCACTTCCTGACCGACTTCGTCCGTCTCGCTGTCGACTACTGAGGCGCTAAAGACCGTTCCGTATACGAATACGCGCGCATCAAAGTCGATTTCCAGCAGGGTCTGGTCCTGATCTATACGAGGGAAATTCACCCTGAACTGATGGGGATCGTCCGGGTCGAGTGCCGCGCTGTAGTCGACTTCTTGGCGGTCAATGCGCACGGCCGAAATCTTTTCCACCTGCGCCGCAGTGCGCAATTCCAGCTGATCGAAGCCCGACAGGCCCGCATCCATTCGCGCGCGAATAGCGTAGGTAAACTGGACCTGTTCAGCGGGGTTGACCGATGAAGGGTGAATCTCGCCGATCACTGTACCGACAAGAGGTGGCTGCGAATACTCAAAGAACAGCGAGTCAATCTGACCACCTTGCAAAGCCTGCGATGAAAAGTCGATGCGCAGCTGCACGAATCGGCGCGGACCCGGCGACAGTATGCGCGTGCCGTCGAGCCCATCTTCGTACTCATAGGTATGCCAGACGCTCCAGTTTTCCAGGTCTTGCGTAATGCGACCGCGCACGTTTTGCGGCGTGGAAAAATAGTCGGCGCGCGACATGGGAGCCCCGCTGGCCAGCGTCGAAACTTCTTGGTCGCCAACGCCTGTTTTGCGCCAATACACTTCGGGCTGATCGTCGCTACCACTGCGCGTCTGAATCAGAACTTTAGAATTGGCATCGCGTTGACCGCTCCACCATATCCGCCCTAAACTCGACAGCGCACCCAAATCAATGGGATCAGAAATATACGATGCCTTGGGAACAAACCCCTGACCGTACACCTCAAACTCGGCGACTTCCCAAGTGTCTCCCACTTCCAGAGGGTGCAGGTAGAGATGGCGTACGATCTGAGGCTCGACGCTCAGCTCCACGCGCGCGTTGAGATTGTCTTTCTCATCGTGCACGAGCGTCCACACTATGTTTCCTTTGTCGTCTCGACTTTCGGCACTGCCGTCGTTCAGATAGAAACGAAACCGTCGTATTTTATTGCCCGGCTGATCGGGACGAGTCGAAAAGACCACGCGCTCTATGGGGAACGGCGCACCCAAGTCGAAGAACATGGGCGTGGTGTAGAAATAGCCCGGTCGAAAAAAGTCGATGCGCGGCGGATGTACAAAGGCCGTAGCCGGATCTCCGTCAACGGCAAAGCCGCGCGTATCGGGCCAATTCGCCGGCAGGGTGTAAATGCTAACTAAGCTGGTGAGATCGCCGCCCCGATTGCGCATCGTGCTAACGAGGTTGTGGCTCAGTTCGGTACTCAACGGGCGAATGCTGCCCGGTGCGAACACCTCGTCGATAAAACTGGGTGTGCCCACGGCCGACCAAGGGACGCCCGTCGCTCCACCCAACTGATAGTGTTCGCGTCCACTGGCCGATACAGCCAGCAGGCAAACCGATGTCCATAGAAAAAGCCGTCTCACCGCACACCTCCTACAAAGCGGCGGGGTCCACAGTCGCCCGCGAACCCCGCCACACACTACATTGATCGCCTGTCACAACAGGCCTGCGACGCGCTCTTAGTCGAGGCTCGTCTTAATCTGACCCCAAGTGCTGGTCTCGACAGCCGTAGCCGTGGGCAGACCCGCCTCAATCGGCGCCAGCAGGTAGTCGCCAAACTGGTCGGCGTCTGCCGATGCACCGACGCCGCCAAAGCCCGACCAGTAGGCGTCGTCGTAGGCGCCCGGATCGGCGTCTTTGTCGCCCCAGTTCACTTCGATACCGACGATCTGGCCCTCGGCAAACTTGTGCTCAATACTGGCATCGGGGCCGTCGGGATGAATGTCATCAAAAGGCACCATCGCATACTCGGTGAACATTTCAGCTGGCTCGAACGTATTGACATCGCCGCGCAGGAACTGACCGCCCCACATCAGATAAGGGTCGGTGCCGGCCCACGCTTTCGAACCGTCAATTATACGAGTGTAGTAACCGGACGAGCTGAAAATCGGCGCCGCAACGTCGTAGCGCTGCGCCTGTGCGCTGGCCCAGCGCGCCTCGAACTCATCGCCCTGATCAAAGCGACGGAAGATGCCGCCCGAGTGGTCCCAGTCGGTGGTCGTCGACCATTTTTCCGTATCGTTGATCATATCGTCGCTGATCCACGCTCCGTAGTAGGCTTTGTTGGCACTGAGGTTATACCCCCACATCAGCTTGGCGTTAAAATCGCTCAGATCCATCGGAGCACCAAACTGGTTGAACATGGTCTCGCCTTGGATCTGATACACCTCACCGACGATATCCCAATCGGACATATCGCCGTCCAGCGTAGGCGTCAAGTGATCGGGGAACTGGAACATGAACTTCATTTCCCCCTGGTGTCCATAAGACGGACCCGTCGCGAGCGCCGCAACGAGCGCGGCCCCCAGCAATGCGTTGAGCTTCTTCATACAGCCTCCTTTTGCAGATAGCTTTCACCTTGATGAGAAAGCAACAGGGAACAGAGTAGTGAACGCCGCTCATTCAGCTAAGCAACGGGCAAAGCCATCCGAACAGGCGCTCACTAAAGAAAATAACAGATTGGCACCCGACTCTCAAGTGTAATGTCTATCGCTCCAAACCGGCGTACGCCGTCATGAAAATAGTGCTCGTCGTGCTGGACGGCAGATTCTCAAACGTCTGCTTTTGCAGGCGCATACCCGTCTGCAGATGCAGCTTATAGCCCAGATAGTCGCCGGCATTGGCGAATTGAACGGCCAGTATCCGGCTGTTCGAGTCTGGCTCTAGCGCACGGTGCAGCGGCACGCCGTCTCTGTCGCGGAACTGCTCGAAATGCGATAGTTCCAGCCCCAGTTCAATTAGCGTATGGCGCAGCAGCGGGAAGCGAGCGATGAGAAAGAGCGTCTCCGTCAGCTCCCGGCGCTTGGGATCGCGCCTGCTGAAGGGACGCTGGCGCAGATACTCGCTCTTGATGCGCGGTTCGATTTCTATCTGCCCCAGTTCAATGGTGTAATCGGCCTTGTTTATCAAGCCAAAAAAGCTGGAGGTCCCGCGCAAATCGCCGTGTTCTTCGCGCTGGCTATACACCTCGTACTTGAGCTTGTTGATGATGTTCAAATGCGATAGGCCGCGGTAGTCGACCTGCGCATATGTGGTGTTGATCCAAGTGTCTCTGGCGGGCAGCGGGTCAAATATGCGCTGATGCGTGCCGCGCGAATTGGGCGGCTGCACCCACTGAAAGAGATTGTCGGGAATATTGTCTTCGACCAGACGGAGATTTTCATAGAGGCGCACCCGCCCCAAATCGGCCACGTCGCGCTCGTAGGTAAAAAGCATATAGGCGCTGCGATTGCGTCCGTCGCCGGAGATCAGCTCCTCGTCCAGCCACCCCACCGTCAGCTTGGCCTCCGGCGAAATCATGACGCCGGCATACGCGTTGCGACCCCGAAGGTCGCGCCCGTAGGGATAGTCGGGCTCTTCGTCGTTCTCGAAGCGGTCTATCCAGCCGTTGTTGTTCATATCGATGCCAAACAAGAACTCGGGCCGGTCCGAATGGTAGCGCAAAAAGGGCTCCTCGTAGTCGGGCACGAAGTTCTCGCGGTCCTCGGTGTCGTTCTGGTTGAAGTCCGATATGAAGTCGTTGTTTTCGTCCAGGCCGGGAAACACGGCGTTGTCGACGAGCGGCTGGCCAAAGCGGGTCCAGTCGGGGCGCCGGTCCTGATCGTCGTTGTCGTCGACAAACTCGTACACGTAAAATGTCTCGTCTTCGTAGTCGATCTCGTCCTGGCGCAAGGTGCCAGCTAAATAGGTGCGCGTCGAATAGGCGTCGTCCATGCTGTAGGCTTCGAGAAAGGCAAAAAACGGGTCGTCGACCCGCGATAGGTTGAACATCCACGCATCGGCTTTTTTAATCGCCTTATGGTGATCGTTGAGATTGACGTTGGGATATTGGCGATACTGGCGATTAAAGTCGTACTCACCGTAGAAATCAAAGCCCCAGACTTTGGTTGCTTCCAGCGTAAAGCCAAAGATGACGTTCGCCGTCGGCAGGCCATAGTCGAACTTCAGCAAGCGCTGGTTGGAGTTGTCGCGAATATTGCCATCGGCTCGCTCTACCAGCAAAAAGACTGGCTGCGAATCGATGTTGGTCTGGCGGTCGGATGTGACTTCCACCCGGTAGTCGTTGGACAATACCAGTTCAAAGGAGACTTCTTCGATCACCGATGGATCGGGTCCAATATAGGCCGGGTCGGTAAAATCGTAGGTCAGCGTAATGCGCTCATCGCCGTCGGCCGATATGTAGCCGACGCGCTGAAAGCCGCCTTCGCGAATCGGTTCGAAGTTGATCTGGCTGCCGCGATAGACATTGCCTTCGGTGTCCTTTATGATGATTTCATCATCGAAGAGCGCCGCGCCGCCAATGCCGTCCTGCGGCGAGTCATCGGCCAGGCGGATGACGATGCGCGAAATGGGCAGCGCATTCTGGTCGGTCGTCAGAGCACCGCCGCTAAAGGGGTTGCCGCTAAAATCGTCCAGCAGCGTCTGCGTCTGAAAGGCCGTCAAGTAGGTAGCGCCTACTTCGACGAAATCGCCGACGTGTATGACGCTGCGTCCGCCCAGCAGATTGGTGGCACTGGTCTTTTGGTCGGGAATGTCGAGCGAGGTCGAAATGCCGGGCCGACTGGGCCGAGCCAGCAGCATCGTGGCCGAGTACTTATCGGCGGCAAAATCCCACTGCACGCCGTTAAAGCCGGGCTTGGAAAAGGTCATCGGCGTCAGCGTGGTGCGGATCGCGTCGCCGATGGTCAAGCTGTAGTGATACTGCCCCTTGCTGTCGGATGCAATAATCAGCTTGTCGAACCACGTGTTGTAGCGGTTGGTCTTGAGAATGCCGCTGCCAAACTGCTGTGGGCGATTCTGCTGCCAGTCGTATACCAACCAGCCGCGCGTGACGAAGTTGCCGTATATGTCGTAGAAGTAATCGCCCTCTTGCGACGTGTTGACGTAGCGCTGGTAGTTTTCGCGGGCGTAGTTAGTGTACTGCCACTGCATCCAGCGGTACTCGTTGTACAGCTCCTGCGGCACGTACCATTTCTTAACGGCCGGGTCCAGCGCATCAAAGAGCACGCCGGGGCCCTTGGGCGAAAAGTCGACTCGTCCGCCCCGCTTTACGGAGCCCAAGCGCGTGCCGGTATCCTGCGCGAGGGCCAGCTGTGTCGTCGCAGCTAGCCACAGCACGGCCAGCACGTATAAAAATAATCGAGTATTCAAGTATTCCTCCCTGCTAACAGCGCTCAATAAGCAATCACCACGCTGTGCGCGCGGCTCTCGGTACTGCTGTCTGAGCGAATTTCTACCTGCACTATATACGTGCCCGGAGGCAGCGGTTGGCCGCCATCGCCTTTGCCATCCCAGCGCAGCTCGCTGCGCCCGTTTTGCACTTGCCCCGCATCGAACTGGCGCACGACGCTGCCGGCCAGATCGTAGATGCGCACAGTCGCCGGTGAGGGCTCGAGCAGATGGAGCACGGTATAGCTGATCTGCACCTCGTCGTTGACGCCGTCTCCATTGGGCGTAAAGGCGCGCGGCACAGCGCTCAGCGCCCCAGCCACCTGCGAGCCCACCGTCACCCGCACCAGCAGCTCGTCGGTCTGCAGTTCCGCCGTCGCATTACCCCCCTCAGTCTGCAGGGGAATCGCCGTGCTGGCGTCGGTGAATGCGCGCCCTTGAAAGCGGGTGCCATAGCGAAAAACCGCCGCGTCAAAAACGATTTTCAGCAGCGCGCCGTCCGCGCTGACCTGTGGCAGACCCAGCGCGAAGCTATTGCCTGTTACTTCTTCAATGGACAGCGCGCCGTCGACTATGGGCAGCTCGTTCAAATTGGCCGCAGAGAAATCGGCTGCCTCCAGCACATTGCCCTGCGCGTCAAAGAGTTCGACCGAACGGACAGCCGCCACGCGCGCGGGCGTCTCCACTTCAAAGCGGCTAAAGCCGGCTCGCCCGCTGGCGTTTACCACGCGCGCAAAGTAAGTGAACGTGGTTTCCTCGCCCACCTGCGTCTGCGATGGGCCTATCTCGGCGACGATGCGATCAACGGGCGGCTTTTCATACTCGAAACCCAGATCGGCCACCGCCCTACTCGCCGTCAGATCGCGGTTGGTGAAGTCGATGCTAAACTGGAAGTAGCGGCGCGGTGCCGGCACGTTTAGCTCTACGCCGTTGCCGGCCAGCTGCCACTGGCTCCAGTTGGCGATATCGACGCGGATGGGGCCGCGTTCGTTTTCCTTGAGCCGCATATAGCTAGCTTCGGTCAACGTATCGCCGTTGCTATTGGTCGGCAGCAGCTGGCTGACGCCGTCGACCGATACGGTGCGATAGTAGACGTCGGGCGTCAGATCGCTGCCGCTGCGCACGCGAATCTCGAGTTCGGAGTCATCTTCGCGGCCGGCAAATACTTCGTTCCAGTTAATTTGCCCCCAAACCACGTCTTCGCCCAAGTCGAGGACATTAGAGACATAGCGCGCCGTCGGCACGAAGCCTCGTCCGTAAATTTCTATTTCGTCAATTTCAAAACCGAGCGGCGATATCGACTTCAGTTCCACATAGCGCACGAACTGCGCCTCGATGCCCACGTCCACTCGAGCTTGGCGGTTATCGGGTTCGCGCAGTATGGGCGAAGTGAAGATCGGCTGGCCGCTGGCAAAGAGATTCTGCGGCTGACCGTCGTTCAGATAGATTTCGTAGCCGCGCAGATAGTCGCTGACAAAGGGAAATTGTTCGGTCATTCTGGGATAGAAAACAATCCGGTCTACGCCAAATCGCGCACCCAAGTCGAGGCGAATGGTGATACCGTTGTTGCGCACGATGCGCCCGGCGACAAATTTGCGATCGTAGGCGACGGCGTGGTCGCCGTTGAGCACGCCCTCCAACTCGGCCGGATCCACTTCGCTGCGCGCCAAGATCGGCACGTCAATGCTGCCGCCGCGCTCGAACACGTCAGAGGAAATATTGAACTCCGGGCTGAGGCGCAGGGGCATGAGCCAACCGCCAAGCGAGTCGGGGACGTCGACAAATACGGTCTCGCCGGCCGAATCGCGCACATCGCCTAACGCCTCCACATAGGCGATAACGCCGCCGGGTGTCGTGCCAAACTCGTTCCAAGGCCTGTCCGCAGACCCGACGAGAAAGACCTCTTGTGCGCAGACGGGAGAAAGCGTCACTACGGAAATCCATACCAGCAACGATGTCCATACAAATATTGAACTTCGCACCATCACAACTCATTTGCCGTGGGATTTAAACGCACT
>JAYOYH010000078.1:11901-17285 GCA_038153405.1 Gemmatimonadota bacterium | reverse complement strand
AACCTAAAGAGTCTGGGGCACACCGTCTGCGCGCGGCCGATGTATCCGCTGGACGAGGGAGTCGAGTATGCGGGCGGGGTGCAAATCTTTGCCCGCTAGGCGCACACAGGTGAGAGACTACATGAAGCGCATACTAACGGTTGCCCTATTGCTATTCCTGCCGTGCTATAGCCACGCAGTAGAGGTAGAATCAATCGGCGTGCATCTCTTTTACAATGAGAGCGGGTCCTTTTCTGAAAACATTCTCGAAGCGGAAGAGTTTGTTCTTTGGAACGTGATTGTGGGCGGGGGGAGCGCAGCCGAGCCAAGCGACCGGCTTCTCGTCAAAGTGCGGCTCAAGGGCCCAAAGGATACGTACGCAACAGCGCCCGTTGAGCTGACGGTACGAGCCGTCGATTCGGAAGACGTGCTGTACGCTGAAACATATGCAGGCTTCCAGTTTGCAGAGACGGGAATCGCCTACCGCGCATCAATGATCGCAGGACACAACTGCCAGCCTTTGGTCATCGAGGCTGGCACCGTGCGGCGCATTGTACCCTTTCGATGCGGCGAGTAGCGGCCGATGCCTACCCGTCCCTTCTGCACGCCACCGGCCGACCGCATCCTCTTTGAGGGGTCACGCGTATTTGCGCTGTGGGATGGGTATCCCGTCGCTAGCAACATCCGATCTACATGTCGATAACAGCACCCACTGCCGCATCCGCCTCCTGGCAGTAGTCGTCGGTGAACGCCCCCAGGACATCCTGAATTTGCTGGTAGGTGTAGCTGCCGATCGGCAGCTCGACGGCGACCCATAGGATCTCGTCGTACCCCGGGTAGAGCGATGCCTTGGGAGTGCCTGCGTGGATTATGTCGTCCGATTGTAGGTGGTCGTTGACGGCGGCGATGATCTCGTCCCTTTGGTCGCTGCTCAGGTCGTCGGGCAGATGGCGCCAGAAGCCGACGGTGACGACCTTGCCGGTATTCCATACCTCAACGGAAGTATCGCCTTCTGACCATTCCCAGAAGCCTTCGATGGCCTCTTCTTTCTCGCCTTCGGATTCGCTGATGTCCCACGGCGCTGCGTAGAGCAGGTCTTCCCTGGATAGATACTTCGGCGACTGGTCGGCTACCGATTCCCACGAAACATCACTGGCCCTGTACATAAGGCCGTATACGTCTTCGGCCAGTTTCTTTGAGAATTTGCCGTTAAATGTCTCGTAGGCTTTGCGCAAGTCGTTGCCGGTGTAGGCGCCCGTGCTCAGGTCGTAGACGCTGCGCACGGCCAGCGTTGCGTCGTCGGGGTTGAACACGACCTCTGTTGGATCGGCGCCGGGCAGCCGTCGGTCTTTTTCCTTTGCCAGCATTTCGTTGACCTGGTTGGCCGCATCCGGTCCCATTACCGTTGGACTGCTCATGACAAAGCGCTGCGTCAGAATCAGCTCGTCGCTGTTGCAGATAATCTCCATATCGCGCTCGCCCTCGTGCCACCACTGGAAGCGGCCCACCGTGGCGCTCTCGTGCGCGCCGCCGTAGTCGCTCAGATCCGCCTCAAAGACGGAGTACATTTGCGCCGCATCTAGCGAGGTAACGGGTTGGTCCTTGACGGCTTTCCAGTGCTTCTCGCGCAGGTCCCAGGTTGCTTTTGTCACTTCTTCGATCAGGTTGCGCGACAGCATCATCAGGTCTTTGAACGTGTCGCTTACGTCGTAGTCGTCGCCCTCGTAGGCATACGTCGCTGCAATGAGTAAGTACCCGTCTTCGTATGACAGCGTGCCTTGTACGCCGTCATACCAGCCGTCGAGCAGCTTGTTGATCTTCTTTATGCCGCCGCGCTCGAACAGGTCCGGCACCCACGCCGCGCTGAGCTGAGCGGGCAGGGGCATGCGCAGGCCGTAGAGGGCAGAGCTGTTGTAGTTTTGGAACAGGGCCTGCCCGCCGCGGATTCGGACGCTGCCGCCGCCGGCGTTGGCGTGCTGCTGTACGACAAACGCAATCGCGCCGCCGGATGCGTCGCTTTCGGGGACGCTGACGTCGGAGATCGGCGTGTAGCCGCCGTTTTTGAGGTTGACGCGATCCTCCTCGTTGACCTTTTCCACGGCGCGCGCGAAGAAGCGACCAAATTCCTCTGGGGTGATGGTGCGGGGATTGGCCGCATGCGATGAGACGGCGGCTAGGAGCACGGCGATACATGCCATGCGGCAGAGATATGGGTTGGCTAGATGCATCGTTGTCCCTCCTCTTGGGTCGTGCTGTGCTGCGCGGCGTGCAGGCTGGTAGGATCCTGGCGCCCTAGGGGTCGCCGCTGCCTTGTGTGCAATTGGGGTTTGAGGGAAAAGAATCAAATCTTCATGGAAGAATCAATAGCCAGTCCAAGGCGCGGCCGTTATCGCTATATTTGCCGCAGAGGGCCTTGTCGTGCGATGCGAGTCCGTTTTCGCGCGTGTCGTGTGGCAGGCTACTGCCAGAGCAGGCGGAGGTGTGAGCGAAACAATCCATGACCCAACGACCCAATATCATTATCTGTCTGTGTGACCAGCTGCGCGCGTTTGCAACCGGATGCTACGGCAATAGCGCCGTCCACACGCCGCATATCGACCGGCTGGCTGGCGGCAGCGTGCGCTTTGCGACCGCTGTTACCAACAACCCCGTGTGCATGGCGGCCCGCTCAGCGCTGATATCCGGCCAGTATAGCCGCACGTGCAACGGCCATCTGGGCAATGATTATGTAGACACCGGCGGCAAGGGCTGGTCCACGCTGGAGCCCGAATGGCCCGAACCAGACCGCGGTGCCTGCCTGCCGGAAACCACCTTGCCCGAGGTGCTGGCTGCGGCCGGCTACGAATCCACTGCTATCGGCAAGTGGCACATACGCCCCGCCCCCGAAGCCATCGGCTTTCAGCACAGCGCGCTGCCTCTCAACAACCACCGGCATACGCGCCAGCAGTTTATGGTAGACGGGGCTGCACCGGTCGCCGCAGAGGGGTTTAGCGTTGAGCGCGAGATGGAAATGGTGGAGGCGTTTTTAGCCGACCGCCCTTCGCGCGCCGCGCCGTTTTTACTGTACTACAATATTATGCCGCCGCATATGCCGCTGGGCGATATGCCGGAACAGTACCTCACCATGTATGCGCCGGAGCAGGTTCCGCTCCGCGCCAATGTCGTGCGCGATGGCCAGCTGCCGGTCTCAGAGGAATGGTTCAAGATCTATTTGTGGGACTACGTCTACTATCACTACCGCGAGCCGCACGCGCTGGAACGGCCGGCCGGTTTTGATATCCGTGCGTTAACGGCGTTATACTACGGTGCCGTAACCTGGGCCGATGCGATGGTGGGCCGCATGCTGCGCGCCTTAGAAAACAGCGGCCTGGCAGAGGATACCATTGTGGTGTTTACGGCCGATCACGGCGACAACCTGGGCAGTCACCACCAGTGGAACAAGGGCGTGCTGCTCGAAGAGTCGACTCGCGTGCCGCTGCTCTTTTGCTGGCCGGGTCGCTGGCCGGCCGCGGTGAACCGCGGTCAGGTGGCGTCTCTCATCGACATTATGCCCACGCTGCTCGATGCCTGCGGTTTGGCGCAGCCGGCCCACGTGCAGGGACAGTCGCTGCTGCCGATTCTGCGCGGTGACCGGGATGCCCTCGAGCGCAACTGGGCCTTTATAGAGACGTCGTCCAGCAGTGCGGAAAAAGGGCGGACCGAGATTGGCGTGCGCACCCCGCGGTATCTGTATGGGATGAGTCTAGAAGCCGACAGTCACGCGCTGGCCAATAGGCGGCTTTGCTTTTACGATCTACAGCGCGATCCCTATCAGCTAGATAATATGGCCGCTTCCGATCGCGTCCTCGATATAGAAACGCAGCTACAGCAGCGGCTGTTCGACTGGCACGCGCAGACGCCCTGGCTTAATGTGCCGGACTGTGATCCCGATCGGACCCGGTGGTTTGACCAAGACGGTATGCCGCGGCAGGGAAGGGCCTACGCGTAGGTAAGACACAGGAGAAATACATGGCATCGGTAGTTATCACCGGCGGCGCCACCGGCATTGGCGCAGCGGCCGTACGCACATTTGCCGCAGAAGGATACGACGTAGCGCTGTTGGATATAAATGGGGAAGCTAGCCGGGCGCTAGAGGGCGAGACGCATCCGGGCCGGGTCGTATTTTTTGAGACCGACGTGGGAAAGCGTGCGTCGATCGTGCAATCGGTTGAAGCGGCCGTTGCCCAACTCGGCGTGCCCGAGGTGCTCTTTGCCAATGCCGGCATACAGAAGCTGTCGAGTTTGTTTGATCTAAAGGACGAAGACGTCGACGCGATCATCGATATTAATCTCAAGGGCGTGCTCTACACGGTGGCCGCCGTGGCGGCGCACATGCGCGACGCCGGTCGGGGCAGCATTGTGCTGATGGCCTCCGATCAGGTCTTTGCCGGCAAAGAGGGGTCCATCGTCTACGGGGCAACCAAGGGCGGCGTGGCGCAGCTGGCCAAATCGCTGTCGGTCGAGCTGAGCCCGCTGGGCATTCGCGTCAACGCCGTGTGTCCGGCCACCGTCAAGACGCCGCTGACCGACGTTATTTTTGAAAACGTGGGCCAGCAGTCGTTTGATGGCGACGTCGATCGGGCCTGGGCGGCTGAGGCGCAGACGATTCCGCTGGGGCGGATTGCCGCACCGGAGGAGATCGCCAGTGTGGTCTACTTCTTGAGCCAGCCGGCTGCCTCGTTTATGACCGGCGCGCTCGTGCCGGTTGATGGGGGGTTTACGGCGCAGTAGATTGTGTGGCGTGTAGGCGCAGCGGCCGAGGTGCTGTTGCATACGAGAAAGTGGGGTCCGAGAATGCATGCGAGATGGTTGCGTGACGTAGTGCAGTGCGCCGTCCTGCTGTGTGTGCTGTGCCAGCCCACCCAGGCGCACAACGGCGTGCTGGCGGTTGCCCCCGAGCTGAACGACATCACCGTCGACGGCGACTTTTCCGACTGGCCAGAAGGACTGATCAGCTACCCCATAGCCCGAGCGGCCTACGGCGAGCCGCCTACCGGCCCCGACGACTTCGACGCGTCCTTTCGCGTGGGCTATAGCAAAGAGCGTCAAGAGCTCTACGTGGCGATAACGGTCCGGGATGACCACATCGTCATCGATACGACCGCTACCTGGAACACGCAGGACGGCAGCGAGCTCTTTGTCTACCTCAACCACCAGGAAGTGCCCTCGACCTCTCAGCGCGAAGCCTATACCTCGCTCCAATTTTCCATTTACGGCGACAGCCGCATAACGCTGGGCAATACCCGTCTGCGCGCGCCCTATGCCGTCGCAGTGCAGCGCGAGGGCCATACGGCGCGCTACGAGTGGATGGTGGACGTCGGCGCGCTGACGCACGGTGGTCGCGCCCTATCGTCCAACGCCGTCCT
>JAYOYH010000078.1:0-11801 GCA_038153405.1 Gemmatimonadota bacterium | reverse complement strand
ATCCGGCAGACCCTGCCGGTCCTGCCCGTCACTAGTGCCGGCAGCGGGCAGCAGGTCGGGGCGTGGTACCTGTACAATATGCACGACGGCCTGGCCGACAATCGCGTCAACTCAATCCGCAGGGACAGCACCGGCGTGATGTGGCTCGGCACGGCAGGCGGAGTGAGCGTGTTCGACGGGCTGTCGTTTACCACGCTGGCCGCCGGCAACGGTCTGGCCGGCAACGAGGTCAGCGGCACCTACCAGACCGCTACCGGGGAAGTGTGGATCGGCACGTCCTCCGGCGTCAGTCGCCAGCGCGGCGACGAGATCATCACCTACACGACCGTTGATGGGCTAGCCGGTGACTGGGTCAGCACATTCTTTGAAGATGGCCAGGGTCGGCTCTGGATCGGCACGCAGGGCGGCATCTCGGAATTTGACGGCCGCTCGTTTGAGCGCATAAGCACGGGGTTTGGCTCTAATGTTCGCGCCGTTGTGCAGGATAGGGACGGGTTGATATGGATCGCCACCAGCCGCGGTCTGGCCACCTACGACGGCGAGGAATTTGCCAACTACACAGTAGAAGAGGGGGGCCTGCCCAGCGGCAATATTACGGCGCTGTATGTCGCCTCAGACGGTGCGCTGTGGGTCGGCACGAAGGATCAGGGCGCCTTTTACATGCGCGCGGGGCGCGTGACGCGGGTGGCGCCGACCGACGCACCCGGGCCCGCCGAAATCACCTGCATTGCCGAGGACGCGCAGGCCAAGATCTGGGTGGGCTCGACGACCGGACTGTATACGATAGACGACGGCGCGATGCAGCCCATGTTGGTGGCCGACGATGCGGGTGACCGGGTCATCCGCTCGCTCTACCACGATGGTATCAGCCAGATGTGGGTCGGCACCGACGAGGGCCTGCGGCGCTACGATGGCTTTATATTTACCACGCTTTCCAACGGACAGCTAGCCGCTGACAGGACCACGGCGCTGGTCGAAGACGGCGCCGGCACCCTTTGGTTGGGCACGACCGACGGCCTGCGCGTCGTGCGCGACGGGGCGGTGGAGCGCGTTGACTTAGGCGCAGCGGGCGACTCGGTCGCCGTGGAGCGCCTCTTTGTCGCCGACGGGGACCAGGTGTGGATCGGCACCAACGACGGCCTCGTCCGCTACCACCGCGGCACGGCGCAGCGCTTTGACAAACGGACCTTGTTGGGGCAGAGCGATTCACTCGCCCAGCGCACGCCCCAGACGCGCTCAACGCTGGTCGACTCGAGCTTTGTGCGTTCCGTTGTGCAGGATCGCCGCGGGGCGATATGGTTGGCTACTTCCGACGGCCTGCTGCAGTACAGCGGCGGGGAATTTCGCGTCTTCTCGACGGCCGACGGCTTGCCTAGCAACGACCTGCAGAAGGTCGTCGAGGACGAGCGCGGCATGCTGTGGATCGGCACGGCCGACGGCCTCAGCGCCTACGACGGCCAGGCCTTTACCAACTACTCGACCGATGAGGGACTGCCGAGCAATTGGATCGACGATGTGCTGGTCGCTGCCGACGGCACGCTGTGGATTGCCACGCTGCGCGGCATCAGCCAGTACGACGGCGCAGCGTTTCGCACCTTTACCCAGCGCGATGGCCTCGTAGGCAACGCCGTGCAGGCGCTGTACGAGACGGCCGACGGCACGCTGTGGATCGTCACGGATCGGGGCATCAGCCTGATGCGCGACGGTGTCCTCGCCGATTGGCAGGGCGGCAGCGGCCTGTCCTACGGCCGCGTACGCGCGGTGGCGCAGGCGCGCGACGGCCTCGTTTGGTTGGCCACCGACGACGGCGTTATTCGCTACGATGGGGCGACCACCCAGGAGCTGTTAAAACGCGACGGTCTCAACGACAATCTCGTCGTTTCCATCGTAGAATCGCAGGGCGGCGACGTCTGGTTTCTGACGGGCATGGGCGTCACGCGCCTGCGGAGCGAGTACAGCGATCCGGCCGTGCTGATTTCCTCCGTCGTCGCCGACAAGGTCTACGTGCCGGGCACTGCCATCCAAGTGCCCACGACCCAGCAGCGCATCGCGATCAACTTCAAGGGCATGAGCTACCAGACGCGGCGCAAGCTCATGCAGTTTGCCTACCGCCTGGTCGGCTACGACGAGGCATGGCGCTTTACCCGGGATAACGCCGTCTACTACGACGACCTGCCCAGCGGCACCTACGCTTTTGAAGTGAAGGCGATTGACAGGGCGTTTAACTATTCGCGGCAGCCGGCGCGCGTCGACTTTGAAGTGATCTACGTGCCGGGGGCCTCTTCCATCGGCATCAGCTCCGTGCAGACAGAGGACGTCTACGCTTCGTTCTACAAGTCCTATGCCATTCGCCCGGTCGCCACGGTGCAGCTGTTTAACAAGAACGAAATCCCCGTCGAGGCGACGCTGCAGTACTATCTGCCCGAGCTAATGAAGCGGCCAGCTGAAAAGAGCCTAACGCTGCCGGCCGACGCGCAGATCACGGTGCCCATTCACGCCGTATTGGACAACGCGCTGCTGCAGGTGGTCGGCCATCAGCCGTGGGATGCCGAGATCAAACTGTCCTACTCCGTAGGTGCGCAGACGGTCTCCATCGAAGAGAGCCGCGCAATCACGGTGCACGGCAAGGGCATGCTCAACTGGGACTCGATTGCGCGGGCCGCCGCCTTTGTTACGCCGGATGATCCGGCCGTCGCGCACGTTGCCCGCAGCATGCTGTCCGCGCTGGGCGACTTCGGGCTGCGCGGCGATTCGTGGGGTCATATACCGCAGGCGATGCTGATGTTTGAAGGGCTCAATGCGCTGGGCGTGCGCTACGCCGCCGATGCCAACACGCCCTTCCAGATGGCGCGCGAGAATGCGGCGGCCATCGACCACATCCAATATCCGGCTGAGCTAATGCATTCTCGGCTGGGCGACTGCGACGACAACACGGCACTATTTTGCGCGCTGCTAGAAAATGTGCGCATCTCCACCGCGCTGGTAGACGTTCCCGGACACATCCTCATGATGTTCGACTCGGGCCTCAGCCCCAATAGAAAGCTGGGGACGCAGCTAAGCGAAGCGCTCTTTGTCGAACACGCCGGGCGGCTGTGGGTGCCGGTCGAGGTCACTGTGCTAGGCGAGGGCCGACTCTTTACGGATGCGTGGAAGTTGGGTGCTAAAATCTTGGAAGGGGTCGACGTGCGCGTGCCCGGCAACGTGGTGGTCGTCGCCGACGCTTGGCGCGACTATCCCTACGGAGCGTTGCAGGAGACCGATCCGCCGGAACTGCCGGACGGCGACCTGCTGCGCGACAAGGCGGCTGCCAACTTCAAACAGTTTGAGGCGATGCGCGACGACTATTTCTACCGCGCATACATTCGCCCGCTGCTGGCCGACCCGACCGATGACGCACGCCGATTGATCATGGCCATGGCCTATATAGAGGCCGAGCAGTTTTCCGAGGCGCTGACGCACCTGCCGCTGATCTCTGGCCAGTGGAAGGAGTTGGCTACGTATCTAATCGGCTATTGCTACGCCGGGTTGGGCGATTTTGAACAGGCCGCCCGCTACGTCGAAGCGGCGTCGAGCATGAATCCGGATCACCTCGGCTACATGACTTCCCTGTGCTGGATTTACTACGAACAAATCGACTACTCCACTCGCTGATCAGCGCATCGAGCCACGCTAAGCCATGGCTAGCAGTGCGTCGCTTGCTGCGGTGTCGGCAGGGGTTCCAACGAAGCGCTCGGCAATGCCGTCCCACAGCTTGATGCGCGCGTGCAGTGCCGCTTCGGCAGCGGCCAGGGCTTCTTGCGTGCGCACGGGATCGCTGCCGCACAGCTCGTCGAGCATCTGCAGGGCCAGCGGGCCGTGCGTGTCGCCGTCCAGCTCGACGTGGCGCTCTAGGTAGTAGACGAGTTGGCCGAAACGTCCGTCGCGCGCGCCGGACTGCGCTAAAATCTCGAGAAACATATCGGGTATGATCTCTTCGCGCCCCAGCGTGAAGGCTGCGCCTACCACGTGCGGTTTGCCGCTATCGATATAGGAAAACGTCGCGCGCACAAAATGGGCGGCCGCCGAATCTATAGAGCACGTCGTCAACGCCTGTTCAACGGAGTATCCATCCTGTAGAGCGGCTATGAAGCGCCGGATGGGCTGCGCGTCGGCGCCGATTTCATCCATGGCATCTAAGTACATTTCAAAGTGGCTCTTGGATGCGCCGTAGGCATCGATGTCGCTCTCTTCACCGTGGACGATCTCGTTGATGAGTCGGGCGGCCGAGCGATGTGGACTGGGCGTCCAGGGAACGCGGACACAGGTAATGGTCGACTGCAGCGACTTGAGCAGCGACATAAAGTCCCACACGGCAAAGACGTGCAGTTCCATAAAGGAGCGTATATCGTCCAGCGTATTGAGCGCACCGTAGACGCCGTGCGTGCGCAGCGCAGTGCGCAGATAGGCCAACTGTTCGTCCGCCTGTTCCTGTAAGGGGGTGTGCAATGGCATGATTGACTTTCGATAGGCTTGGAGTAGAGGGACATAAATTATCCCTACAAGACAAAATGTATCCGTTTTTTGGTTTTTTGCCAGTGCACTCGGTTTAAAAATTATGCGTCTCGCTTGAGGACGATAGCTGGGTGTGGGCCAGGGGACCGCTGTGCCGAAAACGGGGCGATTGTCCGTGCGGGCGCGGGTCGGTGGCAGGTGAGGTTGAGGGGGGCGCCCTAAGCGGTATGGGGGGTTGCTCTTGGGAGTCCCATACGGTAAAGGGCCACAGCGGAACGTTCTTTAGGGCAGGGGGTGCATATTCGATGCCGCGATGCGCAACTCTTCGTCGGCGATGCCCAGGTCTTCGTCAATATACAGCTGGGTGGGATAGCCGAGCGCCTCGTCAAATTGCACCGTAATTTGGGCCGCGTCTCTGGCTAGAGCGCTGTCGATAAGGGCAAAGAGCCCGTCGACTGTATGGTAACTTGCCCAATAGGTCGAATCGACCGGTGCCCCGTCGTCGGCGTAGACGATGCGCTCAATGCGGTTGTTGACCACGTCAATGACGACCGGGCGTATCCAGTCGGGCTCGCAGAAACACGTGCGCTGATAGGTATACTGGTACGATTGGAGTTTGCTATCGCGCCAGCGCTCCTGCTGCGCGTCAAACGTCTTGGCTAGGGCGCGGTAGCGCTCGGGCAGGTGGTCGTAGCTCGGACCGGTTGCATCGTCTCGGCCGCAGCCAAACAAGACCAGTGCGATCAGGCCGATCCAGTAGGATCGTGCGCGGATCCATCGGCTAGATCGCAGCGAGGCATGGGACGTTCGATTCGGTGCGCGTTGCATATAGAGCTCCTCGGCTAGGGCGCGGATCCGGTCTCTATTAATGTTATTGAAGCCGCCGTTTTTCGCCATTGCGCCCATTGCCTTTGCGCGATCGGGGGGGATTTGGCTAGCTTTGCGGTGGGCATTGATCAGTGGGTGCCCATCTATCGAGGGGGAGGGAACAGCGTGGGGATTGGCATAGCGTGCATGGTTGGCGTCGTCGTCCTGTGGAGCATGGTGCCCATTTTGATCAAACAGCTCTTGGCCGTGTTCGACCCGTTTACCATTGCGTTTCTGCGTTCGGCGCAGGGGGCGGGCTTTGCCCTAGCCCTGCTGTATGCGCGCGGCGACAGTGCGCGGTCGATCGTCTGGTCGCGCTGGCACTTAGTGGGTGGCTTGGGGATCGGCCTGAACTACGCGCTCTACGCGCTCTCGCTCAGCTATACGACGGCCAGCGTCGGCGTGCTGATCGTGCAGGTGCAATACGTCGCCTTGACCCTGCTGGCCGTCGTCGTGCTGGGCGAGCACATCGGCCTGGGCAAGATCGCCGGCATAGGGCTGGTGCTAGCCGGCATTGCTGCGGTGGTGGTGTGGGGGGGTGACGTGAGCGAGCTGTTGGCGCCCAACTATATGCGGGGGAATGCGCTGATGCTCTTTTCGGGTTTGGGCTGGGGCCTCTACGCGCTGGCCAATAAGGCGCTGGCGCCGTACGCGCCGAGCGGGGCGATTCTCGCGCCGATGATGGGGATTGGCGCCCTGATCATCGGTGCGCTTTCCGCCGCGTCTTTCCAGCTGCACGCGCCGCCCGCTGGGCGAGACCTGCTGGCGTTGGTCGTGCTGGGCGTAGTGGGTACCGGGCTGTCGTTCACGCTCGTTTCCGAGGGCATGAAACGGCTTAGTGCCACGTTGGCCGGTTCCATTACGACGGCCACGCCCATTGCCCAAATTACCTTGGCCAACCAGGTGCTGGGCGAGCCGCTGGGCTGGCATATAGCCGGTGGCGGTGCGCTGATCATCGCCGGTATATTGGCTATGGCTATGGCCGAGCGCTACGCAACAAGAATGCGTGGGGAACTTGCCTGCGCTCGGTCTCCACGCTAAGAAGGGGAAAAGAGCCCATGCAGCTGATTCGAATCACCCATGCGATAGAAGACGGCCTGCTGCGGCTGTGCGTGGACGACGGAACCGAAGGCTGGGCGCCCGGCGTGCCCGCGCCCCTGGCCCAGACCATCGTCGATGCCTACGAGCCCGTGCTGTCCGGCGGTTCTGTATGGGAGCGCGACCGCCTCTGGCGCGCCTGTCGAGAAGCAGGTCGTCAGGCCGGTCTCACGCCCGCTTCCTGGGGCCACGTCGATATCGCTCTGTGGGACCTGTTTGCCAAGGCGCAGGGTTTGCCGCTGTTTCGCGCTATCGGCGGCTTTCGCGATCGGATACCGATCTACCGCGTCGGCTCAAAGACAACCGATATCGATGTCGTAGTGGGCGAGGCGCTGGCCGCGCGCGAGGAGGGTGCCTTTGGTTATGGTTTGCAGGCCGTGTGCGCCGAGGCGACCCCAGACCTGCTGCGCGCACTCAGGCGCGAGGCCGGTGCCTCGTTTCGCATCCTGTGCGACGGCGGTCAGCGCTTTGACCTGGAAGGGGCGCTGCGCATCGGCCGCGCGCTGGAAGCGATCGACGGGCACTGGTTTGCCGAGCCGCTGCGCGACGGCGACGTGACCGCCCTGCAGAAGCTGTCCGACGCGCTGTCGCTGCCGGTGGTGGCCGGCGCCTTTATGGGCGACTCCATTTTGGCCGGCACGCGCGCGCTGACTACGCGGGCCGTCGACCGCGTTCGAATGGTACTACCCGACGGCGGCGGCATCACCGAAGCGCTCAAGCTGGCGCGCGGAGCCGAGGCGCTGCAGATGAACTGCGAGCTGCACGGAAGCCTGCACGCGGCAGCCCACCTGATGGGGGCAGTGCGCAACGCCGAACTGCTGGCCGTCGGCTCTGTGCCCGAAGGCATTGAACTCCCAACTATTAGCCAGGGGCACCTGCAGCTGCCGACCGAGCCCGGCCTCGGACTGCGTCTAATCGGAGGTGGCCACGCATGAAGATTACCCAAGCGACCTTCTATCTGAGTGAGACCGAGCCGCAGGTGCGCCAGGTGCGCTACGCCGACCGCGGCGGCATCGACAAAGTGCCACCCGGCCTGTCGGGTTTGTTTACCCACTGCGAGGGTATGGGCCCCGAACCCGATCTGCACATCGAATATGCCACGCCGGAGCCCGTGCCGATGTACAAGCTCCAGCTGCGCCTGCACACGGACGGCGATCTCGACGCCTACGGCGATTGGGGCAGCGGTTACAGCGCCTCGGAGCTGGAGTGGAATGCCAAGCTGGCGCTGGCTCGCTACATGCCGATGATTGTGGGCGTGGACGCCTTTGATCGCGAATACATCTGGCAGCGGATGTGGTACGCGCAGCGCTTTTTCTACACGGGCCGCCAGCCGCTCGATACCATCGATCGCATGCTGTGGGACTTGGCCAGTCGCCACGCGCGACAGCCTATCTACAAGCTGTTGGGCGGTGCGCGGGAAAGCGTGCCGGCCTATGGGCTGATTGGCGGGCGCACGATCGACGCGATTGTCGAGAGCGCCATGGACAAGCGCGCGCAGGGCTTTATCGGCGGCAAGGACCACTGGTACCGCGGCGTAGAGGGCAACGCCGAAATGGCGCGCGAGCTGCGCGCGGCGATGGGCGACGACTTTCTCCTGCTGCACGATCCGGTCGAGTCCTACACCTGCGAAGAGGCTATTCGCATCAGCCGCGTGCTGGAGAAGTATAATTACGAGTGGATCGAAGAGCCGCTGCAGGACTACGATATCCTCGGCCTGCAGACGCTGTGCAAAGCGGTTGACCTACCTGTGCTAGCGCTGGAGTGGATCGGTGCCATCGGCGGCCAGCCCTTTAATGCGGCGCCCTACGTGGCGCTGGGCGCCACCGATATCGTGCGCCAGCGCGGAATCGGTATCACCGGACAGCTCAAAGTGGCGCAGATGGCTGAGAGCATGGGCGTGCCGGTGCACGGCGGCGATCCGCACGTGATCTTGGGCGTGGCCAACGATCCACTCTTTGAGGCGTTTATGGGCCTGCAGCCCGAGCCGCCCGAAGAAGAGCAGAACTGTCGCGGGCGGCTCGTGGTGGGCGACGGCGTTGCCCGCATCGCCTGGAGTGACCGACCCGTCGTCGAGCCGGATTGGGATAGCGTGGCCCGTTCGGCGCGTATGGTCATCGAGTGAACGACGCCCCGTCGTCGCTCCCATCCGACGGCGCAGCGGACGAGGACCGCGCCAAGATTAGCCGCCTGCCGTGGGCGTTGCTCAGCGCGGCGTTGGGCAGCGTGTACGGCAACCTGGGCTCCGTCCTCGTGCTCTACTACGACGAGTTGGGCTTACCCAAAACCCATATCGGCCTGCTCAATGCGCTGATCTTTCTGCCGGGACCGCTGGCCCTCTTTGTCGCGCCCCTCGCCGCGCGCTGGGGATGTAAACGCACCTATCTCGTCTTTTACAGCGCGCGCAAATTCGTCTTTGCCCTGCTAGCGGTCTGTCCCATCGTGCTGCACCAGGCCGGTCTGGTCGGGGTTATGATTTTCACGGCGGCGGTGATGGGAACGTTCGGGGTGCTGCGGATCATTGCCGAGACGGCCCTCTATCCATGGGCCTACGAATTTGTGCCGCGGCGCGTGCGCGGTCAGTTTTCGGCCGTTAACAACATCGTCTCCACCGTTTTTGGGCTGGGGGTGATCGCGTGGATGGGTCACTTCCTATCGGATGGCGCCGACCTGCGCGCCTACCAGATGCTCGTTGTGCTGGCCGCGTCTTTTGGCCTGCTCTCCGTGTTGGTAAAAATGCCAATCGGCGGCGGCGATCCACAGCCGCAAGCCGTTTCTCAGCGCGCCCACTTTTCACTTTTGCGCGCGGCCCTGCGCGATGCACCCTTCCGGCGTTTCCTGTGGGGTCTGGTCATCATGTCGCTGGCCACGCACGCCTGGGGCGCGTTTATCCCACTGTACTTGAAGGACGAAGTTGGCCTCGACGCGGGCACCGTGGTGCAGATGCAGACCTTCCTGCTGATCGGCACCTTGGTCTCTAGCTACGGCTGGGGCTGGCTGGCCGATCGATTCAGCGGGCGACTCGTCTTGCTGGGCGGCGTGCTGGCCATGGGCGTGCTGCCGCTGATCTGGATGGCGATACCGCGCCACAGCGACGTCGGTGTCTTTTGGGCGGCCGTCGCCGCTGCGCTGTGGGGCGTCGGGTCCATTGGCTTCAGCATCGGTCAGGACCGGCAGCTCAACGTCGACCTCGTGCCGGTAGAAAAGAAGACGGAGTACATGGCACTGTTCTACACGTGGACGCAAATGGCCGCCGTCCTCAGTCCACTATTAACCGGTTGGAGCTTGGATCAGCTCGGCGGCTTGCGCACAGAGCTGTTGGGCTTGCCCGTCGGCCCGTATACGCCCTTTTTTGCCGTTAGTTTTGTGGGGATTGTCGCCGGCGCGACCATTTTTTCGCGCGCGGGAAGGGCGTAGACGCCGCGCGCCAATCTATTGCGAGAAGTTAGAGGAGGTCGAGGGTGAATGAGTACACAGCGGGCGTGCCGCTCAATGCGCTCAATGGAGACCGGTTGCTGCGCGATGGTTTTGTCGTCGTCGAGGATATTGTGCCGCCCGGCCGCCTAGATCTACTGCGCGCGGCCTTTGAGACGCTGGTCGATCGCCAGCGCGCGCTGTGGACGCGCTTTGCCTGGCTTGACGCACAGCTGCAGGGCGAAGGCGAGCGCTTCACGCCGGGGTTTCAGTCGGGGCCCATGCCGTATTTTTTTGAAGAGATGCCCGAGGGGCTGACGCTGCGGGAGATCGCCGCTCACGCTTCGTCCGGTGCCCACACCCGGTTTTCTCGCGCCGCCCAAAAACCCGCGTTGGTCGGCGCGAGCTTCCACATTTCGAGCGACTCGATCTGCGTGGATTGGCCAACGCTAAAGGCGGCCAGGGTCCGCTTGCCCGCGTAGGCTGGGTAGGCCGCGACGAGGGCCTGCCGGTCGCTGACAAAGACTTCTACCAAGTAATGATCGACGAAGATGCGCAGCTCGAGGTCTTCGCCCTCGTCCAGATCGGCCACGGCAAACGGCGCCTCGCCGTCGCCTAGCCGCACGGTGCCGCTGTCGGGCCTGAAGACAATGGGCAGTCCCTGCCCGTCTTCGGCAAAGAGCACGAGGCCGAAGAGCTTGCGCTCGGCCTGCCGGCGCGCAATACGGATGCGCAACTCGACGGCATCGCTCCTCAGCACTGCCAGCTGCCTCAAGGCGGGCGCCTCGGTGGGCGGCACGGCGTCGCCGTGCCCCTCTATGGGCTGGTCGATTGCAATGTCGCGCTCCTCGAACCGGTCGGCGCGCAGCGTCTCCAACTCGCGCAGAGGTCGGATGCGCAGGGTGTCATCTTCGGCAAGGCTCAGCTCGCGCGGCAGCGACTGTACGGTCTTGTTGAGCACGACGCCGTCGGGGCCGGCCGAAGTCAGCCACGCCCACATGACGCGGCGTCCATCGGCCGTTAGCACGCTCTCGGGAGCAAAGAAGTCGGTGCGTTTAAACAGGCCATATATCGGCTGGTCGTCGCGGCGCCAGTTCATGCGACCGTGCCGCTGCGGCACAAACTGCTCGGCCTTCGCATCCCAGTCGCCGATATAGTAGCGACAGCCCAGGGGATGGCTAATACACAGCAGCATCCACCGGCTGCCGAGCTTGAAAAAATTGGGGCAGGAGATGTCTTCCCCAATGGCTACGTCCGGCATGTCGCCGCGCATAAAGTCGCCGATATACTCCCAGTTTTTGAGGTCTTTCGACTTGAATACCGGAGGTTTTGCCCCGCCGGAAAGGGCGTAGTAGGTATCGCCGATGCGAAAGCAGTCGGGATCCCAATGCTGCATCTGCGCCGCACTGCCGTCGGGATTTTGCACTTCAACGGGGTAGGGCTCTTCCCAGGCCGATAGCTGGCGATCGCAGGCCAGGGCAATCTGGTTGCGCCCGGAAGCCTGGCCGTGATAAATGACGGCGGGCCATTCTTCTGCCGTGAGAAAGCCGGTGCCGCTGAACATGCCGTGACCGGTGAAGGCCGGCTGTAGCTTCGTCGGCTGCCAGGTCCAGTGCAGCAGGTCGAGGCTCGTCACGTGTACAAAGCAGAAGGACGTACCGTCGCGCCAAGGATGGCGCAGGATATAGTGCAGGTGATAGGTGCCGTCCAGATAGAACGCGGCGTTGGGATCGCCGGGCAGGCTCTCGCCGCCGGGGTGCATCAGGTGGTAGTGCAGTGGAATATCGTCCATGGGGTCTCCGCGTGCGTTGTCCGGTTTGCTAAAAGCGCAGCGCTAGCTGCAGGCTAACGCGTTCTCTTTGGGCATCGACCTGCGGCAGCAGGGAGAGCGACTGTCCGTAGCGATAGCGCACGGCGTCGCGCTTGCGCTCGAT
>JAYOYH010000077.1:0-17503 GCA_038153405.1 Gemmatimonadota bacterium | reverse complement strand
CTGACTCCTTATCGGCCTCACCTCTCGTCCAACACCGCTTTTTTTTTGTTGGGTGGTGGGTGGGGGGGGGGGGGGGGCCCCCCCCCCCCCCCCCCCCCCCCCGCCACAGGTCTTCGGAGATCTCGCGGCCGTTCATCGTGAAGTAGTGCGGCTCTAGCGTAACCTTCTCACCGGTGCGCGTGCGCACTTCAATGCGCGTATTGGGCGGAGCCTCACCGTCCCAGGTCACGCGGTTAAACAGGCGCGATCGGTCGAGTTGGATAAAGGGCGATTCCATAGTGATCTCGGATACGTAACCCTCGCCATAGGCCTGGATCTCGCTCAGCCGACCTTTCTCGAAGTTGGAGCCGCTAAACTCGAGCTGGCGAAACTCGACATAGCGCACCTCTTGGCGCGGAAAGGCCTCTTCGACGTGCAGTAGGCGCTCGAGGTTGCGACGCTCGTCGAAGGTGGTCCAAACAAGATTGCCGTTGGCGTCGACCGATCCGTCGGATATGCGCACCTGGTAGGCAAAGGGCGGTCGATCCGGGCTGAGCAGCTTGATGCGATCGAGCCAGTACTTAGCGCCCAAATCGATCTCGACCTGGTTTTCGTCCTGCACCGCATCGTAGAACAGCATGTCTTTGTTGGTGGCGAAGAGGCCGTCGGTAAAGGTGCGAAAGAGCAGGAAGTCGTACTGACCGATGGCCAGCGCCTCGCGCTCGCGCTCGGCCTGCGTAATAGCGATGATATTCTCTCCAAGGGCGAATACCTCTACTTCGCTTAGGCGCGGACGCTCGCGCCGATAGTAGCGCACGGGACCGCGCTCTTCTTCGATCAAATCGGCGTAGGTATTTTCGCTAACGGCAATGAGGCGACCGCTCGACGTCTGCAAGAAATAGTCGACGTCGCCGCGATCTTCTTCGGGCAGCAGGTCGAACTGTTCTCGGGTTATTTCTTCGGCGCGGCCGCCGGCTGTGGCCAGCACGTCAATGCGCACCTTCTGCACAATGGCGCCTTCAATGCCGGGAGCCACCTTGCGCTGCGGCGTAAGTTCAAAGGTAAATTCGCGCTGTCCGGACAGATTGCGCACCAGGCCAACCCGCGCAAAAATCTCGCTGGCGCGACCGGCTGCCGCCAGCCCGTCGGATGTGAGCACGCGAAACTGGCGAAAGGGATCGCCCTGGCCCTCGTCGACAAAGCGCACGACGATGCGCTCGACAATCAACGTGCGCTGTAGATCGACCTCAAAAGTCCACGTCGAAATATCGTCCGCCCCGTTGGGCTCCCAGTAGGTAGCCGAGTCGCCGTCGATAGCCAGCATCGCCTGCTCTGGATTGCTATTGGCGACCGCCACGGCGATAACGGAATCGTCTTCGGCGCTGTACACAGCGTTGACGTGGCCGCGCAGTAGGCGCGGGACGACCGTGCCGTCCGCCCGTATAATGCGCGCACCCGTGGGCGCCTCCCACGCCCGCCAGTGATCCGGCGTCTCGATCAGCACGCGGTCGTCCAACACGTCGTAGCCGAGCAGCTCTTCTTCCTCTTCTTGGGCGCTCAGAGGCAGGGTGCAGAGGGCGACAAATATGTATGTAAGTAGTTGATTCAATGAATTTTACAGTCTATTTATCTTAGGCGCACACCTATAAAAAAGGACACAAGATGAACCCGTGCAAATGCAAAAGGGCATTATTTAGACGATTGGAGCCATAGGGAGGGGAGGCCTTCGCACGCGCCGAACAAGTGGGCCGGACGGGCGGATCGCGTTGACATGCGCATGACCGCATACTACCTTGCCCCGCATTCCCATCGCACGCAAAAGGGCGCTATGAGCAGCCAAAAGTCCACAGCGGATCTGCCGGATGCGTTTGCACAGCGGCTGCGCCGCATCCTGCCGGAGACCCACTTTGACGCCTGCTGGGCGAGCTTTGCCCATCCCATGGCTACCGCTTTCCGCGTCAACCAGCTCAAGGGGCGCCTCGATGCAGTGCACGCTGAACTGTCGCACGCCGGCTTTTCCCTGCACGCACTGGACTGGAAGAGCGATGCCTTCTGCGTTGCAGACCAACAGCGGCGCGCGCTGACGGAAAGCGCGGCGTTTGCCGAGGGGCGCATCTACATACAGAATCCGTCCAGCATGATCCCGCCGATCGCGCTTGCTCCACAGCCGGGCGAAGAGGTGCTCGACCTAGCGGCGGCGCCGGGTGGCAAGACGCTCCACATGGCCGATATGATGAATAATCGGGGGCGCATCGGCGCGGTGGAAGCCGTGCGCAAGCGCTTTTTCCGCCTACGCGACAACCTGCGGCGCGGCGGGGCCGACATCGTGCAGACCTACCTCAAAGACGGTGCCAAGGTCTGGCGCCAATGCCCCGAGCGCTTTGATCGCGTGCTCTTGGATGCGCCCTGTTCGGGTGAGGGCCTTTTTCAACTGGATGACCCGCACAGCTTTGCCTACTGGAGCGAAAAGAAAATCGCCGAAATGGCGCGCAAGCAGCGTAGATTGCTCTATTCGGCCGTCCAATCGCTCAAGCCGGGCGGCGCGCTGGTTTACTCGACCTGCACTTTTGCTCCGGAGGAAAACGAGGCGGTCGTGCAGCAAGTGTTGGAACAATTCGGCAGCGCACTGGAGGTCGCCGATATCGAGGTGGATGTCGACGCCATGCAGCCCGGTCTGACCCGCTGGCAGGACAACGCGTTTGACGCATCCCTACAGCGCGCACGCCGCATCCTTCCAGACGGCGCAATGGAGGGCTTTTTCGTCTGCAAGCTGCACAAGAAGGCATCGACGCTCGGCGCGTGACGCGCGTCGATCCTGCACTGGTTCACCTACGGGCGCACGATGCCATCCCATTCAAAGCCCGCATACAGCGACCGTCCAGCCGCCGGCTCAAAAAAGCGGTTGCCAAAGGCATTGGCGACGATCGACCCGCTATAGGCTGCATCGAGTGCGTTGTCCATACCGACAAAGAGTCGCGCCGCGCCGCGCCGCCAACCCAAGCGCAAATCCACTCGTCCATAGCCCTCGCTGATAAAGTCGGCGCGCGCCGCATCGCTATCGGGGGGCGGCCCGTTGTAATCGTTGGCAAAGTACTCGGACACCCACTCGAACTCCACCCCGAAGAAGGCCGAGCGCAGCGGGTAGGTTTGCACGGAGAGAAACGCGCGGTGTGGCGGCTGGCCCGGCACCTGATTATCGGCCAGTTGCACGCCGTCAAGCAGATAGTCGACAAAGCGATAGCGGCTATAGGTGTAGGCCAAGAGTAGATCGAGATGCGCCGACGGAGTGGCGCTCAGGGCCAGCTCAATGCCGCGATTGCGGGTGCGACCTGCGTTGCGAAAATACACTTCCTCACTGGCGCTGTTGTCCACCTGAAAAGAGATCAACATATCGCGTATATCCAGCTGGTAGAACGCCAGCTCGACATCTACCGGCCAGCGCGGATGGCGCGCGCGCAGGCCGCCTTCCACGCTGCGTATGCGCTCGGGATCGAGCGCGGGATTGAACCCGCCCAGCCCGTCGGCGCGATTGCTCAGCTCAGTGGTCGTCGGCGTTTGAAAGGCGGTGGCCACGTTGGCGTATAGGGCCAGCAGGGGATGTGGGCGATACCGCGCTCCGACAAACGGGCTAAACTGCCCGAGTGTGCGCGTGCCCGAGTCGTCGCCGTCTTCTAAAAAGCGATCGCGCGCAGAAAAGGCGTAGCGGTCGTAGCGACCGCTCGCACTGACAGTCCACGCACGCCCCAGCGCGAAGTCCAGCGAGAGAAAAGGCCCTGCACTGCGCACCTGCTCGAGCTGGTCTAACTTGCGCGCGCCGTACTGAATGCGCGCAAAGACATCGCCATCTTTCATTTGCCCAACGTCGCCATCGGCTAGACCGCCGTTGCCAAACTCGTCGCGCTGGTCGCGCTGCCAATCGGCGTCGAAACCGCCCGTATAGCGCAGGTGATTCCAGCGACCGCTGCGCACATAGCGCAGGCCGCCGCCGCTGCGCCCCAATTCGACGATGCGCCCTGGGATCGGATTGTGCAACTCCCTGCCAAGCCCGTACAATACAAGCTGCGAAAGGTCCCCCGAGTCGTGTTGGTAGCGAAGCGAAAAGCCGCCCTGCGTTTGGCGCACTTTCTTGGATGCGCCCTGGCTGACCACGTAGGAGCGCGCACTGCTCGGGGCCGCGTTGGCGGTAGCCCGATCGAGCGAACTCGGGTTAAAAAGATAGGGCGCATCGTGCGCGTTGAGCAGCAGGCCCAGTTCCATGCGCTCTCCTACCTGGTGATGGACTAGCGCACTCAAGCCGCGCATCTGTCCGTAGGCGTGCTGGCGATAGCCATCGCTTTGCAGGGCGTGCATGCCAATATAGTAGCGATGGGCCGCACCGCGCCCGGCTGCCTGTACCCGCAGACGACCCAATCCGTCGCTGCCCATCATGAGGTGCGTCGTCAGGCGCAGTGCGGCGTCGGCTGGCTGTCGCGTGCTTATCGACAGCAGGCCGCCGCTGGCATTGCCGTAGAGTGCCGAACTGGGGCCGCGCAGGATTTCAATGCGTCCAATAGAGCCAATGTCGAGGTTGTTGAGCTGCGTCTGGCCGTCAGCCGTCGTCAGCGGAATCCCATCGAGCACGACTTTCATGCCGCGCACGCCAAAGGCGGCACGCACGCCCAGACCGCGCACGCTAATGCGATCGCCCTGCGAGAGATTGTGGCGATTATCGACCGAAATACCGGGGACGCGGCGCAGCACCTCTTCGAGCGAAGTGGCCGGACGCGGCGCACCCAGCGTATCCGCGTCGACTACGCTCAGCGCATAGGGTAGATCTACGGCCGGGCGCGCGCTGCGCGTGGCGTTGACGATCGTGGTGGGAAAGGCATAGCGCACCGAGTCGGACTGGGCCAGCACCGGAGCGATCCACAAAAGGCCAATGAGCAGTGTACTGCTTATATGCATGGAAAACATCTTCTCGTCTCGGTGCGAAAACCCGACTCGCGCACGCGGTAAAAGGAACTGCTATAGACGCGAGAATATCCCGCTTTACAACGGCGAGCCCCCGCCATAAATAAAATAATCGGGGCTGCGCTGCAGATCGCAAGAAAAGCCCAGCGCGTGCAGGCGGGCAGCCAGATCGCCGGGCTCGTAGTATATTTTGACGATCTGATAGCTGCGACCGTCGTTGAGCTTGCGCCCCTGCACCGTCGCCTCGCGTCCCTGCAGCACGTGGTTATGGGCCGTTGTCGTCGGGTTATAGAGCGAGTCGATGAGAAAGAAGCGCCCGCCGTCATTGAGCGCAGAGCGCACCGTGTGCCAAAACGCATCAAAGCGGTCGGGCGGCACGTGCGAGAGCCAAAACGAAAAAAAGACGACGTCGTAGCAGCGATCGGGATGCCAGTCAAATATATCGGCCTGCTGATAGGCGACGTGTTCGGGTGCGCCGAGACGCTGGCGATTGATGGCGATCACTTCTTGCGACGAATCGACGGCCAGCAGGTGATCGGCGTGGCGCGCTAAGCGTTGGCTCCACAGGCCTGTGCCGCAGGCCAGTTCCAGCACGTCACCGCACGGCGCAAAGGCGTCGAGTGCACCGCGCACGAGTTCGGCATCGGCAAACCAGCGACTGTTTAGTTCGGGGCCGTGATCAAAGCGGCCCTGGCGCAGGAACCACTCGTCGTATTCGCCGGCGCGCGCGCGGTAGTAGTCAATTTGATCGCGTATGATGTCGTCGGACATGGACATGGTGCCGCGCAGGGCGACCCCTACTGCTCTTCGTTCGAAGGCTGGCTGGTATCGAGCAGGGCTTCGCGCAGCAGTTGCACGTTGGCCATGAGCAGGGCGAGCACGCCGGCTCCCGTGCACAGCGTTAGCGCGGCTACATAACTGTGTTGTGCTGCGCGCAGCAATAGGCCGAGGACGAGCGAGCCGACGAGCAAAGCCATGCTCGCATACAGGCCCAAGACGGCGCTGCGACACAGCGCAGCGCGGCGCGGCAGCACGGCGTCATCTCCGCGTTGGGCACGCTCTAGGACGCAGCAGCGCCGCCGCGTCGAAACAGTCAACACGGCCACGGCAGCGGCCAGTAGGAGCGGTGTGAGCCAGATCGTAGCTTCATGCATACGTAAAAAATGCACAGCAGGTATAACCTGCGCAAACGGGAGAACACCTTGCGGATAAGGCCAACCGCGCGCGCGCTGTGGAGCGCATGGGCTTGGGGCGCGCTGGCGCTGGGCTGTAGCCTAGCAGGAGACGCGACGCGCCCGCGCGATATCGCGCGCACGAGCGAAGTCATCTACCAAGCGATCGACGCCGGTTTGGAAGGGGCCGTGCGCATCGACAGCCTAGAATGGGTGCCCTTTCTGCCCTTTCCACTGGCCAATGGCAACGTTGAAGTTCCCGGTGCTTTTGCCGCCGTCTTTTACAATGAAGGCACCCAGCCCGTCCACGTGCGCTACGACCTGCGCTTCTTCGACGACGAAGACGCCCTAGTCGACGCCTTTATTCCCTTTGGCCAGCCAGTTGCCCTATCTGCCGGCGAGCGGCGCGTAATCCGAGGAGAGTTCATCGTGCGCACAGCCGATATCTATCAGAGCGAACACCTGGCGCTGATGCGGCTCGTTGCGCGCGTGCGCCACCCCGAAGAATGAGCCCGTTGAACCCAAGCTCAGGCGGCGTTCAGGCGAAAAAGGGGCACGGCCGCTTCCGAGCGCTCGCGCAGCGCGGCGATCTCCTCTTCGTCAACCGGGCGAAACTGCGCGGCAATATCGAGCGCCATATCAAAGAACTTGACCTCGCCCGGCGGAATGGCAGCAGTGATCGGCTGCGACAGCGTAAAGCGCAGCGCCAGATCGGCCAGTTCGCGGTCGTCGATCGGATGATACCAGCACTTGGCGTATTTTTTATCTTCGCCCTCGCCAATCTTGCCGTAGGCCAGCGCCTTTAGCGCCAAGCGCGCCGCACCCGTCTCCTCGGCCTTAGCGACCACTTGGGGCCCGAAATTCGCCTGAAAATAGTGTGTCCAATTGAGCGGAAAAAGCACGGAGTCAAAGGAGAAGTAGTCGAGCAACTGCACGGCAATTTCCGCCGAGTGCGCGGAAAAACCGATATAGCGAATCAACCCTTTTTCACGCGCTTCAACCAAGAAGGGCAGGGCCCCGTCGGCCGCAGTGGCCGCATCGAAATCCTCCTGCGTCGTCATCGCGTGCAGTTGGTATAGATCAAAGTGTTCGCAGCGCATGTTATCTAGCGATTGCAGCATTTCGCGTTCGGCCCCTTCCCGGCTGCGCTCGGTGGTTTTACACGCTAGGAAAACGTCCTTGCGGTAGGGTTCCAAGGCCGGACCCAAGCATTCTTCGGCATTGCCGTACGAAGGCGCCACATCAAAGTAGTTAATGCCGTGATCAACGGCTCGAGCAACGAGCCGACTCGCCTCATCGGCCTCGGTGTTGGTAACGAGAATACCGCCAAAGCCAATGATTGAAAGATCGATTCCCGTCTTGCCGTAGGGGCGCTTTTGCATATCGCTGCTCCTGTTGTGGTGTGTGGCCAGAATATATTGATTAGCGCGTGGCACACCAAACGCAGCGCGCAGTAACGCTATCGAGAAAGGCACGTGGGATACCCATATGAGTGATCAAGTTGGCGCAGTCATCGAAGAAGGTCTGAGCGACTGGCAGATCGTTCAGCAAAACGACAAGGGCGTGGGCACTGTGCGGCTGAAAGGCCGCTGGATTGGCAGCCCAAAATGCAGCGTAGAAGTGCGCGTAGCCGATGCGCATACCGGCGTATCGGTCGTCGATTGGCAGCCGGCTACCTCAGATGAAAACGGCACCTGGGAAACCGCCCTGAGCGTGCCAGCTGGCGGCCTCTATCGTCTAGAAACGCGCCTGCGCGGCCCGGACAATGCGGCGGGCGAATGGTCGCCGCGCGGCGATATGCGCCATTTCTGGGGCGTCGGCGATCTGTGGATTATCGCCGGGCAGAGCAATTCAGCTGGCTATGGGCGCGGCCCCTATGAAGACCCACCGGAATTGGGCGTGCACCTGTTTCGCAACAGCGAAACGTGGGCGCTGGCCAGCCATCCAATGAACGAGTCTACCGACACGCGGCACGCGGTCAACCGCGAGGGGGGCAACCCCGGCCATTCGCCCTACCTGCAGTTTGGCCGCCTGCTACAGCGCGCTCTAAACTATCCCATCGGCCTAGTGCAGACCTCGCTGGGGGGGTCGCCGCTGACGCGCTGGAATCCGCGCGAAGAGGGGCCGGCCGACCTATTCGACAATATGGTGCAGTGCGTGCAGAAGACGGGCGGCGCGCGCGGCATCCTCTGGTATCAAGGCGAAAGCGATGCCGGATCCCAAGCAGCAGCCGAATCCTACGCACAGCGCTTTGCCGACGCCGTAGCCGCCTGGCGCGAAGCGCTTGGCCAAGGGCTGCTGCCCGTGCTCACCGTGCAGCTCAACCGCGTCTACGGCCGCACCGAGCCGGGGCCAGACCGCTGGTGGACGCAGGTGCGCCAAGCACAGCGCCAGGTGGCCCAGGCCGTCGACGGCATCGCCGTGGTGCCGACGCTCGACCTACCGCTATCCGATCTGATCCATACCAGCCCGGCGGGCAATATGCTGCTCGGCGAACGGCTGGCGCGCGCGGCATTGGACGCAGTCTACCGCTGCGCGCCCGATCACCGCGCCCCCGACCTAGAGCGGGCCGTGCTCATAGAAGCCCAGCGCGTCGTCCTGCACTTTGCCCACGTGCACAGCCGCATGGACTGCATCGACGAGGGCGCCAACTGCTTTCGCGTGGAAGACGACGGGGGCGAAGTCGCAATCGAAGCGGTGCGCAGACCGATGAACGCGACCATCGAGCTCATCTTAAGCAGGCCGCTGCAGGGCAACGCCCGCGTGCACGGGGGCTGGGGCACCAATCCCCAAACCGCGCCCATGGACATGGAGCGCTTTGTTCCCATGCTGGGGTTTTACGGCGCAGAAGTCGCACTGGCATAGCACAGCTAATCGAGGGAGGACCCCATCGTGTTCTATACGCTGCTCATCACGACGTTCCTGCTGGCCTCGCTGGTGTCCTTCCTCGCCGTGCGCTTTTTCGACCGACCAATACGCGCCATTCTCGACCGCATCATCGGCGACGAAATCAGCTCGGCCTGGCACCGCTATATCACATTCGCCGCCTACGTCGTCGGCGTGTCCGGTGGCGTGCGTATATACAGCTTAGAGCGCTATATCAACGCACCCGATATGCGCGGAGAAGAGGGCGCCATTCTCGAACTGACCGGCGAGCGCTGGGTGCTGGAGATGTACCGCACGATTATTGAAACGCTGCAGAGCATCGCCTGGATGCTGCTCGTCGTATTTGTCGCCACGCTCATCGCCTATGTCCTAGTGCGTCGGCGCGCCTAGAGCGCGCTGGGATAGGGCCGCTGCCAGCCGCTGCGACCAAAATCGACGTCGCCGGATAGGTCGGTGTGGTAAACGAGCTTGTCGTGATGCGAGGCCACCGTCGAGCGCATGATTTCTCCGGTTAGCGCCCGGTCCAAGCGCAGGTAGACGTCACCGCAGCCTCCCACCTTGAGCAAATTGCGCTGCTCGGTGGGGTCTTCGCTCAGATCGAAGAGCATGTGTTCGCCGGTGCCGTACTTGCACAGCTTCCACCGGCCATCGAAGCACATCCAGCCGCCGCCCATCATGCCGTAGAGATAGTCGCGCCCGCCGCACGCTATACCCAAAGCCGGCAGCGGCATAAAGTCCATATAAGTGGGTATCTCCGCTCCTGCCAGGGCCAGCATCGTCGGCGTCACGTCGGCCAAGGCGACGAGCGCATCGCTGCCCTGCCCCTGAGGCCCACCGGGTAGCCGCGCAATCAGCGGCACGTGGCAGCTCGCCTCAAAAAACTGGCCCTTGCCAATCAGGTTGTGATCGCCCAAATAGTCTCCGTGATCGGACGAGAAGAGAATCACCGTATTGTCTAGCTGGCCGGAATCGCGCAGCGCCTGCAGAATATGCCCTACCATATCGTCGATCTGCTTGACTAGCGCCGCGTAGTGCGCGCGAATCGTTCCCTTATGCGCATCCGTAAATTCGCTATAGTCGACACCGTTCCACGGCCGCTTGTTGCCGTCGATATTTTGCTGGCGCAGCAGCGGGTGCTCGCCCTCCACTTCGGGGATAGCCGCAGGCATGTCCTCTGGCCGATAGCGATTGGCGTATTCGGGCGACGGATCATACGGACAGTGTGGCCCGGGAAAGCCAACCATCATCGCAAATGGGCGATCGTCTGCGTAGTCGCGTATATACCGAACCGCTGCATCGCCGACAAAGTAGTCCCACGAGTGCGCAAAGGCGTGCTGGTGCACAATAGCACCGCGCTGTTCGAAATACCCCTCGTGCTCGTTGCCGTGCAACTTGCGCAAGCCGCGCTCGGCCAAGAAATCGGCATAATCGTCCTGAATGTGCAGCCAGCGTTTGTCCTCGCAGATCACCCGATCGTCAAAGCCCATTGGCGCATCCCATGGATAGAAGTGCATCTTGCCAATGGCCGCGCTGCGATAGCCGGCGCGGGCGATGAGTTCGGGCCACGTGTGGATGCCACAGGCCGCGTAGTCGGGGCGCAGAAACTGCCCGTTGCCCAGTATGCCTGTGCGAATCGAATTGAGTCCGGTCAACAGATTGTGGCGCGCCGCCACGCAGACGGGCGAGGTGCTATAGGCGCAGTCGTAGCGCACGCCTTCGGCAGCCAGCGAATCGATGTGTGGCGTATCGATAAACGTCGCGCCGTAGCAGGACAAAAAATCGGGACGCAGTTGGTCGGGCATGAGAAAGAGGATATTGGGCTTGGACATATGGCCTCGCAGGATGTAACAGTGGTAAAAACAGCGTACCAAACAGTCGAAAAAATAGCGCCTAACGCGCTCTGCTTAGCATACTACATCGCAGTCGACAACACCAGCTTGGCGGTATAATCTCCAATTGTCCCTGCTTGTGCAGGCGCGTACATTCCCCTCATGCCCACACAACGCGACCACAGAGCGCATCCGTATCTGCTCCTGCTAGTTTGGCTTATCGGCTGCACCAGCGATCCACCTGCCCACACACCGACTGAGGGCCCCGCAGTAGCGACCGCTATTGCGCAGCCTGCGACAGACGACCTGCGCCCCTTCGCCGACTTGGGTGGTCGCGTCCACTTAATAGACCAATCGGCAGCACCCTGGCTGCTGGGCGATATCAGCGACCGCACCTCGCTGCTCTTTTTTGGCTATACCTACTGCCCGGATTTCTGTCCGACCACGCTATCGCGCCTCGTTCGCGTAAAGGAGCTGCTAGGCGCCGGTGCCGACAGCGTCGATATCACCTTTGTCAGCGTCGATCCACAGCGCGACCACCCCGATGTTCTGCGCACCTACCTCGACTACTTTCCCATCGCCGTCCGTGGCCTGACCGGTTCCACTGCGGCCATAGACAGCGCCATGGCCGCCTACCGGGCCGAATACAGCCTGGGCACGCCCAACGAACGGGGCGACTACGCCGTTGATCACAGCACGTCTATTTACCTACTGGACACGCTCGGGCGCGTGCGCCACGTATTTGCCCACGACGCCATGCCCGAGCACATCGTCGACGTACTGCGCCTGCTGTGGTGTAGCCAGATAGATGAGTTTGAGCGCCTCGTCGACGATGATCCACTCATTGCAGCACGCGATTTAGGCAGCTATGGCTGCAGTATACTCGGCGCACAAACAGACGACGGCTATCGCATTTGGGGAGCACGCGCTGCACGCGATAGCCATTTGACCATCGACCGATCGCTACAGCCCGCATACAAATACGGCTTAGACCGTTGAGGAGACCCCATGGCCGAGACCAATGCCTATCCCGAACTGGCGCGCGACCTGCGCTTCTTTCCAGCACAAATCACGGCGCCGCGCGCGCTCGACGCCGCGCAGGTAGCGCAGTTTAACGAGAAGGGCTATATCGCGCCGCTCGACGTATTCTCCGCCGAAGAAATGGCCGTTCATCGCGCCGCCTTTGACCAGTTAATGGAAGAAGCCGGTACCAGCGGCGGCAACAGCTATTCGATCAACGGCTGGCATAAGACGCACACCGCGGTCCACGACTTGGTCACCGAAGCGCGCATCCTCGACTATCTGCAGGATCTACTGGGCGAAGACTTGGTGTGCTGGGGCACGCATTATTTTTGCAAGATGCCGGGCGACGGCAAGCAGGTCAGCTGGCATCAGGACGCATCCTACTGGCCGCTGACGCCAAGTAAAACCGTTACCGTGTGGTTGGCCATCGACGATGCCGATGCAAACAACGGCGCGATGCAGATCATACCCGGCTCGCACCTGCACGGGCAAATCGCCTTTGCGAAGAGCCGCGCCGAAGAAAACAACGTCCTCAACCAGACGGCCATTGACCCACTCGACTACGGCGATGCCCCCGTGCTGCTGGCCCTGCGCGCTGGACAGATCTCCCTACACACCGACCTGCTGCTGCACGGCTCCGAGCCCAATACATCGGATCGGCGGCGCTGTGGGCTGACGATGCGCTACGTGCCGGCAGACGTGCGCGCGCTCAACGGATGGAATGGCAATGCGGTGATCTGCCGCGGCGCTGATGCGGCCGGACACTGGCAGCACTGGCCGCGACCGCAGGCATAATCAGGTGGGATTCAAGGACGGGATTCTGCGCTCTTGTCGCGCAGGAAACGACCCCAATAGGGGTCGTAGGGATGGACGGTATCGACCTGTGCCGAACCAAAGAGCGGACGATCTTCGTTGTACCAGCGGAAAATGCCACCGCGCAAATTAGCGACAGAACGCGCCCCTGCCTCTTCGGCAGCGCGGCGCACGCGCTCGATAAAAATCGACGAGCGATACCCCACCGAGCAATAAAAGACTAGGTCGCACCCCGCTAAACGGTCGCCGTAGGTGGCGACAAAGGCTTCGGAGTCCATGTCGGGGTCAACGCGGAGCGCGGTGCGCAGATGGCTAACGTCATATTCGGCCGGCGGCCGCGTATCGAAGATCAGCAGCGAAGAATCGCCCTGTGCCAAACGCGTACCCAAGCTGTCGCCGCTCAACTGCGGCAGCGGATACTTGAGGGCGATGGCCTTTTCCAAGGCCCACATCCCCGGCTGGGCACGCGCGCTGACCGGCAGCAGCGCCAATAGCAGGAGCCAGCTCATGTCACTCCAAAGCCGATAGAGGAAAACGGCTCAGCACTGCCGGGCGGAACGCACCGCATACCGGCACGATCCGCCCTTTCGCAATGGGCCGTGCCACAGAGCCAATTCCACAACACACGCTGAGCATAGCGATTTTCCAATTGGGCAAATAGCACGTGAATCACTTCACAGAACATAACGCTTTTTTTGCCCATAAAAGCAACGGCTCTGCGAGTAATGCGAACATTAAACCGCGTCAATAGACTAAATCACCTCTTGACGTTTGCATACCCATTGGTAACGTTTACCCACAGGGAATGTTGCCTATAGGTGGTGTCTTATGGCCGACAAAATCTTCGTCATTTTTCTGCTGCTGAGCTTGGTCACCGTGTACGGCCTATCCCACAACATCCCCATCTTCGCCCCCTTGCCCTTCGGCGTCGCCCTCTTCGCCCTCTACTCCCATATACATAGTCTGTAGCACACCCCGACTTTGTATATTCGCTAATATCTGCGTATTAATAGTGTGTCACGTTTGCACACAGGGCATTATGCGCAGGGTATTCTATCTCACATGGCTAGTCCTGGGAGCCTGTTCGAGCGAAAAATCAACTGAGCCCCAAGCCCCCTCGCTCGAGGTCGCCACCGAGTACTGGCCCAACGGCTATCTACGCAGCGCGCACCAATATTATGTCGATGCGAAAGGGCGACCCGTTTTACACGGCTACTATCGCACCTACGCGCAGCGCGTTGAAAATTTGCTTTGGAGCGAACGCGTATTCGCCGATGGCCACTTAGTCGATCTGCTATATGAGCGCTGCGCTGAGCGCAATGTATTCATCACAAATGGACGCGTATCGTTAGCCACAGGTGGACTGTCGGCGCTAATTCCACTCGTCGTTGGCAGGTCCCACTTGACCGCCCCCAATGGCGATTTCGAGTTGGGTACCTTTACTGGCTGGCGCCTTGAAGGCGCGCGTCCGAATTCTATCCAACTGGTTAGTGACGAAGACGCACGCCGTGGTTTATACTCTGCCAAGCTCACGCTCTACCCCGGCGATATCGTACGGGGCGGCAACCGCGTCGAGTTGGTCCGTCCCGATTCGGATCGCTACGCCGGCGAGCCCATCTACGGCTGGAGCTTTAAAATTCCAGAAGACTACGCGGAAGAGCCCTACTGGCAAGCCCTGTGCCAGTTTCACAGCCAGCCCGACTTTGCCGCCGGAGAAAATTGGAACACCTACCCCGAGCACAAACCACCCCTGTCCATACTCTATCACCAAGGGCGCTGCCGCTTAATCTACCACGACTTTGAACAGGTCCAGCACGAAATCGGCGCTTTTACCATAGAGAAAGGCGCCTGGTCCGACGTGTTCTTTCAGATCAAGTGGTCGCTGACAGGCGATGGCTATATCGAAATGTATGCCGATGGGCAGCCGGTGACACCCTTTAACGGCACGGACTATAAATTCTACGGATCCAACATGTACAACGAGACGGGGAACTACCTAAAAATAGGCCTCTACCGCGACAAGCGGGCAGAGGCCATTAATTCCGTCTACGTCGACGACGCCTATATCGAAGCGTGTCGTTAAGCAACGCATTCTGGTTACGTAAAGTGCAGGTAGTGGTCGCCACACCGCTCTTTTACGGTGCCGATTACGCGCGCCTCTTCCACGCCGCATTCGTGCAGTGCAGCCAGCGCCGCGGCAGCGTCCGCTTCGGACAGAGCCACCAGCAGGCCGCCGCTGGTCTGCGGGTCAACGAGCAACTCGCGCTGCGCCGCGCCCAACTCTTCAGCCACGCGCATCCTCCCCTCGACCAGCGCGCGATTGGCGGCATTCACCCCCGTGCTCACGCCGCGCTCATACATAGCCAACGCCTCGGGCAGGGTCGGCACATCGGCTGTGGCAATGCGCAAACTACAATCGGCTCCGCGCGCCATCTCAAAGGCGTGGCCAGCCAAGCCAAAGCCCGTCACATCCGTTGCCGCGTGCACGCTAAAGCGCCGTAGCACTTCGCAAGCTGATTTGTTCAGCTCAATCAGTGAGCCAATGCACGTGCGCATCGCCTCCGGCGAAACCCAGCCGCGCAGATGGGCGTTGAACAGCACGCCGCTGCCAATCGGCTTGGTGAGCAGCAGCACGTCGCCCACTTGCGCCCCACTGTTGCGCCAGTAGCGCTCGGGATGGACGATACCGGTCACCGACAGGCCAAACTTAGGTTCGTCGTCGTCGGTTGTATGACCGCCAGCTAGCACGGCACCAGACTCCGTTATCTTGCTCAGCGCACCCTCGACAATCCCGTGCAGCACCTCTGGCCCCAAATGCTGACTCGGGAAAGCCATCAGATTTAGGCAGGTCAGCGGTCGTCCGCCCATGGCGTAAATGTCGCTTAGCGAGTTGGCCGCGCCGATCTGACCAAACACAAAGGGATCGTCTACCGGCGGCGTGATAAAATCAGCCGTAACGACGATGGCCTGCTCGTCGTTGAGCCGATACACCCCGGCGTCGTCGCTGGTCTCGAATCCGACTAGCAAATTGGCATCCCGGTTTTGGGGCAGCAATGCTAATAGTTTTTCCAGTCCGACCGGACTGGCCTTAGCCGCTCACCCGCAGGTCTTGGCCAAGCTGGTCAGGCTTTTGTCGCGCGCAAAAATGCTCTTTATATCCATAGTTCGGAATCGACGTTATGCGTAACGTATTGGTCGTTTAAGTATAGGAACAATCGCATCTGCGCGACACCGCGATAGCGCCCATAGCTTCGCAAAAAATCGCTGCACCACGCTACAATGTATTACCTTACAGACCGTGAGCATTGCACGTTAACGGCCATTAAAGGGAGAGGACTTCTATGAAAACCATTCGCTCTTATCTACTCGTTCTCACCTGTGCGCTCGTCGCCGCCCCAAACAGCGGCGAAGCCGCGCAGAACAAAATGGAGAGGTGGTACACCTATTGGGGCTGGGAGGAGCCAACACAACCTATCCCAGCGAAATCGGCGACCTGCTCGACCTATTGGAAGCCCTGCCGGGCATCGACCGCACGCGCATAAGCATGGACCTCTTTGGACTCTACATTCCACTCAGCGAAAAGACCCTTGCCGGCTTCGTACTCAATGCGGGAGCCGATCGCTTGGACTACGGAGAGGACGACTGGATGCAGGTCAACCTCTACGCCTATGCTGCCAGCGCCCAATACTACCCGCGCCAAATTGGCCAAGGTGTATTCGGACGCCTCGATGTCGGCCTGGCTGCAGCCAACGTATCCTACGACATTGAAGGCGATTCCGAAGACGAGACATCCGACTCAGGTATTGGCATGCTGGTCGGTGTGGGGTACGCATACCCCATTATGTCCGGCTCGCGCATCGTGCTCAACCTCAACTACGCCATGCGAACCATTGAGGAAGAGTCCTACAGCACCGTGGGCTTTTCCATCGGCGGACTCTTCTAAGGACAGCAGCGCGCATGAATGATCAACAGTGGCTCAATCACCTGCTGCCCCTGCCCAAGGAAATAGCGGTCGATGGCAGCGTAGAAGTCCACCCTGCTCGCGTCGTCATCGAGGTCGACGATGGAGCTGGTCCGCAGGCCGCACAGGCCGCCAGCCAACTCCGCGACCTGCTGGCACAGCCGTCGAGTCCACATGCAGGCGAAGCAGCTTTCACGATTGCGTTGGATCTGATCGATAGCCGAGAGCACCCAGCCGCTCCGTCCGTCGACGTCGACTTTCTGCGCTCGTGTCCCAATGCTGAACAGGCCTATATCGTGCAAGCAGACGGCGACGATACCCGCTTACTCGTCAGCGCCCTAGACGGACGCGGCCTCTACTACGGCGCCTCCACGCTGTGCCAGCTGCTGGGTGCAACCCTCACCGCCGAGCGCGTGCTCATACCGCTGGTGCATATACGCGACTGGCCCGATCTGGCCGAGCGCGGCCTGTGGAACTTCCCCGACGAAAAAAACTGGATTCCCTGGCTGGCCGATATGAAGCTCAATTTTGGCAAGATGGCCACCACGCAGCTAGCGTCCGTGCAGCGCGGCCAGCCCAACTCGGCGACGATCGATAGATATCTCATGCTCGAAAGCCAGCATCGCGCCTTTAACTACTCGCCGTTTATTCTGCACCTCAACTTCCTGCACGGCTACGGCCTCTACCAGGCCTACCCAGAGCTGGCCGGCCGCGGCGATAGCGCGCTGACGGGCCGCTACTTTGCCCACAAAGAGGGCAACCAGCACCGCGCCCCGTGCGCCTCGCAGCCGGTGCTCATAGACATTCTCTGCGAGTGGATGGAGTCGATCGCGGCCCAAGACGGGCTCGATATCAGCTGCTGGCTCAGCGAACGGCCGGGGCAATGCGCC
>JAYOYH010000076.1:0-17603 GCA_038153405.1 Gemmatimonadota bacterium | reverse complement strand
GGCGGCGAGTAGAGATAGCCCCAGCCCAGCACAAAGAGGCCGCAACCGACGACCGATAGGCGCGTCAATAAGATCTTCTGGCGGTCTTTAAGCTCTGGCTTTAACGGCAGAATAATGTCGTTTACCAGAATTGAAGACCAGCACAACAGATAGCTGTCAAATGTCGACATGAGCGCGGCTAGCGCCGCGGCCACCACCAAGCCGCGCAGGCCGCTAGGCAGAATCTGCGATAGGTATACCGGCATAGCTGCGGCCGTATCCGGCGCGCCGTCCACCATCGGCAGGGGCACCGCATTCGCTCCGGCAAAGTAGGTAAACGCGCATATGCCCCACATCATCGGCATCAGCGCGCGCCCGAGAAAAGACAGGCCGATAAAGCCGTAGAGCTTGCGCGACGTTTCGCTGTCGACCGTTGACAGGGCGCGAGACAGAGCCGGCGGCCACATGCCGGTAAAGGGTAGGCCAAAGACCAACCATACGAGAAAGAGCCAGCCGAGGTCGTCGCTCAAGAAGGGGTCAAAACCGCCGACGCCGTGCTCGGTCTGCACGGCCGTTATCACGGCGTCATAGCCGACGTGCGTTATGGCAAAGTAGGTAGTCAACACGACGCTGGTAAAGAGGATGATAAACTGCACGTAATCGGTCAGCACCACCGAGACCATACCGCCGACCACCGTGTAGACGAGCACGAGCATCAGCAGGCCGAACATCAGATAGGGCAGGGCCTCCGGCGGCAGACCGACCATGTAGAGCAAAAACTTGGCGCCAAGCACTAGAAAGAGGCCCATATTCATCAGGCCGGCAGCAAAGGTAATTATCGCTGCGACGATCTGTGTGCTGCGGCTGTAGCGCAGGCCAAAGAACTCAGCTATCGTGTGCATGCGCAGCTCGCGCAGGCCCTTGATAATGAAGCCGGTCTTGCCGACAAAGACAAAGCCGAGCAGGGCAATCACGCCAATGGCAAAGGCGGAAAAACCGCTCTTGTAGCCCTGCTCCGAAAAGTACATTAGCGTGACCAGACCCAGCTCGGTGGCGCCCATCGTCGCCATGCCCAAGTAGAGCTTGAGGCTGCGCCCGGCCAGCAGAAACGAGTCGTAGTCGCTGATGAGGCGCCGCGTCACAAGAGCGATGCCGGTGGTCAGCAGCAAAAAGGCGATGATCATCGCCCAGTCGAGCCATATGAAATTCAAGGCACTCCCTCCTGACGTAAATGGTCGTCAGCGCACGGGGCGTGCGCTGCAGCGGAGGCGTTAAGTTATCGCGCCCCTATGGCAAAGTCAACGTGCGCACGACACCTCTATCAGTGCGCAGGCAGCACCATGATGGCGTTCGACGCGCTGACCAGATAGGTACCGTCGCTCAAGACGCAGCGCGCCGCCAAGTACAGTCCCGAGCCACTCCACTCCACGCCCTGCACGCGCGCGCTGGCGCGCCCGTTTTCCACAACGACACTCTCCCCTTCCAGCTGCACGCCCGCTTGGCTAGCGCGCAGCCAGACGCGCTGGCGACCCACCAGCGGAGCGCCGCTGCCGTCGGCCAGTAGAATGTGTACGACAAACGTTTCTCTTTGCCGCGTCGAATCGGGCACCGTCAGCCACAGCTGCGCCAGACTCGGCACCTCGGGCGCTGCCGACTGCGGCACCGAGGCCGCGGGCGCACGCGACGCCGGCGACCCCGCACAGGCCTGCAGCAGCCCGCACAGCAGCAGTACAACGCCAGCATAGCGCGATGGCAGGAGCGCACTACGACGCATCTTCGACCGCATACCAACGGACGCCGCGCGCCGCTACGCGCAGTTCCAATTCGATTTCATGGGCTCGATTCAACGGGTAAATCGCCCCTTCGCCATCGCCTTCGCGCACGCGGGCGCTGTGCTCTATACCCGCGTAGTAAAGGGGAATCTTCCACGTGCGCACCACCTCGCTATCTAGCGGGTTAAAGATCAGGATCAGCGCGCGCGTAGCCAGTTGCGGATGGACGTGCACAATCCCGTCCAGGTCGCGTCCATCGGCGCGGCGCAGGTGGATCACATCCGACTCGAGAATGGCGCGGTGCGACTTGTAGAACTCGACCCACTCCTTTACGACGCGCTTTGTCTGTTCCGTATCGTACAGGCGCGGTCCTCGGTAGCAGGCCTGCACGCCCCAGCCCAAATTCTGCGCCAAGTGTGCGCCGTAGGCATCCAAGTGATCGCTCAGCGGCTCCAGCGTTGCCGCCTCGCCACCGCCGTGATATTCGACCAGCGGCACAAACATCCAGCCCATACTCGGCGTCTTTTCCCAGGTGCCGTCATACATGTTTTGTCGCGCCAGGACAATCTGCCGTTCGCGCGGCAGCGACCAGTTCACCTCGCGGTAGCCCATGCCGTTTTTATTGGAGCCGTTCAAGAAGTACCAGTCCGGCACGTTGAGGTAAATACCGCTCTCTCGGCACCAGCGGTAGAACTGCACGATGCGCTGCCACTGACGCCACTGCGAGTCGCCCAGCGCGCGGTGGTCGGGGTGCTCTTGCGAAGCGCAGACATCGCCCGGGTAAGAGCCATCGTGTTCCAGTATATCCAATCCCGCCTCGGCGTAGAGAGCTTGCAAACGCTGGAAGTACTGTCGTCCCCAGGCACTGCACAAGCACGGCGAGTTGCCAAAGATCGCCCCGCCGGGCTGGCCCGTGTCGGGGTGGATCGCGTCGTCTTCATCGCTGATGCGTCGGCTAGCCAGCAGCGAATAGCCGCCCAGTTCAATGCCCTTGGCGTGCGCGTAGTCGGCCAGCTCTTTGAGGCCGGCGATATACTCGGGGTCGTTTGACTCGGCGTTAAAGCCGCTACCAAAGGTCATGATGACCATCTCAAAACCGACTTCGGCGCACTGGTCTATAGCCGTTTTCACTGCCTCGGGATCCGAGTGGCGCACGTGCATTAAAATGGGGTTCTCTTGGCTCCAAGGAGCAATCGTCCGATACATGCGGCGCAGCGCCAAGCCGCGGCGCTCGCGTTCTTGGCTGTCGGGTAGCAGCACGAACGTGCGAAAGCTCTCGAATGATGTGCCTTCTTCTATGTCGATTTCCGGGCCCAGCGGCGGCCGACTCTCCAGCAGACATGGCGTCTTATATAGGTAGTTAACCTGCGTTTGATACTGCGGGTCTTCGCACCAAAACGTCGTGGCATTGGCACTCTTGGGCGTCATACCGTGAAAGGCGTAGTCGCTTTCGATGTGGATATCCGGATAGACCCACTGCGTCGGCGCGTCGACCGAAACTTCGCCCTCTACGGCAGCCAAAATTTCGCTTATAAATGTGTTCAGACGAATGCGGCGGCCGGTGCGGTTGCGCAGCTCTAGCCACTTGCAGAGCAGGGGTATGCCGTCGTAGAGCTCGTAGTAGACGACGGCTTCCATTCCCGCCAGCGCTGAGTGAGTCGGCGCGGCAAAGTGCAGCGCTAACCGCGCGCCCGGTGCCGGCCACGGACCGTCCGGTGCGTGGCGCGCGCGCTTCCAAGCGAATGGGGCCTGCGTAGGACCGCGCTCAAAGCGCGTATACTGAAACGCCGACGGATCGCGCTCTAGTGCGCCGAGCCATTCGCGGCGCAAATAGGCGTACTCTTCCTGGCCGACCAGACCGCCGATATCGCAGTGCTCCCCGTCTATTTGCACGCGCGCTTCCGGCTTGATGCCGCGCAGCAGAGCCGCCCCGGTGATGCCGTTGTCCAGAGCCACCGTTGCCGCGTTGGGGGCCAGGTAAAAGGTGCGGCTCAGCAGGCCGTTAGATAGAACGATTTCGCTATCCGCTTCGCCGCGGAACAGGCCAGCCCGATACGAACGGGCATCCAGCAGCCAGTCCCTTTGATAGGATGGAGCCGCAGAGAGCGGCGGCAATTTATTTGTCATGTATGTTTCCCGTAAACCGTGTAGCTCTCAGGATACCGCGCGCTTTACGGCCTGTCAATCGACCGTGCGAAGCGGCGAAGCGAACCCTTTCTCGCATACGAACTTTGCCAGGTTCACGGCGCGCTGTATAATGGGGACACGCGGTCCATCTTATATCTGGAAGGCACATGGCTACGCATACTCACGACGATGGCAAGGCACTCATCGTTCTACTCGCTACGGTCTGGCTGATTTGCGGTGCGCCGCTCGCAGCCGAAGTGCGCACCTGGCGGGTCGGCGATATCGACCATCCGTGGACCATTGCCCCGGTCAGCGGCCTGACGACCTGGGGACAGGGCTGGGCCGTCGAAATCGTAGCCGATGACGACGGGGATGGGCTGATCGACGAAGATCCGTTTGAGCTGATCGACGACGACGGCGACGGACTGGTCGACGAGGACCCCACCAACCCACAGATCGATGACGACGGCGATGGGCTGTTCAGCGAAGACCCCATCAACGGACGCGACGACGACGGCGATGGACTAATCGATGAAGATGCCTCGGATTCAGTAGACGAAGATCGCGATGGACGCCTCGATGAAGACGGTCCCAACCCGCAAATAGACAACGACGGCGACGGGCTGCTCAACGAAGACGGCCTGATGAGCTACGGCGACGACGACGGCGATGGACTTTTTAACGAAGATCCCATTAACGGACGCGACGACGACGGCGACGGACTAATCGATGAAGACGCCGGGCGCCCCGTTGACGGCGACGGCGTATTTGGCACGTGGCTGCGACCGGTGCGCCTCGACAGCACGCGCAATCTAGCTACGCTCGTCTATGCTCGCTATCTGAACGGCGACTACGGCGGCGTGCCGGGTACAAACCTCAACAATCCGACGTTGAACGTGCCGGGCGAGGGCGGCGTGCGCCGCGAGCAGGCCAAGCCCATCGGTCAGGAGCAGGTCATCGACGGCGATCTGAGCACCGTCAGCATTCTGCGCTCTCTGGTGCTCAATCTGAAGGGCTTCTATCACATCGACCGCATTCTCTTTCGCCCGCGCCCCATTCTGCCCGAAGCTACGGTAGCCGACTATCTCATACGCCACGGCGACCCTGCTAGTATCTCGGGCAACGTGCTCCGGCTCCGCAGCAATCCACTGGTTCCACAGACGTTTGGCCAATACCAACCGGTTGTAAAAAACCTGCGCTTTGATCCGCCGGTGCTCATGGGCATCGTCGGGCTCAGCGCGCTAACCCCCTCTAGCCGCTATTCCGAAACGGCTGAGTTATCCGTCTTCGGTAGCGGCTTTGCCAGCGACGCGACCTACGTATCCGAAATGATCGACGTGGGCACGCCGTCCCCGCGCGTGCGCCGCTACAGCCGCCAATGGGACCTATTTCCCGGCTCGGAGCGCCGCACGGCAACGGAGGAGTTCCCCGACGTACCGGGCGATGTGGTCAACTGGGGCCGCGTGCGTTGGAGCGGACGACGATTGGGAAAAGGGTCGCAAGTGCGCATTCAGTTCCGCGCCGGCAATGCGCTCGATACACATGTCTATGCGCGCCGACTCGCGCCGGGTCTGGTCGATACGCGCGGCGAAGACGGCCGGCCGCTGGACGCCTTTACTTGGGCGAAACTGCTCGACAAGCGCATCGAAGAGGAAAGTTTGCAGTACAACATTCTCGGCGCCGACCTGGGCGCCGATGGCCAGGCCGGGTGGAGCTTTTGGTCGGCGCCTCTCAAGTTCGAGGATGGGCTAGTGACGGAGGACCTGCCGCTGGCGCAGCGCCAGCGCACAGGCGTGCCTCTGCCCCTACCCAGCGGCACGCGCTACGTGCAGTTTCGCATCGCCTTTGTCGGCGCGCCGCGCAGTGGCATAGCCCTGGACTATATCGAGTTTGATTACGACGAGCCGCTAATGCGCTACGGCGCGGTGGCCGAAATTTATCCCCAGCGCGTGGCCATTGGCCAGGAAGCGCTTTTTACCTACGTGCTCAAGCCGCTCTTTTCCAGCGACGACGCCGGCTACTTTAGCCGTATTGAAATCGACGTGCCCAGCACGCAGGTGCGCGTAGAAGAGTTTTCCATCGACGGCATCTCGTGGAGCGACGTCACGGGCAAAGCGGGGTCCGATGCGCTAGCCGCAGGGCAGTTCACCCAAACTACGGTCACCGATTCAACGAGCAGTCAGACCCGTCTCCGAATCGAGACGTCGCCGCTGCGAGCAACCGACTTTCGCTTTGACCAAACGATTGCCATCCGCTTTCGCACCCGCCTTTTCGGCGCCTCGCAGCAGTTTGCCGCGCGCCTTTGGAACGACGATGACTTTGCCGTGGCCCAGCCCGTGATCGACGGCGACGCCAGTGCCGACATTTCCACCAACTCTGCGCAGGTGGTCGCGACCGACTTCGCCCGCCTGCTCGACAATTTGCGCGTCGAACCGCACACGTTCACGCCCAACGGCGACGGAACAAACGATGCGGTACAGATCGCCTTTGACCTGCTGTTGGTCACCGACTTGGTCGATGTGCAGCTGGATATATACCAGCTTTCCGGCCAGCGCGTCCGCAGCCTGGCCTCGCCGACGCGCCGGGCTGGGCCAGTGCACATGGCCTGGGACGGACGCGATGAACTGGGGCAGCTGCTGCCGCCCGGACTCTACGTATACCAACTGCGCGTGAGCGGAGATGCCGCTTCAGAGGAGCGGGCTGGCGCGCTGGGTTTGGCTTATTGAGCCTACCCGACAGTTAGCGAGAAAAAATTTCGCGCAGTCGACGAGCCACGATTTCGGCCTCGCCCTCTTCCATCATATAGGGATTGATCGTCAAGCTCCCGTCGCCCACCGACATCTCAATGCGCGGCTCACCGTCCTCCAACTGCTGGCGCAGCTGTGCGCCGCTGACGCCGAGCCGTTCGGCATTCCAACCAATCGACAGATGCGGGGCGACGTTGGAACGACCCGGCTGGCGCGTAGTCGCTTCGACCGTTTCAAACGCACTCATCGCCTCAGTGATAATGCTCAAGCGGCGCTCCCATTCGGCCCACTCCGCTTTGTGGTCGCGCACCATCCACTGTTCTACGGCGGCCAACAGGCCCATGATTTCCTCTTTGCCCACTTTCATCGGCCGGCCGATTGAACCGTGCGGACAGCCGTTGCGAAAGGCCGCCTCCAGCAGGTCCTTACGCCCCAAAACCAGCCCCGAAACCTGCGGACCGCGCAGGCACTTCCCGCCCGAATAGGCCACGGCGTCGACGCCCTGCTCTAAGTACCAGTTCGGCGCATCGGGCCGCTCGGCCGCCGCATCGACAAACGAAGGGACGCCGTGCGCGTGCCCGCTGGCAGCCATGTCCTTTACGGAGATCGGACCGCGCTCGGCCGCATCGCCAAACATAAAGATCATCGCCGTGCGCTCGCTGTAGGCCGCCTCCAACTCCTCCATGCTCTCCACTTGGACAAAGCGCGTGCCGACGGCAGTAATCGCGCGGTCGTAGCCGACGCGGTGTGCCTTCTGCACGATGACTTCGTTCTTCATGCCCTCGGTGTCGGGCAGGCGCGCGGCCTTGTCGGGGTCGGTGCCGGCGATGCAGGCGGCGGTAACCTGACTCAGCGCCGCGGCACAGCCGGCCGTCACGATGGCGTATTCGCACCCCATCAGCTCGGCGATGCGCCGGCCGACGGCGTCCATCAACTCGGCGATTTTTACATAGCCCGTCGACGCCTGGCTCATGGCCTGCCGCACTTCGGGCAGAGCCAGCGAACCGCTAAGGGTGGTGATCGTTCCAACGCAGTTGATAAAGGGGCGTACGCCGAGATCGGCGTAGGTAGGTACTCTTGATTGTGCGCTCATCTCTCGCTCACTATTGGCGGTGGATGGCTGCCTGCGCAGCCGCTGCAAATGAGTTAATTCTTCAATGGCCTCATCGCCCTCATGCGCAGAGAGCTGGACGCGGCGCGTCTAAGATAGGGCGCACCAACCTGCGGCGCGAATGAGCACTACCGCCACTCGTCGGGCAGCGCCAGCCCAACGAGTTCGGGCGCGCGGCCGCCGCTGCCGATAGGCACGACAATAAACTGGCGCCCGTCTATCACATAGCTCATTAGGTTGCCGTGCGGATCGTCGGGCAATGCGATCTGACCGATGGATTCTCCCGTGCTCGGATCAAACGCACGCAGCGCGGCGCCGCTCTCTAGCCAAGGGTCGTCCCGCCGTCCCCAACCGCGCCGCCCGCCGTCTTCGCGCGGGTTCTGCATAGCCGCCAGCAGCAGCGTCGGTGTGGACAGCACAAAGGCGCGCACCCCCCAGCCCAACTCGGGCAGATCGAGTCCCTGCAGCGCCGGGTGGTCCACGGGACCTCTTCCCAGCGTGCGCATCCAAAGATGGTCTCCGGTCCGCATATCGATGGCCGTAATGCGGCCGTAGGGTGGCTTGGTCAGCGGCAGCCCCTGAGGCCCGTGCACTCGTTCATCGGTGTAGGCGGCGTAGCGCGAGTTGCGACCCCGACGCGGCGGGCCCAGTCGCACGATAGAAGGCAGCGTGTGCGAGGGCACATACAGGATGCTTCGCTGGGGATCGGCCGCGGCGCCCGCCCAGTCGGCGCCGCCGATCAGCCCAGGCACTACGAGCGCGCCGCGCTCACTCGGCGGCGTATAGAGCGGACCGTGGTCGTAGCGCGCCAAAATCTCCAGCGCTTCGGCCTTTAGCTCGGGCGTGAAGTCAATCAGGTCGTCTACCGTCATGCCCTGTCGATCAAAGGCGGCCGGCTTGCTGGGAAAGGGCTGCGTGGGAGAAGCCTGTTCTCCGTCGGCGCTCGACGCGGGCACCGGGCGCTCTTCAATAGGCCAAATGGGCGCTCCCGTGGCGCGATCGAATACGTAGCAGAAGGCCTGCTTGGTCACCTGGGCAACTACCTTGCGCACAACGCCGTCGACGCGAACGTCCATCAGCACGGGCGCGGCCGGCGGATCGTAGTCCCACAGGCCGTGATGAATGAGCTGGTAGTGCCAGACCCGCTCGCCGGTGGATGCCTTCAGGCAGACGAGGCTGTCGCCAAAGAGGTTGTCGCCGGGCCGCTCACCGCCGTAGAAGTCATGGCTAGGCGTGCTGACGGGCAGGTAGACGTAACCCAATTCATCGTCGGCGCTCATCGCCGCCCACACGTTGGCCGCGCCAAAACGGGCGTTGGACCCTCCTTCCCACGTCTCGGCCCCCACCTCGCCGTCGCGCGGTATGGTGTGGAAAATCCAGCGCATCTGACCCGTGCGCGCATCAAAGCCGCGCACGTCGCCCGGCGGCGTGTAGGCAGGCGGCGAGCGAAAGCGCCAGTCGTTCATCGCCGAACCAACGACGACGACGCCGTCGCAGACGATCGGCGGAGACGTAACGCCCGTCACGTCCGGATCGACCGGTCGATCGGATCCCTGCAGCAGATCGACGTAACCGCCCTGGCCAAAGGCCGGGTCGGGCTGTCCGGTGCGCGCATCAACGCTGAAGAGCTTGTCGGAAGCCGTGCCGAAGAACAGGCGTTCAACCGGCCCATCGCGCCAGTAGGCAATGCCGCGCAGGTTGCCGACAAAGCCAATGCCCTCGCGCCATACGCCCGGATCAAAGGTCCACAGCTCTCTTCCGGTGCGCGCGTCAACGGCGCATAGAATGTTAAACGGCGAACCGTAGTAGAGCACATCGCCGACCTTGAGCGGCGTGCCGCGGTTGTTATCGTACCCCCTGGCACCGGACTCGGCGATGGCCCGGTCGGGGGGCGTGTAGCGCCACGCTATGGACAGGCGGTCGAAATTGGTGCGATCCACCTGCCGTGCGGGAGCGTGACGTCGGCTAAACGCATCTCCGGCGTAGTAGGGCCAGTCCGTACTCTGGGCGCCGATGGCCGTAGCACATAGGGCGAACAGCAGCGCCGCAAGGGGACGATGTGTATAGCGCAATAGAAATGCCTCTGAAAGAGAGAAGGAACGACTTCATTTAAAAACCACTGGAGAGGCGTCGTTGTAAAGAGCCCTTAGGCGTGCAGACGCACGGCAAGCGCAACGCCGGGCGCGTGACCGTATAGATGGGCCGCACCGGCAAGCAGATCGGTGGCCATGCGAAAGAGCAGGGCGCGCACCAATAGCTGCGGAAAGTGAGTCACCGGCCTCACGCGTTCGAGCACCGCGTCCGGATCCACACCGTGCCAACACACCAAATCGGCAGCTAAAATAGCCGTGGCATAGCCTCTCGGACGCCAGTAGGGCGATAGGTCGATGACGGCCGGCAGACCGACCGCGGCAAAGAGCACGTTGCCCGTTAGATCGCCGTGGATCAGCTGTGCCGGCAGATCGAGAGGCTGGCGCAGGTCCAACAGCACCTGCAGCTGCGCGTTGGCCGGCGGAGTCGCTTCGCCCCACGCCATGCGATCGGCCTGCGACCAGCGGTCTTGGCGCAGTGCCCAGTGCGCCGGCTGCGGCAGCGCGGCCAGCGCGTCGTGTAGATGGACGTCGACGGCAAACAGATCCGGCCACCGCTCTGCCTCCCGGTGGCAACCTTCTACCCACTGCTGCGCGCACCAACCGTCGACGACCCAGCGACCATCGATCGATGCTAAAGGCAGCGGCAGGCGAAAGCCCTCCGCGGCAACGCGCGGTAGGTGCGCAGCCAGCCAATGCCACTCCACCGCGCTGTGGCAGGGCTTGAACACGCGCTCACCTGCGCGCCAGCTGGTGCCCGTTCCGCCGCACAGGTGCCGTGGCCTCTCTTCGACGCCAAAGGCGCGCAGCACCTGAGACGGCGGCGGCGCACTCATTACGACTTCAGCTCGACGACTATATTGCGCCACGGGCCGTCGCCGACGTTAAACGCCTCGTGCACGTCCTCGCCTTCTAGCGCGCGAAAGCGCACGTCGCCGTCTTTCATCTGGCTGGCCTCGCCGCGCTGACCGTCGGCTCCGGCCGCCTGCAGCGCACCGTCGCCAATGACGACATATAGATAGTCGTGCTCGTGCCGATGTAGGCCCGTGCTCTGTCCCGGCGCTAGACGCAAATCCCACACGCGCACGCGTTCGTTTTCAAAGAGCAGCTTCGTGCCGACCTGATCCGAAATCTCATTCTTCTCACTCATGGCGCATTCTCCTCTCTATATTGTCCAAAATAGGCCGACGCGTACCCGCTAACAACAGAGCGCAGGCGCCGCGGGCGAGTTGACGCTCCGTCTCCCCTTCCTTAAATCTGACGTGGCGTTCCGAACGTCTACCGTGCGCGCTACGCGGCCCAAAATCCATCGACCGCCGCACCTTCACCCTCAACTGAACCTGCTATCATGCCTACTGATAGACCACACGTCCTGCTGATCTCCACCGACCACTGGCCCGCCGCCCTACTCGGCGAAGCGGGCCACTCAGCCATTATCACCCCGACCCTCGACGAGCTAGCGCGCAGCGGCACCCGCTTTAGCAATGCCTACAGCGAGTGTCCCGTATGCATCCCCGCGCGCCGCACGCTCATGACGGGCACGCCGCCCAAAACGCACGGCGATCGCGTCTTTAAAACGCTCGAACCCATGCCGGACATACCAACGCTGGCGCAGACGTTCCGCAACAGCGGCTATCAGGCCTATGCCGTCGGCAAGCTGCACGTCTACCCGCAGCGCAACCGCATTGGCTTTAACGACGTGATCCTAGCCGAAGAAGGCCGGCCGCACTTAGGCGCCGTCGACGACCACGACCTCTACCTGTCCGACCACGGCTTTGCCGGACAGGGCTTTGCGCACGGTATGAGCAACAACGAGTACTCCTACCGGCCTTGGCACCTGCCCGAGCACGCGCACGTAACCAACTGGGCCGCGCGCGAAATGTGCCGCCTGATCAAGCGGCGCGACCCCGAGCGACCGGGACTCTGGTTTCTCTCGTTTTGCCATCCGCATCCGCCGCTCGTCCCCTTGCAGAGCTATCTCGACCTTTACATGGACGTCGATATCGACCGCCCCTACGACAGCGAGTGGTCGCGCGACTTCGACAGCCTACCCTTTGCTCTTAAGCAAGTACAGGGCAAGCACGCGCATATAAAAGACGCCGAAATCCGCCGCATTCGCCGCGCCTTCTACGCGCTGTGCACCCATATCGACCACCAACTGCGCGTGGTCATTGGCACCCTGCGCGAAGAGGGCCTGCTCGACGATACCATCATACTGTTCACTTCCGACCACGGCGACATGCTGGGCAATCACGGCCTGTGGGCCAAGCGCCTCTACTACGAACGCTCGGCCAACGTGCCGATGATTCTGGTCGGCGGGCGCGATGGACGCGTTCCGCACCACGCCGTTGACGACCGGCTCGTCGGCTGGCAGGACGTCATGCCGACGCTGCTCGATCTAGCCGGCGTCGACATACCGGAGAGCGTCGAAGGTTTGTCGATGGTCGGTGATGCGCACCGTGAAACCCTATACGGCGAATGCGGCGAAAATGCCGGTGCCACGCGCATGCTGCGCGACGAGCGCTACAAGCTCATCTACTATCCGGTAGGCAACCGCACGCAGCTATTCGACATGCAGGAAGATCCCGACGAGCGCGTCGATCTTTCTGCCTCGGAGGAACACGCCGCCGTGCGCGCCGACCTGACGGACGGGCTCATCGCCGAACTGTACGGAAGCGACCTGCAGTGGGTCGAGAATGGACAGCTGGTCGGCCTGCCCGATCGCCCCTATACGCCCGGTCCCAACAAGGGGCTTTCCGGCGTGCGCGGTCTGCACTTTCCCGCCCCACCGCTCGACGACTCCGGCCAGGTCGTCGGGACGCCCTAGCGCCGACGACCGGGCCCACAGCAAAAGCGACGACAATGCAAGCGAAAAACTTTCTCTTTATTCTTTCCGACCAGCATCACCGCCTCTTTAGCGGTGCCTACGGCCACCCGCTGGTGCACACGCCCCACCTCGACGCGCTAGCCGCGCGCGGCACGCGCTTTCAAAACGCCTATACTAACTGCCCGATCTGCGTGCCCGAGCGCGCCTCGCTGGCCACCGGCCGCTACGTGCATCAGATCGGATTCTGGGACAACGGTCACCCCTACGACGGCACCGTGCCTTCTTGGCACCACCGCCTGCGCGGACAGGGATACACCTGCGACTCTATCGGCAAGCTGCATTTTAAAGGCCAGGGAACCGATCACGGCTTTCGCCGCGAAGTGGAGCCGCTGCACGTAGTCGACGGCACCGGTGACGTACTCGGCTGCATCCGCGACAGCCCGCCCTTTCGCGACAAGGTGGGCGAGCTGAGCAGAGCCGGCGGCGGCGATTCAACGTACTTACAGTACGATGCGCGCTGCACGTCACACGCGCTGCGCTGGCTGGAAGAGCACCGTCACGACGACAAGCCATGGGCCGTTTTTCTCAACTTCGTCTGTCCACATCCGCCCTACATCGCCCCACCCGAACTCTATGCTCGCTACGGCCAGAGCGACGTGCCGCTGCCGCCGCAGTGGACGCCAGACACCTGGCCAACTCACCCCGCATTGGATTACTTTCGCCAATTTTTTAGCATGGAAGACGGCCACGACGAAGAGACCGTGCGCCGCGTAACCGCCGCCTATATGGGGACGACGACGTATTTAGACCAACAGGTCGGCGCCGTGCTCGGCGCGCTCGACACACTTGGCCTGAGCGACGACACGCGCGTGGTCTACTCGTCTGACCACGGCGAGTGCCTCGGCGCGCGCGGTCTGTTTGGCAAGTTTACGCTCTACGACGAAGCGGCCGCCGTGCCGCTCATTATCGCCGGACCTGACGTGCCGCAGGGCAACGTTGTCGAGACGCCCGTCTCGCTGGTCGATATCTTTCCCACGGCGCTCGAGTGCGTGGGGGCCGAAGCGACAGACGACGACTTGCCCGGTCGTTCGCTGTGGCAAACGGCCAACGAGGACGATGCCGAGCGCACGGTCCTCAGCGAGTATCACGCGCTCGGCACACAGCACGCCTGCTTTATGCTGCGCCGCCGACGCTACAAGTACAACCACTACGTCGGCGCGCCACCGCAGCTCTTTGATTTGCGTGAAGATCCCGATGAGTTAAACGATTTGTCCGCCGCGCCCGAACACGGCGAGCTATTGGCCAACTTTGAACGCGAACTGCGCGCCATGCTCGACCCGGAAGCGGTGGACGCGCAGGCACGCGCCGACCAACGGACTACGGTCGAGCGCAACGGCGGCGAGGAGGCCGTGCGCACCAAAGGCGCCTTTGACCACTCGCCGACGCCGGGCGAGAAGCCGGCGTTTCGCGCACACGGCTAGCGGGCTCAGACCAGCTGCGAGCCCGGCACGCGATTCCACTCCGTCGGTGCGCAGGTGCCCTCATAGTGGGCCGTTAGGCCCGCATCGCCCACGCGCTGCCAATCGCCCTCGGACCAGCTGCCGGCCGGGCGCGGGCGGCCAATTGCCGCGCGCAAACCCTCCGGCAGTATGTCGTAATACGGGTGGTACCACAGCGTAATAACCGTGCGGCGCACATCCGATTTGTTGGCATGGGCCGAGTGCAAAAGGCGCGAGTCGCCGATGACTAAATCGCCGGCGCACACCGGCACGTCGACCTCTTCGACAATGGATTGGTAGGCTGGATGGTCGGGGTCTGCTACGCGCCGCAGTTCGTCTGTATGGGCGTCGGGGACGGCGTCGTGCATAGCGTGGCGCTTTAGATGCGAACCGCGCAGCAAGCGCAAACAGCCATTGTACGGCGACGTATCGACCAGGTAATACATTAGGAAGAGCTGCTGCGGAATGGGCGTGTAGCTGCACGGATCGTTCCAACCCCACCAATCCTGGTGCCAGAACAGCGCCGGGCTGTGCGGCGGCTTGGATATGACGAAGCCCGAAGACCAGCGCGGATGCACAAAGCCAAGCTGAGCCAGCGCGTCCAGTGCGCGTGGATAGGCCACCAATTCGGCAAAGAGCGCGTCGTCCGTCACGCTGATCATGCTGCCGGTGGAGCGCTGCGCACTGCGCTGCTCTTCGTTCTGCGCATCGAGCAAGCGGTCTGTCACGCTGCGCAGCCGATCGAGCATAGCGCCCTCCAGCACGCCCTCAATGCGGCAATAGCCGCTGTGAATGAGTTGGTCGTAGCACTGCATTCGCTCGCTACGCGACGCGCCATTGCTGAAATCCATGGGAGCTCCTTGGACTATATTTTTCGCACGAGCCGACGACGCGGCTTGAAGTTGGTCAATATAAGCGCTGGCCGCGCGCGATCCAACGCACGTTGATACCGCGATTGCAAACGTCCATTCGCGCCCGCCGGCATATCCAGCAGTCAATGCACATGGATCAACTCGAGCAAATTATCTCCTTTTTTAAACGAGCTTGCTGCATCGGAAGACCTAGCTTAGTTTCTCATGGCCCCGCGATGCGTATTCTACTCGCAGATAAGCCTTTATGATTGATACCCTCCCAGCGCTGGCCGATTTTTGCCAACGCGCTCTAAAAGCCAACTGTCTGGCCCTCGACACCGAATTCGTCTGGGATCGCACCTACTACCCCAAACTGGGCATAATACAGGTCGGCCTATCCGCTGACGAGTGCCATCTAATCGACGCACCCGCGATTGGAGACCTCTCTGCGCTGGGTGCCGTCATTGCCGATCCTACAATCGTCAAGATCCTGCACGACGCACAGCAGGACCTAACCATTCTCAAGCGCGCCACCGGGGCCTACCCGCGCAACGTCTTTGACACGCGCTGCGCCGCTGGGCTGGCCGGTATGAGTTCCACATCATCGCTGGCCGACCTGCTAGAAAACGTGATCGGCGTCTCACTCGAAAAGAGCGAGACACGGACCGATTGGCTGCAGCGGCCGCTCTCCAACGAGCAGGTAGCCTACGCCATCGAAGACATATGCTACCTGCACGAAACGCGCGACAAACTGCTGGAGCGCATTGGCGCAATGGGGCGCGAGGAGTGGCTGCGCGAAGAGCTAGAAGCCTATGACAACCCCGTGCAGTACGATGAGCGCGACGAGCGCGAGCAGTACGAGCGCGTCAAGGGCACCGGACGCATCTCGCCGCGCGAAGGAGCCATCGTCCGCGAATTAGCCGCCTGGCGCGAAAGCGAGGCGAAGCGCCGCGATCGACCGCGCAGCCACGTGCTCAGCGACGAGGCCATCGTGCTACTAGCGCGGCGCAAACCGCGGTCGCTCGAGGACATAAAGAACCTGCGCGGCCTGCCGCGGCGCGACGTAGATCGAATTATTGAATTGGTGCGCGTCGGCCTGGAGGTGCCCGATGAGCTGTGCCCGCGACGGCCGCGGCGCCGACGGCGCATGGACGACGATGCTTTTGAGGAAATGCTCGCGCGCGCCATGAGCCATCTGCGCAGCACTAGCGAGTCGCACGCACTCGACGCGCCCTTTGTCGCATCGCGCGCCGAAGTGCGCGGTCTGGTCAGTGAAGGGGCGCAGAGCAGCGGCGAGCAGTTCCGCATTTTGCGCGGCTGGCGCCGCGACCTAGTAGGCAACGAGCTGCTGCAGCTCGTCAGCGGAAACGGTGTGCACTGAGCGTGCTGGAACTGCTCAGCATAATCCGCCGAGAAATGGCCGCCTGGGGCGTGGCGCCCGAGTTGACCCAGTTCCTCGTGCACGTATTGGCCATTGCGCTGGTGGCGCTGGTAGCCTTTATCGCGCACGCGCTAGCGCGCGGCCCTGTGCTCAGCACCGTCGTTGCGATCATACGCCGCACGGGCACGTCGTGGGATGATATACTTATTGAAGAACGCGTCCTCCACCGTCTGACCCACCTCGTACCGGGTTTGGTGATCTATCGCCTAGCGCCGCTGCTACTGAGCGATAATGCGCGCTTGTCATCGCTGGCCAATACGAGTGCTACAATCTACCTGCTGCTGGTCGGCGCGCTGGTCATCGACGCGTTGCTCAGTGCGTTGCTCTCTATTTACCGCCGAACCGACACCTCGCGCGAAATTTCCATTAAGAGCCTCGTGCAGTTCGTCAAAGTCATTCTCTACTTTGTCGCCGGCCTCTTTACCCTCTCCGTATTACTCGGCAAATCGCCTACAGTGCTCATCGGCGGCCTCACCGCCATTACCGCCGTGCTCCTGCTCATTTTTCGCGATGCCATCCTGGGTCTAGTCGCAGGCATACAGCTCACGGTCAACCGCATGGTGTCGCGCGGTGACTGGATAGAAATGCCCAAATATGGCGCTGACGGCGATGTGCTCGATGTTTCGCTGACTACGGTCAAAGTGCAAAACTGGGACAAGACCATTACGACAATTCCCACTTACGCACTGATCAGCGAATCGTTTAAAAACTGGCGCGGCATGCAAGATTCGGGAGGTCGCCGCATCAAGCGCGCCGTCCATATAGATATCAGCTCCGTGAAGTTTTGCGATGAAGCAATGCTGCAGCGCTTTGCGCGCATCCAGCACATTGCCGAACACATCGAGCGCAAAAAGAAGGAGCTGGCCGAGCACAACGAGCAGCTCAGCCAGCAGCAGGTCGACCTTTCGCACCTAGTCAACGGTCGTCGCATGACCAACTTGGGCACCTTCCGCGCCTACGTGACGGCCTACCTGCGAAACCATCCGCAGATCAACGGGGACATGACGTTCCTAGTGCGCCAGCTAGCGCCGTCGGAAAAGGGCATTCCCATCGAGATCTACGTGTTTTGCAAGGATATTGTCTGGGCCAACTACGAGGCGATTCAGGCCGATATTTTCGACCATATCCTAGCTACTGTACCGGAGTTCGACCTGCGCGT
>JAYOYH010000075.1:16937-18152 GCA_038153405.1 Gemmatimonadota bacterium | reverse complement strand
GCATGCGATCGGCGTCGGCCAGACTGGTCGCCAGCGGTTTTTCACAGAAAATGGCGCGCACGCCGGCCGCGGCGGCGTCGACGACCGGTTCGGCGTGCACGCTGTCGGGCGTGGCGATGGTGACGACGTCGAGTGACTCAGATGCCAGCATGTGTCGATAGTCCTCATACAGGGTCACGTTCGGCCAGGTGTCCTGCCAGCGCGCGCCAAAGGCCTGGCGCGTCTCCTCGCTGAGGTCGCAGCCAGCTACTAGCTCGGCGTAGTCTAAACCAACGAGCCCGCTGGCGTGTTGGTTGCCGATGCCGCCGCAGCCGATAACGCCGACGCGCAGTTTTTTCCCGTCTTTGGATTCAGCGGACCATGGCGCTGGTGACATAGTCTTCCTCCAGATGTTCGATTCGATTGGTATAGCGCACAGTCAGGCCCTTATCCGGTGAAAGCTCAACGCACGTAATGGCCGTATTGCAGTGATATAGGTAGGGAGTCTTGCCCTGTGGAGCGCCGATCAGCGTTTTGATGAGATGGCTCATAAAGTCACCGTGGGTAACGAGGCCAATGCGGCTGTCGTCGTCGGTGCGCTGGAGCAGCTCGTTAGCGACCTGGCTCGCTCGCTGCAGCGCTTCCTCTTCGCTCTCTCGTCCGCCGCGCCACCAGCCCGCTTCATCGAGCGTATCGGGTGGCACGCAGTTGGGAAAGCGCGCGGCTAGCTCGCTGCGCGTTTGGCCGGGAAACGATTCGATGCGACCGTCTGGATAGTCGAGGTAGATGCCGCCAATCTCGTGCAGATCGACGTAGACTTCCGGATTGAGACCGAGCGCTTGGCCAATGGGCGTAGCCGTGTGCACGGCGCGGACCATGGCGCTGCAGTAGAGTCGGTCCAGCGGGGGCCTCTCCGAGCTGGGAAGCGCCCCTTTTAGGTGGCGATTTGCCGCTAAGTATTGGGCTACGCGTTCGGCTTGTATCTGGCCGAGTTCTGTCAATTCGGGATCCTGCACGCGCTGCGTTGGATCTGCCAATGCGTTGTTGGTGGACTGTCCGTGGCGGATAAAGAATAGCTGCGTCACGCGGTATTCCTCTGAAAGAGTGGGAAAAGCCTGTGCGGTCCTATACTATGTCCATCTGAGCGCATACTCAAGGCGTTCCACTTCATTGCCGGGAAAGAGCGTCCAGTGCCGGTCGAATGAGCCAAAGCCCATGCGCGGCGGATAGCAGCCC
>JAYOYH010000075.1:4321-16837 GCA_038153405.1 Gemmatimonadota bacterium | reverse complement strand
TAGCAGCCCAAGTCACCCTAGTCGAGGTCGTCGCAGTTGATGAGTAATGTATTGAGTTTCACGGGTCTATTTTGCTCTCCTCTTTGCCCATATAAAACGCCTTGGGCGTGCGGGGGGCAAGCCGCGTTGCTCGCAGCGAATCGCCCGCTTAGATTGGAGCGCATACGAGGAGGATGCAAATGCACATTCCCACCATAGACGACGTGCGCCAGGCCGCCGACGTTATGGCGCAGCACCTATCGCCGGCGCCGCTCGTCCGTTCGCACGCATTGGAAAAGGAGTTAGGTCTGCCGGAGACCCGGCGGGTATGGCTCAAGGACTACGGCTGGACGCCGGTCGGCTCGTTTAAATTGCTGGGGGCGCTCAACTGGATGGACCACCATCGGGAGCGCATCGGCCAGCGACCGGTGGCCGCCCACTCGTCGGGCAACTTTGCTTCGGGTATTTCTTTTGCCGGTATGCGCTACGGCAAGCGCGTCATTATTGTGATGCCGGAGAGCGCGCCGCAGATCAAGTTTGAGCGCACGCGCTCCTTTGGCGCCGAGATTCGCACCTACGACATTGCTACGGACCATCTGACGGGCCAGCGCGACGCGCTTACGCGCCAAATCGCCGAAGAGGAAAACGCCGTGCAGGCCTCGCCCTACGACGATCCGCACGTAATTGCCGGCAACGGGGTCGGTGGCTTGGAGATTGCCGACGAGCTGCAGCGCATGGGTCGCTCGCTATCGCACTTTCTCTGTCAGGTCAGCGGCGGTGGGCTGATGGCCGGGCACGCGCTGGCCATAGCCGATGCGTATCCGCAGGCCGAGATTATTGGCATAGAGCCTACGGGAGCCGACGATTTTTGTCAGTCGCTGGCGGCGGACCGGCGCGTGCGCATTGAGCGGCCGCAGAGCATTTGCGACGGACTGTGTTCCTATGATGTGGGCGAGCACAACTGGCCCATCTTACAGCGCTATGTGCCGCAGGCCGTGGCCGTGCCCGACGAGGAAACGCAGGCGGCCATGCGCTGGCTCTACCAGCAGCACGGACTGCGCTGCGAGCCGTCCGGCGCCATTGCCGTGGCGGCGGTCCTGACGGGCCGCGTGCAATTGGAAGGTGAGGGCGATATCGCGCTCGTCGTCAGCGGGCGCAACGTGGACGACGAGCGCTTTAGGGAATGGATTGCGTAGGTGCTATTCGTATAAGGTCTCGGCGTTGTGCACGGGCTGGTAGCCAATTTCGCTGCGTGGCGTTTCGATGTCGAAGATGTTGTAGTCGTTGTCGGAGATGACAAAGTAGTGGGCGCCGCTGGGCAGCGAGCCGTTCAGATAGCTCTCGTAGCAGGCGTGGACAAAGCGTGCGGCATCTTCCTGGTGGCACCAGACGGAGAAGTAGCCGCGCTCCTTCACTTCGACGACGGCATTGTGCTCGTTGATGCCGCCCCAGCGCGCTGCTACGGCGCCGTGGCCTTGGGCGGCCATTTTGTGACACCACTGCTCGGCGTATTCTTTTTCGCGCGCGTAGTCGTTGGGTGCGTGCGCCGGCGTTTTGGCGCTGATGCGCTCGGGCCACGGATCGATGGCGTCGAAGGTGCGGTCGGCCATCGTCCAGTAGACGCTGTCTTCGTCGTAAAAAGAGTAGAGCCCGTCGACGGCGTGCACCGAACTGGAGGCGACCATCATCGGCGGCGTTTCCTGTGCCAGCACGGCTTCAAAGACGAGGTCGGTCATCGCGTTCATAGCCTGCAGCGGATTCTTGCGCGCCAAATAGACGACGAGGTCGTAATCGGCTAGCAGCGCGCGGAACGCCTGCGGATCTTCGCACAGGTCGAGTTCGACAAATTCGCGCTGCGCATCGTCCTCTTTGGCCTTGTCGCGGGCGTCGGGCAGGTCGAGCGAGACGATGCGGTAGCGCGCGTCGAGGCGCGGCAAATAGGTGCGCAGGCCGGAGCCAATGGTGCCGCGTCCGCCGATTAGTAGGGTGCTGTAATGCGCTGCCAAGTGTGCTCCTTTCGCGGATCTTGATAGAGTGCGTATAAGCTAGAGTCTGAACGACGTTAACGCAATGAGGCCATAGTGAAAATAACGCGCATTGACGTGCATCGCGTGCACGTGCCGATGAGCACGGCGCCGGCCGATCCGGCTGCGGCGGTCAAGGACGGCTACGTGCCCACAGAAGACCTGCACAAGCACATCATACAGCTGCATACCGACGATGGCGTTTTCGGCCTAGGCGAGACGTGGAAGGGCACGCCGGACAGGGCGGTGCACGCGGCCGCCGAGTTTCTCCTAGGCAAAGACCCGACGCGCCTGTCGCTGCTGCGCCTCGACCTGCCGCACGATCCAGCTGCGGTGAACGCGCGCGACTTAGGTGCGATGGTCGCCGTGCGGCCGGTCGATCACAATCCGTCCATTCACGCCTTTGAAGTGGCCATCGCCGACGTGGTGGGGCAGGCCTACGGCGTGCCCATTTACCAGCTGCTCGGCGGCGCGGTGCGCGACCGCGTGCTGGTGCACTACTGGTCGGGCCGCCTGCCGCCCGAAGCGCTGGCGCGCGTGGCCCGGGAGGGACAACAGCTGGGTTTTGGCGGCATCAAGATCAAGTGCGTGCTGGAAGATCCAAACGTCGAGCGCGTGCAGGCCATTTACGAAGCCTGTGGTCCCGACTTCCGCATCAGCCTCGATCCCAACCAGCGCTTTCGCACGATAGAAGACACGCTGGCGCTGGCCGAGGCGCTGGCCGACTATCCGATCGAAGTATTTGAAGATCCGCTACCCAAAAACGACCTGCGCGCCTACGCCGAGCTGCGCCGCCATCTGTCCATTCCGCTGGCGCTGCATATGGAGCGCCCCGACGACGTGCTGGAGGCCATTCGCCTAGAGGCGGCCGATATCTTTAACCTGCGCGGCACTATGAGTACGGTGCACCACCTCGGCTATATGGCCGAGATCGCCGGCATGGCCATCTGGCGCGGGTCGGGCTTGGACTTAGGTATTCTCGACGCGTCCTACGCGCACGTCTGCGCCGCCACGCCCTCCTGCACGCTGGGCAGCGATATCATCGGCCAGTTTATGCGCGAAGACGACCTGATCGTCAACGAACTCGTATATGAGAACGGCTACGTGCTCGTGCCGCAGGGTCCGGGTCTTGGCGTAGAGCTCGACCTGGATGCGCTGGCGCGCTATGCGGTCGAGCGCGGCGACAGCGGTATGCCGGGCACGTGGTCGGTGGGCGGCTAGGCGCCAAACCCCATGGGACCGGCAAATCCGGCCGCTTCCGTGCTCAGGCGCACAAAGCCCTCGGCGTACTCGCAGCCTTTCATCCACGCCGTCGACTGGGCCTCTATGGCGCGATAGCGGGCGAGGATGCCGTAGCGCTCGGCCAGACCCGGCTGGGCGCGAAAGCAGTCGAGCGCCTGGCATTTGCGCTCGTAGCTGGGCGAAATGTCGACAAAGAGGTTGGGGACGTAGCGGGCGACGGGAGCCGTGCCCAGCGTGGTTTCGTAAAAGAGCACCTGCGGCGAGGGGCAGGGCGGAACGCCTCCTTCGATGCCGGGCCGAAAGCAGTAGCGACTGGCCCATATGACGGCTTCGGTAGCGGCGCAGTGGTCGGGGTGGAGAATGTCGTCTTTCCAGTGCGTCAACACGAGGTCGGGCTGGTGGTGGCGAAAGAGTTCGATCAGCTGCTGGCGGCGCTCGGGTCCGATCAGCAGCGGGCTATCGCCGAAGTCTAGGCATTCGATCGTCGTTCCTAGCACAGCGGCTGCTTCCTGCATCTCTTCGGCCCGCAGGCGCTTGATCTCCTCTATGGACGGCTGCGGGTCGCGCGCCCACAGCGCGGGTGATTCGCAGCGCTCTCCGTAGCTAAAGTCGACGATGTGCACGCTGCTGCCGGCCGCCGTAAGTCGGGCGATGGTGCCGCCGGCGCGCGAACAAAAATCGGCGGCGTGGGCGCTAAAAACCAGTACGCGGCGGTCGCCGCTAATGAGGTCACTCATGTTGTGTATTTCCCTCTTAAATACAGTGGTGTGATCCTATCGATAGCGCTCGGGCTCGCGTGTGCCGCTAAAGGTCGAGCGCGGCGTGTCGGCCGGCCAGTAGGGTCCATCCATATCCTCTTTCCACGGCGTGCCGCACATATTAGTGAGAATATGCCATTCGGCCGCGCCCGGCTCGGGATCGGGATGGAAGAGAAAGCGTTTGAGACCGGCCTGGCGCGAGGCGTCCAATATCTTGTACAAGTCGCGCGCGGGCATGGCATCGCCGGCGTGCGGCGCGCGTCCGGTAGACACCCAGCAGACGGTCTTGTCGGGGCCAATGGCCTCCAGCGCGCGCTGCGTCTCGCCGTAGACGACCTGCGAGAAGAATTCGTCGGGGAAGCCCATCTCCATATCGAGCAGGCTGTGTACGCCGGGCAGTTCAATGCCGAAGAGGGAGCGCACGACGGCTAGTCCATCGGCTTCGCTCAGCGTGGGGTTCCAGTCGAGGAGCCGCTGCACCCAGCGGGCGACCGTGCCGTAGAGCCCGTCAAAGCCGCGATGCCAGTAGTAGTGTTTGGGAAAAACGTAGTCAAAGAGTCGGCCCATTTCGACGTAGTCCTGGCAGGTCAGCGATGAAAACGCGGCCGTGCGCGGAATGCCGCCTAACTCGACCTTGCGATTGAGTCCGGGCAACTGTCCGGCCAAGCCTTCCATGTAGCCGAGCGCCATTTGTCGGCGCGCGCGCAGCCAGTAGATGACGTCCTCGTTAATATCGAATAGCTGCATACCAGCTAGTGTGCCGGCCGAGGCTTGGTAGCGCACGGCCGCTGGCGTCAGGCCATGCAGGCTGGTGCGCAAATGGTCGATGCCGTGCTGCAGGCGCTTTAGGTCAAAGCCGAGGGCGGCAAAGCGCGCTTCGCTACCGGGACGAATTTCCAATAGCTCGCCGCCGTGGTGAAAGGCCAACTCGTAGTGTTGCTCGCCGGGACCGTCCTGCACGATGCCGTGTGCCTGCGGCAGGGCATTCATGGTATCCTGGATGCGTGCGGCGTAGGAGATAACGCCGTGTGGGTCGTCTTCGATGGGCAAGCTGCCGCCGCCGCCGCCGGCGTAAAAGGTCATAATGTGCCAGCCGCGTGCTGCCGCATTATCGAGCATAGCCTGAAACTTCTTTTCCTTTTCCGGGTCGCGCGGCCCTTCTTCTGGCGGCGCGATGCCAAAGGATGTGTATACCGAGGGGTCGGAGTGAAACGTGGGCAGGCTATCGCCGTTTTCGTCGATAAAGCGCAGATAGCCGACGACGATGCCGCGCACGCCGCCCGCTTCCCAGGCGTCGAAGATGCGCTCGTAGTCGGCTAGGTAGCGCTCGAGGGGGTCGTGCACAAAAATCCAGGCTTCCATATGGGGTCTCCTGAGGGCGCGTATTCTAGGCGGATATTCGCGTGCTGATGACAGCAAGCATAACGCATGCGACCCGAGGCATCAATAAAGGGCCGATGGCGTTGGTCTTGTCCTCGGCACCGTCCTATATTGTCGCTACGCCTGCGGCTTTTCGGCACGGCGTACGTTGGGTGAGTGTTTTCGGTCGTAGCGCCATCCGTGCACGAGCCGAGCGCCTCTCTCCTTTCGCATTAGAACGCACGCATACCAAGTTTATGCAGCCATGATATCGCCCCCCTTTGTGACGCGCATCGCGCGCGCCGAACTCGTCGGTTTTTGCACGCGCTGTCTGCAGGCTGTTGGCATGCGCCCAGACGATGCCTTACTGACGGCCGAGATACTCGTGCAGACGGACGCGCGCGGTATTTACACGCACGGCACGGCGTCGCTGCGTCGCTACGTCCAGCTGATGCGCGACGGCGGCATCGATCCGCGCGCCGAGCCTACCGTGACGAGCGAGGGGCCGGCCTGGGCGCAGATGGATGCAGGCCAAGCGGTGGGCATGGTCGCCGGTCAGCGCGCCATGCAGCGGGCCATGGCCAAAGCGAAGGAGACGGGTGTTGGCCTAGTGACCGTGCGCCGCAGCAACCACTTTGGCGCCGCGTCGGCCTACGCGATGATGGCATTGGAACACGGCATGGCTGCCCTGGCCATGAGCAACACCGACGCGGTGATGAACCTGCCCGGCGGTCGCGGTCCGCAGTTGGGCAACAATCCGCTCTGCTACGCCATTCCCGCGGGTAAGCATCCGCCGCTCGTATTGGATATAGCTATGAGCACGGTGGCTGGTGGCAAGGTGCACTCGGCTGCGGCGCAGGGCAAGGGCATACCGGCCGAGTGGTTGACCGACGCCGAGGGAAGGCCTACGACCGATCCAGCTCCATTCGGCAACGGCGGTGCGCTGACGCCCTTTGCCGCGCACAAGGGCTATGGATTGGCGCTGTTGGTCGAGTGCTTTGCTGGCGCGCTGGCGGGGGCGGCGATGACGCTCGACGTGCTGTCGTGGGCCAAGGTCTCGGACGCGCCATGCGATGAGGGACATGCCGTTATCGTCCTCGACGTTGCAGCCATGATGCCTATAGAGCAATTTGAGGCGCGCGTCGATGCGCTAATCGAGCGGATGCACGACGCGCCGAGAGCGGAGGGCGTTGAGCGCATCTACGTGCCCGGTGAGATGGAATGGGAATGCGAAAGAGCATCCGCACAGCACGGCGTGCCGCTGACGGAGTTAACGGTGGACAGCCTGCGGGGGCTGGCTACGGACGTTGGTATTGGAGCGCCCTTTTGAGCGGCGCAGGCCGCATCGTTTGATCCACAACGAACGGGAGTGATTAGGATGGCTATGACGACAATGCGCGACGTGCAGCCCTACGTCGACTCGATGCCGCTGCTGCACAACGCAGAGGGGCTCAGGCAGCGCGCGCGCGAAGATGGCTGTTTGTTTTTCAAGGGCTTACTGCCAGCGACAGACCTGCTCGACGTGCGCCGACAAGTGCTCGATATCTGTGCGCGGCACGACTGGTTGGTAGAGGGTAGCGATCCGATGCAGGGAATTGTGTGCGCCGACCGCGCGGTGGTCGAATCGGGCGATCCGCGCTGGCAGGCCTTTTACTGTGACCTGCTCAAACTGCGCGCCTTCCACGCACTGGCGCTGCACAGCGCGATTATCGACGCGCTGGGCGTGCTCTTTGGCGAGGCCGTGCTGCCGCACAGCCGCAATATCTGTCGGGCTATGTTCCCATGCACGCAGACGCATTCGACGCCGCCGCACCAGGACCATTTCTATATCGGCGGCAGCGACGAGACGTGGACGGCGTGGATTCCTCTGGGCGACTGTCCCGCCGAATTGGGCTCGCTGGCGGTGGCGCGCGGTACGCACGAGGCCGGCTTTATACGCGACGTGCACGAAGCGCAGGGCGCCGGTGGTCGCGCCGTTAATGTGGCAGAAGAGGCCGCGTGGTTTGGCGGCGATTTCCAGTGCGGCGACGTGCTCTTCGTGCACAGCTTGGCCGTTCATCAGGGCCGCGACAACGGGACAGCCGATCGATTGCGCTTGTCGGTGGACTATCGATACCAGCCGCAGAGCCATCCCGTGCGCGAGGATTCGCTGCTGCCGCACATGGGTTGGCTGGGCTGGGAGGATATCTACGCGGGCTGGGCCGAAGATGATCCGCTGCGCTACTACTGGCGCGCTTGGAATCTGGATGTGCGCGCCCGCTAGTGCGCTAACTGCTGCTCGCGCTGAGCACTCCACCATTCGTCGGTGGATCAGACTGTCTGGACGCTAGTCCCAGATAGGCACGTTTTGCTGCTGTAGCCGCGTCCATACGCGCTCAAACGCTTCGCTGCTATCGTCCTCCCATTCGCGCAGGCGCACGCCGGGCGCAAAGGATTCGTCGACGCCCTGCTTCATCAGGTCTTCGGCCTGCTGCAGGCTGCGGTAGTAGTGCCGGACACCGCTGGGTAACTCCACGACGGAGACGTGGCGCGGCCACTGCATGGGTTCGGTATCTCGATAGCGCGCGACGGCGTCCTCGTCTAGTTCGACGCCGAGCCCGGGCTCTTCGGGCACCCGCATAAAGCCCCGCTGCACATCCAACGGTTTGGCGATCAGATCGTCCTCGTAGGAGTGGCTAGCCGTCACGCCCGGCAGGGTTGCCGTGTGCATGACGGCGCCCAGCTGACAGGCGAAGGCGCCCGTGATACCCGTGCCGACGTACTGCAAGAGAATAGGCGTGTTGGCTGCGGCAAAAGCCCACGAGGCGGCCAGTGCGTTGCGCACGTTCTCGTGGCTGCACAGCGCGCCGTCGAAGTCTCCTGCGCGCAGGCCCAGCCACGGGCCGGAGGGTTGGCGCGAAGGACCGTCGAAAATCGTGCTGACGCCGTGCAGATAAAAGGGAATGCGAATTTCGCGGTGCAGCCGCCGCCAGCCCTCCACGTCGTAGGCAAAAATGGGCTCTTCGACGCCCTTGACTACGGGTATCTTTTCCAGCGCGCGCAATACCGGCAGCGCTTTTTCGACGTTGATTAGCGCGCCGTTAAAATCAAACTCAATGCGAAAGTCTTCTGGGGCGACCTGCTGCATAGCCTCGGCCTGTTCGACGACGTCGTAAAAGGCGCGCGCCTTGCACTTGAGGCCACGGTAGCCGCGCTCGGCGGCTATTTCGACTTCGCGCGCTGAATCTTCCGGCGACATGCAGGGCATCCACCAGCCCATGCTCACCCACGGCCGGCGCTGCTGGCCCATCAGCTTCCAGGCCGGCTGGTTCAAATGCTTGCCCATTAGGTCGTAGCAGGCCATGTCCAAGTTAAACGGCCCCGTGCCCATCACGTGGTCAAAGGGATTGCTGCCCAAGTAGCGGGCTAGCTGCGCCGATTCAAAGGGCGGCCCAACGCGCTCGCCCAGTCCGACTAAGCCCGTGTCGGTGTGGAACTTGTAGAGCGTCAGTTCCTCCGTCATGGCAAAGTGATAAAAGGCTTTGCGAATGCGCTCTTCGTAGGGCACGCGCAGCGAGATGGCTTCGATATCGACTATTTTCACAGGGCTCGCTCCCTAAAAGGAGTAAACGGCACTTGCGTGCAGTATACGCAGCGCAGCAGGCGGGCGCTACTCAGCTTGGCAGTGGGGACAGTAGTAGAGCCGGCGGCTGTTGACGCTGATTTTGTCGATGGCCTCGCCGCATTCGTAGCAGCTCTCGCCTTCCCGGTCAAAGACCCAGTGGCGACTCTGGGCAAAGGTGCGTCCAGCTTTTCGCATGGCCCTGTAGCTGTTTAGGTCGTTAGTCACGCCCTGCGTTTTGTACGACTGCTGGGTCAGGGCCAGCGTGTGTTGGGCAAGGGCGGTTTGCGCCGCCCCGGAGGCGTCGCCCAACCGGCGCAGAGGATGGACGCGCGCGCAGAACAGGATCTCGCTGCGCAGGTAGTTGCCCAAGCCGGCGAGGAATCCTTGGTCTAATAGCAGCGAGCCGAGCTGTCGACCTTGGAATTGCGGCTCGGCATAGCGCGTGGCGATCGTTTTGCTCGTCGTTGCACCATCGAGTACGTCTGGCCCCAGCTTGTTGAGAAAGGGATGGGCTGCCATGCCCTCCTCGTCGAGCACTTCGATATCGGAAGCCGAGTAGAGCAAGCAGGCGTGCTGCCGCGTGTGCAGTGCCAAACGCAGCTGGCGGCCCGTTTGGGGCACGGAGCCGCGTTCGGCTACAAGCCAGCGGCCATAGAGCTGGTTGTGCGAGTAGATGGTGCGATCGCCGAACTCCGTTAGCAGGGCCTTGCCGCGCGGTCGCACGCGTTTGACCTTGCGCCCGCACAGGGTGGACTCCCAACGCTTGAGGTGGTCGAAGGCGAAGGAGACCTCCACCAGTTTTTTGCCGACCAATGCGGCGGCCAGCTCGTCGGCGACGCGCTTGATTTCCGGTCCCTCAGGCACTTAGTCCTCCCAGTCGATGGCCTTGCCCTCTAGGGCGGCGGCCAGCAGGGCGCGCGTATAGTCCTCCTGCGGTCCATCAAAAATGGACTTGGTCGGCCCGCGCTCGACGACGAGGCCGTCTTTCATGACGATCACCTGGCTGGCCATGGCGCGCACCACTTTTAGATCGTGGCTGATAAATAGGTAGGCCAGTCCGTGCGTGCTCTGCAGCCGCCGCAGCAGTTCGATAATCTGCGCCTGCACTGTCTTATCAAGTGCGCTGGTCGGTTCGTCGAGCACGACAAAACGCGGTTCCAATACCATGGCTCGGGCAATGGCAATGCGCTGGCGCTGGCCGCCGGAAAATTCGTGCGGAAAGCGATCCATGCTGGCCGCGTCCAAGCCGACCTCGTGCAGGCTGTCGGCCACGCGCTGGCGTCGCTCTTGGTGGGTGGCGCCGAGGCCGTGCACTAGCAGGCCCTCTTCGATAATCTGGAAAGCCGACATGCGCGGGCTCAGGCTGGAGAACGGATCCTGAAAGACGATCTGCATTTGCCGGCGCAGTGGCCGCACATCTCTCTGCTTCCAACCTTGGATATTGCACCCCTCGAATTCGATAGGGCCCTCGCTGGGCAGTAGGCGCAGCAGCGCTTGGCCCAGGGTACTCTTGCCCGAGCCCGACTCGCCGACCACGCCCAGGGTCTGTCCGGCGCGCACCTGCAGCGAAATGCCGTCGACGGCTTTGACGTGGCCAACGGTGCGGCGCAGCAGGCCGCGCAGGATGGGAAAGTGCACCTTGAGATCGCGCGTTTCGATGACGACGGGAGCTCCTTCGTCGAGATCGGGCGCCTGGCCGCTGGGCTCGGCGTTGATGAGCAGCTTCGTGTAGGCGTGCTGGGGATCGCTGAACAGCTGGCGCGTCGCGCCGTGCTCAACGAGGTGGCCGTCCTTCATGACGTAGACGCGGTCGGCCATATGGCGCACGATGCCCAGATCGTGGGTGATGAGCAGGATCGCCATGCCCATCTGCTGCTGCAGGTCCTTGAGCAGCTGTAGAATTTGTGCCTGCACCGTCACATCAAGTGCGGTGGTCGGCTCGTCGGCGATGAGCAAGTCGGGCTCGTTGGCCAGCGCCATGGCGATCATCACGCGCTGTCGCTGACCGCCCGATAGCTGGTGCGGCCAGGCGTCGAGGCGTTCCTCAACGTTGGGTAGGCCGACCTGTCTTAGCAGCTCTATGGCGCGGGCGCGCGCCTGTTGGCGCTCCATGCCGCGGTGCAAAACGAGGGTTTCGCTGATCTGCTTTTCGATGGAGTGGAGGGGATTGAGCGAGGTCATGGGCTCTTGGAAGATCATAGCGATGCGCCCGCCGCGCAGCGCGCGCAACTGCTTGTCCGGCGCACCGAGCAGCTCCTCGCCGTCAAAGCGGATACGGCCGTGCGGATGGCTGGCGCGCGGGTAGGGCAGGAGCTGCAAGATTGACAGCGCTGTAACGGACTTGCCCGAGCCCGATTCGCCGACCAGAGCCACGGTCTCGCCCCTTTCAACCGATAGCGATGCGCTGTGCACGGCGTCGACGTCGCCCTCTTCGGCGTGGAAACGCACGCCCAAATGTTCTATTTCGAGCAGGCTCACGCGTCGTCTCCAGAGTGGGTGAAGGTCTTGCGCGGATCAAAGGCGTCGCGCACGGCCTCGCCGATAAAGACCAACAGAGAGAGCATGAGGGCCAGCGTGAAAAAGGCGGAAAAGCCCAGCCACGGTGCCTGTAGATTGCGCTTGCCCTGGCCGAGCAATTCGCCCAGCGACGGCGAGCCGGGTGGCAGGCCAAAGCCGAGGAAGTCGAGCGAGGTGAGTACGGCCACCGAGCCGGTCAGGACAAAGGGCAGGAAAGTCAGCACTGAGACCATGGCATTAGGCAGCACGTGGCGCCACATAATGCGCGCGTCGCTCTGCCCCAAGGCGTGCGCGGCTTTTACGAAGTCGAAGTTGCGCGCGCGGAGAAACTCGGCGCGCACGACGCCCACCAGACCCATCCAGCGAAAGAGCAGAAGCAGGCCCAGCAGCCACCAAAAGCTAGGTTCGACGAAACTGGCCAGAATGATGAGCAGGTAGAGCATGGGAAGGCCCTGCCAGATTTCGATAAAGCGCTGAAAGAGCAGGTCGATCCAGCCGCCGAAGTATCCCTGCACCGCGCCGGCGGCCATGCCGATGGTGGCGCTGAAGAACGTCAGCAGCAGGCCGAAGAGCAGTGAGATGCGATAGCCGTAAATAAGGCGCGCTACCACGTCGCGCGCTTGATCGTCGGTGCCCAGCAGGTTGTCGGCATCCGGGGGCGAGGGCGCGGGCTGCTTGAGATCGTAGTTAACGGTGTCGTAGCGGTAGGGAATGGGCGGCCAGAGAATCCAGCCCTTTTCCTCGATCAGCTCCTGTACGAAGGGATCGCGGTACTCGGCCTCCGTCTCAAAGTCGCCGCCAAATACAGTTTCGGGATAGGTCAAGATTACCGGGTAGTACAACTGGCCGTCGTAGCGCACCAGCAGCGGGCGATCGTTGGCGATGAACTCGGCCGGCAGGCAGCACAGGAAGAGCAGCAAGAAAATCCAAGTGCTCCAGTAGCCGCGCCGGTTGCGGCGGAAATAGGCCAGCCGTCGCTGGTTGAGCCGCGATAGGCGAACGCCCAGCAGGCGCGGTTCGGCCGGTGGTGAGG
>JAYOYH010000075.1:2345-4221 GCA_038153405.1 Gemmatimonadota bacterium | reverse complement strand
TGGTTGAGCCGCGATAGGCGAACGCCCAGCAGGCGCGGTTCGGCCGGTGGTGAGGACGGGGCGCTCACGATGGCCTCGACGGGTGCATGGGTGTGTGCGACCTCACTACGTCTCCCTGCTGTCAAAGTCGATGCGGCGGTCGACCAGAGTGTAGGTCATATCGCCGATAAGCTGCATGACCAGGCCCAGCAGGGTAAAAAAGTAGAGCGTGGCAAACATCACCGGATAGTCGCGTCCGATCGCCGCCTCGTAGCCGAGCAGGCCGAGGCCGTCGAGCGAGAAGATAATTTCCGTCAGCAGCGATCCGGTGAAGAAGATGTCGACAAAGGCGCCGGGAAAGCCGGCGATGACGATGAGCATGGCGTTGCGGAATACATGGCCGTAAAGCACGCGGCGCTCCGTCAGGCCCTTGGCGCGCGCCGTGATGACGTACTGCTTGTTGATCTCGTCTAGGAACGAGTTTTTCGTCAGCAGGGTCAGTCCGGCAAAGCCGCCGATGAGCATGGCGCTGACCGGCAGGGCCAGGTGCCAGAAGTAGTCGATAATTTGCTCGAGCGGCCCGAGTTGGTCCCAGTCTGTCGAGGTCAGTCCGCGCAGGGGAAACCAGTCGAGGTAGTGCCCGCCGGCAAAGACGACGATGAGCAAAATAGCGAAGAGAAAGCTGGGAATGGCGTAGCCGAGGATGATGACGGACGAGGTCCACACGTCAAAGCGCGAGCCGTCGCGCACGGCCTTGGCAATGCCGAGAGGGATGGAGATAAAGTAGACCAAGAGCGTCGTCCACAGCCCCAGCGAAATGGACACGGGCATCTTTTCAAGCACCAGGTCGACTACGCGCTGGTCGCGGTAAAAGCTCTGGCCAAAGTCAAAGCGTAGGTACGAACCAATCATGTCGAAAAAGCGCTCGTGTAGCGGCTTGTCAAAGCCGTACATGCGCTCCAATTCGGCGATGAGTTCCGGGTCGAGTCCCTGCGCGCCGCGGTACTTACTGTTGAGCTCACCGCTCTGTGCTGCGTCCATCGCCTCGCCCATTCCAGTGCCGCTGACGCGCTCCGTAGCGTCCGTGCCAAAGCCCTGAATCTGAGCGATGGTCTGTTCGACCGGTCCGCCGGGTGCCGCCTGGATAATGAGGAAATTGATGGTCATAATGCCGAACAGCGTCGGCACGATAAAGAGCAGGCGGCGTAGGATATAGGCGCCCATTGGCTAGTTGCTCTGCTCCTCTAGGCGCGCGGCGCGTTCCGCGTCGTACCACCAGGTGTCGGGCAGGACAAAGTAAGCGCCGGTATAGGGTGCGCTATGGGCGGGCTTGCCGAATTTGTCCCAGTGCACGATGCGAAAGCTTTCGCTGTACCAGTGCGGGATGACGTAGTGCCCCCACAGCAGCACGCGGTCGAGGGCGCGCGTGTAGGCTATAAGTTCTTGGCGATCGGGTGCGGTAATGATTTTTTCTACCAAGGCATCCACGACCGGGTCGCTGATGCCGGCCCAGTTGCCGCCGCCCTGTTCGGCTGCGGCCGCACTCGTCCAGTAGTTGCGCTGCTCGTTGCCCGGGCTGTGGCTCTGGCCGCGCACGGCGACGATTAGGTCGTAGTCGTAGTCCTGCACGCGATTTTGGTACTGCGAGCTGTCGACGATGCGGATGGTGGCCGCTATGCCGAGGCGCTCCATATTGGCCACCATGGGGGCGGCGATGCGCTCCCACGAAGCCTGGGCAAAGAGAATCTCGATCTCCATGGCCTGGCCCGTTTCCGCGTTGCGCAGCACGTTGTCGACGACCTGCCAACCGGCTCCCTCGAGCAGCTGCTTGGCCCTGCGCAGATTGGCGCGCAGGTTGCCCGAGCCGTCCGTCTGCGGCGGCGCGTAGGCAGCAGTA
>JAYOYH010000075.1:0-2245 GCA_038153405.1 Gemmatimonadota bacterium | reverse complement strand
ATTGGCGCGCAGGTTGCCCGAGCCGTCCGTCTGCGGCGGCGCGTAGGCAGCAGTAAATACCTCGGCGGGTATCTGGTCGCGGTAGGCCTCTAGTATTTCCAGTTCGCGTCCTTCGGGCAGGCCGCTGGAGGCGAGTTCGCTGTTGGAAAAATAGCTCTCGGCGCGCGTGTAGGATCCGTAAAAGAGGTTCTTATTCGTCCACTCAAAGTCGAAGGCATAGGCCAGCGCACGGCGCACCTGAGGATCGGCAAATTGGGGGCGCCGCGTATTGAACCAGAACGCCTGCATGCCGGAGGAGCGCTGGTGCCCGATGGGAGCCTTGAGCATGCGTCCGTCCTCGAGCGCATCCGTCTGGTAGGCGGTGGCCCAATCCTTGGAGCTGTTCTCGCTGCGGTAGTCGAACTCGCCCGCCTTCAGCGCTTCAATGGCGACCGTTTGGTCGCGGTAGCAGTCGAAGTGGATGCGGTCGAAGTTGTAGCGGCCGCGGTTGACGGCCAGGTCCCTACCCCAGTAGTCGTCAACGCGCTCGTAGGTGATGGAGCGCCCACCCTCAACGGCGACGATTCGGTAGGGCCCGCTGCCCAGCGGCGGTTCCAGCGAGGTCTCGTCGAAGGCGCGTCCCTCCCAGTAGTGCTTGGGCAGGATGGTAAGCTGGCCCACGATCAACGGCAGTTCGCGGTTGGTCTCCTCGCCAAAGACGAATTTCACTCCTCGCTCGCCCACTTTTTCCACCCCTTTTACCGAGGCGTAGTAGGCGCGCAGGCCGGGGTGTCCCTTTTCCATCATGATGTCGAAGCTGAAGATCACGTCTTCCGGTGTTACGGGCTTGCCGTCGTGCCATCGCGCCTGCGCGTTGAGCGTGTAGGTTGCCCAACTCTGGTCGGGCGGCACCTCGACGCGCTCAGCTAGCAGGCCGTATTCCACGGCAATTTCGTCGTCGGCCCCGCTCAGCAGCGTATCGTAAATCAGCGAACCTATTCGGGGCGGCGTGATGCCCTTGAGGATAAAGGGGTTGAGGCTGTCAAAGGTGCCGATATCGGCTAGGCGTATTTCGCCTCCTTTGGGTGCGTCCGGATTGACGTAGTCGAAGTGGGTAAAGTCAGGCCCGTATTTGAACAGGCCAAAGGTCGAGTAGCCGTGTCCGACGAAGTTTTCCGCGGCCGCCAGCGTGGGCAGCAGCAGGGCGAGGGCAAAGAAAGAGCGCATGATATCTCCTATTCGTCTTGCGGTTGGACACCGTCGGCTTGCCACCACCACGTGTCGGGAAAACCGACTCCGTTGCGCGGTGGCTCCGACGGGCGGCCAAACGTGTTCCAGTAGGCCAGGCGGTGGGTGCGGCTGTGCGAACCGGGGATTACGTAATGTCCCCATAGCAGCACGCGGTCTAGGGCTCGCGTGAGGGCTACTTGGGCCGGGCGATCTGGGGCGGCGATCTGGCGTTCGATCAGCTCGTCGACCACTGGGTCGTCGATGCCGGCGTAGTTGCGGCTGCCCGGCGCTCTGGCCGCCGTGCCCGACCAAAAGTTGCGCTGCTCGTTGCCCGGGCTCAGCGTCTGCCGCCACGAGGCGACGATGATGTCGTAATCATAAGCCTGCACGCGGTTTTGGTACTGCGCCGCATCGACCGTGCGCACGGTCGCAACAATGCCCAGCCGCTCCAAGCTCTGGATTATCGGTCCGAGCACGCGCTCGTAGGCAGAGGAAGCGAGCAGGAATTCAATGCGCATGATCTGGCCCGTTTCGGCGTGGGTCAGCGCGCCGTCCTGCACGCGCCAGCCGGCCTCTTGCAGCAGCGTGCGGGCCGTGCGCAGGTGGGTTCGGTTGTTGCCCGAGCCATCCGTGCGGGGGGGGACGTAGACTTCGGTGAATACCTCCTCGGGCACGCGGCCGCGATAGCCGTTTAGGATGTCCAACTCGAGGCCTGTAGGCAGGTCGCGCGCGCCTAGGTCGGAGTTGCCCCAGTAGCTGCTGCTGCGCGCGAAGAGACCATAGTAGAGGTTCTGGTTGGTCCACTCGAAATCAAAGGCGTAGGCCAGGGCGCGACGCACGGTGCGATCGGCAAACTGCATGCGGCGCGTATTGAAGCAAAATCCCTCCATGCCGCGGATGAGTTGATGCGGAATGGCCTCTTTGATCATGCGCCCGTTGTCGATAGGAGTAAAGTCCTCGTAGGCGGTGGCCCACTCTTTGGAATTGTCGAGCCAGCGCACGTCGTACTCGCCCGCTTTAAACGCTTCAATGGCCA
>JAYOYH010000074.1:17014-18349 GCA_038153405.1 Gemmatimonadota bacterium | reverse complement strand
ACGGCGCTGCCGCTGGCCCTGCTGTGCCTGCGCGCGCAGCGCTTTCAGGCGCTGTTTCGCACGCTCTACTTCCTGCCCAGCATTACGCCCGGTGTGGTCTTAGCGCTAGTCTTTTACCACCTCTTTGGCGTGTGGGGCCAACTGCTCGACAACGCATGGACCGCGCTGCCAGCACTGGCCATACTCGGCATATGGTCGGGGGCCGGCTACAATATGGTCATCTTTCTGGCTGGCCTAACGGAAATACCGAGACATTTTTACGAAGCCGCTGAAATCGACGGGGCCAATCGCTGGCAGCAATTTCGCCACGTGACGATACCGCTGCTGCGCAACACGCTGGTCTTTGTCAGCGTAATGACGATCATTGGCTCGTTTCAGGTCTTCACTTCAGTCTATATCATGACGCAGGGGGGTCCCGAGCGCAGCACCGAAGTAATTGCCTACACCATCTTCGTAAACGCCTTTGCCATCGCCGGCCAAATGGGCTACGCCTCGGCGCTGGCCTGGCTGCTCTTTGCCGTGGTATTTGTCTTTGTCTTCATACAGATGCGCATCTTTCGCTCGCGGAGGACGTACGATGAGTAGCGCATCCGAGCGCCGGGGCGCCCGTTGGGCGCTGATCGCCATGATCTTGGGCGCCGTCGTCATGGTCTACCCCTACGCCTTTATGATTGGCTCGTCGCTCAAAACGCGCAAAGAATTTGCCGAGGCGCGCTCCAACCTGATTCCGCCGCGCTACCAGCCGGGCGAAGTGCTAGCCCACCTGCGCGGCGAGGACAGCGCGCGCGACTGGCCGGGCGCTGACTGGCCGGTTTACCAAAACTACGTCGACGCCATTCGCTACGGGCAGGTCGATCGCTACTTGGCCAACAGCTTTATCTACGCCGTGCTCATTACCGCTGCGCAGCTCTTTTTTAACGTGCTGGCCGCCTATGCCTTTGCCCGCATGCACTTTGCCGGGCGCGATTTCCTCTTTGCCCTGCTGCTATCGACGATGATGGTCCCGCCCGCCGTGCTGCTGGTGCCCAACTTCATGGTCGTGCGCGATCTCGGGCTGGTCGACACGCTGTGGGGCATCTTGCTGCCGGGCTTTGCCGGCGCCTTTGGCGTCTTCCTGCTGCGCCAGGCCTTTCTCAATATTCCCGCCGAACTAGAGCAAGCCGCACGCATCGACGGCTGCGGTTCTTGGGGCATTCTGCTCAACGTAATTCTCCCCCTGTCCAAGCCGGCGCTGATCACGCTGGGGCTGTTCACGTTTATGGGTTCGTGGAATATGTTTGAGTGGCCGCTCGTCGTGCTGAGCAACCAGGACTACTACCCGCTGACGGTGGGGCT
>JAYOYH010000074.1:14281-16914 GCA_038153405.1 Gemmatimonadota bacterium | reverse complement strand
AAGAGCGCGATGACCGAAGGCCTAGCCGATCCGCACGGAAACCCCACGCAGGCACACTGCACCCTGTATAGCACGTGGTCTGAAGGCGGCACCGGCCTGCTCTTGACCGGCAACGTAATGATCGACGGGCGCTACTTAGAGCGCGCCGGCAATGCGGTCTTGGAAGACGATCGCGCGCTGCCCCTCTTTAGCGCGTGGGCCACCGCCGCCCAATCTGCCGGCAGCGACTGCTGGGTGCAGCTGAGTCATCCGGGCCGCCAGTGTCCGCGCCTAGTCAACAGCCGTCCCCTCTCGCCGTCTGACGTGCAGCTGGACGTGCTGTTTAACTTCGGCAAACCCCGCCCCATGAGCGAGGCGGATATAGAAGACGTTATAGCGCGCTTTGTGCGCTCAGCGCAGCTCGTTAAACGGGCGGGATTCCGCGGCGTGCAAATTCACTGCGCGCACGGCTACCTGCTCAGCCAGTTCCTATCGCCGCTTACAAACCGACGCACGGACGATTGGGGTGGAAGCCTAGAAAACCGCGCGCGCATTATTCGCCACATCATACAGCGCGTGCGCCAGACCGTAGGCGCCACCTTTCCCATCGGTGTCAAGCTCAACTCGGCGGATTTTCAGCGCGGCGGCTTTAGCACCGAGGAGTGCGTTGAGGTCGCTCACTGGCTAGCGGAAGACGGGGTCGACCTACTGGAAATTTCCGGCGGCACCTACGAACAGCTGAGCCTGATCGGCGTCGAACCTACCGAGGTGCGCGAGAGCACGCGCAAGCGCGAAGCCTACTTTATCGAATACGCCCGCCAAATACGCGAAGCGGCCCGCATTCCGCTGATGATTACCGGCGGTTTTCGCCGTCGTCAGGTCATGGAAGAGGCGGTGCGATCCGGCGAAGTCGATCTGATCGGGCTGGCCCGACCGCTGTGCACGCAGCCAGACTGCTCTAATGAGCTGCTCGAAGGCACGCTCGATCAGCTAGACACCTACGAACACCACCTCGTTTTGGGTCGGGGTTTTTGGGGCAACAACAGCCCGCTGAATCTGATCAAGGCCATCAACGCCTTTGGTCAGGTGGGCTTTTACTATTGGCAGATTATTCGCCTTGCGCGTGGGGAACAACCGCATGTCGAGTTGGGCACCTTCAGCGCGTTCTGGCGCCATATCGTCAACGACGTCAGGCTGGCACTGCGGCGCAAAAAGGCGCAGCGATTGACCTCAGGCGACAATCGCAATGGCGACGATGGCCAGCCCCACGCCGATCAGGGCAAATCGGTCTAGTCGTTCGCGCCAGAAAAAATGCGCCGCCAAATTGTCTAGGGTGACAACCGTACAGCCCATCAGCGGAAAAAATACGGTGCCGGGTGCGTGGTTTAGGGCGGTGAGCAATACGATAAGGCCGATCAAATTATAGCTGCCAATCAGCGCGCCGGTGCGCAGATCGAGCGCCGACGGCCGTATGCCGCGCGCCGCCAAGTAGAGCGCGCCGAGCAAACCCGCCACGGCACCTGTTACCATAATGACGTGCAGTAGCTGCGCCTCCAAGCCGGCATAGCGCACCCAGCGCAGACAGGTCATACTACCGCCCTGACCGCAAAATACCAGCGCCAGCAGACCCAGCTGACCGGCGCGGCCAATGCGATTGGCTCCGCCGCTGCCGCGCGTCATCAGCACCAGCGCAACCAAGGCCAGGCCAATACCTACGGCCTGCAGCGCGCTGGCCTCTTCGCCCCACACCAGCACTGATACGACGATCGGCACGAGCATGGCCATGCGAAACGACGTCAGCACCGAGCCGACGCGCACCAGCGCCAGCGCCGTGGTCATAATGAGCATGGCGACGATAAAGACCGAGCCCGTCACGAGGCCAACGCGCAGCACGCCGGGGGCGATGTGCAGCCCGTCGCTGAGCGCAAAGTAGATGCACAGCAGCAACGACAGCGTCAGATAATTAATGACCAACGCCGCCGGCACGTGACAGCCGCGCTGCTGCGCCCATTTAAAGAGTTGTCCAAAACCAAATTCTAGTACAAAGGACAGCGGCATCCAGAGCACGGGCTTCTCCTCGTCACGCGCTGCAGTATATAGGATTTACTCGACGGGCTGGGCAGCCCGCCTATGGAGCGGTATCCGGGAAGCCTAACCCGGATACCAAATTTTTCGCGGGTCATCCGCGCTGCGCCGATAGTCCCACGATGCGTCGATGAGCCGATGGAGATCGTAGTGCGGACGCCAGCCCAGCAAAAACTTGGCTTTGCTGTTGTCGAGCCAGGTGCCGTGAAACTCAGTCGGCACATCGACGCTGGGCAGGCCGCGGGTATCGGTCAGATAATCGGCCATCTTGCGATAGTCAACCGGTTCATCCATGCAGATATTGAACAGTTGCTGTCGCGCCTTGGGATGGTCCAACGCCGCGGTAATCGCCCCGACTAGATCTTCGACGTGCACAAAGTTGCGCAGCACCGGCTGGCCCTGCGCATCCAACATAACCGGCACCGTGCCGCTCTCCACGTATGCATCGGCCCGATCGACTCCAACTAAATCGCGCCACCTTGGTCCGCCGAATACGTCTTCGCCAAACGATAGAGTGTATTTAAAGTCGTCCTTTTCCATTATCCACGGCGCGCGCAGACAGCAGCCGT
>JAYOYH010000074.1:0-14181 GCA_038153405.1 Gemmatimonadota bacterium | reverse complement strand
GCACCACCTGCAACCGCTCGCTCTCGTCGAGCAGGCGGTTGTGGCACAGGGCGCGCACGCGAGCGCCCGCCCACGCTTCGTCGGCCAAGAAGCGAGCTATAAACTGCTGACCAACCTTACCCGTCGCCCCCGTGACCAGCACCACCGCATCGGCACGGCTCATGAACGTATTCCTTCCATCTGCAGCGCTATGCTGCCTTTGTTCAGCTCGTTGAACTTTCCACGCACTTCGTCCTGAATAAAAAACTGCGAGGTGTCGTAGAGAAAGTCGTATTGGCCGTCGCGGCCGCAGCCCGTTTCCAGCGCCGTGCGATTGATTTCGGCGTGGTGTTCGCCGCGGTAGCCGGGCCACAGCACGCCTTCCTGACAGTAGGAGACATCGATAAAGTAGCGCGGACCGTCGCCGGGCTTGGCGCGGCGGGCGTGCCACACGGCCGAGTGGACGATAATGGCGGTGCCGGGCGGCACGTCGTCGACCGTCAGCGAGTTGGGCAAATCTTCCGTGCCCAACATACTCAGGCTGCCGTTGCCGACAATCGTGTTTTGCGAGCGGGGCAACACGAGCAGATCGCCGACCTCGCCGTTGAGTCCGTCCAAGTAGTAAAACACGTGTACCATAATGTGCGAGCGATTGGTCTGCGGCAGCTGCTCGTAGTCCTGATGCCAGTGCACGCCGCTGTTCCCCGTATCCTGTCGCACTGCGTGAATATGGTGCATGGCAAAGCGCGGTCCCATCAGCTGCTGCAGCCGTTCAATCAGCGGCGGATGCGAAGTGAGCAGACCCAATTCGCGGTAGGCCACCAAGTACGATTCGCGCTTTTCCTGCCGATCTAGCATCAGGCGATCGACATCCTCTTTGAGGCGCTCGTTAAAGGCCCCTTCGAGAAGGCCGGGCAGCATGATGTACCCTTCGCGGGCGAAAAATTCCTGATCTTCGGCGCTGAGGCCCACAGACGCTGCTTCTGTCGACATAGCTATGTTCCCCTTTTCCATCGTTATTGGCGCGCTGTATGCGCACATTGGTTTTGTTCGATTGCGACCTATCGCACTAGCGATCCCACGGAAAGGCGAAGGTCGGCCCATTGACGTAGCGCTGCATATCGATCTCCAGCGTAGCGCCGGCCCCCGGTGCAAGATGCACGCCAAAGGAAGCGTCGCCGATGGCCGTCTCGCGTCCATCGACGCGCACGCCGACAAATTGGTGTTCGGCATAGGCACCTCCCTGCACTACGACATCGCGCGATGAGACCGGATCGGTATTAACGAGCGTCAGCGTCATGGTCTCAGCACCGAGCTTTTCGACCAGCGCGCCAACGCCTTCCGGCATGCCGGACCGCCCACTGCGCGGATCAAAGTAGCGCACGCGCGCGTGCAGCGGACAGCCGTGACGAGGCGTCAGACCGCCAACCATCTGTTGCAGCAGTGCGCCTGGCGTGGCCGGATTGAACGGATTGGGATTGTCGGACAAGCGCGTATCGGGCGTCGTCGGATCGGTGCGCACTTTCTCCATTTGCGCGCGCACGCGGGCAAAGTCGGCCTGCAGAGCCGCCTCTGGATAGGACGGCGCGTTGCCCTCGAGAAAGCCGATCCACCCGCTATGCGCGTCCAATCGGCGCAGATCGTCGCGCTCCATAGACCAGTAGTACACCTCGAGCGCACCCTGCGCATAGGGATGGGGCCGGTACTCATACCAGCCCTCATCGCCGTGCATATAGGGGTACATCATCTTGCCATCAACCTCTTTGCCGTGGCTGTTGATCGTATCGATCATCTGCCGCCATACGTCGACGTACTGCTGCTGGCCGCTTAGCAGCAGCGCGTTGCCAAAGCCAGACAGGCCGAGATAGTGCGTATTGCGACTGGCCATAGCGCCCGTCTGCGGCACTTCTACCGTGAAGGCCCAGCCGTAGCAGCCGCCGTACCACTTGCCGTCGCAGGCACCGCCAATGGTGCCGTCCAAACCAATATTGGTCGGTATGATGCCGTCGTTTTGCAGCGTGCGCTGGCGCCAGGCCTCGGCGTATTCTAGCACCCACTCTCTATACTGGGACTCCCCCGTCAGCGCGTAGGCATTGAGGCCGAGCGACGTGGCAACGAGGTTTTGCGGATGGTCGCCAATCACGTCCGTGTAGTCCTTAAAGTGAGCGAGCATTTCTTCAAAATTGCGCTCGCCGTGCAGCGGAATAAAGCGCTCCTGCACCTCGTCGAGCGGATCGCCGGCCCAGTCCAGCGCCGTCGCTTTGCGCAGCATCGGACCGCGGCTGCCGTTAAAAAGGCTGCGGATAATTTTATGCTCGGGATCGTAGTTGGGCGCCTGCGGGTCGTCGCCCATATAGAACCCAGCATAGCGACGCACGCGCTTTTCGAAATTCTTTTCGCGCGGGTTCATCAGACCGTGCAAATTGAAGGTCGTCAAGCCTTCGCCATTGTGCACCCAATCGAACATAACGGGAAATTCGCGATAGTACATGCCATCGCGCGCAAAGGGCACGTCCGTCGTCTTGGCCTCGGTATACTGCTTGAGATGGCCTTCCCAAGCCAAGTCGCACATATCGCGCAGGTGCGCATCGCCGCCCAGCGCGTAGAGCACCGGCCAGTGGACCAAGTTCTCAATAGCGTCATCCGGTCCGTCGTTTCCGCCCCAGCGCGGAATGCATTCCAAGTAGCCGCGCTCGTCGAAATAGTGGTCAAAGAATTGGCGGCAGGCGCGCGACTGAGCGCGCAGTAGCTCCCACTGCATAACGGCCCAAGCCGGCGGCGGTGTGGGCGTGTCGATTTCCACGTAAGTCGGGTTGAGATAGGGCATATCGATCCTCGCAAAGGTGACGGTTGGATGCCAACGGACAGAGAGAATAACAGATTTGTGCGCTGTGCAAAAGGAGCGCTCTCCGCATTAGAGAGACCAACGCAGACCTAGTTGGCCAGAGCGGCCGTATACCTCGTGCTCGCGCCAGCGCGTAGGCGCTGCCCCATAGGGACTGCCCAAGACTTCGCGCTCGCTCGCATTGCTCAGATTGTTAAGTTTGATAAAGAGCGACCAACCCGCTCCGAGCCGTTGGCGCGCCGATAGGTCGACGTGCCATTCGCCTTCGTACCACACGTCTTCTCCGAGCTCGGCCCCGATGTCTTTGAGCATGGGCGCGCGATAGTTGGCACTCAGCGTCAGCATGCGCCCCGCCCGGCCATGGTCGTAGAGCAGACCCACGTTGCCGGTGTGGCGGGCATGACCCGGCAGCGGCCCCCTATCCTTGCGCGCCGAACCGTAGTCCATCCGCGCTTCTGAGAAGGCGTAATTGGCATAGAGGCCAACATCGCGCAGCGCGGCGATTCCGTAGCGCGCCAAGTAGTGCACCAGCGCCCACTCAGCGCCCCATAGGCGCCCCGAGCGACCATTGATCGGCGTCAACAGCACAAAGGGCACGCGATCCTCTGCATAGGTGACTACCGGATCGGCAATGCGCTTAAAAAATGTTCCGACGGAAAACAGCCCCAGGGCACCGGGAAACGATTCGAAAAAGAGGTCGATACCGTGCGCCCGCATCGCCTTCAGTTCGGGATTGCCCTGTAGAATGAGCCCATCGCTGGGCGGCGTCGTAAGAGGCAGCAGGCGCGTGTACTCGGGACGCGAAAGACCGCTGGTCAACGCCATACGCAGCGCGCTGCGCTCGCCTGTTCGATAGGTCAGGTGCAGCGAGGGCAGCGCATTGGCGTAGCGCTCGCCCGAGCGCACAAAGCTGGCGCGATGGCCATAGGCGTGGCGGGTCTGCTCATAGCGCAGACCTGCCAGAACAGACAGGCGATCCGTCCACTGCAGCGCTTGCTGTGCATAGGCGGCATAGACCGTCTCGCGCGCGTCGTAGTTGAGCAACTGCTGCACCGATCGATAGCTGCTCAGCGGAAACAGCGCCAGCGCCCGTGCAGCGTCGTAGTGGACATCGACAAAGTCGAATTCGTTTTCGCTGACGGCGGCGATATCCGCGTCTGGGAAGTGCTGCCAGCGCCGCTGCGAGGCCGATTTATCCTTGCGCCATAGCTTGGCACCGGCCTTCCACCGGCCCTGCAGACCGAACCACACAAAGGCGCGCTCCACGTCGGCCTGTAGCACGCGATCGCGCTCGGCAAAGGCCTCGTTATCAAAGCGCGTGCGCACGAGTGGGAACACACCCACGTTAGCAAATGCGTGCTGGAAACCGAGCGCCAGCTGCTGGCGCGCACTCAGGCCGCTGTAATCATTGGTGCGACGAAAGAGAAAATACGTGCGGTCGGGCAGCGTTTCGCTGGCGCGCGATTGGGCCAGACTCAGGTGCAACTCCAACCCGGCGATATGGTGCTGGGAGCTCAGCTCGAATAGGTAGAATCGCTGCTGCTCCAGGCGATTGCGCACCTCCACATCCTCTTCGCCCTCGACAAAAGCAAAGTGGCGGCGGCGGCGGATCTCGTCGTCGTCAAAGGCGTGATATGTGTAGTTTAGGCGCAATTGGTGGGCGTGATTGACCCGGTAGTCGAGCGCGGCCAGCATACCGGCGCGCTGGCGCAGCACGTCGTAATTGTCCCAGCGCGCATAGGCGGGGCTGCCGTCGCCAGCGTAGCCGGCCTGATGCAGAATGGACGCTCTATTCGTTCGGTATAGGCTGGCCCCCACCCATGTGCCCAACCTCCCGCCGGCAAAGCGGCGGGCCAACGACCCCGACACTTCCCCCACTTCGCGCCCCCAGCGATGCAATGGTGCCGGCTCGGCGTTGAGTCCACCGGCCAAGCTCAGCCCGTATTCGGCCCGTTCGGGGGCGCGCTTGAGCACCATATTGACCGCACCACCCAGCGCATCGGCATCCATATCGGGCGTCAGCGCCTTGGTAATCTCAATGCGCTCGGCGTGGTGCACCTGCAGCAGGTCCAACCCCACGGCGCGGCCCTCCTCTATGCTCGCACTGGGTGCGGGAATGCGCTTGCCGTTGACGGTCACGGCATTGAGCTGGGCGTTGAGCCCGCGCACCTGAACGAACTCGCCTTCGCCCTGATCGCGATCGAGGGCAATGCCGGGCATGCGCTGCAGCGTTTCGCCGGCGTTGCGGTCGGGAAAGCGCGCAAAGAGCTCCGACGAGGCGACGTGCTTTATATTGGGCGCACTGCGCTGATCGTTCAGCGCGCGCGCCTGCGCGCTCGTCAGCGAGCCGACAATCTCAACGCCTTCCATTTCGTAGAGCGTGCTGTGCAGGACAACCGCGCGTTCGATGCGCTGACCCGCGCCCATGTCTACGGTATCGAGAGAAGTGGCATAGCCTAGGTGCGAGACGCGCAGCAGGTAGCGGCCCGGTGGCAGAGCGTCGATCAGAAAGGCGCCCTGCCGGTCGCTGAGGGTACCGCGCCCCGTCCCCAACAACTCCACGATCGCATTTTCCAAACCGCTTCCCCGGGCATCGACAATGCGCCCAGCGATCTCGGCCGCGCCGGGCGACGTGCACATAGACAGCCACAACGCGGTTGTGCATAGATAGCGTAGCATAGGGTAGGCTCCGGTATAACCATGATTAAATTGGACAAATCGCGCTCAGCGCGCGAATGGGCAGGTCCGCAATGTCCCCAATCAGCCAAGGCGCGGCGGTTCACCTTGTTTGCGCCGACCGCCTCGGTTAGTTTGAGGCACAAACGGCTCGACAATAGGAGTAAAACATGGCCTCTATACCTTACCCCGCATACCTCAACGGCGAATGCCCGCCCGCGCTGCGCGATGACGTCGCGTTTTTCCAACAATGGGGCTACCTCGTAGTCGACGACGCGATCAGCGCAGAGCAAGTCGGTGTCCTGCGCACCGCTCTCGACGCGACTTTTGCGCGCAGCGGCGAACAGTTTATTCACCAGCTGTTGGAATGCGATGAAGCATTTGCCTTTTTGCTGGACAACCCCCCCGTACTGTCCCGCATGAAAGCCATTCTCGGCCAGTGCGTGCAGTTGCACAGCGCCACGGCGCGCGTTGTGCTGCCCGGTGAAAAGGACCAAAACTGGCACCGCGATGTGCCCTGGCCCGTCGCGCCTGAAGGCACGCCCTACGGCGCCATTCCCGGGCAAATTAACTGCGGCTACTATTTGGACCAACTGAGCGAAGAAAACGGGCCCATCGTCGTCGTGCCGGGTTCGCAGCGCGTGCCCTTTCGTCCGCCGGTCTGCCACGCGCCCTTTCCCGAAGAAGTGCGCGTGCTGGCCAAACCGGGCCAGGCCATCCTATTCGACGGATGTCTCTACCATCGCGGCGCAGCCAACCAATCTGAAGCGCCGCGCCGCGCCTGTCTAATGTGCTACCAGCCGGCGTGGATGAAGTCGCGCGAACCCTTTGACGGACCCTTTGCCCAACGCATCCGCGCCGAGGGTAGCGACGAGCAGAAAATGCTGCTCGGCGCCATTGAGCGGTGGTAGATAGCGCGCCAAACAACTTTTCCACCGACCCAACCCATTGGCTCGCGGCACGGTGCGCTTCCTATATTGTGTTACGCGTTGGCGCGACAAATGTAGACGGCGCCACGCCCTATTTGCAGAGCACGTGCTGCTGTCAGCAGTGCTCATCACCGACAGGAGACGACTGTGTATACGCTGCACAACGACCAGCTTTCTGTAGACATTCTCGACCCCATCGCCGATAGGGAGCGCTTTGGCACGCGCTACTGCACCGGAGGCTATATCTTCCAGGTAACCGATGCGGAAAAGGGGCCGCTGCTTTCCGGGCCAACCTATCCCAACAGCTTTAACACCTTTGATGGTCAGGGCATCCCCGACGCCTTTAATCAGAGCCCGCTCAAAGACGCCAAGTCGTCCGATGCGCAGGCGCTTATTATCGGCATTGGCCGCTGTGATTTGGACAAGAACGAGGTCGAGGAATTCTGCCGCTGGGACGTGCAGCAGCAGGGCGGCACTCTTCGCATGCACACCGAGCAAGAATTTGCCCACTTCGCCCTCGCGCTGACGCGCGAAGTGGCGCTGCACGGCCGCACCGTGCGCTCGTCGATTGCCCTCAACAACACCGGTCGTCGCTCCATTCCCATCCGCTGGTTTCCCCACCCATTCTACCCGCAGACAGATGGCGACGAACTCTGCCGGTTCAATATTCCCGTCTCGTTTCCAGAAAACGACGGCTATGCTACGGCAGAGAGCGGTTTTATCGCGCGCAAAAACTGGCCACACTGGGAAAAGGGCTACTACCAGGCCCTGACGCACGAGGCACACAGCAACTTGGTGATTCTGCAGAAACACCCCGTCGTTGGCCTAGTGGCGGCAACCTGCTCCTATGTGCCTAGCTTTTTTCCCATTTGGGGCAACCAAAATACCTTCTCTTGGGAGCCCTTTCTCGAACGCAGCGCCGCGCCGGGTCAAGCGCTGGCGTGGTCGATTGACTACGAATTTTAAACGGGCAACGCAGAGTAGATCGACGAATTTTACACAGAAAGGCCTCTGATGGATTGGGAAGTAAAAAAGCGCGGTCGCGTCACCTATTACCGCAAAAAGAGCAACGACCTCTTCTCCGATTTAGTCGTCGAAGAGTTGGACAACGGCGATCTGAAAATTCGCTTTGTCGGCATGACCGGTGCTATTGCTGCTACCAACGAATTGGGATTGGACGAAGTGGCTAAAATGAACCCCGAACGAGAGATTCCGCGCATCTTTGACACCTGGGAAATGTACCTGCGCGAAGCGGGCATCTGCCAGTCGCTAGCGGAAGTGGACTTTCTCGAAGTACACTCCTTTGGCGCCGCGCCCAAAGCGCCCAATTCGCTGGTTGACCCGGAGGGCTACGCCGACGAGAAAAAGCGCATCCGCAAAGAATACGCCGAAGCCTATGCGCGCTATTGGAAAGAAAAAATGCCCGACAACGGCCTGCCCGTGCGCTTCACGGTATACTTAGAAGAGTTACCCGATAAGGACGCCAGCTACGAGTTTGGCGCCGTCGGCCTACTGCAAAAAATTTCCGAGTAATGGCATAACGCATCACGCGAAGATTAAAGAAAGAGGACTATTGCAACCCGATATCAAAATAGCGCGCGCAGCCGACCTGTTGCCCATTGAACAGATCGGCGAAAAGCTGGGCATTGACCGCCAATATTTGGAACTGTACGGGCGCGACAAGGCAAAGATCTCGCTTGATTTTTGCAGCGCCATGCGCGAGGGCAAACGAGGCAAGCTCATCCTCGTATCGGCGATTAACCCGACGCCGGCCGGCGAGGGCAAGACCACGACGAGTATTGGCCTAGCCGACGGGCTCAACCGCATTGGGCGACGCGCGACCCTGTGCCTGCGCGAGCCGTCGCTCGGTCCCTGCTTTGGCATGAAGGGCGGTGCCACCGGCGGCGGCTATGCGCAGGTCGCGCCGATGGAAGATATCAACCTGCACTTTACCGGCGATATCCACGCCGTCTCTACGGCCAATAACCTACTGGCCGCCACCGTAGATAACCACTTGCACCACGGCAACGCCCTGTCCATCGATCCGCGCCGCGTGCTGTGGCGCCGCGCTCTGGATATGAACGACCGCTCGCTGCGCGATATCGTTATCGGCTTAGGGGGAACGGGCAACTCCATTCCGCGCGAAACGAGCTTTGATATCGCCGTCGCCTCAGAAGTCATGGCCATCCTGTGCCTGTGCGAATCAGCGGCGGATCTCAAGGAACGCCTAGGGCGTATGGTCGTCGCCCACACGTATGACGATCAGGCCGTGCGCGCTGCCGACCTCAGAGTGCACGGCGCGATGGCCGTGCTGCTCAAGGACGCCATCAAACCCAATCTGGTGCAGACGCTGGAAGGCAATCCAGCCCTGGTGCACGGCGGCCCATTTGCCAATATCGCCCACGGCTGCTCCTCGCTAATCGCCACGCGCCTGAGCATGGCGCTGGCCGATTATACCATCACCGAAGCGGGCTTTGGCGCCGATCTGGGCGCGGAGAAATTCTTCGATATTAAATGTCGGCAAGCCGGCTTACACCCCGACATAGCCGTACTAGTGGCCACGGTGCGCGCCCTCAAATTTCACGGCGGCAAGGCGCGCAACGCGCTGGCCAAGGAAGACGCCGCAGCCGTAAAAAAGGGCGCGGCTAACCTGGCCAAACACGTGGAGAATGTGCGCCGCTACGGAATCCCCGTCGTCGTGGCGATCAACGCCTTTAGCGGCGATAGCCCCGCCGAATTGGATACCCTGTGCGGCCTCTGCGACGACCTGGGCGTGCGCGTGGCTCTGTCCGAGCACTGGGCGCGCGGGGGCGCCGGCGCAGAAGCACTGGCCGAGGCTGTAGTCCAAACCATCGATGCTGAAACGAGCTCTTTTCGGCTGCTCTACCCCGACGATATGCCGCTGTGGGAAAAAGTGCGCACGGTCGCGCGCCAGATCTACGGGGCCGACGACATCACCGGCGATACCCGTCTGCGCAAACAAGTTGCCCAACTCGAGGAATCCGGCTACGGCCACCTGCCCGTATGCCTGGCCAAAACCCAGTACTCGCTGTCGACCAATCCTCTGCTCAGGGGACGACCGCGCGGCTTTGAAGTACCCGTGCGCGAAGTGCGCCTCTCGGCCGGTGCCGGTTTTATCGTCGTATTGACCGGCGATATCGTCACCATGCCTGGCCTGCCGCGGGTGCCGGCCGCCGAGGCAATCGACTTCGACGAGAACGGCCAAATCGTGGGGCTGTTCTGAGACGTGGCGACTGAACTAGCCATTGTCATCGTGGGCATGAATACTCGCAACTGGGTCCGCGGCTGTCTGCATTCGCTGCGTGCGCACGATGACGTAGCGCTGGAAATTGCCGTCGTAGACAACTGCTCGGAAGACGGCAGCTGCGAAATGGTCGAGGGCGAATTCCCCGAGGTGACGCTCGTCCGCAATGACCACATACACGGCTTTGCCCACAACAACAACATCGGCGCGGCCGAGACCAGTGCGCCAATGCTGCTCTTTTTGAACCCGGATACCGAGGTGCCACCCGGCGCGCTGCGCGCCATGCTCGACGTCGCCGCAGACCAACCGCACTTCGGCATTTTTGGTGGAAAACTCTCCGATGCCGACGGCCAGACGGAGCGTTCAGTGGGCGCCTTCCCCACGTTGACCAGCTTACTTCTCGACCGCCTACTGAGTTGGGCACCACCTCTGCGCCCACTGCTCGATCGCTTTTCTCAGCGCCACTATCTGCGCTACGAAGAGGAACGCCAGGTCGCCTGGACCACGGGGGCCTACCTGTGGATACGCCGCGATGTATTCGATGCACTCGACGGCTGGGACGGCGAGATTTTCATGTACGGCGAGGACGCCGATCTATGCTACCGCAGTTACCAATTAGGACGGCCCGTGCTCTACGCACCCTCTTCGCAGGCGTATCACTATCACAACAAAGTGCCGATCGATCGAGCACACCGTAAACGCCTGCTGCGCGAGGGGCTGACCGCCTTTGCCCACAAGCACTACGGTCCGCTGCGCCACCGGGTCTATCGACTGGTCTTTTCTCTTTTTTGGTAAGCGATTTTTCCCTGCTCGCCCACGTCTGCCATGCTGCACTTCCAACAAGGAATTTCACGTGACTGCTACTGCCACCCGCATCGACGATTTTTCCCTGCGCCCAGCGATCGAAGACGACTGCGGACAGATTCTCCGCTTTATCGAGGGACTTGCTAAATACGAAAAGCTCGCCCACGAGGTCGTCGCTACGGAAGACACGCTGCGCCAGACGCTGTTTGGCGACCGCCCAGCCGCCGAGGTCGTACTCGGTTACTATCGCGATCAACCGGTTGCCTTTGCCCTCTTTTTCTCCAACTACTCAACGTTTCTCGCCCAGCCGGGTCTCTATTTGGAGGATTTATTTGTCGATCCGGACTGGCGCGGACGCGGCTTTGGTGGCGCGCTGCTGCGCTATCTGGCCCAGCTAGCCGTCCAGCGCGACTGCGGACGCTTAGAGTGGTCGGTTCTAGACTGGAACGAGCCGGCCCTGCGCTTTTACCGCCGCTTAGGTGCCCAACCGCAGGACGAGTGGACCGTGCAGCGCGTCACCGGACAGGCGCTGCGCGACCTAGCGGCACAGTTCTAATCTCATTACATGAATCGGATGAAAGGATTGCCATGCTGACCATGGATCTAACCGACCGCGTGGCCGTTGTCACTGGCGCCAGCGGCGAACTCGGCCGCACTATAGCCCGCACGCTCGCTTCGTGCGGTGCGCGCGTAGTGCTGCACTATTACAAGGGACAAGAGCGCGCAGAAAAGGCGCGTGCAGAAATAGACGATGCAGGTGGTCAGGCCATCACCCTGCAGGCCGATGTATCCGAGCGCACCTCCGTCTTTGCTCTGCGCGACGCGGTCAAAGAGGCCTTTGGACCGGCCGATATCATCGTCAATAACGCGGTCGAACAGTATGGATGGACATCCGTCTTGGAACAGGACGAGGCCGACTACGCGAGCCAGTTTCGCACCTGCGTGCTGCACAATGTCCTCATGGCCAAAGCCTTTGTTCCAGACATGATCGAACGCCAGTGGGGCCGCGTAATCGCCACCAATACCGAATGCACTATGCAGTGCAACCCCGGACAGTCGGCCTATATATCGGGCAAGGGCGGCCAAGACCGCGTGCTGCGCGTATTGGCGCGCGAAGTAGGCCAGCACGGCATTACCGTCAATCAGGTCGCGCCCGGCTGGATGATCAGCGATAAATACCGCGCCCAGCCGGTAGACGATGCCCACTACGTAAAAAACGTACCGCTGGGCCGGCGCGGCGACGATAGGGACATCGCCCACGCCGTTGCTTTTTTGGCTTCTGACTTGGCCTCTTTTATCACGGGCGTCTATCTACCGGTGGCCGGCGGCAACGTCATGCCGCGCATTTAGGAGGAGGTGTGCGGGTGAAAACAGCGGTGGTTGGCTTAGGATCGATGGGCTTGGGCATGGCCGAGTCGCTGCTGCGGGCCGGCATCGACGTCGTCGGCTGCGATATCAATCGGGGCGCACTCGAACGCATCGCAGCGCGCGGTGCAGCAGCGGTCGACGCACCGGACAAACTGCCATCCGACTGCGACGCCCTGCTGGTCGTCGTCGTCGACGCCGACCAGGTGGAAGGAGTACTCTTTGGGCCCAACGGTGCCGCCGCACAGCTGCAACGGAGTGCGGTCGTCGTCGTCTGCAGCACGGTGCCTCCGCCCTTTGCCGAGGCGCTGGCCTCGCGCGTAGAAGCGTGCGGGCTGCACTATCTGGACGCGCCCGTCAGCGGCGGCACGGCCCGCGCGGCCGAAGGTGCGCTCACCGTCATGGCCTCCGGTTCGGCGGATGCATTTGCCCGCGCCCAACCGCTACTCGACGCCATGGCATCGGTCGTGCACAGACTGGGCGATAGCGCCGGCCGCGGATCGGCCTACAAAATGATCAACCAACTCTTGGCTGGCGTCCACATTGTCGCCGCGGCCGAAGCAATGAGCTTTGGCATAAAAAACGGCCTCGATCCCCAGACGCTCTACGACATTATCAGCCAATCGGCGGGCAACTCGTGGATGTTTGAAAACCGCGGGCAGCACATCCTCGAGGGCGACTATACGCCGCGCAGCGCCGTCGATATCTTCGTCAAGGACATGGGGATCGTGCTGAATACGAGTAGCCAGCTGCGCTTTCCGCTGCCGCTGGCCGCGGCCGCCAGTCAGCTCTTTACGATGGCCGCTTCCAAAGGCTGGGGCGGGCTGGACGACGCGGCCGTAGCCAAGGTCTACGAAGCGCTGTCGGATATTGTGCTGCCAGACAGCACCTAAAGCGAAGGTAAAGCCGGCGCGACCTGGTGCGTCAACAGGTCCATCGAGCGCAGCCATTTTTCGCGCTCGTCCCAGTCGTGCGCGATCAGCAGCAGCGTATCAAAGCCGCCGGTAGCCTCGACAGTCATCAGCCCCTGCGTCTTGGGATCGGGCAAATCAAACAGTCCCCAGTCGGTCGGCACGCCGCCTAGCCGAAGCCGCTGTTAATGCGCCCGCGCGACAGGTGGTCGAGCATTGCCATGCGCACCGCGACATTGACCGGGTGGTGCTGCGGCATAATGGTGACGCCGGTGCCCAAGCGAATCTGTTCCGTCTGCGGAATTAGGTGCGAAATAAAGAGATCGTTGGCCGGTATCGGCTCCCAGGCGACACTGTGGTGCTGACCGATCCACGCCTTGCCAAATCCGAGGCGGTCGGCGCGCACAATCAGCTCGATGTCCTCTTCAAAGCACAGCGTGCGATCTTTTTCCGGCGGTGCAGCGGCATCATAAAAACGCCTAATTTCATGGCATCGACTCCGTACTTTTTTCGGCAGTATAGGCGGCTAGCCCGCATCCGTCAAGCAGGTACGGGCGCGTTTGCACCGGCCCGTCCCATTGTCTAATACTAGGGCGACTATCGGGCGTAACGCCCATACTTAGTGAAGCCAAGGAGAAAACGCACATGGCCACCGGCGCGCAAACTGTGCTCTTTGTCGACGATCACCACGTGCTCTACCGCGCAGGCACCGAACGCACCTTCTGCCCGGCACAGCGCCCCGCGTCGCGCCGCGTGCTGGCGCCAAGCCAACCGTGGGAAGTGGCCATCGGCTGGACCAGCATACACCGCGATGCACAGAACGGCCGCTACCAGCTGTGGTACCAGGCCTATACCGGTGACCGCGCTCCCGACCGACGCTACGGCTGCGTGGTCTGCTACGCCGAGTCAGAAGACGGCCTGCACTTTGTAAAGCCCGCGCTCAACCTGTTCCCGTTTGGCGATATCGAGCAGACCAATATCGTGCTTATCGGCAGCGGCGGTCACTCGCTGCGCTACTGCAACTCCGTGCTCGTCGACGAACGCGACGGCGACCTCAATCGGCGCTACAAGATGGCCTATTTCGACTGGGCACAGACGCCGCAGGGCGAGTTCCCCGGCCTGCACGTGGCCTTTTCTGCCGACGGAATCCACTGGCACAAACATCCGCGCGCACCGCTGTCAAACATATCATACGGACAGCTGGCCGAAGAAGTGCCCTTTGACGACGCACTCGACAAGCCGTGGGACATTCCGCTGTCGATGAGCGATGGGACCGACGTCTTCTTCGATCCGCTGCGCCAGGTCTACGCCTGGTACGGCAAGATGTGGATCGACGGACCCGATGGACGCATGCGCTGGAAGCACGCAATGGGCCGCATTGAGAGCCAAAACTTCGTCGACTGGTCC
>JAYOYH010000073.1:0-18517 GCA_038153405.1 Gemmatimonadota bacterium | reverse complement strand
GACCTTTGTTTGTTCACGCCCACAGAAAGGTGCACTTAGAAGTTGAACTCACAATTGTTTGTCCAGAAGGGACTTCGCGCCGTTACTTTTTGAAGGAAAGACGGGATACCACCCAACGCCTCAATGCCGACTCAGGCAACAAAACTACCAATGCTACACGTTTCAAATAAGCTTTACGTATGGTTCGTTTATATTGGTCTAATTGTTTTTACTACTCTTGTTGCATTTGGTAGCCTTAGAGAGCTTCCTCTAGATACACATGATGATGAAATTCTCAGAGATCATGAAATTGCCAAAGAATTTACCTACTTCTTTTTGCCTGCTGCGCAAAAGGAGTTTTCTGCTCCTGGTCGCCCTTTTTCTGAGCTACTTAGATGGTTTGGCTTTTTACTTTGGGGAAATAATGTAGCTACATTCCACGCGTATTGTGTCTTATTACATGCGTTTGCCAGTGTTTTATTATCGATAACAGCCATCTACATTGGCATGTCGTTGCATGCAAGTATGTTAGGTGGATGGCTGTTCTTATTAAACGTATCTCATTTTCGAGCGTTTCATACTATAGTCAACACAGACTACCCTTTAGCACTCATATGGAGTCTATGTGGCATAATTAGCTATATAAAATACTATCACTCTTCTTCAAGAGCGATGCTGATACTAGCATGCTCTTTTTTTATTTTAGGCATTGGCACTCATCAAGCATCGATTGTAGTAGTGCTTTTTTTATTTTCTTGGCTATGGATAAACAATAAAAACGTACTTCATTATTTGTATTTTTTTATTCCTATCACGCTAGTGCTGTTGTTTATATCCTATTTATTATTGCAAATAGCTGATAGCGGGGGTGCGACTACTCATAAATCTCTAAGTCAGCTAATATCAAGTTCTCTAATAACGACCGTTCCCTCAGTATTAAGAGTATTTTTTTGGCTGGTTAGCAGATTATTTACTACTGCACATTGGATATTTTTTCCCTTATATGAGCAGAAATTCTGGGAGGTTATACTAGGTGGATTAATTGTAACTGTATTCTGCTATGTAATCTATCGACGAGTTAAGCCAATCTCTTTTTGGATGTCATGGGTTATCCTATTTATTGTACCGTTTACAATAGTCTCCGAAGAGATTCATATAAACTTGGTCCACGGCCCTTCTCGTCATCTCTACTTAGCAACAGCAGGTTCGTCTCTAGTATTCGCTTGTATACTAAAAGACCTTTTTGATTTTATAGTTAAAAACCTAAAATATTGGGGATATGTCGCATATCTACTCATTGTTTTTTTTATTGGTCTTTCTAGTGTAACTTTTCTAAAAAAAACAGAAGCTCTATCGTATTACTCTTCAGGTAGGTTCTATTTACAAAAAGAAAATCCAACCTCTGCTGTAGATTGTTTTGAAAAAGCTATCTATAAAGGACATAGTATCATTCCTTTACTAGATACATGTCACCGCTTGAGTATAACGGCATTAAATCAACTAGATTCTACGATCATTCACGATATATGTACGCAAAAACACGCTCAAAATGAAGCTTTTCGGATATATAAACTTGTGTACAATACAACAAGTAGTGACTCGCTAATAAGCACACAATCGCACAACAAACTTTCAATGATTTTAAATTCATCTAATGCAAATATCATTGCTCAGGGTTTTTATAATTTAGGCAATGGATTCAATAAGTACGGTAATGCTTCATTGGCAATTGGTGCTTATAGAAAGGCTTTAACATTTTCTCCCAATATGATTAATGGATTGAAAGCTTTAAGTCGTTCGCTAGTCATACAAGGAGACTTTGAAGAAGCAGTAAGAGTAGTAAACCAGCTAATTAAAACGGATCCTACAGACCATAAAATGCATTATGTTCTCGGACAACTCTATCTTAGGCAAGGAGACTATAACAGAGCAAATCAGTCGCTACAAAAAGTATTAGCTATTGCCCCGAAAAGCCAAGAAGCACTCAAATCAACTCAAATACTATCCCAGATTAAATAACCACTATAACTACACCCTATGGATAGCGCGTAGCCCCGAATAGTTATTGCCCTTTTTCCTCTCCGACCAGCAAAGCCCACAACAAACACAGGGAACGCACACCCATTAGTCGCTGCATGAGCTCGAGTTGATTTAGTCGATTTTTTTCAGGTCAAATCCTTAGTTTTGAAAAGAATAGAAGGCTGTCCCAACCTCTTTGCCCATTCGTATAATGCGCGCTTTAACAATTGGGCAAAGGCTTGCAGCGATAGGTCGCTGCGGAAAAAACGCTGTATCCGGCGATAATGGCTATCGACTTAGGCCAGTTCGGATAGGACCGCTGCCTGCTTTTGAGTTGACCGAGCGCATTTGGATTAGGGCATTCACTAGACGGCACAACAGGTTTCTTTGATAGATGTAAAACACATGAGGCATTTGCTCCAGCGCTCGTTTCAACGTATATGGGTTATCTTCACAGTGCAGTTGCGGGATGGGTTGGTTTAGAGGTAGTTTGGCGATTACCAATAAACGAACTCCGGGCTGCGCTGCTACTTAACTCTGGTGTCGTGTATTAAGGGGGATGCCATATGACAGGGGAAGTAAAACCGGCCAATCGCTTTCAAGAAGCCTTTGGCCTGCCGGTCGCAGGTGCGCGAACCAAGGTGCGCGAATTCATGGAAGAGCACGTCGTGGACTTTATCCGTCGCTCTCCCTTTGCCGTGCTGGCCACCAGCGATGCGCAGGGACACTGCGACGCCTCGCCGCGCGGCGGCACGCCCGGCTTTGTGCGCGTGCTGGACGAGCGGCGCCTGCTCCTGCCCGACGTAGCCGGCAACCGCCTTTTTCAAAGCTACGGCAACGTCGATAGCAACGGCCGCGTCGGCCTGCTCTTCTTTATTCCCGGCAACGATCGCACCGTGCGCGTCAACGGGCGCGCGCGGCCCATTGCCCAAGAAGAAGTCGCAGCGCTGGAGGCCGAACTATCGGTCTACTGGCACGACGATAACACCAAGCTCGTACAGGGGCTGCTCATTGACGTGGACGAGGCCTACGGCCACTGCCCGCGCGCGCTGAAGTTTTCCAACCTGTGGGACGTGGAGACCATTGAGAGCAATCGCACGGAGCGCTGATAGGTCGCCCGATTCCTAATAATAACGCCCTGCGCAGCGGCTGGTGCGCGCCGCCATCTCATTCGTCGTCGGCGCGCGAGGGCACGTCGACGACGCGCCAGACCTGTCCTGTTTTCTCCAAAAAGCGCTCGATATCGGCGCGCGCAATGACCAGCGTCGCCGTATTGACCAGCGGATGGCACTGTAGGGCCTGTGCGGACCACACGTCGCGATCCATCACGACCTCCACTGCTTTTTCCACGTCGTTGACCAGCGCCAGCAGCGTCACCGCGCCTGGCTCGACGCCGAGGTAATTCTGCAGGCGCGCGCGCGATGCCATGCCTAACTTGTCCGCGTTCAGCAAACGGGCCAACGCCCCGAGATCGACTCGCTTGTCACCGCGCACGACCACGAGAACGTGCCGCCTTCCCTTGCGGTCGCGCAGAAAGAGGTTCTTCGTGTGCGCTCCGGGCAGTGCTGGCACTTTTTGCTCGGCCTCGGCGTAGGTGTACACGGGAGGGTGTTTCACTTTCTGAAACTCGATGCCCCAAGCCTCTAGCTGCTCCTCAATGACTGCTGGCATTGCGCAGATTGCTTCCTAATTGTGGCGCATGATATCGCGCAAAAAGTCGACAAATTCGATGTCGTAGCGCACCTGTAGCTGTCGGGCCGACTGCAGCAAGGATCGATCGTCGAGGGAAGGCGGAACAAAATTAAAGGCCAGCGCCACCGCATTGCGCTTGCCGGCAACAGGTAGGGACAGCACGCGACCGGAAAATGCGGCGTGCAACCGCTCGCTTATGCGCGCTAAATATGCTTCTTTGTCGCCCGTCCACAGATTGGCCGCCAGCACGCCGCGCTCGCTCAAGATCTGCTGACAGCGCGCAAAGAGATCGGGCTGGTCGAGCACCGGCGCCATGCCGTCGCGGTTGTACAAGTCGATCAGCAACCAATCGTAGGGGCCGACGTCTTCGCGCGCGAGAAACGCTTCGGCCTTCTGTATGTTCAGCGCCAAGCGCGCGTCCTCGGGCAGGGCAAAGAAAGTGCGGGCCACTGCGGCGACGCACGCACGCATTTCCACCGCGTCAACGCGGCAGTTGGCAAAGTGGTGCAGCAAGAACTTGGGCAGCGAGCCGCCGCCCAAGCCCAGCATCAGCGCCGAACGCGGCGGCGGTGCAAAGAGCAGGCCGCCGAGCATACAGCGCGTGTAGGACAGCGCCAGCCGCGCGGGATCGGCCATCAGCATCGTGCTCTGCCGCGCCGTCGAACCAAAGTGCAGCGTGCGCGACGTCGCCTCCTGCACTACGGCAATGTCGCCGTATTCGTCGCGCTCCGAATGGATAACCTCGCCCTTGTAGACCGGTATTTTATCGACCATTCCACCTCCCAGCCATTCCCACAACTGCTCTAGCCGCGCCAAGCGTGCTCCACCTCTGCAGCTCGCTCTTTCCACCGGTTGTAGTTAGGCGAAAGGGCCAGCGCGCCGTCGGGCTGCGCTACGAGTCGGCCGCCCTGACCGCGCGGGTCGCCGCGCCTTTCGTTAACCTGTGCCAAGCGCAGTCGCCACTTCTCGACGCGCTCCTGCTGGTCGGAATCGGCGGCCAACTCTCGACACTCACCCGGGTCGTCAACTAAGTCGAAAAACTGCTCTTTACCAGTGTGGTGAAACCAGATGTACTTCTCCTTGCCGTCGGTCACATACTGCATGCCGTGCTCGCGCGTGTAGCACGAGGTGTGCTCGCCCTGCACAAAATCGCGCCAACCGTCGCGCGCGCCACCGGCTAGCTTGAGCAGGCTTTGGCCATCGACCGAGGGGGGAATTTCTGCGCCGGCTGCATCGAGCAGCGTCGGCATGATGTCGCGCAGCTCGACGGGCGCCTCGATCGTCTCACCGCGCGGCAGGTCCCACGATAGCGGGTAGCGCACGATAAAGGGAATGCGCGCAGAGCCCTCATAGGCATAGGTCTTGCGCCAGTGGTGGTGGTCGCCCATCATGTCGCCGTGATCGGAGGTGAAGATGATAAGTGTCTCGCGCAGCCCCTGCGGATCGCGCTGGTTAAACTCGTAGAGCAATCGACCGATCTGGTGGTCGATAAAGGTGATGTTGCCGTAGTAACCCGCCCGCCCGCGCCGCGTCTGGCGCGCGCTGCGCCGCGTGCGCGGCGCATTGGTGTCGGCCACATTCCGGTCAAACTCCGCCGCCCAGTCACCGACGTAGGGCTCGGGAATGTCTGGGTGATCTTCGTACATGTCCCAATACGTCTGCGGTGGATCATAGGGCGAGTGCGGGCGTGCAAAGGAAAGCCAGAGAAAAAACGGCTTGGTTGGATCGCGGCGCTCGACAAAATCGATCCCCTCGCTCGCCGTCCAATAGGTCGGGTGCAGGTGTTCGGGCAAGTGCGAGGGACGCGCCATCCAGCTATTCCAGTCGATGCTGTGGTCGCGGTAGCCGTATTCGCCCTCTTTGTGCCGATCGAAATAGCGGTGGTAATCGCTGTAGAAGCCCGGACCGCGACGGCCGCTCTCGTCGAGCACCATGTGGTGAAATCCGTAGAGGCGGCGCTGCGGCGCGTGGTGCGCTTTGCCGATGAGCTGGGTGTGATAGCCGACCTTGGCCAGTTCGCCGGGCAGGGTGGCCGGATACTCCAGCGCGTCGTTGCCTGTCATCGTCAAGCGCCCGTGGTTCCACTGGTCCATGCCGGTGATGATGCCGGCGCGGGCCGGCGTGCACGAAGGCACCGACGTATAGGCGTGCGGCAGGTAGGCGCCCGCTTCGGCCAGTTCATCTAGGTAGGGCGTTTCCAGCACGGGATGTCCGGCACAACCCAGACAGTCGCCGCGCTGCTGGTCGGTGGTAATGAGCAGCAGGTTGGGACGCTTTTGCGGCATAGCACATCTCCATGGCGGATGGGACGAGGCGGCGGTGGGCATGCAAAGTAGGGCGAGGTGGAGCGGCGGTCAAACGGGCGGATCTAGCGCAAGCGCACCGGGACATTGGGCTCAGCTAGCGGCGCGATTACCCCAGTGCGTTGCAATAAATGCGTCGAGAAAGATCTGCCCGAAATGGAAGGTGATGCAGGGAATGGCTATCAGGCCTTTGGTCTCTTCGGGCACGGGCAGAAAGGCCAGCACCGTCACGGCCACCGGCAGCGTCTTTTGGCTGGCCAGCAGCACGACCGCCTTGCCTTCGGCCCAGCCAATGGGCAGGAGCTTAATGGCGCTCATATTGAGGGCCAGATAGAGCACGTGTATGGCCAATCCCGCCGCCACTAGGAGGACCAGTTCTAGCGGTGCTACCTGCATCAGGCGTTCGGACGACTGGCTAAACTTCATCCACGGCACGCTGATCAGCGCCGCGTTGCTGGTCAGGCTCAGACGCGTGCGGTGCGTTGCAACCCAGTCCCCAACAAAGCGGCGCAGATACTTGCCGGCAGCCAGCGGCAGCAGGATGGAGACGCAGAGCTTGGCCAATAGGTCAGCGGCCGACAATTCGACCGGACCTATCGTCTGCAGCAGCGGGTTGAGCAAGAGCGCCAGAGCAAAGGGCACGGTGAATATGCCGCCGATGTTGGTCAGTACCGTCAGCAGTAGCGCCAACGCCACGTTGCCGCGCGCCTGACCCGTCAGCGCAATGCCCGACGAGAGCGTCGTCGGCATACAGCAAAAAAGCGCCAAACCAATTTGAAAGACCGGCTCCATGGGCAATCGCACGGCAATCAACGCACCGATAACCGGCGTTAACACGAGAATGGACACGCAGCCCCACAGCGTCGCCGGCCAGGCCGAGACGGCGGCGCGTATTTCATCGGTGCGCAGCAGCAGACCCGAGACAAAGAAGATGATGCTCACCGCCACATACTGCGTGGGCAGGGTCGCCATGTAAATGCCCGGCGCCGGCATGGATAGACCGACGAGCGCCGCGCAGACTAGACCAACGGGCAGGAATTGTTTTTGTAGGAAGATCAGCATGAGAACAAAGCTACAAAAAAAACCGGGCCAGAAAAATCTGACCCGGTGAACTATCGGCGCGCGCTGCGTTCAATTGCCTTCTTGCTCTACCAAATTGGGATTGCCATAGCACACGTCATCGCACAGGTGACAGTCTTCTACGTTGCCGTCGCGACAGGAAAAGATGCTCGCATTAAACATTGACATAAAGTCACGTGCCTGCGGCTTGTCGGAAAAGAGTATGCGCAGGAAGTATACCAGACGCGCACGCGCCTCCGAGCTAATGAGATGTTCGACTTTGCAGGCGTCGATCATGGCATCGTCTTCGTCCATGCCCAGCGCATCGGACAGAAACTTCTGCACGACCAAGCGCGTGGCCTCCGTCTCCTGCACCACCTTGAGCCCCTTTTCCGTTAGCTCGAGGAATTTATTGTGGTCTTCCTGCACGTAGCCGCGGTCTTTGAGCAGCTTCATGGCGGTGGAAACGCTGCCTTTGGTGATGCTGAGATGTTTGGCGATGTCGGAGACGCGCGCATAGCCGCTCTGGCTGCGCAGCTCGTGAATTGACATCAGGTGGTGCGCGGCGCTGTGGCTTAACTCGTTCTCTTCGTACGCTCTCCAAACTTCTTCAAACATCGCTAGTCTCTCCGTGTAATCGGCCAAATGCCGCTACATCAACCCGTCTCCGCACCGTCGGCATTCATCGCTATGCGAAAACCTATGGTATCGCGCGTCGTTACCTCTACTACGCCGTTGCGGTGGGTGGAACGCAAAATGGCACGGGTATCCATAAAACAGCCTCCGCGCACCACGCGCTCCTGTCCGCCGTCGGGACCCTTGGGATTGGTCGCCGGACTGCTCTTGTAGTACTCTTCGTCATAGTAATCATGGCACCACTCGTAGGCATTGCCCGCCATATCCCACACGCCATACGTGAGGCTGCGTCCATCGGGAAATTCATTTACCGGCGTCGTCGTGCCGACCACGCCGTTGCCGTTGCAGCGTTCGCCGTCCTGAAAGCGCGAGCCCCACGGATAGGGATCATCCGACCCACCGCGTGCGGCCTTCTCCCACTCGGCTTCTGTCGGCAGGCGCGCACCGCGCCAGGTGGCAAACGCCGTGGCGTCCTGCCAAGAGACGTTGACGACCGGATGATTGCCCAAGCCGGCAGGAAACGTGCCGCGCTGCCAGTGGATGGGAATGCGGTGACCCGTGCACTGCGTGAACTCGCGATACTCTTGGTTGGTCGTCGGGAAGAGCGCTATGTAGTAATCCGACAGGAATACCGTATGGGCTGGACGCTCGCTGCGCGGACTGTCCTCATCGCGTCCGCCCATGACGAAGGGGCCGCTGGGAATGTGGACCATAAACCGCCTATTGGCCCCTGGAAGAGCTTCCTGACGCCGCTCCTCCAGGGTTGTCATCTCGTGATCGAGCTTGTCCTGACGGGCGTTCATTTCTTCGATATGCTTTTGAGCAGTCTCGTAGCGCCGAGCCATATCGATGCGGCGCGTCTCCTGATTGTCAATCTGCTCCTGTAGCTTCTGCGCAGGGCGATTGAACTCCAGCAGTAGTACCACGAAGTAAAGACTAAAGCCGCAGGTTAGTAGCCACCACCACCATTCGCCCATGGACTAAACCTCCTTCGCACGTTCCAGTGCATGCGTTCCCTAGTCCCTCCAAGACGAGGCGACCAGAGGACGCACCCCCGCTTATCCGAGTCGCTTGAGCAGGTCGACGCAGCGGTTGGAATACCCCCACTCGTTGTCATACCAGCCCAGTATCTTAACCATATTGCCCCCGACCACGTTGGTCGACAGCGCGTCAAAAATACACGAGTGGGCATTGCCGATGATGTCGGCCAACACCAACGGATCCTCCGAATACTCGAGAATGCCCTTCAGTCCGTCTTCCGCCGCCGCCTTAAACGCAGCGTTTATTTCCTCGGCGCTGGCGTCCTTTTCGAGCACAGCGGTGAAGTCGGTCAGCGACCCGTCGGGCGTCGGCACGCGAATGGACAGGCCGTCGAGTTTGCCCGCCAGTTCGGGCAGCACCTTACCTACGGCAACGGCCGCCCCCGTCGTAGTCGGAATCATCGACACGGCCGCCGAGCGCGCTCGGCGCAGATCGTTGTGCGGCAGGTCGAGAATGCGCTGGTCATTGGTATAAGAGTGAATCGTATTCATCATGCCCTTGACGATGCCGAAGTTCTCCTGCAGCACTTTGGCCATCGGCGCCAGACAGTTGGTCGTGCACGATGCGTTGGATAGCACGGTGTGCTCGGGCTTGAGTTGGTCGTCGTTAACGCCGAGCACGACCGTGAGGTCTTCGCCTTTGGCCGGCTGCGAGATGACGACCTTTTTGGCGCCGGCCTGAATGTGAGCCTCGGCCTGCGCGCGCTCGGAAAAGAGGCCGGTCGACTCGAGCACGACATCGGCACCGATATCGCCCCAGGGCAGTTTGGCCGGATCGCGCTCGGCAATAATGCGAATGCTCTTTCCATTGACGACCAAATTGTCGCCGTCGACGGCGACCTCGCCATCAAAGCGGCCGTGCGTCGAGTCGTATTTGAGCAGATGGGCCAGCGTCTTGGCGTCCGTCAAGTCGTTGATCGCCTTAATGTCTATGCCGCCCTGAGCGACTGCCGCACGAAAGACCAATCGGCCGATGCGACCAAACCCATTAATGCCAACAGGTAGATCTCCCATTCTATCCTCTCCAAAACAATGTGGTGAATAAAAAGAGCCCGTAACAGGGGTGTATTTTCGAAGCTTTACAGCCCGCTGCGATATCCTATATTGCTCTGTGACAAACGGGGGCGCGGAGCGGGCGAGTAGACTCTCGGGTGTCAGTACAATTAGAATAGTGTAATTAAAACGCGGCCGAATCGCAAGAGCTGCACCCGTGCATCAACTGTCGTAACTATTTCTTTTACAAGTTCTAACAAGGATTTTTTCACGGGACCACGCGGAGAATACCCCATGCAAAACTTGCTCAAACGCATAGACGACCGGGTTGATGAATGCATCGACCAATTGGCCGATTTCGTCCGCATTCCCAGCATCAGTGCCGGATCGGACGGCGCTAGCGAAAGGGCCATACAGCAGGCGGCCGATTTCCTAGTGGGACAGTTCGCGCGCATGGATTTTGCCGCAGAGAAGGTGCAGGTCAGCGCCAACACTAACCCGCTGGTCATCGCGCGCAGCCCAGGCTTTTCGGGCGATCGACCCACTGTCATGGTCTACGGCCACTACGACGTGCAGGGCGTCGACAATCCGCGCACAGCCTGGACCGTCGACCCCTTTGCCGCCGAGCGGCGCGACGGCTACATGATCGCGCGCGGAGCCAGCGACAACAAGGGGCCGACCTTCGCACACATCAAAGCGGCTGAGACCATTCTGCAAACGGGAGCCGAACTGCCGGTCGATTTGCTCTTCGTCATTGAGGGCGAAGAAGAATGCGGCAGCGGTGCGCTGGAATCTTTTGTCCGGGCGGGCGGGTTGGAAGAGTACGCCCCTTTTCTCTGCACCGTGATCTCCGACACCAGCATGTATGGTCCCGACCGCCCGTCGCTGACGCTGGGCCTGCGCGGCATCACCTACTTTGAGCTGAGCGTGTTCGGCCCCAAGCAGGACGTGCACTCGGGGCTGTTCGGCGGCATTGTGCACAACCCCAACGCCGTGCTCGTGCAGGCGCTGGCCGGGCTCTACGATGGCGAAGGGCGCATCGACGTGCCGGGCTTTTACGAGGGTGTAGAGGCGCTTTCGGCGCGCGAAAAACAGCTTTATGAAGCGCTGGATGCAAACGAAGAAGACTATGCGCGGACGCTGGGCGTGCCCGCACTGCGGCGCGAAGAGGGCTACTCGCTGCTCGAACAGCGCTGGACGCGCCCGACGCTGGAAATCAACCACCTGAGCGGCGGCAGTCCGCGCACCGTCATACCCGCTATGGCGCGCGCAGCCATCTCCGCCCGCCTGGTCCCCGGACAGGATCCCGCGCACATAGAAGCGCTGCTGCAGGCGCGCATCCGCGCGCGCGTTCCGCAGGGCGCCCGCGTCGAATTCGACCATGCGCACAGTTCGCCGGCCTACTACCTAGACATTGACCATCCGCTGGTGGCGCCGACGCTCAGGGCCATCGGCCAAGGGTTTGGCTGCCAACCGCTGATTACGCGCGAGGGCGGCTCGATTCCCATCGTCGTCGACATCGCCGCACACACCGGAGCGCCCGTGCTCCTGGTGGGATTGGGACAGATCACCGATAATTGGCACGGCCCTGACGAGCGCTTTTCCCTGCGCGACTTCCACCGCGGCATGCGCACCTCGGCCGTGCTCTTGCACGAATTGGGCGAAGTTTCGTAGCGTTAGGCGCTGCCGACGGCCGCGCCCAAGCAGACGCGGCATTACCCTATCACCCGCTCATTCGGAGCTACCTACCGCATGGCACTAAGCGAGCAACACGTCTCCCAATTCCAGCAGGAGGGCTACGCGGCCGTTCCGCACTTTTTCGACGCGCGCGAAGTGGCGGCGCTCCAGGCCGAAGTAGAGCGCTTCAAGCGCGAAGGGCTGGTGCGCAACGTCGCCACCGACGGCGACGGTCAAACCCCCTCGCAAAACAAGGCGAACCTGCAGCTGATTCCCCTCTACGATAAAAGCGACCTCATTCGCGCGCTGCCCTTTGTGCCGCGCGTCGGCCAGGCCATTACTCAGCTCATCGGCGCACCGGCTATCTTGCACTTGGACCAGATGTTTCTCAAACCCGGCCGCCACGGAGCCGGCACCGACTGGCATCAGGACAACGCCTACTTCAAGGTGGCCGACCCGCTGCGCGGCACCGCCATGTGGATCGCCATCCACGACGCCACCGTAGCCAACGGCACCATTCACGTCGTGCCGGGCTCGCACCGCGAGCAGTATGAGCACGGCCGCGACCCCAACTCCAATCACCACATCCACTGCTCAGTGCCCGAGGAGCGCGCCGTGCCCGTTGAACTGGCCGCTGGTGGCGTCGCCTTTTTCTGCTACGGCACCGCCCACTGCACCAAGGCCAACAGCACCGACGGCGAGCGCGCCGGCATGGCCTTCCACTTTCTGCACTGCGACTACGTGCCGGAAGCGCGCATGGCCAGCGAGAAACCGCTGATCTCCGGACCCAATGCGACGGGGGGGCAGCGCGAATACGGCGTTCGGGTAGACGGGGCGTGGAGCAGCGAAGTGGAGCGCGCGCTAGCCGCTGCATGATGCCAACCGGATCTCTTTCCCCCAGATAGGAGTCTCTATGCCCCGAGTACACGCCGACGAACTGCGCCGTATCGGCTATCTGCTCTTTGAGCGGGTGGGCTGTTCGCCCGCCGATGCGCGCACCGTAGTCGACCACCTAGTCGACTCCTCCCTCTACGGGCACGATTCGCACGGTCAGATTCGCATCTACGAGTACATTGGCCAGATTCGCGACGGCCTGTTCGATCCCAAGGGACAGCCGCGCATTGAGAGCGACCGGCCCTGCGCTGCCGTCGTGGATGGCGGCGGCGCGCTAGGGCAGATCGGCGGTGCCTTTGCCACCCAATTGGCTATCGACAAGGCGCGAGTACACGGCGTGGCTACCGTCGCACTGCGCAATACGAGCCACGTGGGTCGCGTCGGCGCCTATCCGCTGCAAATAGCCCACGCCGGGCTCGTGGGGCTCGTGTTCTGCAACGCCGGTCACCTAGGACGACAGATCGCCCCCTACGGCGGCCTCGACGGCAAGCTCAGCACCAATCCCATCGCCTTTGCCGCACCGCGACGAGCGGCCGACCCCATTCTCGTCGATATGACGACCTCCGTCTGTGCCGAGGGCAAAATACGCGTGGCCTCCAACCGGGGCGTGGCTCTGCCGGCCGGCTGCATTATCGACGCACAGGGCAACCCCTCTACCGATCCGCAGGCCTATTTAGGCGACCCACCCGGTGCCATTTTGCCCCTGGGTGGCCCCGTCGCCTACAAGGGCTATTGCCTGAGTTTTATCGTGGAAATTCTAGGCGGGGCACTCAGCGGCCAAGGCTGTGCCGCCGGGGAAACCGTCATGCAGAGCAACGGCCTGTGCATCACGGCGTACAACGTCGACCACTTTGTCGAGCGCACCGCGTATTTTGACGAAATCGAATCACTTATCGCACACGTGCGCAGCAGCCGGATCGACCCGGCCTTGGGCCAAATTATGCTACCCGGCGATCCCGAGTATCGCTCCGCCGAGGAGCGCGGCCGCGAGGGCATCCCCATCGACGGCACCACCTGGGAGCGCATTCAGCGCGCTGGAAGTGACCTCGGCCTAGAGACGAGCACCTGGCAAACGCTGGACTGAGGTAGCGCGGGGAGCACGGGGAGCATGTTGGCTTAACGCTTTGTATGACCAGTCTTTATGACCAGCTTTCGCATCCCCTAAAGGCCATGTGCTTGCCCTCTTGGTAACGCGGGCGCGGCAGGTACTCATTGACGCCCTCGACTGCGTTTCCCCGCAGGAGAAAGGCACTCGGCCACGGCCCGTCGCGCGTGATGCGCGTCGTCGTCGGAATGTAGCGAATCGTCAGACCGCAGCGCCGCCCGTCTGACGTGTTGGCATTGGAGCCGTGCACGATGTTGGGATGGTGCACGGAGACGCCGCCGGCCGGCACGACGATGTCGACGGCGTGGTCTTCCTCTACAAACTCCGGATCGATGCGCGAAGAGAGCACGTTGGCCTCTTCCGTGTGCCGCTTCATTTCGTGCAGCTGCATGTTCTGCGTGCCGGGAATCACCCGCATGCAGCCGTTTTCCGGCAGCGAGTCGTCCACCGCCAGCCACAGCGTCACGACCTCCATAGGCTCTAGCGGCCAATAGGAGCCGTCCTGATGCCAGAGCACCGGCTGGCCGTCGCCTGGTGGCTTCGATATGTAGTGCGACGCGAAGAGGGCGATATCGGGCCCCACGTATTGCTCGGCGATATCGAGCAGGCGCTCGTCGCTGATCAGCCGCACCCAAAACGGATCGTCCGTCATCAGGTTGTTATGCAGCTGTTCGGGGCGCAGGCCTGGGTTTTTCTGTAGGAGCCAGTCGACGTGGTCGCTGGCCTCTCGCACTAAGTCTGCGTCGATGACATTTTCATAGATGGCGTAGCCATCGCGATCGAACTGCTCCTTCAACGCGCTGGTCGCTGCACTCATGGAACGCGCTCCTCCGTTAGGTGAGAAAACCGCCTTAGGTTACTCTTTTTTGCGTTGCGCGTCAAAGCGTTCACGCGCAACGGCTACAAGGGCTGGCAACCCTTTACTCATATGCGGGTATATGAGATACCCCGTTGTATCTTTGAGAAAATAGGAGAGAGTATGCTCACGCCAGAAGAACAGTGGTTTTTCGATCACCATGGATTCATCCACCTGCGCGGAGTCGTGCCGCCAGAGGACATCGCGCGGATGATCGCGCTGGCCGACATCTGGCACGATATGGCACTGGAAGAGCTTCCGCCGCCGCTTACATCTACTTCGCGCACCGGGCAACATTCGCCAACTATCGCACACTGGATTAACCACGTGCAGTACGGCGATCCCGCGTTTCAGCGGCTCGCGCTCAACGCAGAGATCATGCGGGTCATCATCGCGCTGACGCGGGAAACGCCGTGCCTGGTCGATTGTGCATTGACGAAAAACTACAATACGTCCGACGACATCGCCTTTCACGCAGCGGGAAAGGACTACGGCATCGTAGACGGTTCGCCGCGCGCCGGTTTTTTAAACGCCGGCGTATCGCTGGTCGACGTGCCGGCCGGCACCGGTTTTGTCTGCCTACCCGGCAGCCACAAGCGCAACTTCGAACCGCCGCACATCTCTATTTACGATGGGCCACCGACGGTTATCAACGTGCCGGTCGGGGCCGGCGACGCGGTGATTTTCACCGAAGCACTGATGCACGGCGCGCGCCGCTGGACGCTAGATACGCCGCGTTACACCGTATTCAATCGCTATATCGACGAGGGGTCACACGGAGCGCTGCCCATCGAGTCGCACCGCCATCAACTACCCGATGAGCTCTACGAACTAGAGCAACCTGCCGTCCGCGGCCAGCGAAAGCGCGTAGTGGCACGCATCATAGACAGTCTGGCAACGGGCACGGTATAAACAGACGCTTTAATGCCATTTGCTGCGAACGGGAGGCGAGTTGTCTGTGGAGCAACCTCGTGAGAGAGATAAACCCTTCGTGCGTATCAAGTCTCTACCGGCGCATCTTGAGACGCGTCCGACCGGTCGGAGATACCGTCGACTTCAATTCCCATCTCCGCCAGCATGTCTTCTAATTCGTGGCAGTACTGCTCGGCCTTGCGCTGACGTGACGCCGTTCGACTGAGCGCCTCGCTAACCCAGCGCGAAATTTGCTCCGCTTCGACGCGCATCTCATCCATGCGCTGCACTTCCGTGCGCAGGCCCAAAAAGTCCGTGCGCATCTTGCTCAGCTTGAATATCGTTTGGTCGCGCACCGCCAGACAGGCAACGACCAGCACGATGACTAGTGTCAGCAATAAACCCGTCATTCGCCTTCGCTCTTGCTTTCGCCGCGCAGCATTTGCCCCTGCAAACGCTGTATATTGCGCTTGATATTTTCCGCATCGCTGCGCAGCATGGCGATGTGGCTTTCCAACTCTTCCCTATGCTGCAGCACGGCGCGCAGGGCTGTGCGCGAATCGACTTTTACGTCGACTACCACCCGCTTCGCGCCGTCCTCCTCTTCATCCTCTTCTTCATCCTCTGGGTGTTGGCTCTGGACTTCGGCCTTCAGGCGCACGACAGCTTCGTCAATGGCGATGTTAAATCCGCTCAGCGACTGTATGGAAAACTCAATTTCTTCTAGCGCTACTTCCGCCGCTTTCAGCACGGTTTGGGCGCTGTTGCGTATCTTTTCGCGGTGCGCTTGGATTCGGCTACGCAGCGGCTGCTGGCGCAGGCGCATTTGGCCCGCACGCTTCTGGAAAACAATCGACAACTGGGCTAGGATCATGATCAGGGCGAGGCATCCCACTATAAGTATCCAATCTAACAACTCGCCTACTCCTCCTCGATTTGCCCTTGTCCCGCACCAGCGCATCCCAGCCGATCCAATGCGCGCTGTCTGCGAAAGCAGTTGATGCTATCCATAAAAACACCGCATGCCGATTTTCGCCAGTGCAAATATAGCCGTTGCCGGGTTTTGTCAGCAGTAGGCACGTACACTTTATTCCCACATTGATGCAAAACCGCCGACCTTTCAACGCAGCATAGCCCGTTGACGAGCGCGTATAGAGCAGTCCGCAGAACATCTTGGCGCGTGCATCGCCTTTTGAGAACGCCCTTTTTTCTAAATAACTCCTGCCACGGCACTTGCTCCACGTGCGACTATGGCGCTTTTTTCTTCCCTCAACCCAACTACCGAGTAGAGACCGCCATGACCAACCGTCCGCGCATCGCCGCTCTCGTCTCCATCTACCACCGCTACGCCCATGCCCAGCACATCGTCGACCGATTTCTGGAAGGCTACGGCTGGAACGGACGCCATCACCGCCCGGAAATGGACGTAGTCTCTCTCTACGTAGACCAGGTCAACCAAGCCCCTGCCGAGCCGGAAGAGGGCGCGCGCTACGATCTGAGTCGCGAGCGCGCCGCGCGCTTCCCACGGCTGGAATGCTATCCGACCATCGCCGACGCGCTGATGCGCGGCTCCGATTCCCTCGACGTAGACGGCGTGCTCATCGTCGCCGAACACGGCGACTATCCAGACAACGAAAAGGGCCAGACCCTATGGCCTCGCTACGAATTTTTCAAGCAGATGCTGGCCGTTTTCCGCGCCAGTGGCCGCGCCGTGCCCGTCTTTAACGACAAGCATTTGTCGTGGCGCTGGGACTGGGCCAAGGAGATGTACGACGCCTCCGTCGAGCTCAACTTTCCCTTTATGGCTGGCTCCTCGCTGCCCGTCACCTGGCGCACGCCCGATGTCGAAATGCCGTTGGGGGCCGATGTGAAGGAGGCCATGTGCGTCGGGTGCGGATGGATCGACGGCGGCGATTTTCACGGCTTTGAAGTGATTCAAGGCATGGTCGAACGCCGCCGTGGGGGCGAGTCGGGCGTCGAGTGGATCGAGGCCTTTCGCGGCGAGAAGTTCTGGAACGCCCTACACGACGGGCGCTGGTCGCGCGCCCTATTCGACGCCTGCCTATGTCGCGGTCATCAGCTGACGCCCGCCCGCCCCGGGTTTAACAATACGTTCCCCACCATCGACGAGATGAAATCACTGGTCACGGATCCGTGGGCTTATCAGTATAAACACCGCGACGGGCTCGTCTGCACGATGGTCGCCATGAACGGCCTCTTTGGCGGCAGTTGGGCCTTTGCCGCCGACGTAGAAGGGCGCGAGGATCCCCTGTCGACCTACATGCACCTGCCCATGCCGCCCAACCCGGCGACGCTAGCCAACTTCTTTTCGCCGCAGGTCAACAACGTCGAGCAGATGTTTCTGACTGGCAAGTCATCTTATCCCATCGAGCGCACGCTGCTGACAACGGGGCTGACCATTGCCGGCGTTGACAGCCTGCACGAGGGACAGACCCGCATAGAAACGCCGCACCTGGACATCAACTACCAGCCCAATCCGCTGTCGACCTACTGGCGCACCTGAGAAAGCCGCAGAGAAAACTGGACCTTCGCGCGATCTTTGCCCATCTTCTCCTATGCGATACGCCTTTCACCAAATCGCCAAGCAGGAGGCCTTACCGCATGAACGAAATACCTTTGCCACAGCACAGACACCGCATCCCGGCTAGGCCCGCGCAAGTCGCAGGCGCGTCCGTGCGATCGCGCATCCTTTCGTTGGCTCTGTTGAGCGGGTTGGCCTTCTTCGCCTTGTCCTCTGCGGTAACGGCACAAACCCGCGACCAAGCTCCGGCCGACGCGGATGCCGTCTCTGCGCGCATTGACGCCGCGCTAGCGTCGGTCTCCGCGCGCATTGATGCCGCCGTTGAGAGAGGGCGCCTGACCCCAGAAGAGGGCGAGGAAAAGCGGCAACAGGCCCGCGCCGATATCATTTGGAAAGCGGCCCTGAGCATGGACCCGGACCAGTGGCCCGAGTCACTGCAGACCCTCATACTCGAGCTGCGCCCCGGCGCATCTATTGAGCAGTTTGCCCAGTGGGCGCGCGACCAACAGCAGAAGGACGGGCAGAGCCAACGGGAAAGACGCATCTGGGCCGCTGCCATGGCGCAGGATCCCAGCGAGTGGTCGGACAGACTCAAAGCGGCCTTGCTTGAGCTCAAACCCAACAGCACGATCGAAGAAATCGCCGACGGTATTCGGCAGCGGCAGCGGCATATGGAGCTGCGCGCGCAGCTGCGCGCAGCCGTCGAAGCCGGCGAAATAACGCCAGAAGAAGCTCGGCAGAAACTACAGGAAGCGCGCAACAAAATGGGATACGACGCGGGTGACAGGGGCAGCGATCGACTGGAGCAGC
>JAYOYH010000072.1:0-18587 GCA_038153405.1 Gemmatimonadota bacterium | reverse complement strand
CGACGATATCCCGGCGACAGTCGTGGCGCCCGTGTCCGAACACGCCCTGGGTGACGAAGTTGAGCTGCGAAAAACCGCTCGCGTCGTATTTGAACGCATAACAAAATAGTACGCGTTCTCAGCTTGCCCGATACCGACCGAACGGGCAAGCCCCACCCTCACCAGAGATAAAACCCTGTTATCCGGCCAGTTCGAAAATCGCTTCGACTTCGACGGCCACGCCCGTAGGCAGCTGGGCAAATCCCACCGCGCTGCGCGCGTGAAAACCGTCGCCCTCTTTACCAAAGATCTCGTGGTAGAGATCGGAAATGCCGTTGACGACGAGGTGCTGATCGGTAAAATCGAGCGCCGAGTTGACCATGCCCAACAGCTTTACTACGCGTAACCCGTCTAAGCTACCCACCTCCTGATGTACGGATTTGAGAATGGCCACGCCGCATTCGCGCGCTGCTGCGTAGCCCTGCTCGACGTCCAGACCGGCTCCCAGTTTTCCCTTTATCACGGATACGTGACCCGATGTAAAAAGCGTGTTGCCAACGCGGGCAACCATGTTTAAATAGCCCTTTTCTGCGTCGTCAGTAAATTCAATACCCAGCGCACTGGCCTTGGCTTCAGCTCCCATATATAGCACTCCTTTGTAGTGTTTTCGCACCCGATCAAATAGGCGCAGCAAATAGACTCTAAGTATAGTCACAATCGGCGACCCAACCAATCCTGTGAGCGACTAGGTCGCCGGCGCATCGATTGGTCCTACGCGCCATATCGCGGGGCAGGCCGCACGGTCGTACACGGACACACCGCGACAGCTTGCAGTGCAATCCCACCAATGGCACCGCACATACCGTTTGACTGCAGAACAAGGCTAAAAATACTCCACGTTTCTCGACCACCTCGTCCATTTTTGCAGCAATAGATGGTATATCAAAGCAGAAAACCCTACTAAAATAGGGTTTTTTCGCTTTTTTTCGAAAAAAAACCCAAAAAAACCCTATAAATAGCGATGTGGCTCTTGCATTGGCCGCCATATGCGGCTAGATTTTCACCATACACCACGCTTACCTGGGGAGGTAATACAATGGCAAAGAAGACCACGGCTTTGAAAGAAGCCATGACTAAAACGCAGTTGCTCGCCGAGCTCGCCGAGAATACGGGTCTGTCCAAAAAAGACGTCGCTGCCGTCTTAGACGATCTGGCCGATCAGGTTGAGCGCCACGTCAAAAAGGGCGCCGTCGGCCAGTTCACGCTGCCGGGCCTGCTGAAGATCAAGACCGTCAAAAAGCCGGCCCGCAAAGCACAGAAGGGCGTGCCCAACCCGTTCCGCCCGGGCGAGACCATGGACGTCGCCGCCAAGCCGGCCAGCGTTCAGGTCAAGGCGTTGGCCCTGAAAAAGCTGAAGGACATGGCCAAATAGGTCAGGCCCTACCGCATTGCAAAGCCCCCGTTGACCTCTCGGTCAGCGGGGGCTTTGTTTGTCACAGTAGCACATCGTCTACCGCTCGCTTTACACGCACTCATCAACAGCCGAATGACATGCCCAACGACCTGAGTTCGCACATTGGCGACTACGCCTCTTCCGAGTATTTCACCTTTCTACCGTCGCACTTAAAACAGCACGCCGAGGCAGTGCTGGAATGCTTTTTTAGCGCTGCCCCAGCGGGCGGTTTTTCGGTTGACGGCATTGCAAATACCCTCCTGCTGCACGTTGCGCCACTCGATCTGCCCGACGCTGTGCGCCGCGACGCTCCTCAACTCATAGAAGCCTACTTCGAATACGCAAACTCAGCCGGCAAGTTACCCGGCGCTGATGAATGGGCTGCTCTTGTGCCGGAGGCAGGCGCGCTCTACGCCGAGCGCCTGCGCGATGACGGCAGCGTCAAGGGCCAAACCGTGCGCCATGCGCTGGCTAAGGTTGGCCGCAACGACCCGTGTCCCTGCGGCAGCGGAAAGAAGTTCAAAAAATGCTGTATCGAGTTATTGGGGTAGACTAGCGTGACGCCCGTCCACAGAACCGGGCGTCACGCGCGGGCGTATGTTCAGGCAGGATCACCGCATTGGGGTAGACGTAATACCGCGCGCGTTAAAGCGCTACGCCTCGCTTTGCAGCGCCACCTCGACCATTTCTAATAATTCTTCTATGCGCATGGGCTTTTCCATAAAGCCAACAAAGTTATGCCCCCTGACATCTTCTTCCTCGATATGACCCGATAGGGCGATAATCGGTATGTGCGGATAATCTTTGAGCAGCTGATTGGCAAGGCTCAATCCATCTATATTGGGCATTTTTATATCGGTAACAATGAGATCTGGACGCTCGGTGCGGATGCTGTCCAACGCCTCTTTTCCATCGCTCACACTGTTGACGCGATACGCGCTTAACGCATGGGTTAGCAAGTTTCGGATACCTTCTTCGTCGTCCACGACGAGAATGTGCATGGGCTCTTCGTCTGCTCTATTATTCAGTTCGTCAAACACGTCCTCGGAACTGCGTCCATCTTTCTCAGCCAGTGACGCCACGGCCAGATTGAGCATTCTTCGCAGCGAGCGGACTTCCTTCTCCCCCGTTACCCGACCGACCATAAAATCGCGTGTGCGGATATTATCACCAACGATCTTATCGGCGAGAATCTCTATGACGTTTTGATATACGCGCAGTCGCATATCTTGATCGTTGCGCAACAGCATTTCAAACGGCGTGCGACCGATCACGAGGACGCGACTCGGCTGAATGGCCTTTACTGTGGCCGTTCGCTTAAGGCGCGTAAACATGCCCATCTCACCGACCGTAGTAATGGGACTAAGAGCAGCAAGAACCGATCCATTTTCGCTCATGATGCCTAGTTCTCCGGCAATCAGCACGAACGTAGAATCGCTGTCGGCATCCTTCACGCACAGCGTCTGTCCCACAGCAAAGCTTTTTGCCTCACAAATCCCGAATACCTTTTGCACTTGGGTGGGAGACATACCCTTTAAGATCGGTATTTTCTTTAGCGACTGAATGAGCGCCTTTGACTTATCCATACTCGATCCCCTCCATTGGCAAACGCAGAAACCCTAGGGTTGCTCTCGCACCGAAGAAACGGGGCGAAATGAAGTAAAAAAGCGTTCGACATCTGCGCGGTTTCGCTCGACATCGGTTTCGCCGCCGGCCATCAGGCGGTATAGTCGACCCTCGTGCCATAGACAAAGCATCTGCAACTCGCTCTCATCGGCAGCGCGTATATGGACGCGCTGAGCCGCGAACGATACCGACGTATCGGCACGCTGCAAGAGTAGGGTGCCCTGCACTTTTTCGGCGAGGGCCGTGGCGGCAGCTGTTAGCGCACTGTCAGCGCTGACCGCACTCGGCACGTCGCCAAAGGCGACAGCATACTGCACATCTCCACGAGCAAACATGAGAAATTGGAACTCGACTTCGCCAAAGGCCAAGCGCTCGCGCAGCGCGCGCTGGTCTACGCTGCCTGCCACATCGACGACAAACCCACCCTTGTCATCGCGGTGGGTGCGCCAATCGGGCTCGCCGCTCATCCAACCGTTTAATTGGTAGGCGACAATGGCACCGAGTACGGCAAAAAAAAGCTTAATCGATATCCCATCGCGCCGATTGTCCTTGCTATCCGCCATGCACTCTACGCACTCTCATAACTATCCGGTCAGCCCCAGTCTTTGTTCTGCACTATCCTGCGGTATATAGCCCAAGATCTCGCGCGTATGCTCGATATCCACCCAGCGCCATCGGTTATTTGATACGCCATAACATATGTCGAAGCGCAAATCTTCCGGCGCGTCGATCGCCCGCTGTATCAGCTGCACGATATCGCGCTGGCTGCACCAAACCGCCCCTCCACGCTCGCTGTGCGGGTGGTCTTCAGCATTGACCCAACCGATGCGCAAGCATAGCACCGACACATTATGCACATCGGCATAGTAGCGTGCAAGTGCCTCGCTCCACACCTTGCTGGCCGGATACAGTCCCGTAGGACGACAGGGCCATTCGTGCGTTACGGCGGCCAGCCCATCGAGGGAAACATCGTCAAACCGGCCCTCGGCAATTGCCTTATAGGGTTCGTCCTGTTGATATCCCCAAGATACCATGATCGAACTGGCCAACACCACGCGGCCGACCCCACAGCGGTGCGCCGCCTCAAAGACGTTGCGCACGCCGACGATGTTGCTGGCCAGAACGCTCTCCCAGCTAGCGTCAGGGCGCGGATCGGCAGCCATCTGCACGACCGTATCCACACCCTCCATAGCGCGTTCGAGGGCGCTAAGGTCAGTGAGGTCGGCGAGAAAAAAACGGTCTTCCGGTATTTCGCCCACGCCTTCTGGTGCGCGCTCGGAGGGGTGGCGACGGCGCGCTAAACCGTATACGTCGTAGGCATCGCCCCGCTGATGCAGGTGGCGAAAAACAGCTCCGGCAATTAACCCATAAACGCCCGTAACTATAACCTTTTTGGCACACATGTGGATTCCTTTACCCACTTTCTAAGACGGCAATGTGATCGAGTGCGCGATGCGATTGGTTGAAATCCAGACCAAAACCGACGACAAATTGATCGTCAATTTCAAAACCACAGTAGTCTACTGGCACATCAAAAAGCCGGTTTTTTCGCTTGTCGAGTAGCGCACATACCGCCAGCGATGCTGGATTGCGTGCCGCAAAGTGATCCAGCAAGTAGCGCAGCGTTCGTCCAGTATCGACGATTCCCTCGACCAGTATGACATGGCGCCCTTCCAAACTGAGCTCTACATCTTTCACGAGACGGACCTGTCCGCTGCTTTGCATACCGTCGTAGCTGCTCACATCGACAAAGTCGTAGTCTACGGCATGCTGTGTCGGAGCCGGCCAATGACGCACCAAGGCCATCAGAAACTGCGCCGCTGCGTTGAGCACCCCGACGAAAAGGGGCTGTGAACCGACATAGTGGGACGCCAGTTGGCGCGCCAGTTCGGCGGTGCGCGCTTCAATCGCATCGCGCTCTATGAGTACTTTAGTGCTCCAGTCAGTATGCATAGGATAACTTATAATACAGCGCCTCAAGCCTTTTAGCCAGCGGCCGAGAGCGCATCAAAAGCGCGCAGCAGAATCGCGCGATCTTCCGCCATATCAGGCGGCATATGCCGTTCAATGACAAAGATTCCCGCCGTTGATTCCTCAAGGTAGTTACACATGGCACGAATATGGAATTCGCTGCGCTGCGAGCGCAAACCGCTCGTCGACAGGCGCTGGCGAATATCTGCGTGCACGTGGTATTCCAATAGGATGGGAAAGCACTGGAGGAGCTCTTCGCTCAAAAAGCGAATGCGCACAGCTTCGAAGAAAGCTAGCGCTGGGACGCTTTCGGCATCCCACTCGTTCTTCTTGATTTTCCAATGGGGATCCATACGACCTCACGGGCTATGCCTACAATATAAGACATACCGTTGGGACGTGTCGTATCGATTCGGGGGGCGCGTGCTGATTGTTTTGCGACCAGCACGCGCCTGTCACGATGTGGGGCGTATGGGAGAAGAATACCCGCTAGGCAGCTCGGCGGCGCTGTGCCGTGCGGTGTGGATCGGGATGGCATACAGAGCATACGACCTGACCACCATTGTCGCGCAGAGCGCTCGATCCACAGCAGTCGCACTGACCAATTTGCTCAACCAAGTCCGCTGCTGATAGGGTGCTGCACGTAGAAATAGTGCGCGACTTTTGCACGAGAGATGCGCAGAGCGTCTCTAGCGACGACAGCGTTATGCGCCCGGTTAAAAAGGCGCGGTCTAACGTGCTACATACGTCTTCCAATTCGCGCCACGTTTGCGCCTGATCGATATGACCCTGGCACAACCTAAATGGATTACCCTCTACTGCATACATATACACCTGCTTTCGACCCCTGTATGTTGCAACATCTGTCGCAGGGTCGGGGAGGAGCGGACCCGGGGCGGCGCAGCAGAAAGAGATGTGGGGTACTCAATCGCCGACCGTCGACCCGGGTCCACGGTGAATAGCTATGCTTCTATCGGCTCTGGGCTTTCGCTTTCTTGGCACTGTTGATCTTTTGCAGCATTTGTTTTCATACTGAGCGCCTGCCGCACCTGTGCCTCGATGCGCTCCGACACTTCGCTATTGTCGCGCAGAAAAATGCGCGCGTTTTCCCGGCCTTGCCCCAGTCGAATATCTCCGTAAGAGAACCAGGTCCCACTCTTGTCGACAATACCGCTATTAACGCCGAGGTCGAGCAGATCGCCCTCTCGGGAAATACCAACATCGTCGCCGCGAAACATGATGTCGAACTCGGCTTCTCTAAAGGGCGGCGCCACCTTGTTTTTAACCACTTTGATGCGCGTGCGCCGACCAATGACTTCGTCGCCGTCTTTGATGGCGCCAATGCCGCGGATATCGAGCCGCACGGACGAGTAGAAGCACAGCGCGCGACCACCCGTGGTCGTCTCCGGGCTGCCGAACATAACGCCGATTTTCATGCGCAGCTGGTTTATAAAAAGCACGGTCGTGCCCGATTTTTGCGCAGAGCCCGTGAGCTTGCGCAGCGCCTGTGACATCAGGCGCGCGTGCAGCCCCACGTGCGAGTCGCCCATATCTCCCTCTAACTCGGCCTTGGGAACGAGCGCAGCTACGGAGTCGACGACGATTATATCGGTGGCTCCGCTGCGCACCAGCGTATCCGTTATCTCGAGGGCTTCTTCGCCGGAATCGGGCTGTGACACCAGCAGGTTATCCACGTCGACGCCGAGCTTGCGCGCAAACCCCACGTCGAGGGCATGCTCGGCGTCGATAAAGGCCGCTACGCCTCCCATGCGCTGTGCTTCGGACACGATATGGAGCGCTAACATGGTCTTTCCGGCCGATTCAGGACCGAAGAGTTCGACGACGCGACCGCGCGGAATGCCGCCAACGCCCAGCGCAACGTCCAGGGAAATCGCCCCGGTGGGAATGACGTCGACGTCCATGGATGCCGACTCGCCGAGACGCATAATCGAGCCCTTGCCAAACTGGCGCTCTATCTGGTCTAAGGCGAGTTTGATGGCCTTGTCTCGGTCACCGCCTTCGACCTTGCTGCCGTTCGTTAGTTTGTTTTTGCCCGCCACCATGATCGTTCTCCTATAGAGAGGGAGTGAGTTGGAGAAAGCTCGCTCAACTGCACATCTGATAACTGAACATAATAATAGTATATCTTTGTGCAGGAATCAAGTTCTTTTTTAATTAAATTTGATTAAGCTGCCCAACCGGATATACAAAGGGCGTGCCAACGTGCTCGAATAAATCGCAAGTTGTTTATAAACAATAATTAATATTTTTATTTAGGATACCCCTCTACGCGCGCGCTGCGCACGGGATGACACGTTTCTGTAGCAGATTTTACACATCCACCGAAGAAAAGAGACGGGCCGCACTAGGAGGTAAGTGCCAATTCTTCCGCCGCTTCCAGCCCACCGACGCCGATCACTTCCATGCCTTCTGGGCGCTTCCAGCCTTTCAGGTTGCTGCGCGCCACCAAACAGCGCACAAAGCCTAGGCTGCGCGCCTCGGCCACCCGCCGCTCAATTTGGTTTACCGGGCGAATTTCGCCCCCTAAGCCAATCTCCCCGAGTGCGACCGTCTTGGCTTCAATCGGCACGTTGCGAAAACTGGAGACGATGGCCAAGCCCACGGCCATGTCTACCGCCGGCTCGTCGAGGCGCAGGCCGCCAACGACGTTGACGAAAATATCTTGGCCCGACAGATCGTGGCCACAGCGCTTTTCCAACACGGCGATAATAATCGACAGGCGCTTGCTGTCGATGCCGGTAGCCACGCGCTGCGGGTAACCAAAGCTGGACCTACTCACCAGTGCCTGAATTTCGACCATCAGCGGACGCGTGCCTTCCACGCTGCACACGATGGAAGAACCCGATACGCCTTCGGCGCGTTCGGCCAGCAGAATCTCCGACGGATTGGCCACCTCGCTCAATCCGCGATCGCGCATTTCGAAGATGCCTATTTCGTTGGTCGAGCCAAAGCGGTTCTTGGCCGCGCGCAAAATGCGGAAGTGGTGATGGCGCTCGCCTTCCAAATAGAGCACGGTGTCGACCAGGTGCTCCAACACGCGCGGACCGGCCACCGTACCTTCTTTGGTCACGTGTCCGACGAGAAAGACCGGTATACCCGTCTCCTTGGCCAAATACACTAGGCGCGCAGCGCACTCGCGCACCTGCGTAACGCTGCCTGGAGCACTTTCCAATTCGGGCATGTAGATGGTCTGGATCGAATCGATGACGACGGCCATCGGGTTGGCGCGCTTGAGCTGGTCCAGTATGGACGAGAGATTGGTCTCGGCCAACACTTTGAGCTCGTCGCACAGCGCACCCAAGCGGTCGGCGCGCTGACGGATCTGCGCCGCTGACTCCTCTGCGGAAATATAGGCAATGTCGAGACCGGCTATCGACAGCTGACCGGCCATTTGCAGCAACAGCGTCGATTTGCCAATGCCCGGATCACCGCCGACCAATACGACCGAACCCGGCATAATGCCGCCGCCTAGTACGCGGTCGAATTCGGCAATGCCCACGCGCAAGCGCTGATGGTCCTGGCTCTGCACTTGCGTTATGGGCTGCAGTTCGGCGCGCACGGCCGCCGCGACGTGGTCGCGCCGATGATCCTCTTGGACGGGCGCTTCTTCGACACAGCTATTCCACTCGCCGCAGGCGGGGCAGCGCCCAAACCAGCGCACTGCGCTGTGACCGCAGGACTGACAGACGTAGGTCGAGCGTTTTTTCTTAGCCATGGGCGATCTCCGCACACCGTCGCGCAGCGACTACGCGGGGAATATGGTTGAGATCGGCGACTACATCAACCGTCTCGTAATGGGCCGTCTCCTCGAGCATGGCAACGACATCGCCGGCCTGCCCATCCCCCACCTCCATAACGAGGTATGCGGACGGCGCCAAAAAGCGCGCGGCTTCGCGGCAAATTCGCCGATAGAAATCCAGCCCATCGCCGCCGCCGTCCAGCGCTAGGTGCGGCTCGTGCTGGCACACTTCCGGCTGTAACGTGGCAATATCGCCGTGGCGCACATAGGGCGGATTGCAGGCGATCAGATCAAATAGACGATCGCCTAGTGGTGCAAATAGATCGCCACACAGCCATTCGACGCGTTGGCCAACGCCGCTGCGCTCGGCATTTCCCTTGGCAACGTGCAGTGCCTCCTGCGAAATATCGGCCGCGGCGACCTGGGCCCGTTCGTTTTCAACGGCCAGCGAGAGGGCAATGGCACCCGAACCGCAGCACAAGTCCAAACAGCGCGGTGCAGCCAGGTTGGCCAGGCGCTCTAACGCCACGTCGACCAGCACTTCTGTTTCGGGACGGGGAATGAGCACAGCCGGCGTTACCGACAGTTCGAGATGGCGAAAGGCGGCCGTGCCGACAATATACTGAACAGGCACGCGGCGTTGGCGCTGGCGAACGCAATCGCGGTAGCGATCGACCTCGTCCGCGTTCAAGAGGCGGTCGAACTGCAGGTAGAGGTCGAGGCGCTTCAAATCGAGCACGGCGGCCAGCAATAACTCGGCTTGTAAACGCGCATCGGGAATCTGCCTATCGGCAAAGAAACGACTCGTCTCTTCGAGTATATCCAGCAGCTTCCAACTGCGCGGCACCGACGACATCGCCCGCTATATATTGGCTGCCTGCAGGCGCTGTTCCTGGGCTGCCAATGCCAGCTGCTGCACGAACTCGTCGAGATCGCCGTCGAGCACTTCTTCTAACCGATAAAGCGTCAGCGTAATGCGATGGTCGGTAACGCGCCCCTGGGGATAGTTATAGGTGCGAATCTTTGCGCTGCGATCGCCTGAGCCAATCTGCCCAGCACGTGCCGCATCGCGCTGGGCCTTTTGCTCTGACATCACTTTGTCGTATAGGCGCGCGCGCAGGATCTTCATGGCCTTGTTCTTGTTCTTCAGCTGCGATTTTTCGTCTTGGCACGCGACGACAATGCCGGTCGGCACGTGCGTTATGCGCACCGCCGAATCGGTCGTGTTGACGCTCTGGCCGCCCGGCCCACTGGATCGATAGACCTCGATCTTCAAATCGTCATCGTCGATTGCCACTTCGACGTCTTCCGCTTCGGGCAGGACGGCCACCGACGCGGCCGACGTGTGAATGCGTCCGGCCGTTTCCGTCTTCGGCACGCGCTGCACGCGGTGCACACCGCTCTCATACTTGAGTCGACCAAAGGCGTCCTTACCCGTAACCGAAAATACAACTTCCTTAAATCCCCCCGAAGGATTTAGACTAGACGACAGGGTCTCCGTCTTAAAGTCGTTGCGCTCGGCAAAGCGCTGGTACATCCGGTAGATATCGCTGGCGAACAGACCCGCCTCGTCTCCTCCGGCACCAGCGCGAATTTCGACGATGGCATCGCGGCCATCGTTGGGATCCTTGGGAATGAGCAGCACTTTTAACTGCCCTTCCATCTCCTCAATTTCTTCTTCTAATTCGTCGCGTTCGACCCTGGCCAATTCGACGAGTTCGTCGTCTTCATCCGCCTCAATGATCTCTTCGGCTTCTGCGTGACGCGCCAGCGCCTGCCGATAGCGGACGGAAACTTCCACGACGTCGCGCATATCGCCCACTTCGCGCGCCAGTTTCTGGAATAGGGCGGGATTCTGGCCCGTCTCCGGTGCGGAAAGCTGTGCGTTGAGCCCCTCATAGCGGCGTTCCAACTCCAGCAATTTTTCTAGCATATGACAACCCCTCCCAGTAGAGTGCATTCAGGCGTCCAAGACCGCCAATGGCGTCACCTTCGCTCGACGCAGCACCGCGATGATGACACTCCCATCGCATCATCTTTTGGCATCGAAACGCGCATTAACCACGACGACATCGTCGCGCCGTTAATGACCATCAGCCCACCGAGCGACCCTCTGTGAGCGGCGCTCTGTCCACGCAGCATTCCGTACACGAAAAAGGTGATAAGGCGCTGCCCCCGAGGAACACACCTTACCACCTTACAATGCGACGATCTTAGCTAAGCCTGCGCAGCGCCCTCAGCTTCGACGGGAGCCTCTTCGGCTTCTTCGGCCTTTTTTGCATAGCGACGCTGGAACTGCTCGATGCGTCCACCGCGGTCGAGCACCAGTTGGCGCTTGCCCGTATAAAACGGATGCGATGCCGAACTGACTTCCACGCGGATAACCGGATAGCTATTGCCGTCTTCCCATTCCATCGTCTCTTGTGAACTGAGCGTCGAGCGGGAGAGGATCTTAAAATCGCAGCTCGAATCTAAAAAAATCACAGAATGGTAATCGGGATGGATATCTGCTTTCACTTTCTTTCCTCCGAACGTTCTGACGCGAAAGATTCAATCTTTGCACAAGAAGTAATAAAATAGGCCGCGCTTGCAAAAACGCAAGATCTACCCACTAACACCTGCCCCGCTAGTCGTTCATCGCCTTCAGAAACTCCTCGTTGGACGAGGTGCCCTCCATGCGCTCCATCAAAAACTCCATGCCCTCGACCACTCCCATCTGGTTGAGGATGCGACGCAGAATCCACGAGCGACTCAGCTCAAACTCGGAGAGCAGCAGTTCTTCTTTGCGCGTGCTGGTCTGCGTCACGTCAATGGCGGGATAAATGCGCCGACCGCTCAGGCGGCGATCGAGTTGGACCTGCATATTGCCAGTGCCCTTGAATTCCTCAAAGATAACCTCGTCCATGCGGCTGCCGGTCTCGACCAACGCGGTGGCAATGATGCTCAAGCTACCGCCCTCTTCGACATTGCGCGCGGCGGCGAAAAAACGCCGCGGCCACTGTAGTGCCGTAGAATCGACCCCGCCCGTCAGGATGCGCCCCGAGTGCGGTGTCACCGTATTGTAGGCGCGCGCCAGACGCGTGATGCTGTCGAGCAAAATCACCACGTCGCGCTTATGCTCGATTAGGCGACGCGCCTTCTCGATGACCATTTCGGCAACCTGGACGTGGCGCGTGGCCGGCTCGTCAAAAGTCGAGCTAATGACTTCGCCGTTGACCGAACGCAGCATATCCGTGACCTCTTCCGGTCGCTCGTCAATCAGCAAGACAATGAGCACGACTTCGGGATGATTGGTCGTAATGGCGTTGGCCAACTTCTGTAGAAGCATGGTTTTACCGGTAAACGGAGGTGCGACGATCAGTCCACGCTGCCCCTTGCCAATCGGCGAGAGCAAATCGAGAATGCGCGTCGTCATGTCCTTCGGGCTGTGCTCGAGCTTGAACCGCTCAGCCGGATGCAGCGCCGTCAAGTTTTCAAAGATCGTCTTGTTCTTGGTGACTTCCGGATCTTCGAAGTTGATCGCCTCTACGCGCAGCAGCGCAAAGTATTTCTCGTCGTTTTTAGGCGGGCGTATTTGCCCGGAAATGGTGTCGCCCGTGCGCAGACTAAAGCGCTTGATTTGCGAATGGGAGACGTATATATCATCTGGTCCCGGCAGATAGTTGTAGCTCGGCGAACGCAGAAAGCCGAACCCCTCTTCCAAGACTTCCAAAACGCCCTGTGCAAAGATGAGCCCGCTGCGCTCGGTCTGGTGCTTCAGGATGGCAAAGATCAGTTCTTGCTTGCGCAGGGCCGTAAAGTCGGCAACCTCCAAATTCCTGGCCAGCTCCTGCAGGTCCAGAATATTCATGCGCTGGAGTTCGACGATATTCATCTTCTGGTTTTTGTTGGCAGGCGGCATTATATCTCCTTGCGACCTTTGCTAATTAGTGAGCACGTACAGCTGAGTGAAAGCCAGGAACCAAGCCTATACGGGTATTCGTGCACAAAATGCGATTCAGTTCGGTCGGTAGGTGTGCACTTTACGGCCATCACGACCAATCGGGAAATGGCGACCGCGTGCTATCTCGTGATTTTAGACTCGTAAAGGGAGGTACTAACTATATGTCCGTGCCCAAATGACCAAGTACTGACAGCGAGGAAAACCGCTCGTATCCCTCGTCTATACTCGTTTGGGCGCTTCGGTACTCCGTTGTGCGGGATATTTCGTAAAAGCGAGCGGGAAGTAGGAACCATGCAAAGTTATGAAGCAACGGTGCACTTGTCAAGAGGAAGGACTGCGGCGCAAAGCGAGCTAAGAGCAGACGCCCTTGCACCGCAGTCCTAAAATCACGGCAAATCAGCCACCATTTATCACAGAGGCGTTGGCAACTACCTTGCCAAAATCATCGGCAAAGCGGAAGAAATCGCCAAAATCGATGCTGCCATCGGGCACAATGTCGAATCGAGCATCGTAGCCGACATCGCCTGCCGACGTTCCAAAGTGGTCTGCAAAGAGGAAGAAATCGTCGAAGCCCACCTGATCTCCCTGGCGCGTAAACCATCCCAAAATCGGATTTCCCTCGCTGTCTAACGGCGTTTCTACTGGAACCAACACCGAGGTCGACTCGTCTTCGAGCGCCAATACGCCACCGATTACATCGAAGGCGTCCGTGCCAGCCACAACTTCCGCCTTGAGATTAGATAGCGCATCCGTGGCACTGAGCTCCTCTGAGCCAGCATCCGGCTCGGCGATCTCGAAGGAAACAATTACGCTACCCGAGGCAAGGCCCGTAATAACGATACGCGCGCGGTCGATGCGCAGTAGGGCCGTTAGGTTCTGAATGAATTGTTCAGTAAAAACGGCTACGGCATTCTCGTCGGCCAAGTTCACATTGCTATTGATCCGCATAGACGCTTTGATCGTTGTCTTTACTGTGACCTCCGAAGGCCCGCCAACCAAGACGATGCGCGCCAAGTCAGCCTTTGATCCGGCGACGACGTCGACGTCGGTTTCGTTGTCCAAATCAAAGGGCCGCACCGAGTAGATATAAGAAGCGCCATCCTCTACGCTGCTGTCGAAATACTCGGACACTCCGGCTGGCAGCGTGGCAAGCAGCACCTCGCTCCCCCCCTCGTCCATCCGATACACCCGATAACCACGCACGTCCGCAGAAGGCACCACTACGCCGCCAATGGAGGAGGTAAACAGGAGGGCATCATCGACCGAAAGGGTCCACGTAAGCGCTACGCTGCGCGCATTCGCTCCGCCGGCAACTAGGGCCTGCAGATCCGTCACCGGAGACGGTGGGATATTGTCGACAGCGGCCACCTGTTCGGCCGTAGATGTGAATTGCGCGCTGGCCGTGCCAGCACAAAGCGCCAGTAGACCAATAGACAACGCTTTCTTCAACATAATGCGGCGACCTCCGTGTTAAATGATTTCCGTGCAAGAGAAGAGGCGGATATCTAATCTAAACGACCTGCTTACTCCGGGTCAAGTCTTTTTCAAACGCAAAAAAGCGATGCGCTACCGGAGTAACGCATCGCTTTCTCATAGTTCTCGGAACTGTTTTACGTTCCTATACGATAGCGGGGATGGCTTTTAAGCACCTTCCCACGCCAGATCAACCGCCAGCACCGACGTAGGTGCCCGACTTGCCGAAGTTATCCGCGAAGATAAAGAAATCGTCGAAGTTAACTTGGCCATTGGCGTCGAGATCGGTCGCCGCATTGGCCGGAGGCGTCACACCGAAGTTATCGGCAAAGATGAAGAAATCGTCAAAATTCACTACCGTGCTGCCATCAAAGTCGCCAAAAACCTGAGCGCCGTCCCCGTCAACCAAGATCTGCACGCTACCGGGATCGCTACCGCTACCCGACAGAGCGACGCGCACTTCAGGCCGACCGGCATCGTTGCTGGTGATGACCAGCTCACCGCTCGCAGCGCCAACCGCGGTCGGCGTAAACGCGACGGATACGGCAACGGACTGGCCACCTTCTACGCTAAAGCTGCCCGTGGCCTCAGTGAAAGCGGCAGCGCCCTCAATGGCCAAGCTGCCCGTGAGCGTCAGATCGCCATTGTTGGCGACATTGACCACGAGTGACCGACTGGAGCCGATAAATACACTGCCGAAATTGGCCGGCACAGCACCGCTGACAGCAATACTGGCCAAGTCTAGCCCAGCTTCAATAGAAGCCGATAGAGACACGATGGTCTCGCGCTGGTTGGGATCGTTGGTCAGCACGGTTAAGGAACCGGCATAGGAGCCGTTCAAGTTGCCGACAGCCGCCGCATCAAACTGGACGTCGATAGAACCCGTCTGGCCACTGGCCAGCGATAGCGTCGCAACAGAAACCGAATAGCCATCACCGCTTACGGATGCCGTTACGCTGAGAACCGCCCCCGAGTCCGTCGCCGCATTGGTGAAGGACAGCGTCTCAAAGGCAATTTGATCGACGCCCACGGCGCCAAGATCTACGGACGAGAGGTTTGCCTTGAAAGAAACAACCTCCAACACCGTGCCCGCCCCTTCGACACTGGCAAAGGCATTGGGATTCTCCGTTAGCTGCGTCTCAAGGCTGGCAACGGCATCGTCGACTGAAACGGTCGATGCAGGATCGTCCTCGATTTCAAAGTCGATGATAATGCTACCAGCTGTCAGGCCTTTGATATTAATGCGGTCGATGGAGATGCCCAACAGCTCTGCCAGTGCGGCGCGCATGTCGGCTATAAACTTGTCCCGCGCTTCGGCAGTCGGCAGTTCCCCGTCGAGCTTGAGCTGAGCGGCCTTGCTGATAACCGAACCCGGCGGCACGGCGGGCTTACCACCCGACGGCGGCGGTCCCAAATTGATCTGGTCGGACTCGATAACACCGCTCTCGTTACCGGAGCGGTCGACCGCCGTGACCGAGTAGATGTAGGTGAGGCCGGCTTGGACCGTGCTGTCGATATAGGAAACCGAACCAGAGCCCACATTGGACACCAGCGCGTTTTCGCCGCCGACAGGACGGCGCCAGACATTATAACCAGCGACGTCGTTGACATTCCTGAAGACGCCGCCGGACGTCAGGTCGGACCCCACGGGAGCCTGGCGCACGAAGTCAGCTGCGGCCAATCCCCATGAGACGGTGACGGTAACCGCACCCAAATCCGCTTCAACGGCCACCGCGCTCACAGAGCCCGGCGCGATGTTGTCCACACCGGCAGCAGGCGCTGAGCTGACCGTCATTGCCGCTTCAGCCGGATTGGCGTACGCGAAAAAAGAACTCAGCCCCAGTAGGGCTAAGCCCGAAAAGAACACTTTTTTGCCTCTCGACATGTCCGATATCCTCCTCATCGATGCTGTCAGTTCCGTTTCCGGTAAAGGCCGGAAATAGACGCAGCTCGTTGGTCCCGGCCCCGGTAGAGGGCACAATTGGTTAAATGCTTTGCGTATACGACGGTGGTGCGAACTAATACCTACACTAGATAATTGACGTAAATTTATGGCAATAAACTTCAGAGTCAAGCGATTTCTTAATTATTTGTGCCGACCACCTCCCTTTTATCACAACGGAGCCGCCATAGAGCTCGCCGAGAAAAAAATGCCTCTTTCTATGGCCCCGAGCACCAACCGAACACCACCGCGAAAGCGCGGACAGCACCTCTGCGGTGAGCGGGTTACTTCTTGCCTGTTGCGCGCAGCAATAAGGTCGACAGTCGACATCATCCCAATCCCACTGGCCTTGACCCGAGCTGCGAGCAAAAATATCTTAACTAACATCCTACCACTGGTCAATAATAGGTTAAAGAAGTCCGCCGAGCAATGCCCCGCATCCCCGAAGACATATTGGAGCGCATCCGCGATGCCACAGATATCGCCGAGATTGTCTCCGAGCACGTTCAACTGAGCAAGAAGGGCCGCAACTTATTTGGCCTGTGCCCATTTCACAACGAGAATTCACCCTCTTTTAGCGTCAGCCCCGAACGGCAAATTTACCACTGTTTTGGCTGCGGTGCTGGGGGTAACGCGTTTAAATTCATTCAGGAAATAGATCGCGTCAGCTTTGTCGAAGCCGTGACCTTTCTCGCCGCACGCGCAGGCATCGCCCTGCCGCAAGACGATGCCCCCACACGCGCCGCCAATGACGCAGCAGACGAAATATACCGGGCCAATGACCTAGCCAGCAAATACTACCACCACATGCTGCTCAACGACAGCGCAGGCGAACATGCGCTGGCCTATCTGCGCAATCGCCGCCTGAGCGATGAGACGATCGAGCGCTTTGGACTGGGCTATGCCCCGGCCGCGTGGGACGGCCTGCTAAAAGTGGCGGGGCGACGCGGCCTGGGACCGCACGTGCTGGAGCGCGCTGGATTGGCCCTGACCCGACAAAGCGGCAGCGGCCACTACGACCGCTTCCGCGACCGAGCCACCTTTGCCATCGCAAACTTATCCAACCGCGTTATCGCATTCGGCGCGCGCGCCCTGCAACCGGATCAGGAACCCAAATACCTCAACTCGCCCGAGACGGCCATCTACCACAAGGGAAACGTTCTCTATGGCTTGGCCCACACGCGCGAGGCGATACGCCGCAGCGACACGGCCCTCGTCGTCGAGGGCTATATGGACCTGCTGAGCCTGGTGCAGGCAGGTATAGAAAACGTGGTAGCAACCTCGGGAACGGCGCTGACGGAAGACCACTGCCGCGCGCTATCGCGCTACGCGCACCGCATCGTCCTGCTCTTCGACGGCGATGCCGCCGGATCCAATGCCGCTATGCGCGGTCTTGAAATCGTTTTGGGCAGCGGCGCCGATGCGCGCGTGGTCTCCTTGCCCAGCGAACACGATCCCGACACGTTTATACAGTCGGAAGGACCGGATGCGCTGCTGGCCATGGCGGAAAAGGGCCAATCCGCCCTCGACTTTTACCTGCATCAAATGGGCCAACAGCACGACCTCGGCAGCGTGCAGGGCAAAGCGCAGGCCATAGAAGCGCTCAAGCCGCTCTTAGCTCGGCCGCGCGATGCCGTGCGGCGCGATCTAATGATGCGCGAAGTCGCCCAGCGACTGTCCGTAGACGAAAGCGCACTGCGTCAGGAAATGCGTCAGGTGGTCCAGCGCCAGGGGCGAACGCGCGCGGCTCCAGCGGCCGAACCAGCCGTCGCTCAGGAGCCCGAACCACCGCGCCGCGAGCGCGAATTTATCGGACTGCTTCTGCACTACCCCGACTATATAGCACCTACGGCAGCCGAACTAAACGTCGAATGCCTAGAATCCAGCGCCTGCAGCGCGCTGCTCAAAGCCCTCTACGGACGCTTTTCCAATGCAGAGCCCGTCGACCTAGCGCTGCTGATCGATGCGCTCGAGGACGAGCACTTGGGCCGCCTGATAAGCGAATGCGCGATGTTTGGCTTCTCCGAAGAACAGGTGGAAGAACAGTGGCGCCAATCGGTTTCGTTTTTTCAGCGCACTTCACTGCAGCGACGCATGCTCTCCACCCGCCACGCGCTCGCCCGAGCCGAGCAGAATGGCAACGACGCTGAGGTGCTTCACCTCAGCGGCCAGCTCATGCAGCTAAACCAGGAACGACAACGCTACGGAGACGCACAAAGCTCTTGACCCTAAGTGGAAAACATCTACATTTGGTCTTTGCTTTTACGGGCCTATAGCTCAGTTGGTTAGAGCGGCGGACTCATAATCCGTTGGTCGTAGGTTCAAGTCCTACTGGGCCCACCATCTTGCCCGATGCGGGCGATTAGCTCAGTTGGTTAGAGCGCCGGTCTCACATACCGGAGGCCACTGGTTCAAATCCAGTATCGCCCACCATATAAAA
>JAYOYH010000071.1:0-18859 GCA_038153405.1 Gemmatimonadota bacterium | reverse complement strand
ATGTGGCGCCTGTGCCGCGCATAGGGCGTTTCGATTTCATACTGACGGCACAGTCGGGCGAAATAGCGCAGAGAAATACCCAGCGCAGCGCTGGCATCCTTGTTCTGCTTGTATATGCGCGCGACGCGCACTATGGATTCTCGATTTACTTTTTCCATCGCATCCTCCCTTCTGTTGCTATTTGACTGACCAGTCAGTCAAGTCTAAAAATGTTACATGCCGCATGGTTCCAACGGAGCGTGAGACTCACACCCTCTTAGACAGTGCCTGTCGGCTATTCATTCCACCAAAAAATAAAAAAAACGGATTCGCCCGCCAATGATTTCCGTGCTATATTTCCCGCACTACCCCCCTTAGAGGAGTCGAATTATGCTGAACATAGGCTTTATTGGCTGCGGAGGCATCGCCCGTCACCACGCCGCACGCATCAAGGACCTCAAGAATGCTCGCATCGTCGCCGCCAGCGATATAGTGGGCGCTAGCGCCCGGGCATTCGCCGCCGACTACGGCGCCGAACACCATTTTGACGATTTTCACAAGCTTTTGAAATTAAAAGAGATAGATGCTGTATGGGTCTGTACTCCAACATTCCAGCATGCCCAACCGGTCATCGCCGCTGCGCGCGCCGGCAAGCACGTGTTCTGCGAAAAGCCCATGGCGCTAAAAGTCTCCGAGGCCGAACGCATGGCCGACGCCTGCGATCGGGCCGGCATCCGCCTGACAATAGGCTTTGTGCGCCGCTTTGACTCGTTTTGGGGCAAGTTTAAGCAAATCGTGCAGTCGGGCGCCGTAGGACGGCCCGTCCTTTGGCGCTTTGCCGCCGGCGGCAAGCCGGCCAACCCCTGGTTTCGCGACATCAATAAGGGAGGAGGACCGCTGATCGACGGGGCGGTGCACAATTACGATTTCGCTCTGCAGGTCTTTGGTCCCGTCGCTTCCGTGCAATCGTCTTCTCTGCAATTTGACTCGACGAGCGTGGGCGCCGACACGGCAACGGCGATCCTCAACTTTAAGAGCGGAGACCAGCACTCACTGATCTGGTCATGGGGCGTAGCCGCCGGCGCACAGGTAGCGGGATTAAACGACTTTATCGGTCCAAAGGGCAGCTTGCAGTTTGGCATGACGGCTAAAGAAGCACCTGCGTCTTTCAACCCCTCTACGCACGGTGCCTTTACCCTCAAGGCGGCCAACGGGCGCGAAAAAGTCTACGCGTACCGCAAAGAGGATATGTTTCTCGAACAAGCCAAGCACGTCGTGCGCTGCTTCGAGCGCGCCCAACAGCCCCTGGTCACCGCCGCAGACGGAATTGCCGCGCTGAAAATTGCCGATGCCGTGCTCAAAGCAGGGCGAAAACAGGCGACCATCAAGCTGTAAAATGGCCGCCCGGGAGCGCGCCCATAGCCCATGAAAAAAGCCGCCGTCGAACGCATTGATCCGACGGCGGCTTGGCCGCGCCACCTATAACTGTCCCCCTACAAATAGCCCACTAATCCGTCGCAGCCGTGTTGCACCTCGACAGAACAGCCAATATCGCGCAAAATTTGCCGCGTTAGATTGAGCTTGTTCTGGAGAAACTCATCCCCGTGCGACGGGTCATGGTGAATCACGGTCCACTTCTTCGCCTCGCTCACTCTGGCCAACGTGCAGGCATTGGCCACCGACGTATGACCCCACCCCACCTTGATCGTATACTCTTCCTGCGTGTACTGCGCCTCGTGCAACAGCACGTCTACGCCCGTGCAGAAGTCGACGATTTTACCGTAGATGGTCTCATCTTCACCCGTCAACTCCCGCAGCGGCTGTCCCATGTAGCCCTTCAGAAACTCGTTGTCCGGCATATAGACCAGTTGCCGATCACCCACGTGCACCTTATAGCCCACCGTCGCTCCTGGGTGAAACGTCGTCTCCCAGCTGATCTCCACATCGCCGATGCACACCGGCGCATCTTTGATGTAGTTGAACTCGAGATGGGCCTGCATGTCTTCCATCTGCACGGGGAAATAGGCGCGATCGAGCTGACCGCGAAATATCGACTCCAAATCTTGTTCGGCGTTGGGCGCCGCATAGACCGAAATATCGTAGCCGGCAATATAGGCCGGTGCAAAAAACGGAAAGCCCTGAATGTGGTCCCAGTGGGTGTGCGTGATAAAGAGGTGTATTCTGCGCGGAGGCGCCTCTAGCAGGGACAATCCCACCTCGCGCAAACCGGAACCGGCATCAAAAATGATGCGATCTCCACCGTATGCAAATTCCAAACACGATGTGTTGCCGCCGTGGCGAACGTATTGCGGACCCGACACCGGTATCGAACCGCGCGTTCCCCAGAGCCGGTACATTCCGTGCGTCACGTCGATCTCTGGCTCGTATAATTCGCTGCCCATACAGCCCTCCTTACTGCTCCGCTACGCGATTTTACTTGGTCGGCACATAAGCACTGGGGCCTGCCGTCTGCTCTGCAAGTAGCAGCATTCTCTTTCACTCCGCGCCAAGATACTAAGTCAATCCACTCTATCCAACAATTATTGTGCGCCCCTCGCGCCGCCGCGTGCGTCTCATCGACCTTTCCACTCTGGGGTACGCTTCTGGGCAAAGGCCTGCGGTCCCTCTATAAAGTCCGCCGATTCATACAGTTTTTCCGCCTGTGGGAAGACCCGGCCGACCGCGTCCCACAGCGGCATTTCCAGCCCGCGCTGCGCTGCCTCTTTGCTGGCGCGCAGCGATAGGGGAGCACACTCCATAATCTGCTCAACCCAGCGCTCGGCCGCTGCGCGCAGTTCAGCCGCCGCTACCACTTCGTTGACCAAGCCCATGCGCAGCGCGTCCTGCGCTTCGACAAACTGACCGCTCAGCACCATGGCCATAGCCATGGAATAGGGGACGCGGCGCATCAGACGATGTATGCCTGCACCGTCGGCCATCAACCCCCGACGCACCTCCGGCAGCCCAAAGCGCGCGTTATCGGCCGCCACGACGATATCGCAACCAAGCACCAGTTCCAACCCTCCGCCCACGGCATAGCCGTTGACCGCGGCCAGCAGGGGCTTCCAACAGTCGCGCCCGCGCTGAAAGCCCAGCGCCTCGTCGTCGGCCACTTCGCCGCGGTTGTGCGCGCGCGCCTCTTCGCCCTGTTGGCTGCGCCACTTCAGGTCAGATCCCGCGCTAAAAGCGCGCTCACCGCTGCCGGTCAAAACGCCCATCCATATCTCGTCGTCGTCGCGCACTCGCCTCCAAGCATCGCGCAGTTCGGCAGCCATCGGCGGGTGCATGGCGTTGAGCACCTCCGGCCTGTTGAGCGTAATCCAGGCGACGCGCTCGTTTACCTCGAACAGTATAAACTCGTATCCAGCCATAAGACCCCTCGTTTCAATGGACGCCCCATACGAGCCGCGCTCGCGCTACTGCCCCTTGGCGAGCGCGCCCCTTATCCCTATGGGTATAGAATCAACTTACGTGTAAAATCATAAAATATATAAAAACAACTATTTGTATAAAATAAAAATGGCACGCAGACGCGCTTCTACTCCGCTCTACCACGCCGATCCCGAGTGCTTTGAGCGACGGCGTTCGGTGGACTATTGGCGGCTAGCGCGTTATTTTCTACTTGAATTTCGTCAAAGCCGACGCATGTTGACCTCGATAGTTGAAGGGTGAAACGCCGCTTATGATCATCGACTCCCATACGCACGCCTGGCGGCGCTGGCCCTACCAGCCGCCCGTACCCGATCCCGAAAGCCGGGGCCTTGTCGAACAATTGCTCTGGGAAATGGATCGCCACGAAGTAAATAGGGCCGTGCTGGTATGTGCCCGCATTGAGCACAACTCCGACAACAACGACTACGTTGCCGAATGCGTGCGCCAATACCCAGAGCGCCTAGTGCAGTTTGCCGACGTCGATTGCTCTTGGAGCGATACCTATCACGTGCCGGGGGCCGCCCAGCGGCTTGAACAGGCCGCGCGCCAGTACCAGCTCAAGGGATTTACCCACTATCTGAAGGGCGATACCGACTGGTTTGCCTCCCAAGAGGGACTGGCCTTTTTCGAAAAGGCAGCCGAGTGCAATCTCATCGCCTCATTGGCACTGGGGCCCCAGTGGCAGCCGGCGCTGCGCAAACTGGCCAGAACATTTCCCACCGTACCCTTTCTCTGCCACCACATGGCCGGTGCCCGCATGGGCGAGGATAGCATGGAGGAAGTATTGCGCTCGTCTGAGGTGAGCAATATTTACATCAAGCTATCCGGGTTCCATTATGTATCAAGTGTATCCTGGGACTATCCACACTTGGATACGCACCCTGGGGTACGCGCCCTGTATGCGCACTTTGGCGGCGATCGCCTGTGCTGGGGCTCGGACTATCCCGTCGTGCGCTTTAATATGACCTACCAGCACGCGCTGGAGGCCTTTCGCACCCACTGTCCATTTGTCGCACCGGCCGACCGAGAGAAGATTCTCGGTTTGACCTTGCACAATCTGCTTGAACGAGCGGGAACGTGAAGCGCAAAAAACTCATATCGTGGAACGTCAACGGCATCCGCTCGGCGGCGCGCAAGGGCTTCCACGACTGGCTGAAATCGGCCAAACCAGATGTGCTTAGCGTGCAGGAGACCCGCGCCTGGCCCGAACAGCTGGAAGATGACCTGCTGCGCCCGCTGGGCTACAGGGGCTATTTTTCTCGCGCCGAGAAAAAGGGCTATAGCGGCGTGGCGATTTTTGCAAAGAGGGAGCCGCTGGATGTGATTGAAGGCCTTGGCGACCCCACCTTTGACCGCGAGGGCCGCACGCTGACTGCGCGTTTTGACGACTTTACGCTCATCAATGCCTATTTCCCCAACGGACAGCGCGACCATGCGCGCGTTCCATACAAGATGGAGTACTGTGCCGCCTTCTTAGAACACTGTCGCTCTCGTAGCGCGCGCGGCGAGAGCCAGGTGCTGTGCGGCGACTTCAATACCGCGCACCATCCCATTGACCTCGCGCGCCCAAAAGCCAACGAACATACGACGGGTTTTTTGCCGGTGGAAAGGGCCTGGATAGACGAGTTGATCGCCGCTGGATACGTCGATATTTTCCGTGCAATCCAGGGGAGCGCAGAGGGGCACTATACCTGGTGGTCAAACCGCCAGGGCGTGCGCCAGCGCAATATCGGATGGCGCATTGACTACCACTTTGTTAGCGCGTGCCTGCAACCTAGGGCCAAGAAGGCCTATCACCTTCCCGAAGTGCTCGGTTCGGACCACTGCCCGCTCGCACTCGAACTATCCTAAGAATAAGAATGGAAAGCGAAGAAAGCACCGACTGGCAGACGGCCTTGCCCAGCAAGCTGCGCTTGGCGCTGTGGAAGCGCGTCGACCAACGCCTTCACCGCGGTGACGTGCTTATTGCGGATGAACAGTTTCTCGAGCTGATGCAAGAGGAGTTTAAGCGCCTAGTCGGCATAGAGGCCTCACCTAAGATCCGCGCCGCCATGCTCACCATGATCCAGCGCGTCAATGCCGAACATCCCAACAAATACTTGGTCTTCGGCATAAAGAACATGATGATTTCCTACACGCGCACCTTGTTAGACCGGTTGGGCGACGATTCCGAGGACGCGCTTAAGGAGGGGATTGAGCGCATAAAAAACATGGTGCGCGAAAGACGCACAGTGCTCTTTTTGGAGAGCATCGGCATCGACCTAGGAGATAAGGGGCTGCCGCGTAGTATCGAACGAATCATCGAGCAAGTGGTCAACAGCAAGCAGCTAGACGTGCCGCTGGACGAACTCATTGCAAAAGAAAGAGAAAAGCGACCGACCAAGAAGCGAGCTGCAAAAAAAGCCGCAGCACCCCTGGCAGCTAAGGTCCAACCAAAGGGCGATGGGGAAGGGGCAGAAGAGCTGTCACCCTTGCAGAAAGTGCGTGCCGCCGATGAGGAAAACAGGCAGCACGAGCAGCTGATGGTAGAGCGCGAGCAGCAAATCATGTCGGAGGAAACCACGCGCGCGCGCAGCTATATAATGGCCTATAAACAGCAGGGAATACTCGACGAGGAGGACGTGCAAACACTTGAGGAACTCCACAGCGTCGACGACGCGCTAAGCGCCGGCAAGATCGATCAGCAAGAGGCCGAACACCGGCGCAGCAAGGTCGAGCATCGACAGGCGGTCAACGAAAAACTGCAGCAGGCCATTCTCTTCGGCGTGCACCACATACACATTTTTGAAGGTCTGCGCCGACTGCCGGCCGAGCGCGATGGCGTATTGCGCTTATTGATTCAGCATAAAGAGATCGTCATGGCAGACCAGGAAAGCGACCTCAAACCGATTTTAGATGGGCTAGAACACGACGAAACCCTGCTGGAAAATGCGATTCAGATGGTCAAGCGACAGGATCACGAAGTGCGCATGTTGCTGGCCAATCTGACGCCCTACCGCCATGCGATCTCCGTTGGCAAAGTCACGTTCTGGCGCATCAGAGAAAGTTTTGTCGACGACCTGCGCTCCTTGAATAGCGAGGAATTGTCGCGGCAGCTCAATTCGGCCGACGAGATACAGCGCACGCGTACAGCGTCTTCCATGAGCTGCCTGGTGGAGCTCATCAGGCAACTCGTCAAAGAAACGCCGCTGCACATGCATGTCCTGCGCTTGCACATACGCAAGACCGTGGCACGGCTTTATAAATCCGTGCCGCAGGCTTCTACCGGTAGACAAAAGGTGAAGAGCTTTCTCACGCAGCGCGTGCCGCGCCTCTTTCCCGACCTTAACAGCCAAGAGCTAGATCGCATTAACAAAGAGGGCGACGAAGTCATGTTTCAGATCGAATCAGAGCGAGAAGAAGATTCCGACGATGGATCAATGCGCGTCTTCCGCGTGTAGGGACAAAACGGGAGATCCTACAATGGCAAGAATTATAGCAGCGGTGCTGGTGGGTCTGCTGCACTGTGCGTCCACTCAAGCTCAGCCGACGAGCCAAGCAGCGATTGCAGACCGTGCACCTGCTGCATCGGAAGCCGACCACTCGCCGCAGCGCCAATGGGAACAGCGCCTGCACAATGCGCTAGCGCTGAGCGACGACCAGCGGCTGCCACTGCAAGACCTGCGCCAAACCCTAGTCGATCAACTCGCGTCCATTCGCCGACAGGTCGAAGGAGGCGAACTCGATGAGGAAGAGGCGCGCTGGCAGATAAAAATGGCGCTGGCCAGCCATCGCCAGAGCCGCGCCGCGCTGTTAAGCGAAGAGCAAGTAGACCGCTTGCAGAGCGTTTATAGCGCACGGGGAACGGGCGAGATACAGGATTTCGCGCGCCTGCGATTAAGCCCGCTGCAAGAAGAACAGGTGCGCATGCTGCTATGGCAGCAACGGGAGGAATGGCGCGCGCTCAACAGCGGAGGCGAATATCCAACGGGCGAACAGCTGCAGACGCTGCGCCGGGCCCACCGCCTCGCCTTTGAATACGTGCTCAATCCGGCGCAGGTGGCAAAACTACGAGAAGCGAAAAACGCGCGCCGCCGCCTGTATGGGCTGGAAGAAGAGCCCGAAGATGCCCCCGTACTGCTCGATGACGCGCCTGATGCATCGACGGAGTAAATCGCCATGGCGTTAGAAGCGTGGATGCGCATCGGCCAACCGCTCGAGCCCGTCCTTGACGACTGCGACCGCTGCCTGGATGCCTGGGAGGCGGGAGGCGTGCGCGGCCTCGTCGTCGGGCGCCTGCTCTTTGCCGACGGAGAAGGTCAGTACACCATTCCCGCCTTTGAGACAAAGACCGAAGCCTACCGCGCCCGCGGCATGGAAGTCAGCGCAGTGCGCGCAACCGATGCAAAGCGCAGCCAACAGCTGCAGCGCCTGTTTGAACAGGCCAAAGAGCGCGGCTGGACGACGATGATTTTCTGCCCCGGACAGGGCACGACCCCCGCCAAGGCCCTATCCGCGCAGGACGATCCCTATGGCGCGCACTACATGGCCGCCGTGTGGGACGACGTCTTTTCCGCCTTCCCAGCCGTCGACGGCGGCATTGTCGACGGCTGGACCGAGTCATCCTACGAACTGGTATTTCACCACGGCAATGCGGTATTCCGTCCGCTGAGTGCAGCCGAGTTGGAAAAGGCCGAAGTGCGCGGTTGGGATGGCGGACGCCTGCAGCGCGGCTTGGCCAGGCTGGAAGCGCGCTTTCGCTCGTTTACGCCAGCGCAGATCGACTACTACGGACACTACGGCCTGCTGCAGGGTCTGCAGCTATTTGACATCGACGAAGACGCGCTCTACTGGCTGCGCTGGCGGCGCCGCGACGGCCTCGATGAGGCGCACGCCGCGCGCGCGGAACTGGCTCAACTGCCGCGCCCGCTGTTGCTGGGCAACGGCCTGCGCTCGGCCGTGTTTTCCGGTATGACGGGCATGGACTTTTGCGCCTGGAACGAGGTGCTCGATTTCTTGCTGGTCAAACACTACTTTTGGCACCGCGGTTTTGACGGGCTATACGGCACGCTGGCGCGCTGGGTCAAGCAACTCAGCGCGTGGAATCCCAGCCTGAGCGAAGCGCAGTGCTTTGCGCTGGCCAAGGCCTGGCTGGGCATTGAATTACCCGACGTGCAGTCGCTCGCCGATATGGACTTGGGCTTTCCCCAGTCCTTCTTTGACGAAGTGGTATACACTGAAACGAGGCGCGCCATAGCCGCCTCTTGCCCGGGCAAAGTCCTGCCCTGGGTCGATACTGGGCGCATGCCGCACGGCGGTGACCCGATGACGGCAGGCGACCTACACCGCATTTTGCAGGCGTCGCAGGCTGCGGGATTGGAGCGCTTTCTATTTCACAACCACGGCCATTTGACCGCCTCCGAATGGCAGGTCATTTCGCGACTGTGCGGTGCGCCGTGGAGCGAAGACTCGACCGGCTATTGGCCGCCCTCGACGCCCAAACCCGAAACATTCTGACGGCTAATCCGACGTATCCAACCGACGTGCCCGCCCCCTACATAGGGACACATTTCGCTCTATAAAAAAGACCTTCTCCGGCGAGAGTCGCCCGAGCACTGACCGCCGCATGTGGAATTCCGGTGAGTATAGAAAGCAATTCTTCTTTGTCTGCGCTAGCTGCAGTACTTGAAGCAGATTTCGCTTCTATGTCCGTAGCGTCACGGCATACACTCGTCGCCGCAGTACGCGTTGTTCCTCAGCTCGCGGGCATATCCAATTTCTGCGCAGCCAACGCCTCTTCTAAAACGCGCTGCGACTGCAGGAAATACTCTCTCTCTAACTCAAAACCAATGCAGCGAACCCCAAGCTGTGCGCAGGCTGCCGCCGTGTGGCCTATGCCCATGAACGGATCGAGCACGCAGCGCGTCTGTTCGACGCCGTGCAGTTGGATACACATCTGAGGTATTTTAGTAGGGAAGGTAGCCGGATGGGGGCGTTGCTTGTCTCGACTTTTGATCGTCTTGTAGGGCACAAACCAGGTATTGCCGCGACAGCGCCGATCGGGGCGATTGGCCGAGCCAAAGCGGTTGATATTGCTCTTGTCCTGATACTCGACGCCAACGCCTAAGCGGTCCAGGGCAACCCGTCCGCTCTTAGTCAGGTGGAAGATATACTCGTGACAGTCGTTTACGTAGCGCGGGCTGTTGATGGGCTTGTAGTGCCCAACGGAAACATTGGTGCTGATTCCAGGATAGCGGCCGACGTCTGCTTTTTGAATGGCAATCGACTTGATCCAGTGAATGGTATTTTGCAGCGCAAAGTGCTCGCGCAGTTGAAAGAGCACTTCGAAAGGGCCCCACGGATCACTTGGTTTGCCGCCGATATTTAGGAACAGCGAACCGTCATCGGCGAGAATGGTACAGACCGTCTGTGCCCACCGTCCCATCCACTCCACATAGTCAGCGCGACCCATACTGTCGTCGTAGCTTTTGTAGCTAGTGCCGAGGTTATAGGGCGGCGACGTGACGACCACGTCGACCGAGCCAGGCTCCAGGTGCTGCTGCATGCCCTCGATGCAGTCCATATTGTAGAGCACATAGTCGCGTCCATCGCAGTGCAGGTCGAATCTTCGATCGGCTGTCATTGGACCTACCAGCCCAGCGCGTAACCGTCGCGCCGCGGATCCGCTCCTCCCATAAAGGCGCCGCTGGCCGGATCGACCATGATGCCCTGACCACCGCCCACCGCCGGCGAAAAATCACCCAAGTAGTCGAACTGGTGGCCGCGCTTTTCCAACTCGGCGAATACTTCTGGGGCGATGCGCGCTTCGGCGTTGACGACATAGCCCGGCTGTCCGGTTTTGACGCGGGCCGCTTCGATGGCAGCCTGCACGTTCATGCCGTGATCGAGGACGTTCATAATCATCTGCGGCGTCGTCTGCAAAATGCCGTGACCACCCGGCGTGCCGATCAACAAGCGCAGGCCTTCGCCGTCCCAAACTTGAGCGGGTGAAAGGCACATCTCGTTTTTCTTTGCCGGACCAATGGCGTTGGGGCTGCTCGGTTCCAGATCAAACCAGCGCATGAAGTTATTGAGCGCGATGCCCGTGCCGGGCACCACCATCGCCGAGCCAAAACCCGACCCGAGACTCTGGGTGCAAGCGACGGCATTGCCCTCGTCGTCGATGGCGTCAAAGTGCGTGGTGCACTCGTCCTTCATCCAGCCGGGTGGCTGACCAGCCAGCACTTCGCCATCGACCTTCTGCGCCGTGTAACGCTCGCCACCCGTGTATTGGGCTCTGTCGCCTATCTGCGCGCGCCGCGTTGCGGCATAGTCATCGGATAGCAGGCCCGCAGTCGGCGGATGGGCAATGGCGGCATATTCGGCGCGATCGGCCATGCAGAGCTTGGTCGTCTCGATAAAGCGATGCAGTGTTTCGACCGTATTGTGGCCCATATCGGCCACGTCAAAGCCCTCCATAATTTTGAGCGTCTGCAGATACTGCACGGCCTGGCAGGGCGGAGCAGGCGCAAAAATGCGATAACCGCGATAGACAATCTCGACCGGGTCGAGCCAGACCGCCTGGAAGTTGTGCATATCCTCGCGTGACAACACGCCGCCGCTCTCCTGCACAGAGCGCACGATGCGCTCGCCTAGGGCGCCGCGATAGAAAACCTCGGCGCCGCCCTCTGCTACTTGGCGAAAGGTATCAGCTAGATCTCCCTGCACGAGAATCTGTCCGGCAAACGACGGTCCACTGGGCGGTAGATAGGTTTTGGCCCCCTCGCCGAAACGGCGCAAATCGGCATCGCTGCCAGCGAAGAACTCGGCATTTTTCACCGTCAATGCAAAACCTTGCTCGGCGTACTCAATGGCCGGGGCAAAGACCTCGGCGGGCGACAGATTGCCATAGCGGGCCACGGCTGCCAACCAGCCGCCGCAGGCACCCGGAACTAAGTGAGACAGGGGTCCGCGGTCGCGCTTGTCCGCGTCGTAGAGAGCGATATCGGTTGCCGCCGGCGTCAACCCGACGTAGTCGAGCACCTTGTGCTCGCGCTCCCGCGCACTGTAAATATGCATGTAGCCAACGCCGCCAATGCCCGACATGTAGGGCTCGACGACGTTGAGGGCTGCGGCGGTAGCTACAGCCGCGTCAATGGCGTTGCCCCCCTGCATGAGCACGCGCAAGCCGGCGAGCGACGCCAGTGGATGGCCGGAGGCGACCATGCCTCTCCGCCCAGTGACGGTGGAGCGATGAACCTTGCCGTGAGATGAAAATGCCATTGGACGAGACCCCTCCATTCGCGTAATTTCCGAGATGCGAAATCATACGGCGGCAGCCGCCCAACGTCAAGCAGAGGAGAGACGATGAGTAGAGTCGACCTGCGCAGCGATACGCTGACGCTGCCAACGGAGCAAATGAAAGAGGCCATGTCGGCAGCTGAGGTGGGCGACGACGTATATGGCGAAGACCCTACGATCAACCGCCTCGAAGAAATAGCCGCAGAAAAAGTGGGCATGGAAGCCGCGCTCTACGTGCCCTCGGGCACCATGGGAAATACGTGCGCCCTGCTGACGCATGCTCGCCACGGCGACGAAGTCATCTTCGAAGAGCGCGCCCATATGTATGTGTGGGAATGCGGCGCCTTTGCCAATATCGCTGGCCTCGCCTCGCGAGCGCTCACCGGTGAAAACGGCATCTTTAGCGCCGAGCAACTGCGCGCGGAACTGCGCGGACAGAATGTGCACTTTTCGCCTACCTCGCTGGTCTGCATAGAAAACACGCACAACAACTACGGCGGCTCGGCCTGGACGCCGGCCCAAGTGCGCGCCGTGGGAGACGTGTGCAAAGAGAATGGCCTAAAGCTGCATATGGACGGTGCACGCCTTTTTAACGCCGCCGTTGCGCTCGGCGTCGATGCAAGAGAGTACACCGCCCACGTGGACTCCGTAATGTTTTGCGTATCCAAGGGACTGAGCGCGCCCGTTGGCTCACTGCTGTGCGGCAGCCGCTCTTTTATCGACCAAGCCTATGCGATGCGCAAGCGCTTGGGCGGAGCCATGCGCCAGGCCGGCATCATCGCTGCTGCTGGCATCGTCGCCATTGAACACATGGTTGACCGGCTAGCCGAAGACCACGCCAACGCACGCCGTCTGATCGACGGATTGGGCGCCATTGAGGGCGTTGAAATCGAAGCGCCCGAGCTAGCGACCAATATCCTCAAAGTGGACGTAGCGCAGTGGGGGTGGACGGCCGAGCAGTTGGTCAGCACTTGGAAAGAGCGCGGTATTCTATGCAATCCGCGACCGCCGCACGGCGCGCGCTTAGTAACCCACCGGCACATCGACACAGCCGATGTCGACTACGTCATTGAAACCACCAGAGAAATGGCGACAAGCGCCCTGTAGCCACAGCGCCAGCAATGCGAGAGGAGTGGACGTGCACATAGACGACCTGTGCGCCTGCGGTTTAGATCGCCAACAGGCTACAGACCTGTGGCCGCAGATAGAACAGGCCATGGCTCTAGCCCCGGCAGAGCGATTTTTGCAGCTGGCACGCCACGTGCTTTGCGCACAGCACCCCTTTGCACTGCACCAACTGCTCTACCGTGCGTGCAGCGAAGACGACGTGGTATGGGCACCCGACGAACGCACGCGGGAACGCGCTCACGTCGCGCAGCTGATGCGCGAGCGTGGCTTGGATTCCCACCGGGCCCTGCACGCGTGGTCGGTGTCAGAGCGTTCGTCTTTCTGGGAGTGCATCGTCGAGAAATTGGGCATTCGCTTTCGCAGACCGAGCAACCGCACCCTCGATCTCGACGCCGGCGTACACGAGGCCCGCTTCTTTGCCGATGCCCAGCTCAATATTGCCGAAAGCTGCTTTGGCGCTGCAGCCAGCGAGACGGCCATCGTCTTCCAGCACGAGGGCGGCAGCATGCAGCGCATGAGCTACGGCGATCTGCTGCGCACTACGCGCCAAGTCGCCGCCGGCCTGCGCGTGGCCGGTATCGAGCCCGGAACGAGCATCGCCATCGACATGCCGATGACGGCCGAGTCGGTGGCCATTTACCTGGGCATCGTTTGGTCGGGGTGTAGCGTGGTCGCCATTGCCGATAGCTTCGCCGCCGAAGAGATCGCCACGCGCCTAGTGCTGGGCGGCGCACAACTCGTATTTACCCAGGATGTCATCGCGCGCGGCGGCAGGCTACTACCGCTCTACGAGCGCGTTGTAGAAGCCAACGGGCCGCCCGCCATAGTCGTGCCCGGTCTATCAGAGGGCCTGAATACCGCGCTGCGCAAAGGCGATGTAAGCTGGGATGAATTTCTCGGTAAAGAAGAGATTGACGCCGTCGCCTGCGCACCGCATACGCACAGCAACATCCTCTTTTCCTCCGGCACTACGGGCACGCCCAAGGCCATTCCATGGAACCACATAACGCCGATCAAGTGTGCAGCCGATGGCTATCTCCACCACGATATACACCCCGGCGAGGTCGTGGCGTGGCCGACTAACTTAGGCTGGATGATGGGGCCGTGGCTGATCTACGCCAGCCTGATCAACCGCGCAACTATCGCCCTCTACTACGGTGCGCCGACGGGCGCCGACTTTCTGCGCTTTGTGGACGATGCGCAAGTCAATATGCTCGGCGTGGTGCCGAGCCTCGTGCGCACCTGGCGCAGCGCAGAAGCGCTGCGCGGCATCGACCTTGGAGCGCTGCGCGCCTTTAGCTCAACGGGCGAGTGCTCCAACCCCGACGACATGCACTGGCTAATGGCCCAAGCCGGTTACAGGCCCGTCCTAGAATACTGCGGCGGCACGGAACTGGCCGGCGGCTATTTGACATGCTCTATGCTACAGGCCGCCAGACCGGCCTGTTTTACAACGCCTGCGCTGGGCGTGGATATGGTGCTCATCGACGAAGAGGGAAAGGCCTGCGAGCACGGTGAGGCCTTTCTATCGCCCCCCTCCGTCGGCATGTCGACCGAACTGGTGGGCGGCGATCATCGCGCCGTCTACTACGGCGACACGCCGCAGTGGCAAGGCCAAGCGCTGCGCCGCCACGGAGACCGCGTCGAGCGCCGCGGAGAGGCGCACTACCGAGTGCACGGGCGAGCGGATGATGCGATGAACGTGGGCGGCATTAAAGTCAGTTCGGCCGAGATCGAGCGCGTCCTCAACGCCGTTGACGGCGTCGGCGAGACCGCCGCCATCGCCGTGGCACCGCCCGGTGGCGGCCCGAGTCAGCTGGTGATCTACGCCGTGTTAGACCAGCCCATTGATAACCCGCAGAATGCCTTGCAACACGCCCTGCGTCACCAGCTCAATCCGCTGTTTAAAATAGCCAATGTAGCTATCGTGGACGCCCTGCCGCGCACGGCGTCCAACAAAGTGATGCGCCGCGTGCTGCGCGCGCAGTACGCCGAATCGCACTAGGCAGGCCGCTCGTCCTCTCGCCACCCTACTGCGACGGATTCCCCATCCTTTGCAGATCCGCGCGCGCTCCTTATAGTTTTCCCAACAGATCACCACACGAAATGGAAAGGCGCTAATATGGGTCTCCTTGCGCGCTACGCGCACTGGCTACACGGACGCTGGCCCGCCGGCAAAATCGAACCGCTTCCCCAAGTGGACGAAAACGGCATGAGCAGTATAGCCGGACTCTATATCGTCGGCGACCTTACCGGTGTGCCCTTGCTCAAATTTTCCGCCGATACGGGCGCGCGCGCCGTTCGGCACATAGCAGCCGATGCAGACTTCCAACGCGCGCGCCAGCGGGAGGAGACCGGCGCACTGGATATCGCCATTGTTGGAGCGGGCGTGTCGGGCATGGCTGCGGCACTGGAAGCGCGCCAAGCGGGCCTATCCTTTGCCATAGTCGAGGCCAACGAACCCCTCTCGACGCTGATTAACTTTCCCAAGGGCAAGCCCATTTACACCTATCCGACCACAATGGAACCGGCCGGGCAACTCCGCTTTGACGCGGAAGTGCGCGAGCAACTTATAGAGGAGCTCAGAGAGCAGACGCTGGGTAGGGGAATCCGACCGCTGCCGCTGCGCGTCGAGCGCATTGCGCGGCGCGAAGGCCTATTCGAGCTCTTACCTGCCCAGAGCGAGCCCATCCGCGCGCACCGCGCAATTGTAGCCATTGGCAGGTCGGGCAATTTTCGCACACTCGACGTGCCCGGCGAAGCCCTAGACAAAGTATCCAACCGCCTGCACGACCCTCGCGACTACACCGGACAAAATGCGCTGGTCGTCGGCGGCGGTGACAGCGCGCTGGAGACGGCCATCGCCATTGCCCAAAGCAGCGGCCGCGTCGCGCTTTCCTACCGTAAAAGCGCTTTCTCCCGGCCTAAGTCGGCCAACGTAGAGAAGCTCAATTCGCTGCTCGAAAAGTCGCCAGCCGGAACTTATTCCGTGGGAAACGACGCTCAACAGCCCGGCACCGTCCGCCTGTTTATGGGCAGTCAGCTGCTGCGCATAGAACGAGAAGCGGTGACCCTGCGCGACGGCGATGGACGCGAACAAACGCTGAAGAACGAGGCTGTATTCACCATGATCGGCCGCGAAGCACCCTTGGATTTTTTTCGCCGCAGCGGCATGGCCATTCGCGGAGAAATGACCGCGCGCCAGTGGGCGCTGGCCGGATTATTCATGGCGTTCTGCTTTTTCCTCTACAACTGGAAAGCCGGCGGAGACCTGACCCGCGCCTTCGAAAAGGCGCAGCTATTCCCATTTAATATGCCCGCTGCATTGGCCGCCATTTGGCCACAGACCGCCGATATGACAACACTGTTAGGCGTTCTTTCGTTTAATCTCGGCAAGCCCGGTTTCTGGTACAGTCTGCTCTATTCGCTGCTCGTGGTCAGCTTTGGCGCGCGCCGCGTGCGCCGCCATCGGACCCCCTACGTCAAGTGGCAAACGCTCTCGCTGATCGCCTTTCAAGTCGTGCCGCTGTTTCTGCTGCCCTACATCGCCCTGCCCTATATGGGGCACAACGGACTTTTTGACAGCGGGTTGGCCAAAGACCTAGCCGATGCGCTATTTCCCGCCGTCTCATACGACCACGGCCGCGAATACTGGCGCGCCTTTGGCCTAGTCTTGGCCTGGCCTCTCTTCGTCTGGAACGCTTTTACCGGCGAGCCGATGTACTGGTGGCTAGCCATTTCCTTTGTGCAGACGTTTGTCGCCATACCAGCTATCGTCTATTTCTGGGGTAAGGGAGCCTACTGCGGCTGGATTTGCTCGTGCGGTGCACTAGCCGAAACGTTGGGGGACGCACACCGCCACAAGATGCCGCACGGCGCGACGTGGAACCGAGCCAATATGCTCGGTCAGGCCATCCTACTGCTGTGCTTTATCATGCTGTTGGGACGCATCGGTTCGTGGCTCATGCCGGACAGCGCCCTAGGAGATGCCTTTCGCCAGCTCTACGAAGGCATGCTCTATGGCTGGCAGATAGGGGGCATTCAGCTCAACTATCGCTGGAGCATCGATCTCATGCTGGCCGGCGTTGTTGGCTATGGAGCGTACTTCTGGTACAGCGGGCGCGTGTGGTGCCGCTTCGCATGCCCGCTGGCCGCCCTAATGCACATTTACGCGCGCTTTAGCCGCTTTCGCATCTTCTCACAAAAGGAGAAATGTATATCGTGCAATATGTGCACCTCAGTATGTCACCAAGGTATCGACGTAATGAGCTTCGCCAATAAAGGCCAACCGATGGACGATCCAGAGTGCGTGCGCTGCAGCGCCTGCGTGCACACCTGTCCTACCGGCGTGCTGTCCTTTGGTCAACTAGACACGCGCAGCAATAGCATGTTAAAAGAAGATGCCCTGCCGGCATCGCCGGTGCGCATGCGCGAGCGCTAGCTAACGCCACGAAGCAGACTCCTGTATCGGTCTATTTCTTGCCGTCGGCACCCTTTTGACGCCCTTTGAGAGTTGCCTCCAAAAAGTGGCATGCCGTGCTCAGCACCTTGATGCGCGCAAAGCGCTTGTCGTTGCCCTCGACCAGCGTCCAGGGCGCCACGCCGGTGCTAGTCCGAGAGACCATTTCGTCAACGGCCTCTTCGTACTGTTCCCACTTTTCGCGGTTGCGCCAATCTTCATCGGTTATCTTCCAGCGCTTGTAGGGGGTATTCTCGCGAGATTTGAAGCGCCGCAGCTGTTCGTCTTTGGTGATGTGAATCCAGAATTTAATCAGGACGGCACCGCCTTCCACCAGCTGCTCTTCAAAATCGTCAATTTCTGCGTAAGCCCGCTTCCACTCCGACTCGGTAGCAAACCCTTCAACGCGTTCGACAAGCACTCTGCCATACCAGCTGCGGTCAAATAGGGTGACGCGGCCGGCGCGCGGCAGATGGCGCCAGAAGCGCCACAGGTAATGGCGCGCCTTCTCCTCGTCGCTCGGCGCCGCAATGGGGATGACCTTGTACTGGTAGGCGTCGAGCGCCGAAACCAGACGGCGGATCGCACCTCCCTTGCCGGCGGCATCGGCCCCTTCGAAAACAAAAATCGTCGAGAGCCCACTGCGGCGCGCCTCCAGCGTTAGCAGGTTGAGGCGTCCCTGGTACTTTTCCAACTGAATTCTGTATTCCTTTTTGGCCAACTTTTGCTTCATATCCAAATGGTTCAGGACGTTAACGGCACCGCTCCCGATGCCAGCGGATATGACAGAGGGCCTGCGTTGGGCGGGACGCGCTGCGTTCAGCTTGGCCTGCAGGGCTTCGCACACGACCTTGGCCACAGTCAGCGTGCGATAGTTGTGGTCTTCGCCTTCGACGAGGCGCCAGGCCGCTCCGTCCATATTGGTCTTGTGAATTAGGCGATCGGAAGCGACCTCAAACTGATCGTACATCTTCCAGTTTTCTTTTTCGTGCTCGGTGACGCGCCAGCGCGTCAGCGGATCTTTTGCCAGTGCGTCCAGCCGCTTTTTCTGCCCCCTTTTGCCTAGGTGCATCCAGAACTTTAGGATGAGCGTTCCGTCGTCGACCAACCCTTTTTCAAAGGTGGCAATGCGATTGAGGTCGCGGTCGTAGCCCGCTAGGTCGGAACGGCCATAGACGCGGTCTAATAGGGGACGCGAGTACCAGGCGCTGAGATAAATCGCAATATCTCCCTTGGGCGGTAGCGTGCGCCAGTAGCGCCAATATTCGGGGCGTTCGCGCTCGTCTTCCGTAGGGATGCCAAACGCATGCGTGGAAATCCCGCGCGGATCCATCCAATCGTTGAGCGTATTGGCTGTTTCGCTCTTGCCCGCTCCGTCCACACCGCCAAAAACAATCACTACCTGAAAACGCCGCTCACGGCGCAGTTCTTGCTGCACTTTTAACAATTCAGTGCGCAGCACAGCGGATTGTTCCTTGAAATCTGCCCGAGATATCTTGCGCCCTAGCTCTGCCGTTTCAAACATATTAGCTTTCCCAAAAACTGTGGACGACGCCAACCGCTTAGCTTTCCCAAAAACTG
>JAYOYH010000070.1:2631-19214 GCA_038153405.1 Gemmatimonadota bacterium | reverse complement strand
CCGTCGGCCGGCACCGGCTGCAGCTTTTGCGGTGGGCAGTAGCCTACGCCCTCGTTGGCGTATTCAGGCAGCAGGCGCGTGCCGTCGTTAAGCGCCGGATAGAAGCAGTGCGTTTGCGCGTCGTAGCAGTGCTCGGCTAGGCCGCGCAGGTCCCGCTGCACGAACTGGCGAAAGGGTGCGCTCTTTTCCTCGCCCAGCGCGGCGCTAAGGTTGCACAGCGCAACGGCGACGCGCCCGTAGCGCGTTTTTATAACGCCGTTGGTCAACACGCTGGTTTCGTTGAGGTCGTCGCGCTCGGCGTGAGGGCTCTTGAACGAGGCGCGCACGCGGCAGGGATCGCGGTGGTTGAACTGGTAGCCGGCCAGCCCGGTCTCGGGGTGGCGTATCTGGTCGTAGCGCGACAGCAGCGCGACAGCAGCGCGCCGCGGCGTCTCGTTCCCCGACAGGGCGTGCAGCAGCCCGCCGCTCAGGATCAGGTCACTGCCGGTATTGATAAAGGACAGCGCCGTGTTTTCGACGATGGGCACGGGGCCGCCGGCAAAGGGCGCGTGCCATTTTTCTTCCCATTCGGAAAACTCGCCGTGGCGGTTAAAAAGGAGTGTCGACCAATCCCAAATGTGGGCGTGCCAGAAGGCCTCGACAAAGCGCCGCGTTGCTTCGGCATCCACTCTGTATAAGTAGGCATAGTGCGGGTAGACGCACTTGAGCTCGTGGTTGCCAATAACGGGCGCATCGTTGATCAGATCGTAGCTGGTGTGGCCGCCCCAGTAGAGCAGATCGGAGGACGGATCGCGCAATTTGGCAAAGGCTGCGCCGATCCACTCGTCGGCACGCGCGCCGTAGTTCGCTAAACCGAGCGCGTTCAGTCCGTCGAGCGTGCGCAGGAAGTTTTGCTGACAGGCCAAATTGGAAAGGGACTCACCGCCCCAGAGAATGGCCTGACGCGTTTGCAGGTCGAGGCCGTCGGCCAGCAGTTCGGCCTGCGCGCAGTGCGCTAAAACCGCGTCGGCATAGGCGGCGACGGTCCTGCTAAAACGGTCTGTAGACATGGATCTCTCCTGTCGGAAGCGTGACGCGAGTAATATACGGACTGTGCGACCGGGCGAGGATATAGAAAAAGAGGAGGCTGTCCTACAGGTAGCCTCCTCTTTTTATGTTTCCGTGCAATACGCGCTTATGCGCGAATGCGCGCGCTCATGGCTCTATTCTCGTCGTCGCTCTCCTCAATCACCAGCGTGGGATCTTGCAGCTGCACCTGATTGAGGTGCCAGTAGAGACCGCGCTGCGCCATCAGGTCGTCGTGATTGCCGCGCTCGGCAATGCCTCCGTTGCCCAACACGACGATCTGGTCGGCGTTGCGGATGGTCGACAAGCGGTGGGCGATGACCAGCGTCGTCTTGCCCTGCATGAGCCGGTCAAGGGCCTGCTGAATGAGCCGCTCGGTCTCGGTATCAACCGACGAAGTGGCCTCATCTAAAATGAGAATCGGCGCGTCCTTGAGCACGGCCCGGGCGATAGATAAGCGCTGTTTCTGACCGCCCGACAACTTGACACCGCGCTCGCCGATAATGGTGTCATAGCCCTGTGGCAGCTGGCTGATAAAGTCGTGCGCGTTGGCGATCTGGGCGGCGGCGATGACCTCTTCTTCGGTGGCGTCGGCGCGGCCAAATAGAATGTTGTCACGCGCCGTTCCGTGAAAGAGAAAGACATCTTGCAGCACGATGCTGATCTGCCCGCGCAGGCTGTCGAGCGAGAGGCGACGGATGTCGATGCCATCGATGGAGATGCTGCCCTCATCTACGTCGTAAAAGCGCGGAATCAGCCCGGCCAGGGTCGTCTTGCCCACGCCCGTAGGACCGACGAGCGCTACGGTGGAGCGCGGGGCGATATCGAGGTCGACGTTGTCGAGCACCGCCTCTTCCGGAATGTAGCCAAAGCGCACGCCGCTGAAGCGGATGGCACCTCCAATGGGCAGTGGCAGGGCAATAGCATCGGCCGCATCGTCGACCTCGGGTATTTCGTCGAGCAACTCGGTGACGCGATCGGCACTGGCCAAGGCTTCTTGGATCTGCTCCCACGCGCCGCTGAGATGGTGTAGTGGCTGGTAGAAAAGTTCTAGGTACAGGAAGAAGCCGACCAGGTCAGCCACGGAAAGAACATGATTAAAGGCCAGCTTGCCGCCAAAGTAGATGAGGATAATGGTGCCCAGCGCCGAGGTAAACTGAATAAAGGGCTGGAAGGTGGCCATCATCTTGAGCGCGTGCAGCAGCGAGTCGCGATAGCGGTCGATGCGCCCGTCGATGCGGCGCGTTTCAATATGTTCGCGGGTGAAGGTTTTGATCTCGCGGATGCCGGAAATATTGTCGTTGAGAATGGCGTTGAGTTCGCCCAGTTCCTGCTGGCGCGCGCGGAAAGCCGGTCGCACGTAGCGGGCAAATAGGCGCAGCGAAACCAGTATGAGTGGAATGGGCACCATGCTGAGCAGGGTTAGCTGCCAGTTCATGCTGACGAGCACGACCGTCACGCTGATCAGCGTCAGCACGTTGACGGCGATGTCGGGAATGGCGTGGGCGATGAGCAGCTCGAACTTGTCGGAGTCGTTGACCACGCGCGACATTAGCTGGCCCGTCTGCTTATCCTCGTAGAAGCGCAGCGATAGGCGCTGCAGGTGCGCGTAGATCAGCTTGCGTGCTTCGGCGACCACGCCCCAGCCGGCTACGTGGGCCATATAGCTGCGCAGAAACTGCAGAAAGGCGCGCGCCACGTAGACGAGCAGGGCCAGCAGCGCCAGGTCGGTGACCTTTTCCATAGTCAGCACATTGCCGTCGACTCCCGTAATGGCGCCGACCATGGTTTTGATAATCCACGGAATGAGCAGCTGCACGCCGACCAGGAGCAGCATACTGACGACGGTGATGGTGAGAACGCCGGCGTATTGGCGGGCGTAGCCGTAGAGAAATCGTAGCGGTTTCGTAGCGGGGGGCCTTTCCAGAATAATGGGTTCGGCGAACGCTTTTGCGGTCGCTATGCGAGGATCAACGGATGCGAATGCGGCAAATATACAGCATAGGGTGAACTTCGCGGTAGGCCTAGCCCGGCAGCCGCTCTTGGCTGAAGTGAATGAGGGGAAAGCACTCGGGAATATGCGCGTCGCGCGATCCGTGCGGGCTCCAGAAAAAGGCGCCGGAGTCGTCGGCTGGCAGCGCTTCGCGATACTGGTTAAAGCGCGAAAAGTCCATGCGCCAAATATCGCCGTCGTTGGGCGGTAGGGCGCGGCTGTAGCGATCGGTTGGTTGGTCGCTCATCGGTGCTCCGCGATCTATGCCGTTGCAAACAGGATGCTAGAGGGAAACAAAGCCCGCGCGCGCCGCATCCGTCTTGGCGGCGTCCAGCGCGCGGAGGATAGCCAGCGTTTCGCGCCGGTCGATGGCCGCAGTGCCGCTTTCGAACAGGTCGAGCATGGCCGCGGCGGTGTTGCGAAAAATCGCGCTGCTGTCGACGGCGACGTAGTCGGTGCCCTTGGCCGTGGTTAGCGCGGCGGCAAAGGGCGTGCTGGCTCCCGTATAGACGTTGACGACGGCGCTGCGGTCGTTGCGGAAGTCGAGTAGCAGTTGAGCGCATTCGCCCGCGCCGCGCCGGTAGAGGCGCTCTACGTCAGGGCCCATGCAGCTGATGGCCAGTTCCAGCGGGTGGATGGCATACTCGCTAAACGAAGAGCCGCCACCCCACGTGACGATGTGCAGCAGGTCGCTTTCCAATTGGTCCCTGCGCTCCTGCACGTTGCTGTAGCGCAGGGCCGACGACGTTTGCATGGCCACTCCGTGCTGGTCTGCCAGGGCAAAGATGCGCTCGGCGGTAGACAGGTCGGGGGCAAAAGTCTTATCGACGTAGGTCGGCTTGCCGTGCGGAAAGACGCGCTGACACAGCGCTTCGTGCGCTTCTGGGTTGGAAGGGGCCAGCACGGCGTAGCAATCGACGTGTGCGTCGAGTGCATCGACTTCATCGTAATAAGGCACGCCGTTGTTGGCACACCAGGCTTTGCTTGGCTCGACCTGAAGCGCTGTGGCCCCGGCGACGGTAAAGCCGCGCGATTGCAGATCGCCGCGCAGTAGCTTGAGATAGACGTCGGCGTGAAAATTATTCAGGTCAAAATCGACGAAACCGATCCGCCGGCTCATGGGATTCACCTCGGTTGGAGTAGTCTGTTGTTTGGGCTAAGAAAGAACAGCTTTTGATGCCGGGGCGACAAGAGGCTATACTAGGCGGCATACCAGCAAAGAAAACAGACGCGCTCAGCGCATTTACTGGACAGGAGAGATGCTATGCAACTAGACGATCGGGGCGACTACGCCACGCCCGCAGTGCCCATGAGCGAAGAGCAGAAATTCTTCTTTGACCTGCGCGGCTGGATTCTCCTGCCGGCTGTTCTGACGGACGAGCGCGAACTTGAGGAGATGAAGGCCGAGGTCTACGGCGGTGCCAAGCAGAGCTACGGCCCTTCCCTACAGCGCCTGCTGGACCATCCGGCTATCGTCGGTGTTCTATCGGAAATTCTCGCAGAGGAACCTTTTGTGCGCGACGATTGCTACAGCTTTCGCTGCGAGGGCTCCTTTACGACGGTGCGTCCGCCGGGATGGGACACCAGCGAGCGCAGCGACAACGGCATGCCGCACGTGGTGCGCCCGCCGCAGCAGGCCAATGCGATGCGCTACCAGGTGGCCGGCGGTAAGATTTTCTCCGGATTGACGCGCGTGGTCTGGGAGTTAGAAGAGGTCAAGTCCGGTCAGGGTGCCACGTCTTTTCTCAGTGGTTCGCACAAGGCGCACTTTAACTACGGCGGCTCCGATCGCTACCGGCCCAATATCGGCGGTTCGCCGTGGGAGGAATCTATGCGCGCGATGATGGACGATTATAGCTGTCCGCCCGGTTCGGTAGTCATCTTCAGTGAGAGCCTGGTGCACGCGGCCAATCACTGGACCAACCCCGACAACCCGCGCTGCGCGGTGTTTAACTGCTACAATTCGATTTGGGCGCAGTGGCACCGGCTCAATCTGAACGACGAGGCGATAGAGGCGATGCCGCCGCGGCGCCGCACGCTTTTTCGCGGCGTGTGGGCCATTGGCGGGCCGCCCGGCGGCAACGTTGAGTACGCGGCGGATAATCGCTCGTACTAGGCTCTGTTATCCCCGGCGCGCCACTGCGAGACGAGCATGCCGGCTAGCATTAGAATGCAGCCGACTAGCCCGCGCGGCGATAAGTGCTCGTCGAGTAGCAGCCAGCCACCCAGCGCGGCAAAGACGGCTTCGAGGCTGAGGATCACGGCGGCGTGGGCCGGCGGCGCTCTGCGCTGTGCCACGACCTGCAGCGTATAGGCGATGCCGACCGAAAGCACGCCGCCGTAGAAAATGGGAGCAGCCGCGTCGGCGATGCGCTGTGGGGCAACGTCTTCAATACACAGGGCGACGCCCAGGCTGAGCAGGGCGCAGGTGAAGAATTGTCCCGCGGCCAGCAGTGCCCAATCGTGCCGGCCGGCGATGCGTCCGATCAGCAGCACGTGCAGGGCCCAAAATAGCGCGCTGATGAGGACCAAGCTGTCCCCTAGGCCGATGGAAAACGGTGGCTGCACGCTGAGCAGGTACAGGCCGCAGGCTGCCGCTAGGGCGCCAGCCCAAGTGTTCCAGCGGGTGTGCGCGCCCAGGGATAGCCCCATGATGGGCACGAGCACCACGTAGAGTCCCGTGATAAAGCCGGCCTTGCCGGCCGTGGTATAGACGATGCCGATTTGCTGCAGTGAGGCACCGGCAAAGAGCACGAGTCCAGCCAGCCCCGCCGCCGGACCCGTGCGGGCCAGGGCCGTGCGCAGCGCTCCACGGCTGTTGCGCACGACAAAGGGCAGCAGCGTCAGGGTGCCGAGGGCAAAGCGCACGCCGTTGAAATAGAACGGGCCGATGTGCTCCATGCCCAGGCGCTGGGCGACAAAGGCAAAGCCCCAGATAATGGCCGTTAGCAAGAGCAGGGCGTCGGCGCGCCATGCGCTAGAAGTGGTCGTCGTCATAAGCAGTATTTCGCGTGCAACCTTGCAAAAGTAGCCACCATCACCCGCTGAACCAAATGGTGCATGCCAGGCGTGGTCCCCTATATATTAGCAGATACGCGGAATATGAGGAAATGCGCAGAGAACACATTTTACTCCTACTAATATTGCTATTGGGCGCCGCGCTGCGCCTGACGGGCCTGACGCGTGGCCACGCTGAGTACTCCCCCCCGGGTGGAGAGCACTACGCGGCATTCCACACATTTCATCCGGACGAAGAGACCCTGCTGCGCGCCGCCTTGGCATTGCACAGCACGACCGATCCGCCGCTGACGGCTTACGGCGTCTTTCCCATGCTAGCCGCCCGCGCTGCGCTGGGCGTGGTCGGTCTTTTTTTTAGCGACGAGATCTCGTTCGACGAAGCTGCAATGCGCCCGGTATTATTTGTCATCGTTCGCCTGCTGGCCATCGCGTTTTCTATCGCCTCTTTAGTCGTCGTATGGTGGATTGGAAAGGCGCACTTTAAATTGCGCGTCGGCCTGTGGGCCGCGCTGGCCGTCGCCTGTGCGCCGCTGGCCATACAGCAGGCGCATTTCTATACAGTTGATGGAGTCTTTGTTTTTTTGAGCATAGCGGCGTTGGCCTGCGGCCTGCAGGCGCTGAGCACGGAACGGCGCAGTTGGTATTTAGCCTGCGGCCTTTACATCGGCTTGGCGACGGCCACCCGGCTTAATGGGGCGCTATGCGGCGTGGCGCTGGCTGTCGTCTATGCGATGAAAGATGGTCCCAATGCCGTGCTAGCGCGTCTGCGCCGAGCAGATTTGTGGCTGGCCGGGCTCGTCGCAATGATCGTGTTGCTGTCTCTGCAACCCTATCTACTTTTCAACAGTGAGCTCATGCAGCACGCGCAGAGCTCGGACGATTTTGCCTATTCACTGCAGGTTGCGCGAGGCCAAGTGCTAAAGCCATGGACGCTCTTCGACTTATACACGACGCCCTACCTCCACTATTGGACGCAGCTGTGGCCCCAAGCCGTCGGCTGGCCGATGACCTGTGCGCTGCTGGTGGGCATGGGGTATGCCCTGTGGCGGCGCTGCTGGCCGCACGCGTTGTTGCTGCTGTGGTCGGTGTTTTACTTCGCCAGTATCGGTCCCTTGCACACCAAGCACGTGCGCTACCTGCTGCCCTTGCTGCCCGCCCTAGCGCTGCTGGCGTCGGCGGCCGGAGAGGCGCTGCGCCGTCGGTGGCGCTGGCCCGCGTTGGCGCTCTTGGCATGGGTGCTGGGCTATACGGCAGCCTATGGCGTGGCCTTTGCGCGTATCTACGCGGTGGATGACAGCCGTCTGCAGTCGGCGCGCTGGTTATACGCCAACGCACCCGCTGGCAGCCGCATCGCCGTGGAAAACGGCGGCTTTTCTACCGGGGCATTTGTAGGTAGAGCAGCGTATAGCAAGTCATACATAAATAGCAGCCGGATTTTTGGAACGCGCGGCTACTTGCTCTGCGAAGCTAGGCGCCAGTATCTCTATAGTCGCGTCTCAGGTGCCGATTATATCTGGATCGTGGACGCCAACCGCTACGTGCAATACACAGCCGCCCCTGACCGCTACCCAGTACTCTCCGAGTTTTATGCGCGACTGCTGCGGGGCGAACTAGGCTTTACGCCGGTGCGCCGCGACAAAGTCGATCCGGCTTGGGGACGCTGGAAATTTGTTGGCGAGGGCGCCGAACCATCGTTTTACGGTTTTGATCATCCCGGTGTGTGGGTGCTGCAGCGCACGGAGGATCTCGCGGCAGACTGGCAGCGCTGGCAGCGTGAGATGGAACTCGACGAGCGCTGTGCAGACGATGCGCTGAAGGCGCTATCTGTCGAATGGCGCAGCGGTGCACGCAGCGAACAATGGGCCGCGCGTGCAGCGGCATTGGAGCAGCGCTATCCCGACATGCTGCTAACGGCTTTGATAAAAGCGGGCATCTACCAGCAGATGGGAGATAAGGAAGGCGTTGAGAGCAGTATGCTCAACTACGATCGCGGCTATATACAGACTGAGTTGATGGCGCAATATATCCCATGGGCGTCGGCGACAAGCCTTCTCTTGCTCGACCTGCCTACTTTGGCCATCATGGCACTTAAGGACGGTGTTGACAAGCGCGCGTTTATGCGCCCATACCAGAAAGTGCAACTGGCCGACAGCTATGCATCCATCGCCAGACACTTGGGAAGCGGTGGATGGGATGAAATGGCCAGTGAGGTTTATCGCCTAGCGGCGCAGGTTGATCCACGCGCCGAGTTTTATAACGCGTTGGCGGCCCAGGCCTTTCTTAGAGAGAGCCAGCGAGAAGCATTAGAATGGTGGCTGGCGTCGCTCGAATTGGATGCCACGCAGCAACCGATCTATAAACTAGCTGGAAAAACAGCCTTTAGTATGGGCGATTATGCTGTGGGATTGGCACTGCTTGGGGCTGCCGCAGCGCTGGATCCACAGCTGAGCAACGAGCAAAAAAGAACCGACCTGAACCTCTTACTGAGCGAAGCGAGGCGGCTAGGCTTGGCCAAAGAGGCGGCAGAGCTAGACCAACGCATAAGCGAATTGAGGGTGCAACACGCTGATGAAGGTGCAGCGCCAAAGAGGTTGAGGGACGAATAGTGAAACAGTTGCGTTGCCATAACGTTGCAATATGCAACGAAAATTCGCATCAAAAAGCTGCATAGCAAATCAATTGCAGCACTAAAATACATATCCCAAACAAAATAAATATTTGTTTATATTGGTTTTATAAGCGAATACGCCATTCTCTCTCGCCCCGGCACGATGCTTGCGTAGTAGTTCGGCCTAAACGCAGTGTGCAACGTCTGGATAAGCGCTATGTCGGCTTCGGTGTGCGTAGTAAACGACAACAATTACAAGGGAGAACTGATCGGCGCGGAGTGGGTGCTGGTCGATCTGTGGGCGGCGTGGTGTGCGCCCTGCCAGCAGCTCAAACCCGTCTTAGAGGCCGTGGCGCAAAAGTATGCCGGGCGCGTCAAAGTGTGCGGTGTCAACGTCGATGAGGCGCCGCTGCTAGCAACCAAGTACGATGTGCACGCTCTGCCGACGCTGCTGTTTATGCGCGGTGGCGAGCCGGTCTATCGGCGCGTAGGCGTGCTGTCGCAACGCGAGTTGGAAACGGCATTGGATTCGTTCATAGAGGAGAGTGTTTCGTGAGCTATGGGTTGTTTATCAGATGGGCGCTGCCGGTTGCTGCGCTGGTGTGGGTCGAGGGGGCATCGGCCCTTTCGCTGGAGGATGCCGTGGAGCGCGCCCAGCGGGACAACGCGCTGCTGAAGGCAGCCTCGAGTCAAGTAGAGGCGGCGCGCGCGCGCGCACTGGAGAGTTGGTCCGGTTTTTTGCCCAGCGTGCAGATCAGCGAGCAGGCGGTGCGCAGCAACGACGCGGTCAATGCGTTTGGCTTTCGGCTCAAGCAGGAGCGCTTTCGCCAGGCCGATTTTGCCATTGATCGTCTCAACGCGCCGGACGCGATCACCAATTTTCAAACACAGGTAGAGGTCTCTCAGCCGCTTTTTAGCGGTGGACGTGCGCTGTATAACCGGCGTCGGGCACAAGCGGGCGCTCAGTTGGCCGAGGCGCAGCTAGCCCGGCAGCGCGCCGAGGTGCGCCAGCAGACGGCTGCGGCCTATTGGAATCTCGTGCTGGCACAGGCGGCGCTTGAGACGGCGCAAGAAAGTGCCCAACTGGCGCACGCCGATGCCGATGTAGTCGATGCGCGCTACCAGCAGGGTATGGCGCTGGGCACGGAGCGGTTGGCCGCTCAACTGCACGCGCTGGAAGCCGATCTAGAGATGCGGTCGGCGGCTGACGGGGTCGCCGCCGCTAGCGAGGGACTCAGTCTATTGATGGGCATGGCGGCGACCGCACCGCTTGAGCTCACGCAGACGCTGTCTGGCCGCGTCAACCTGCCGCCGCTCGGAGAGTTGGTCGCAGGAGCGCTTGAGATGCGGGACGACCTGCAGGTGGCCAAGCTCGGTCTTGAAGCGGCGCGAAGCAGCGTGGGCGCGGCTAAAGCAGCTCACTGGCCACAGCTGAGCGCCTTTGCTAGGGCAGCTCTCGATGCCGATGCGCCGTTAGAGCGCCAGGGCGATAGCTGGACAGTGGGCGCGATAATGGTCTGGCAGCTGCCGGCAGCTGCCACCGTTGGTCAGGTGCGCCACGCGGTGGCCCAGCGCGGACAGGCGCATGCCCAGCTGGATTTCTTGCGGGCACAGGTTGAACGCCAGGTGCGCACGGCCCATCGCGCGCTGGCGGCCGCCCTTGAGCGCGTTGCCGCGCGTCAGCAGGGCGTAGAACTGGCAGCGGAGCGCCGTCGCATCGCTCAGCTGCAGTACGGTGAGGCCATGGTTACCGCCACGGAGCTACTCGATGCGCGCACGGCCCTGACGGCGGCGCGCTTGGGCTATTTGCAGGCCCAGCGCGATGTGCGCGTCGGTCTGGCTGCCTTGGAGCTAGCCGCGGGGAGCATACTTGAATATCAAATGGGAGATCAACAGTGAAGCCGATGCACTATGTGATGACTGCGGTCGTCTCCAGCTATTTGTTTCTAACGGCCTGCGAAGGGCATTCCGAATATCCGGGACTGCGTGAAGAGGCGGCCTTGAGCGTGCGCGTGCAGTCGGTGCAGCGCAGTCAGATTGCTTCGACAGCGTCCGTCGTCGGCACAACCGAGCCCTTTGCGCGCGCCACGGCCGCTGCCCAGCTAATGGGACGGGTAGTCGCAGCCGATTTCGACGAGGGGCAGCGCGTGTCGGCCGGACAGGTGCTCGTGCGCTTGGAAGACGCGGCGCTACAGGCGGCTCATGCACGGGCCCAAGCCGAATTGGGCGCAGCGCGCAGCGCGCGCCGGCTGGCTGAAAAAACGGCGGTACGTCTGCGAAACTTATTTGAGCAACAGGCGGCCTCGCAGCAGATGCTCGACGATGCCGAAACGGCCTTTGCTCGCGCCGAGTCGGCTGAGAAGGCAGCACGTCAGGCACTTGTCCAAGCTTCTGTGCAGCTCGACTACAGCGCCATTGCCGCGCCGTTTGATGGATATATCGTGCGTAAATTTGCACAGGTGGGCGATATGGCTGCACCCGGAGCGCCGCTTTTTATCCTTGAGCAACTCGACTCGCTCAAGGTGGAAGTGCTGCTGCCCGAGCATCGGCGCGTCGCTGCCGGTGAGCGGGTCCAGGTGGAGATTGCTGCGCTCGACAGGCGGGTCGATGGCCGCGTGCTGGCGCAGGTGCAGGCGGCCGATCCGCGCAGCCGCACGTTCCGCGCAAAAATTGCCATTGGCAACGTCGACGGGCGCATTGGATCGGGCATGTTCGCACGCGCGCTGCTGCCGAAAGCGCCGCGCAGCGCGCTGCTGGTTCCAGCAGCCGCTCTCGTGCGCAAGGGACAGTTGGAGGGCGTCTACGTCGTTGCCGAGGGGCGTGCCCAACTGCGCTGGCTGCGCCTAGGCGATCGCCTAGGCGACGATTTCGAAGTCCTTTCCGGACTCAACGAGGGAGACCAGGTGGTCTTAGGGCCGTCCGCCGACCTGCGCGCGGGTCGTTTGGTGGAGGTGCGCTCCAATGGCTAGTACAGGCGTTGCCGGTCGCTTAGCCGGTTTCTTTATCAACTCCAAGCTGACGCCGCTGCTAATCGTTGCCTCGCTGTTGTTGGGCGGATTCGCCCTGCTGCAAACGCCGCGCGAAGAGGAGCCGCAGATTATCGTGCCTATGGTCGACGTCTTTGTGGAGGCACCGGGCCTCAGTGCAAAAGAGGTCGAGCAGCGCGTCACCTACCCGATGGAAAAGCTGCTGTGGGAAATACCCGGCGTGGAGTACGTGTACTCCACGTCGAGCAACGGTCAGAGCATGGTCATCGTGCGCTTCTTTGTCGGCGAAGACGAAGAGGACAGCATTCTCAAGACATACAACCAGCTCTACGCCAACTTTGATCTGATTCCAACGGGCGTATCGAGGCCGTTGGTCAAACCGCGCTCCATAGATGACGTGCCCATTTTAGCGCTCACTTTTACGAGCGATACCTATGATAGTTTTGCCCTGCGTCGCATAGCCGCCGAGGTAGAGAGAGAGGTCAAGCAGATCATCGACGTTTCGCAGACCCAGCTGATCGGCGGTTTGCGCCGCCAGCTGCGCATTGAACTCTCCGTCGATCGGCTGGCCGCCTACGGCATTTCGCCGGCTGCCGTTGCTGACGCCCTGGAGGGAGCCAACTATCAACTTCCGGCTGGCCGCATCAGCGAGCTGAACAGAGAAGTGATTATCGAGACGGGGCGCTTTTTACAGGGTGCCGATGAAATCGGTCAGATTGTCGTTAGCGCATACGAGGGGCGGCCGGTCTACCTGAGGGACGTTGCGCAAATACTCGATGGGCCGGAAGAGCCCAACAGCTATGTGCGATTTGGCAGCGGACGCGGCGAGACGCAGCCGGCAGTGACGCTGTCGGTAGCCAAGCGCAAGGGGACCAACGCCACCGTGTTGGCTCAGCAGGTGCTGAGAAAGGTTGAGTTGCTCAAAGGAGTCGTCGTTCCCGGCGATGTGCAGGTAGTGACGACGCGCAACTACGGTGAAACAGCGCGCGAAAAATCGGACGAACTGCTCTTTCACATGGGCCTGGCCACGGCATCGGTCATCTTGCTGATCTGGCTAACACTGGGATTTCGCGAATCCGGCGTGGTAGGCATTGCCATCCCCGTGACGCTGGGTCTGACCCTCTTCACGTTTTACCTGTATGGGTATACTCTCAACCGCATCACCCTCTTTGCCCTGATTTTTTCCATTGGCATTTTGGTCGACGATGCGATCGTCGTGGTTGAGAATATCGTGCGCCATTTTCGCATGCCCGGCAACAGAGAACGATCGCTGACCGATATCGCAGTCGAGGCGGTAGACGAAGTGGGCAACCCGACGATCTTGGCGACAATGACGGTGATTGCAGCCATCCTGCCAATGGCATTTGTCGGCGGCTTGATGGGGCCCTACATGCGCCCCATTCCCGTGGGTGCATCGGCTGCTATGCTCTTTTCTCTGGTGGTTGCTTTTGTCGTAACGCCGTGGGCTGCGCTGCGCCTGCTCAAGCGCGAAGGCGCGCACGGCGACGAGGACGAAGGGATGTTGACCAAGCTCTATCGTCGCGCCATGCAGCCGCTGCTGCGCGGGGCGAAGACGCGCGCGATTTTTCTCGTCGGCATGGTCGTACTGCTGCTGGGTGCCATGGCGTTGGTTGGCGTGAAGTTCGTGGTGGTCAAGATGCTGCCCTTTGACAACAAGAGTGAGTTTCAGGTGATGGTCAACGCCCCGGAGGGCACGACGCTCGAAGAGACGGCGGCCATGGCTCAGGAGATGGGGATCTATTTAGGGAGTGTGCCAGAAGTAGTGGACTACCAAGTCTACGCGGGCACGTCTGGTCCATTTAACTTCAACGGGCTAGTGCGCCACTATTTTATGCGCCGCGGAGCCAACGTCGCCGATATACAGGTCAATTTGCTGCCCAAGCACGAGCGCAGCGAGCAGAGCCACGACGTAGCCAAGCGCGTTCGCCCGCATCTGACGGCGATCGCCGAGCGCTATGGGGCCCGTATCGAGGTGGCTGAAGTGCCACCGGGACCGCCCGTGCTCCAGACGCTAGTTGCCGAAATCTACGGACCCGACTACGAGCGCCAGTTGGCCCTCGCCCAGCAGGTGCGGGCGATCTTTGAAGAGACCGAGGGCGTGGTCGACGTAGACTGGTATGCAGAAGAAAAACAGGACAAGTACCGCTTTGTCGTCGATCGCGAGAAGGCCGCGCTCAGCGGCATTTCTTCGCAGTCTATCGCCCAAACGTTGGCTATGGCAGTAGCAGGTTATGAGGTGGGATTAGTCCATCAGCCAACGGAGGTAGAGGATCTCGACATACAGCTGCGCCTGCCGCTGGTCGACCGTTCGCACGTAGACGAACTGATGGATATAAAAATGCCGACGTCGAGCGGCGATATGGTGTCGCTCGGCCAGCTAGTGCGCATGGAAAAGGAAGAGAATGAGCGCAGCATTTTTCACAAAAATCTGATGCCCGTCGTCTATGTAACGGCCGATGTGGGCGGTGAGTTTGAAAGTCCGGTATACGCCATAATGGAATTGGGGGAAAAGGTCGACGCGCTGGAGTTGCCTGAGGGATATGCGCTGGAACAGTTCACCGGCCAGCAGCCTTTTTATACGGACAAGTTGGCGATGAAGTGGGACGGCGAGTGGCACATTACCTACGAGGTGTTCCGCGACTTGGGCATCGCCTTTGGAGCGGTGTTGATTCTCATTTACATTCTCGTGGTGGCGTGGTTCCAATCCTTTATTGTGCCGCTAGTCATCATGTCGGCCATTCCCTTTTCGCTGGTGGGCATTATGCCGGCGCACGGTGGGCTCGATGCCTTTTTTACCGCCACGTCGATGATCGGATTTATCGCCGGCGCTGGTATCGTGGTGCGCAATTCGATTATTCTCGTCGACTTTATCGAGCTGCGCCTGAGCGAGGGCATGCCGCTCGAAGAGGCCGTGGTCGATGCCGGTGCGGTGCGCTTTCGCCCGATGCTGTTAACGGCTGCGGCGGTGATCGTTGGTGCTTCGGTCATTCTCTTTGACCCGATCTTTCAGGGCCTGGCCATTTCGCTGATGGCTGGAGAGGTCGCCTCTCTGCTGCTGTCGCGCATGGCCGTGCCCGTGCTTTACTTTATGGTGGAGAAACGGCAACAGCGGAGAGCGCAATGAGCGTAGAGCGTATTAGAGGCAGTGTTGACCAGCTGCAGTCGTGCATGATGCAGCGGCAAAACCTAGAGGCCATTTTCAATTCGGTAGCCGACGGCATTATTGCCGTTGACCTCGATCTGCGCGTGAGCAACCTGAACGAAGCGGCTCGGCACATTATCGGCTATACTCGTCAGGAAGCCGTTGGCGAGTCGTGCGCCGAAGTGCTAGGACACGGCGGCGAAGAAGGGCTGTCTGCGCTATTTGCTCAGCGCCGCGATACTAACGGTTTGGAGGTCGTCGTCGTAGATCGGCAGGGCCGTCGGCGCCATCTAACCGTGTCGACGCGCCTTTTGCGCGACGAGTATGAACAAGAGCGGGGCGTGGTGGCGATCCTGCGAGATAATACTGAATTGGAAACGCTGCGCCAGCAGCTAGAGGCGCGTGGGCATTTCCACGAGATGGTCGGCAAAGACCACCGCATGCGCGAGGTGTATCAGCTGGTAGACGACCTGTCTGACAGCGACGCGACCGTGCTGATCTTGGGCGAGAGCGGCACGGGCAAAGAGCTGGTCGCTGCTGCCGTGCACGAGAGTAGCCATCGGAAGGAGAGTGCGTTTGTAAAGGTCAACTGCTCCGCTCTTTCTGAAAATTTGCTGGAGAGCGAATTGTTTGGCCACGTGCGCGGTGCCTTCACGGGTGCGGTGCGCGATAAGATTGGGCGCTTTGAACGAGCGCATGGCGGCACGATATTTCTCGACGAAATCGGCGATATCAGTTTGGGCGTGCAGCTCAAACTGCTGCGCGTGCTGCAGGAGCGCGAAATCGAGCGCGTCGGTAGCAGCGATACCATTGCCATTGACGTGCGGGTAATTGCCGCGACCAATCGCGACCTGCGCGCGCTCATTGCCGAGGGCCGCTTTCGCGAAGATCTATTTTATCGGCTGCACGTCATGCCGATCGAGCTACCGCCACTGCGCCAGCGCAAGGAAGACATTCCGCTGCTGGTACAGCATTTCATAGATATATACAACGCGCGCACGGGGCGGCAAATTGAGGCCATTGACCAGGCCGCGCTAGCCGTGCTGCTCGATCATGAGTGGCCCGGCAATGTGCGCGAACTGGAAAATGCCATCGAGCATGCCTTTATCAAGTGCCGTGGTCAGTTGCTAATGCCCGAGTGTCTTCCAGCGCATTTGCATCGCGAGCGGATGGTGGTCTCAGTGCCTTCCGCCACGCCGCTGCGACCCGAGCGCGAGCGGGTAGTCGAAGTGCTCGAGCAGTGCCACTGGAATCGCTCAGATGCGGCAGACAGGCTCGGTATGCACCGCACGACGCTGTGGCGCAAGATGAAGGAATGGGGACTGGGGTAGTGTGGTGCACGTAGGTTGTTGTATCGCGCACGCGTCAGCGCCGTCTCATTTTTAACATAGTCCATGCTAGCTAATCGCACTCATGGGGCCTGTGCTCGCACTGGCACTGTCCTTGCTATGGGGATTTTGTAGCACCGCAGACTTCCCTTATATTCCCATGCGAGGATACCCATTATGAGTGAATCGCGCCCTTCGACTCCAGAAGAATTTCCGCTCGTTGTGACTCTGCTACGCGAGAATATCCAGGATTTGCACCAGGACATACGCGAGCTGCGCAGCGAGCTGAAGAAAGATATTCAGGACGTGCGCAGCGAGCTGCACGACATGCGCGGCGAGCTGAAGAAAGATATTCAGGACGTGCGCAGCGAGCTGCACGACGTGCGCGGCGAGCTGAAGCAGGACATTCAGGACGTGCGCG
>JAYOYH010000070.1:0-2531 GCA_038153405.1 Gemmatimonadota bacterium | reverse complement strand
CAGGACATTCAGGACGTGCGCGATGAGCTGAAGCAGGACATTCAGGACGTGCGCGATGAACTGAAGCAGGATATCGGCGATTTGGGTGCTACAATGGACGCGCGCTTTGCCCGCTTGAACACTACGCTGATCGCCGTCGCCGGCGTTGTAGTGGCGGCTGTTGGCACGCTGGCCGCTGTCCTCAAGGTCTGATTTCCCTACCTACAAAACGCGAAGAGATCCAACGGACAGGTGGGGCACGGCATCTAGTGATGTTGTGCCAAGACAATGCGTATGGTATTGCCTTGGCGCTAGGTTGTCTTTCTCGATCGGATCTCGGTGCGGATCAAAGAGCATCCCAGGCTGTTTTTTTCGTTGATCACCGCACAAACTCACCGTGACGGCATGTGTAGCATGCGATTCTCCCCAACGAGATATTCGGTGTCAAGATGTATTTGGCTATAACGCCCCTAGCTGGCGAATAGCCTCTTTCAGGTAGGTGGGCATACCTTGCTCCCATAAGCGCTATCGACATGTTAATACATGGGCGCGCTTGACCAGCGTATAAAAGTTTTTTTGCTACCAACGACTCCGTTAACGAGAGGCACATTTAATGTCGGCACAGACAAACAGAGCTTGGTTTCTATCGAACAATCCGGACGGTATGCCTGCCCCTTCCGACTTTAAACTACATCAAATGATGGTCCCCGAACTCGGTCAGGGCGATGTGTTGGTTGCCAGCAAATACCTCTCCTTGGATCCCTACATGCGCCTTCGGTTAAAGGGAGACGCCTCGCTCGTTGGCACGCTGATGGTTGGAGATGTCGTAGGTGAGGTAATTGAATCGAGAGACTCTAGCTTTGCGCCGGGTGATGTGGGTATGGGACCGATTGGTTGGCAGGAATACGGCGTTATTCAGGCCCGAGATCTTCGCAAGGTGAATCCGGACATTGCGCCGATTTCGACTTCGCTTGGCATCCTCGGCATGCCTGGCATGACGGCATACTTCGGCCTCTTCGACGTGGGGCGGCCGCGTGCGGGTGATACGGTGGTCGTCTCTGCTGCTGCTGGGGCGGTTGGAGCGGTGGTAGGTCAGCTGGCCAAATTGAGCGGTTGTCGGGTTGTGGGCTTGGCAGGTTCCGATGAAAAGGTTCGCTATATAGTCGATGAGTTGGGCTTTGATGCGGGAATCAACTACAAGACAGAGTGCGTTTCCAATCGTCTTAAAAGTGAGTGCCCGGATGGAATTAATGTGTACTGGGACAACGTGGGCGGTGCGTTGGCGACTGCGGCCGTTGAGGAACTGGCCCTGCGTGGGCGCGTGGTTATTTGCGGGCAGATCTCCCAGTATAACGCCCATGCCACACCGACTCTATCGGGCGATATAGGAAGTATATTGCTCAGCAGGCGGGCTAGAATGGAGGGTTTTTGGGTTGCTGATTTTGCCGATCGCAGCGCCGAAGCACTAGAGCGCCTTGCTGCGTGGATAGGACAGGGTAAGCTAACGTATCGCGAAGACATAGTGGTTGGTTTCGAACATACTCCCGCCGCATTTATCAAACTGCTCGGCGGGGCCAACTTCGGCAAGCAGTTGGTCCAGGTATAGCCCCGCGCAGGTCTGAGAGCATCGCTGGCCGCTATGCGTTTAGCTGGCGGCGGTGCCAGCGATACATGCGCAGTGCGGGGTCGGACGTTTCCACCATCCAGTCGTCGAGCCGATCGCGCAGTTCTCGTAGTCGGCCAGCGTAGGCTGGGTCAGCGGCCACGTTGCGCATCTCGTGCGGATCGCTTTCCAGATCGTAAAGTTCGTCCTGATAGGTCAGGTTGTAACCGTACTTTAGCGCGCCACAGCGCAGCGTCTTCATGCAGGTTCCGATGTGGCCTAAGCCGAGGAACTCAGTTACTACGGCGTCGCGCCACGGTACGGATTCGTCGCGGACCAGCGGTAGGAGCGAGCGCCCGTGCGACGGGTGGTCTTCGCCGTGATCGCCGGCTACGTCGAGCACGGTAGAGTAGATATCGGCCAGTGATACCAACTCGTCTCGCCGTCTGCCGGCGCCCGTGCCGTCGGGGAGGCGGACGATCATCGGTATTCGGTGTGTCTCCTCAAAGTGATGCCAGCCCTTGTCGAGCAGGCCGCCGTGGCTGCCCAGCGTTTCCCCGTGGTCGGCTGTGAAGACGATCACCGTGTTCTCCAGTTGCCCCGATGCTTCTAACGCCGAATAGAGCACGCCGATTTGGCTGTCGATCATCGCGCTGCGCGCGTAGTAGTAGCGCACGGCCATCGCCCAATCTTCCCAGTTTAGCTTTTCCTGATCCCAGTGAACTTTGTAGTGATGCGGCCCCGGCGTGCCGTATGCGTCCCATGCGTAGTTTGGCCAAGGCGGAATCTCGACATGGCGATACTGATCGACAAATTCGCGCGTGGCGTGGTAGGGGCTGTGCGGTCCCCAGAAGTTGAGCGCCATGTAAAACGGTCTGTCGCGCTGAGAAAAGTCGCGGATGCGCGCTAGCGTGCGGTCGACGAGAAAGGCCGGCACGCTGGCCTCAGT
>JAYOYH010000069.1:0-19861 GCA_038153405.1 Gemmatimonadota bacterium | reverse complement strand
AGCATCGTGCGCGAGCTCGGCCCCCTCATTACAGCTATGGTCGTGATTACGCGCTCGGGCACGGCGATGGCCGCGCAAATGGCGACCAACCGCATCACCGGTGAAGTGGAAGCACTCGAGGGCATGGGCATCAGCATATTGCACTATTTGGTCGTGCCGCGCGTTTTGGGATCGGTCATATCGCTGTTTTGCATGATTGTCTACTTCGATGCGATTGCTCTCATCGGAGGTTTTCTGGTGGCCAGCACGCGTCTCACCATGCCCTTCTCCCTGTATGTCGACTATATCTTCGCCTCGCTTTCGGCGTTGGATTTATATTTGAGCCTCACTAAGGGCGTGCTCTTCGGCGGTGGCATCGCGCTGTTTTCCTGCTTTCACGGGCTGCGCGCCCGCCGCGCCGCTTTTGAAGTGCCGATGGTGGCGCGTTCGGGGGTGATCCAGTCGATGTTTTTCGTCTTTGTATCGAGTGCGTTGATTTCCGCTCTGTTCTACTGGATCTAAACGCGGTGCTTTCCGAGGCCGACATAGAGTTTGTCGATGTCGTCGTAGAGGTCGGCGGGCGTCGCTTTCTCGACGGAATTAGCATTGTCATACCCGCTGGACAGACCCTCGTCATTGGGGGAGCACCGGGCAGCGGCAAATCCTTCATACCGCGTCTAATACTGGGGTTGCCCGGCGTGCAGGAGGGCGATGGTGTGCGTCTGTGGGGCGATGTGTTGGTAGGTGGCCAATCCGTTTTCGATATGAATGAAGGGGCCCTCTACCAGCTGCGTCGCCGCATCGGCATGGTGATGTGGAACGGGGGGCTGATCGACAATATGGACGTCGAGCGCAATATCACGCTCCCCCTAGTTTACCATGCCACGGCAGGTGGACGCGATGGCGATGTGGACGCGCGCTGTCGCATCGAAGCCGATGAGTTGGGCATTGCCCATTTGCTACGACCCGGGTTGCGCCCGGTTGCGCTCAATCGAGAAGAGAAGATTCGCGTGGCACTGGCCCGTGCCCGCATAGGCGATCCCACCATATCTATGGTGGACGATCCGTTTGGTGGGCTCGATGATGCGACGGTGCGGAGCTTAGTGGATGCCATTTGCCGCCCGCAGGACCGCGGCGTGCAAACCCGCTTAATCACCACGTCGCGCCTGCTGCCACTGTTGGGAGCAGGCGGGCGGTTCTGGTTGGTTGAAGAGGGCAAACTAATCGATTTGGGCGATGGGGACAGCGTGCGTCTGAGCGACCACGCCTGGGTGCGAGCCGAGTTGGGGGGGGCGTTGTCCCCCCGTTGAGGAGAGCGTATGCAGGAGCGTAAATTGCTGCACGATAGGCGAAGCGGCCATGCGCTGGTTGGGCTGTTCGTATTGGGAGCGCTGGTATTTTTTGTCTGGCTGCTCTTGCTACAGCACGAGGAACGGCCCAGCTATGTGCTCGTCGCCCAATTCAACGCCATCAATAACGTCAGCGAGGCCACGCAGGTTAAGCTGCGCGGCTTTCCCATCGGCGCGGTGCAATCGGTGGAGTTCCGCCCGGATCCCGGTCAGGGCGAGGCCCATTTTCTCGTCGAACTGGCCATTGAAGAAAAATATCCCGTGCCCGAAGGCACCGTCGCCGAAATACGCAGCAGCGGTCTGGTGGGCGACACATTTATCTTTTTAGACGTGAGCCAGGCTGGGAAACAGGCTTTGGCACCCGGCAGTGCGCTGCGCGGACGCGACGACGTCGGCATGAAGGAATTGGTGAGCAGCATTACGGAAATGGCCAACAAATTGGGCGGTGCCGGCGAGAGTCTGCGCCGCGCCGATCTGGGCTATCGCCTGGGGCGCTTGGGCGACAGTATGCACCGGGTGGCCGGCAGCATTGAGCGCGTTTCGGGCAGCGCCGATAGCATGATGGTGGCCAGTCGCCTGCTGGTCGAGCGCACCGGTCCGGGCTCCGAAGCTGTGCTCGAGCAACTGCAGGCCAATTTACAGCAAATAAGTGGGGTGGTTCGGCAAACAGACACGCTGGTTAGCAGCAGTCGCGAGGATGTGCGCAATTCCCTAAAGGCATTGCGCTCGTCTGTCGAAATGTTAAATGGGGTCCTCGGGCGAGTCGATTCGATGGTCGTGCAAAAACAGGGCCAAATTGATTCGACGCTGGACAATCTGCACTCGGCATCTGAGTCGGTGCGCGAGATCAGCCAACGCCCGTGGAAGTTGATAACTGGGTCGAGCAAAAAAGACGACGAGTAGTGCGGTGAATGTTTACAGCGGCGATGCGAATATACGGCAACTGCGCACCCTACTGATCGAGGCGCGGCGGCGGCACAGCATACCTTTACTGCGCGAGGTGGAAGATGGACTGCTCTATCTGGGCAATAGGGGGTATCGCTGTTGCCTTATCGACTACGAGCCGGAAGGCGTGCGCTATTACGTGCGCCTCCTCGGCTATTCTAATGCGCGGGTAAAGGTCCAAATCGAATTTCCCATCGCGCCCGAACTGCGCCCCGTACAATGGGTGCCGCTGTCCCATCTGGCCGACTACGACGAGGTCGATGATCCCTATGTCATGCACCGCTTGCACGAGCAAGTAGCCGAATTTATTCACCAGCCCCAGGTGGCACTGACGCGCGCCGTGGCCCAACTGCCTCCGGTGCGCCCCACTGCGCGAGGACCGGCCCGGCGCGAAAATGACTCCGCGCCTTCGCTGTGGTGGTATGCCGGCAGCGCCTTTGCCCTGTGCCTGGCCTTCGGTTGGTTTATCGCCCTGCGCCTAGGGCACGGAGTTAATTAGAACCCCACTTCGCGGTCGAGGGGGCTCGCCGACGCGATAGAGGCCCTTTTGCCGCAATGGCGGCGATTTCACGGCGCTGTGAAACGCGTCCTAAACAGGGCATTTCACCTATGCTTGCTGAGCGAACACTTCTTTTGCTGTGCGCTGTCCTTCTCTGTTGGGGGGCATCGGCCTCGGCGCAAAATACGGCCGAAGAACTGTTTGAAATGGGCTTTAACTATCAGACCGGGGAGGGGCTAGAGCGAGATGAAAAACGCGCGCTGAGCTATTATGCCGACGCCCTACGTCTCAAGCCGGAGCTCTTTGCGCCCCTATACAACTCGGCGTTGATCTACCACGACCGCGGCGAATACACCCGGGCGCAAAACTTATTTATCAAAGCGGCCCGTGCGGCCGCTGCCCTGGGTGGGGACGCGCCCCGCTACGAGTCGATGGCGCGCAACGGGCTGGGCACCTGCTATCAGATGCAGGGAAAGTACGAAAGCGCGGAAAAACAGTTCGATATCGCCCGCAGGATACAGTCCGACTTTGTCGAGGCGCACTTCAACTACATAAATATTTTGGTTCGCGACGAGCGCTTGACCGAGGCGGCTAACGCCTTAAAGCTGGCCGATCAAATCGCGCCGAGCGATCGCTACCAACGCTTTCGCGGACAGCTATCAGCGAAAAAGCAGAAAGAGAGTATGGAGGGCTTTGGGGGCCTTGGGGGGGTGATTTGCATTGTACTTCTCATTCTGGGGTATGGCATTTATTTGCGTCGCTTAAAGGGGCGTAATTGACCGGTGCTTGCGCGCCGCCTATATTGACGGAAAGCGTGTTAGGGGAGCAGGTGCCGGCACTGCCGGAGAATAGGGAAGGCGGTGAAAAACCGCCGCGGCCCCGCCACTGTGAGCAATCCGATGTATCTAGTTGACCCGGCTTGAATGGGAGATGCAGCGCGCGATTGCAAGCCAGGAGACCTGCCTGCCTCCCATTTGTCTATCAGGCCTTCGCGGGAGAGGCTTGAGATGTCCTTCGGGGGGACCTTACCACCGATCTCGCAAGAGGTCGGTTTTTTTATGGCTCATCTAATCGAACTGCGCCGTGCCAGTGCGGGTTACCCTGGGGGAGATGCCGTTTTTAGCGGGGTCGACCTTCAGCTTAGCAGCGGCGATTTCGTCGGGCTGATCGGTCCCAACGGAAGCGGTAAAAGCACGCTGATTCGCTGCTTGGCCGGGGCGCTTGCCCTGCGCGAGGGCGATCTCCTCTATCGCGGGCGACCGGCCGCGGAGTTGCGCCGCCGCGACATTGCGCAATTTCTGGGCGTGGTGCCGCAAGATGCCCACGTCGTCTTTTCCTTTACTGTGCGCGAACTGGTCGCCATGGGGCGCCATCCTCATTTGCGCCCCATGCGCGGGTTGAGCGCGGCGGATTGGCGCATCGTCGATTCGGCCCTCAAATTGGCCGATGTGTATGCCTTCGCCGATCGCTCAGTGCTCGAACTATCGGGAGGAGAACGCCAGCGGGTCGTCATTGCGCGGGCTCTGGCACAGACGCCTCGCGTCCTGCTGCTGGACGAGCCGAGCAATCATTTGGATATCAACCATCAGGTCGAAGTCTTCGACTTGCTCTACCGGCTAAACAAGGAAGAAGGGCTGACGCTACTGTGCTCTATGCACGATCTGAACTTGGCCGCTGAGTACTGCCGGCGCATAGTTGTCATGTGCGACGGGGCCATCTGTGCGATGGGGGCGCCTGAGGAGGTAATAAAGGGCGAGTTACTGAGTCGAGTCTACGGTATGGATATACGCGTAGAATACAGCAGTGAGGGTTCGCTTTGGGTCGTTCCGGTGTCGGCTAAAGCCCGTTCGCTGCGCCGGGTGAGATAGGAGTTGGCCATGAAGTGGGTATATGCGGTGCTGTTTGCTCTCGTTATGCAGGGGGAGGCACGTACGGCCCTTGCGGTTGAGGTGCGCGACGACCTAGGCGAGGTGTTTGATCTCGAAGCCATACCCCAGCGCTTGGTATCGCTAGCCCCGAGCAATACGGAATTGCTCTACGCACTGGGCGTTGGCCATTATCTGGTTGGGGTAACGGAGTACTGTAACTACCCGCCTGCAGCCACGAGCGTTGCTCGGGTAGCCGGCTTCAATACGGTCAATCTAGAAAAAATGGCGATGGCGCGGCCAGACCTCGTGCTCGCGATACGCGGCAACGATATGGAGAGCCTGCGCTCGCTGCGCCAGTTGGGTATACCCGTTTTCTCGCTCGATATCCAGTCCCTTGATCAGGTCGGCACTGCGCTGCGTCGCTTGGGCAAGTTACTCGGAGTGGACGAGCGGGCGGAACGGCTGGCCGACTCGCTTGACGTGCGCATTGGAGCGGTGCGCAGTCAGGTCGGAGAAGCATCGTCGCGCCCGAAGGCGCTGTGGGGTTTCTGGGGAGACCCCATTTACACGGCTGGGGCCCAGACGATGATCGACGATGTATTTAGTGCAGCCGGAGGAGAGAATATGGGACGCCGGGCCGAAGGGGCCTGGCCTCAGGTCAGCCTCGAAACGATTGTCATGTGGGCTCCCGACATCCTGTTTACCACGCACGTGCCCGGCGGCCGCCAGAACCTCGAAGCCGAGGTGATGCGGCTGCAGCAGACCGATGGCTGGAAGCTGGTTCCCGCCGTCCGGCAAAACCGCGTCTACTTTGTCGACGGAGATTTGTTGCTGCGGCCGGGACCGCGCTTGGTCGATGCGCTGGAGTACATCGCCGATTGCATGCATCCCGAGCGCGGTGAAAAAAAATGAGATCGGCAAAAAAGGGAATGGTTATTGGCCTGCTCGCTGTCGCGCTCGCCCTGAGCTCGCTGGTTTCACTGTGCACCGGGCCGGTGGATATTCCCCTCGATGAGGCTATTGGCATTTTAGTCGGCGGCGTGCGCGCCGAAGAGACTCCCGTTGCCATTCTATTTGATATACGCATGCCACGCGTGGTGTTGGCCCTGTTAGTCGGGGCGGCTCTGGCTCAGAGCGGGGCCGTCATGCAGGGCTTTTTTCAGAACCCCATGGCCGACCCCTATATCGTAGGCGTTTCCTCTGGCGCCGGACTTGGGGCGACGATGGCTATCGGCTTGGGGTTGGACTTTTGGTTGTACGGACTGAGCGGCGTTGGCTTGATGGCCTTTTTCGGCGCGCTGCTAGTAACCGCACTGGTCTACCTGGTATCGCAGCGCACTGGGCGACTACCGGTGATGATGGTTTTGCTGACGGGCGTTGCCCTGGGAGCCCTAGCTTCGGCGCTGACCTCATACATTATGGTTGCTGGGCGCGATGACCTTTTTGATACGCAGCGCATGTTGTTTTGGCTGATGGGAAGCCTGGCCTCGCGGCGCTGGGAGCACGTCCACATCGCTTGGCCGCAGATTGTCGTTGGCGCGCTGTTTTTACAGTGGATGGCACGGGATTTGAATATGCTGATACAGGGGGAGGAGAACGCCCTGTACATGGGAGTCGACGTCGAGCGCAGCAAGCGCCTGCTGCTAGTCGGCGCTTCGCTGGTGGCTGCTTCGGCCGTGGCCGTGAGCGGCATCATTGGTTTTGTCGGACTCGTAGTGCCTCACGTTATGCGGTTATGGGTGGGGCCCGACCATCGGCTGCTGTTGCCCGCTTCGATGCTGGGCGGTGCGCTGCTGTTGGTCAATGCCGATTTGCTAGCGCGTATTGTCATCGCCCCGGCCGAATTGCCCATTGGCATAATTACGTCCCTGCTGGGCTGTCCATTTTTTCTCTATCTGCTCAGTCGGCGCCGCGATTTGGGAGTATAGAGCGCGATGGATCGAGATCGATCGGTCTTCATTGTTTCGGGCCTGCCCAGATCGGGAACCTCCATGGCGATGGCCCTGCTGAGAGCGGGGGGAATGGAGCTGTTTGTCGACGGCGTGCGCGCTGCCGATGACGATAATCCAGTCGGCTACTTTGAGCACGAGTTGGCAAGGGGTATTCACTCCGACAACAGCTGGGTTCCCCAAGCCATCGGCAAAGCCGTTAAAGTCGTATCGCCGTTGCTGCGCTATTTGCCGGCCAATCTACGCTACCGAATTGTGTTTATGCGCCGCGACGTGGACGAGATTGGACGGTCGCAGGAGTGCATGCTGGCCAGGATGGGCAAGGGCATTGGCGACGATGGCGCGTCGCTGGCTGGAGCGATGCGCCGGCATCTAGAGCAGGTCGAGGAGTGGCTTGCTCAGCAGGCGAATATAGATATCCTCTATCTCGATTATAAGGGCACTGTAGAGCACCCGTTGGAATCCTGCCTCCAACTGGCCCAATTTGCTGATCTGACCGGTGATCCCGCGCTTATGGCGGCGGTGGTCGAATCGCGCCTCTACCGACAGCGCGCAGGTCATTAACGCCATATCCAAGAGGAAGTTCATGGTATCTTTGACGAGGATTTACACCAAGACGGGGGATGGGGGAAAAACGCGGCTCGGCGATAATTCGCAGGTGGAAAAGTTTGATCCGCGCGTCGAAGCCTATGGGGAGGTCGACGAGCTCAACGCACTGCTCGGGATCGCGCGGTGCCATGCCGAAGCAGATGCTGATCTATCCGATTTAATCGGCAAGATACAAAATGACCTATTCGATTTGGGCGCCGATCTGTGCTGGCCGCTGGGCAAAGGCAGCAGCGCGGAAGGACGATTGGCCATCACCCCGGAGCAGGTTGGCTTCATAGAGAAATCCATCGATCGCTACAATGCCGCGCTCGAAAACTTGCACAGCTTTGTCTTGCCCGGAGGGAGTCCGCTATCGGCCCAACTGCATCTGGCGCGCACGGTGTGTCGCCGGGCCGAGCGGCGGGTGTGGACCCTGGCCCAGGGGGCGGATTTAAATGAGCAAGTCGCCATTTACTTAAACCGTCTCTCCGACCTACTCTTCGTGCTCGCGCGCCGGGCTAACGACGGCGGCAAAGCCGATGTGCTATGGGTGCCGGGAGGTGGTTTGGAAGGGAGAGAAGCATGAACATGCTCGCTGTGAAGGTCATTGCTGCCTCGTGGGGTATTGCCGTGCTGACATCGTGTGCTCAGAATTTCAGCGAGGAGGGAGTGGAAGAGGCGCTGCGGGCAAAAGAGCTGACGGCGGTTGGGGGGCCGTCGAGACGGCCGCCGGCTGCGCCGATGGTCGAGGGCGATCGGGCGAGTTTGGGCGGCATTACCGTTCCTCTGCCTGCTGGATGGCGCGTTGCAACGCCATCCAGCTCCATGCGGGTAGCCGAGTACGAGCTGCCTGCTAGTAGCGGATCGGCCACGCTGGCCGTCTTCCATTTTGGTCCTGGCCAGGGGGGGAGCGTGCAGGCCAATATCGATCGCTGGATTGGCCAGTTTCAGCAGGCCGATGGCGGCGATTCGCGGTCTAAGGCCCGGCTTTGGAACGAAGAGGTAGCTGGAATGAAGATCAGCTTAGTCGATCTGTCGGGCATTTACTCGGTAGGGCCAATGGCTGGAGGAAGCGGAGAACCGCAGGAAAACTATCGGATGTTGGGAGCCATCGTAGAGTCGGCTAAGGGCCCTTTCTTTTTTAAGCTGACCGGGCCAGAGGGCACTGTTCAGCAGTGGGAGGAGAGCTTTTCATCGTTTATCAAAGGCGTGCGCCCAGAATAATCAGGAGAAAAAAATGTATGACTCGCTAGAGGATGAATTGGGCGATATCGTAGCCAAGGCGCGGCGGGGACAGCAGATGGAGGTGGAGGGCTTATGCCGGGCCACGGGAGTCGATGAAGCGGACTGGCAACGCCTAGAGCGCTGTGAATGGACTCCGGACGCCTCGGGGATTGCCAAGATCGCCGAAGCGCTCGCTCTCGACGGACCGAAGTTGCTGACGAGCGCCCAGCGCGGTTTCTTTCCCAAGCAACCCGCCGGCGCATCGCATGGCGAAATCGGTGTAGAAATGATGGTGTTGGGCACTTCATTTTTAATGAACGGCTATATCATCAGCTGTCGTCGCACGGGACGGGCCCTCTGCGTCGACCCAGGTTTTGACGGGGTGCAGATAATGGCCACCGCCGCGCGCGCGTCCCTACAAATTGAGCAAATTATCCTGACCCACGGTCACCACGACCACATCGGGGCATTAGCCGAAGTGCAGGATGCGACCAAGGCCAGCGTGTATATCAGCGCCGAAGATCGCTCCATGCTGGGCGCGCTGTCCGAGCGGGTTGATGCGACGATCGCGGAGGGAGACCGGGTAGCGGTGGGTTCGCTGTCGTTTGCCGTCTGTGCAACCGGTGGGCACACGCCGGGCGGCCTTTCGCTTGTCGGGCACGGTCTCGCCCTGGTCGGCGACGCGCTCTTTGCCGGTTCGCTAGGGGGAACGCGCAGCAGAGAAAACTACGACAAGCAGCGCCGGGCCGTCGCCCAACACCTGCTGAGCCTAGATGGGCAAACCGTCCTTTTACCCGGGCATGGACCTGCCACAACGGTGGGCGAGGAGCGGCTGAATAACCCGTTTTTTAGCTAGTGTAAGCGCGATTTATTTAGAAATAACAAAGATGGCCAGCACGATGACGAGAGAAACCGCGCCGACGAGAAGATAGGGTTTCAGTGGCGACTGATTGGCAAAGGGCTTGGCTTTGCGGTGGTGCCGTCGCGTTGACGGGCTCTTTGGTGCGGGCGACGACGGTGCCTTTTGGACGGTCCCATACAGGGCTTCCATCGTGCTGTCGGAGAGCTCTTCTTTCATATCACTTAGCAGCCATTTGCTCAGAAATGCATAAATTAGGCGCAATAAAATAATCTAAAGGGGTGTTTTTTTCAAGTTAAAAGAAATCATGCGCTGCTTTGAGCGAAACGCCTCTCGGTCTGCGCAAGGCTCTTGACCGAGGCATTTTCTCGTTAGATGGGTCAATCTACACGAACTGATCGTCGGCATCACCGCGCACGATGGTGATCTGGCCCTGCTCTTCAAGCTGGCGGACCTGCTGGACGATGCGCAGCTGAACCTCTTCGACCTCGCTCAGTCGCATGGGGCCGAGAAACTCCATTTCCTCGGTTATGAAGGTGCGCACGCGTTCGGACATATTGTTGAGCACCTTATCCTTGAGTTCGTCGCTGGCAGACTTCAGCGCGACGACGAGGTCCTTTTGGTCGACTTCGCGCATCAGCGTCTGAATCTCGCGGTCGGTGAGCTTGGCGATATCGCCGAAGACAAACATCAGATTGCGAACCGACTCGGCCACTTCGGGATCCTGTGCGTCCATCTGGTCGAGCACGTTTTTCTCGACCGAAGAACCGGTCAAGTTGAGAATGTCGGCCACGACTTTGGGCCCCCCCACGTCTTGGTTGCCACCGAGGATATCGCGCAGGGAAGATTCCAAACTTTCTTCAATCTGCTTGATGACGTTGGGCGTAATATTTTCCATTGTAGCAATGCGATAGGCCACATCGGCCTGCAGGCGCTCGGGAAGTTGAGCCAGAATACCAGAGGCCTGTGCCGCCTCAAGCTGTGAGAGTATGAGGGCAATGGTCTGCGGGTGTTCGTGGCTGATAAAGGGGGCGATCTGGTCCGGCGCGACGTTCTTGAGCATGTAGAAACCGGAGGAAACTTTGGTGGTGACGCGTTCCAAGATTTCCTGTGCTCGGCGCGGGCCAACGGCCCGTTCAAGGGCCGAACGCGCAAAGTCGACGCCGCCTTGGCTTACCCATTCGCCTGCGAGTAAGTGCTGCTCAAACTCCTCGAGAACGCGGTCCATCAATTCGACGGAAATGCTTTTTAAGCCAGCAATGGCTTGGGTGATTTCTTCGATTTCGTAATCGTGCAGATGTTTCAAGACTTCGCCCGACACTTCTTCGCCCAAGGCAACCATAACGATGGCGACCTTCTGCGGAAGAGGTATCTCATTACCTTCTTCTTCTTCGTGTGCGTTGTCTTCGTCGTTCCGGGCCATGGCGACTGCCTCTTCAACCGTGAATAGGACTACTCTTCTTTATCGGCGCTTTGCCTAAAAAGGTGAGTTTGTCCTCGATTGCTTCGTAAGCAAATTACCGAGAGGAAGGGCGTTAGTCAAGTAAGTTGAGGTGCTGATTGGAGTCGGTTGGGCTCGAATCTGCGCAAAAATAGGCCCGTAATAAAAAAATCCTATACTTATGAAAATAAATAACTTAAAAATGATTGCCTGATTGACATCGGCAGAATTCGGGGTATATTTTCGGTGGGGTTTATGCCGTCACTGAAGAAAGGTCCTCATGAAGATAACAGCATATCTCAATCCGTATTGTCCCTGGTCGCCAGGCGTCGTCGCCGTCTTGGAGAAATACGGCCTCTCGTACGAGGCCATGGATATTACACGGGACCCGTTAGCCTACGAGCAAATGGTGTCCAAGAGCGGCCAATCTTCTTCGCCCTGCGTGGAAATTGACGGCGTCATGCTGGCCGACGTCGGCTCTGACGAGGTGCAATCCTGGCTCATAGAGCGCGGTTTGGTTGCTACCAGCGCGTAGCTAAGAAGCGCCATCCCGGTTCGATTTTCTGCATTTCGATCTCGTCGTCTCGATGGGTTAATCCGCACTCCAGATAGTTTTGGTGCAGCTGTTCAAGCGCTTCGCGATCCAATTCGACGCCTAACCCCGCCCCCTCGGGCACGGCCAACGAGCCGTCTTCAAAGTGCAAGCGCCCCCCTTGAATGACCTCTTCGGATTGCCACGGGTAGTGCGTGTCTACGGCGTAGGTCAGGTTGGGTACGGCCGCTGCTAGATGGGTCATTGCCGCCAGCGAAATGCCGACGTGGCTGTTTGAGTGCATGGAAAGGCCGCGGTTAAACGTTTGGCAAATTCTCCCCAACTCCACCGATGCGCGCAGGCCACCCCAGTAGTGGTGGTCTGCCAAAATAATGTCTTCCGAACCGCATGCTATGCTGCCCGGCAAATCGCCAAAGGACGTGGTGCACATATTCGTCGCCAGTGGTATGTTCAGCGCGCTGCGGACCTTGGCCATATTCTCTTGGCCGCGCGTAGGGTCCTCGTAGTATTCCAGCACGCCCTCCATCTTCTTGCCCCATTTGATGGCCGTATCCACGCTCCATATGGCATTGGGATCAAGGCGCAGGGGAGTGTCGCCGCCAAAGGCCTCGCGCAGGGCGAGTATGCAGTCTACTTCCGCTTCGGGAGATAGGGCGCCTCCCTTTAACTTAATCGACTGAAAGCCAAATTCGGCGCACATCGCCTGTGCCTGTGCGACCACGCCCTCGGGTGAGAGAGCCTCGGCCTGGCGGGCAGCGGCCCAGTTCTGGGCCTGTGGATCGGTGGCAAATTCGAGCGGCCCACCGGCTCCTTCGCGCTTGATAAAGAGGTAGGCGGAGAAGGGCACGCGATCGCGGCAGCGCCCACCGAGCAGATCAACCACGGGACGGTCAACGGTCTTGCCAATCAGGTCCAAGCACGCTACTTCAATAGCGCTAAAGATGTGGACTAGTGTGCGCTGGTCCCAGGGCGCTTGGCCGCGCTGGTCTCCCTCGCGCTGGTCAAAGCGCTCCGTTAAACGCTCGAATATGCGCTGTAGATCAAAGGGGTCCTGTCCGACGAGGATGTCTGCCGCCGATTGTAGGGTCTCCGTAATCGCTTGGCTGCCGGGGATTTCGCTGAGTCCCGTTATGCCGTGGTCATCAATGAGCTCAATGATCGTGCGCAGCGCATAGGGAGCGTGCAGACCTGCTGCATTGAGAAGGGGGGGATCGGAAATGGCAATGGGGGTGACGCGAATCTCCTGTATGTGCACGAGTGGCTCCTTTATTGAATCTTTGCTGTCGTTTGATGCAGGCTGCGGCGATTGAGCGCGCTAACATATTTTAAAACGACAAATATACTTATATTAACTACCTCGTGCTAATGCGGGCAATGCGCGAAGGCTTTGTCTTTTACCCGCAGCATTCGTTGCCCAGGGGGGCCATAATGGGATTTCTCATAGCGCTGCTAATAGGCGGTTTAGCTCTACTGGCCGGAGGGCAAGTGTGGGCTCTTACTGGATCGCTGCACTGGGCGATACTGGTTGGCCTCGGCGTCTTTAGCCTTCTAGGATGGGGGTATTGGCGATTTCTGCGCGTGCGTCAGGGCGTGCATATCGTCGCTGAAGTTCACTCCAGCATACGCGAATCGGACTTCACCGAACTGGTTGCCGAGCAAAACGAAGTGCGCACGCGCGTGCAAAAATTGACGTCGCAGCAGGCGGCGCGCACGGCCCATACGGTCCGCTCCATGCTGCGGAAGCAGGAGGAACGCGAAGGCCGCGACGCGTAGCGTTCGAGGACCGGGAGCAAAGAGGGAGGGCGTTGGCCCGCGAGGGGGTGGGGTTGCAAATATAGTCCAAAGCGGAAGTCGTGCCGAAAGGAAGTTCTCTGAGGAAGCGAAATGAGTGCATATACATTGATTAGCAAAATGAAATACTTCACCGGTGCCGCCGTGCTATATCTCGCCGGAACAGCCATTCCCGCTGGGGCGGCGTCGATGAGCTTGGTCGAGGCCATTGCCATGGCTCTGGAGAAAAATGAGCAGGTGCTCATTAGCAGCTTAGAAGAAGTGCGCGCCCAAGAAGGGGTTCGCGAGGCGCGTTCAACGAGCCTGCCGCGCCTTGATGCGACGCTCGACTACGATCGCAACTGGCTGTTGCCGACCCTCGTGTTCAACGGCAATACCGTTAAAATTGGTTCAGAAAACAATATCACGGCTGCGCTGAGCGCGCGGCAGGTGCTCTACTCGGGGGGGCGCAACAGCGCTCTGCGCTCGATTGCCCGCAGCGAAGTAGCCGCCACATCCGAGGCGACGCGCCGGGCAAGTCGGGAAGTGATTGCCACCGTAGAGGGCGCATTCTACGATGTGCTCGTGCGCCGCGAGTTGGCCGAAGTGGCCAATTTGGCCCTGCGCAGTGCCCGCGCTAATCTCGAACAGGTGCGCGCGCGCATTAAGGCGGGGCGGTCGTCGCAGTACGATGCGCTCAGAGCCGAAGTGCAAGTATCTACCACGTCTGCCGATTCTATACGCGCCCAAAGCGAATCGCTGCTGGCCGAAATGGCCTTTCGCGATGTCATCGGCATGGATCTCGAAGAAGACGTAGCCTTCACCGGGGATTTTCGCACGGATTCAGACCTCGATCTGGAAGCACTGCCCGCCCTGGTGCAAAAGGCTATGACAGAGCGTTCCGAATTGGCGCTCCTGGACTATCGCAGGCAGCAGCAGGTCGATAACGTCGCCGTCGAACGAGCCGAAAAGCGTCCGACGCTGACTTTGGTGGCCAGCGGCCAGTCGCAGTTTCAAAGCGATGAGTTGGATGTGGGCGATCGGGCTTGGAGAAAAAACTGGGGAACGGGGCTTGTCATGCAGATGGCCGTCTTTGATGGGATGCGCAGCGGTTCCCGCGTTGCTCAGGCACGAGCGGCCGTGCAGCAAACCGAGTATCAGCAGAGGAGGATGGAGCGCCAGATACGGCTCGAAGTCGAGCAGAACTGGCATCGCTGGCGCGAAGTAAGCGCCCGTATAGCGGCACAGCAAGATGCCGTTGCTCAGGCAGAAAAGGGATTAGATATCGCGGAATCGCGTTTTAAAACGGGGGCCGGCACGCAGCTTGAAGTGCTTAACGCGCAGCTCGCCCTCGTCGAATCGCGCACGGGATTGGCGCTGGCTCGGCGCGATCGCGCCATGAGTCTGGTGTTGTTGGAGCGCGCCGTGGGCGTCCTCAGCGCCCCGGCGCCAAATGACTAGGGAGCTGGCGTTGCCCTCCCCATTGAATACCCTCAACAAAAGCGAGGATGCGTAATGGAAAAGGCGTATGCGGTGCGGGCTTCGCACTGCGATTATCGAGCGACTGAGGACGAGATATACCAAGTGCTAAAACGGACTACAGATCCCCTAGCGCGCTCGTGGGCCAAGTTGGAAAAGGCCAAAAAAATCGTTCTCAAATTCAATATGATCAAAAAGCGGGAGGCCATTGCCTATTTTGCCGGGCGTCGCCGCGAGTTGGTCGACGATGCCGTCGCCCGCGCCGTGCTGCGCCTATTGCGCGAGCGCACGGAGGCCGAATTAATCGCCACCGATACCTTTCCCTACGGCAATGGCTTTGTCACACCCGAGGACTTCAATTATCGCCATATCCTCGAGGAATACGGCGTGCGCTATGTCGATTCCAACCTGCCGCCCTTTGCCGAATATCGCGTACCCGGCGGCGGGTCGATGTTCGATCAATACGTGCTGAATGCCGTCTTTGCCGAAGCAGACGAAGTGGTTTCCATCGCCAAAATGAAAAATCACGCCTTTATGGGCATTACCCTGACGATGAAGAATCTCTTTGGCCTGCCGCCGATGATTCCGCCTCAAGGGCGCACGCGTTCGTATTATCACCACTTAATTCGCCTCTCCTACGTATTACCCGACCTCGGCCTGATTACGCAGCCGTGCTTGAATATTATCGATGGCTTGACCGGGCAATGGGGCCGAGAGTGGGGAGGGGAGGGCCGTATTTGCAATGCGCTTGTGGCCGGAGACCACTGCGTGGCGACAGACGTGTGCGGTATGGCGCTAATGGGACACGATCCCCATTCTGATTGGCCCACGCCCCCTTTTCGCCGGGACCGCAACCATCTCCTCATTGCTGCACAGCGGGGATTTGGCACGCTCGAACTCGATGAAATCGATTATGTCAGCGAAGTACAGGGCCCCTTAGCCGAATTTGATTCGGTGGAAACGGACTCGGGTGAAACGGTGGATAGCTGGCGCCGCACAACCTGTGAACAGGGACTCATTTACCGCGAAGAACAGGCGAAAATAATTGATAGATACCGCGGCCAGTTCGTCTATATGCAAGACGGGGAAGTCGTCTGGAGCGGAGAGGATCCAACCAATTTGGGCAGTCGCAGGGAACTGAGCGGAAAGCGCAAGGACAGCGCGCTCTGGCTCAAGTATGTCGATCCGGACGAACTCGAGGGCGAGCACTTTGAGCGGTATGAGGAATGCTTGCAGCTGGCTTCGTAAATTTTATAGCGCGATAGGAAGGAGTGATACATGATTCGAGGCGATAAAGAGCTTTTTGTCGTGGGCGATCGCGTTTTGATTCGCTTGGATGATAAGGAAGAACGAACGGCGGTCGGCCTATATTTGCCACCTACCGCGCTCGAGCGCGAGGATGTGCAGAGCGGGCGCGTTGAGGAAGTGGGGCCGGGGTTAATTCTGCCTCCGCGCGGCGAGGATGACGGTGCTCCGTGGAGCGAGGAAAATGGCGAACAGATGCGCTATATCCCGCTACAGGCCAAGAAGGGCGACCACGCCATATTCCTGCGCAAAGAGGCTATTGAGGTGAAATTTGACGACGAAAAGTTTCTAATTGTCTCGCATTCGTCGATTCTCGCCCTCATACGCGATATTCTCTGATCTAACGCGAATAGCACGCGCAAAAAAAGGCCCCCGTCCAGCTTGGGACGGGGGCCTTTTTGCATAGAGTGTCGGAAGGGGCCTATTCAGACAGAAATTCTATGGGCACCGGCTCTTCCCAGCCGCGCGTATAATAGTCCTGCATCGTCATGGCCAGCATGATAATCAGCCAGAAAAAACCGGCAAATGCAAAGAGCCCGACCAGTTTATGGCTGTACTTTACGTGCATGAAGTAGAGGATGACCAATGAGGCTTTGACGAGGGCGATAATAAGCGCAACGGGCGTATTGAGAAAGCCCATATCGACAAAGGCCACGGCTACGGTAATCACCGTGCCAATGAGGAGGGCCGAAAATATGAGGAAGTAAATTTTGAGCGGTACGATATGGTGGTCAGACATAGCGAAACGGTTCTTTCTTAATGGTGGCGGCCGATGAGATAGAGCAGGGGAAAGAGGAAAATCCACACGATATCGACAAAGTGCCAATAGAGACCGCTAATTTCAATCGGTGTGAAATAGTGCTCGTTAATCTCCCTGCGCCGCACCTTGACGATCATCCACAGCATAATGCCCACCCCAATAATCATATGCAAGGCGTGCATACCCGTCATAACAAAGTAGAAGGAAAAGAAAATCTTCACCTGTCCACCGGCAACGTGGAGATAGTCAGGATTGTTCCACTCAAAGGATGAGCCGGGCACGAGATTGTCGTGCCATTTGTGGCTGTATTCGATGTATTTGACGCCGAGAAAGGCGAAGCCAAGAATGATCGTGGCCACGATCCAGTTGATAATGGAGTTGCGCTCGCCCTTTTGCGCGCAGCGTACGGCCAGCGCCATCGTCAAACTGCTGCCGATGAGAACGGCAGTGTTAAGCCCGCCCCAAAAGATATCGAGCTGGTGGCTACCGGCGGTAAAGGCATCGATATACAGATTGCGATAGACGGTATAGCCGCCAAACAAACCACCAAAAAAGAGGATTTCCTGGACGATAAAAGCCCACATGCCCAGCGTTGCCGACTCGTATTGTTGTTCGGCAGTCTCAAAGTGATGGGCGCGACCGAGAGAATGTGCAGCGTCAGACAACTTCTTCCTCCTTGACAGGTTCATTGCTCTCAGAATGAGCGTGTTCGCCGTGTGCCGGCCCGTAGGCATAGGCTTCATCCACGACCGTCGGTATGTCGATAAAATTATGCGCGATGGGCGGGGAATCCATGGCTTCCCATTCAAGGCCCTTGGCGCCGTAGGGATTGGCTTCGGCCTTTGGTCCCTTGAGGGCCGACCAGAGGAAATAGAAAATGGTAATCGTAAATCCAAGGCCCAACACGCTGGCGCCGGCAGAGGACATAACGTTGAGCGCCTGCCATTCTTCGGGGTAGGTGTGATAGCGGCGTGGCATGCCCAAATAGCCGAGGACAAACTGGGGTAAGAACGTCAGGTTAAAACCGGCAAAAACCAGGAAGACACCCAGCTTAGCCATCGGCTCGGAGTACATTTTACCGGTAATTTTCGGCCACCAAAAGTGCAGGCCGCAGAGAAAGGCCATTACCATACCGCCGACCATGACATAGTGAAAATGGGCAACGACGAAGTACGTATCGTGCATGTGCACATCGAGCCCCATTGTCGCTAGAAAGAGGCCGGTGAGGCCGCCGATCGTAAACAGGCCGATAAAGCCCAGCACGTATAACATGGGCGACTCGAGTGAGACGGAACCCTTATAAAGGGTAAAAGCCCAGTTGAATATCTTAATGGCCGACGGCACCGCCACCAGGAAGGTGAGAAAAGAAAAAACCATGCCGGCGTAGGTCGATTGACCGGCCACAAACATGTGGTGGCCCCAGACCAGAAAGCCCAGCACGGCAATGGCCAGCGACGAAAAGGCGATAAAGGAGTAGCCAAAGACGCGCTTGCGCGAGAAACAGGCGACCACTTCGCTAATGACGCCGAAGCCCGGAAGAATCATAATATAGACGGCGGGATGCGAATAGAACCAGAATAGGTGCTGCATCAGCACCGGGTCGCCGCCGAGGGTCGGATTAAAGATGCCGATGTTGAAGACGCGCTCGAAAGTGACCAGTAGCAAGGTAATGGCGATGACGGGTGTGCCGAGAACCTGAATCAAGCTGGTTGCGTAATGCGCCCATATAAAGAGCGGCAGGCGGAACCACGTCAGCCCTGGTGCGCGCATCTTGTGGATGGTCACAATAAAGTTGACGCCGGTGAGAATGGACGAAAAGCCATTGATAAAAACCCCCACCAGAGCCAGGGCGACAAACGAATTCGAGTAGGTGCTGCTATAGGGCGTGTAGAAGGTCCAACCCGTGTCGACGCCGCCCATGACGATGGCCAAAAGCGCGAATATGCCACCGCCCGTGTAGAGGTAGTAGCTCAACAGGTTGAGGCGGGGGAAAGCCACGTCGCGAGCCCCCAGTTGCAGGGGCAGGAGAAAGTTGCCCAATACGGCAGGTATGGACGGGATCAGAAAGAAGAAAATCATCACCACGCCGTGCATGGTGAACAGCTTGTTGTAGGTGTTGGCTTCGAAAAAGTCGCCTTTAGGAGTCATGAGCTCCAGGCGAACCAGACTGGCAAAAATGCCACCGACTATAAAGAAAGCCGTCAGCGTCAGCAGGTAGAGTATGCCAATGCGCTTGTGGTCTAGGGTGAGTAACCAGGACTTGATCCCGTAGGTCTCGTTCAGGTAGTTCTTTGCCTTGTGATGGCCGTTTGCCTCAGCACTCATGGCTGTCATGTCCTCTTATTCGCTCTCGTTCAGGGATTTGATATAGGCGACGATTTGCAGCAGCGATTGCTCGCTGATTTGCCCTTCAAAAACGGGCATGATGGGATCGTAGCCATCGACGATCTTTGCCTTGGGCTGAAGAATCGATTCGCGGATATAGTCGACGTCAGCGATAACCTCGCGGCCCGTATTTAGTTTGCGGGGCTCGTCGTAAATGCCCACCAGCGTCGGACCGCGCCCGCTCGAATTGTTTTTGTGGCAGGTCTCGCAACCCAGTTGGGCAAACTGGCGCGCGCCGGCCTCTTCCATCGTCTCGGAGGCGGCAGCGCCGCCCATCAGCCAGTCGTGGTAATCACCCGGTTCCATAGCAATGACTTTGCCGACCATATAGGCGTGCTGTGTGCCACAGAACTCGGCGCAGAAGAGGTGGTATTCGCCAACCTTAGTCGCTTCAAACCACATGGTGGTGTAGCGACCGGGGATAACGTCTTTCTTGACGCGGAAAGCCGGAATGAAGAAGTCGTGCAAAACGTCTTCCGATGTCATTGTAAGACGCACGGGTTGTCCGACTGGGACGTGCAATGCGTTAATCTCGCGCTTGCCCGCCTCGTGCTGGACTTTCCACATCCACTGCTTGCCGACGACGTACACCTCGAGCGGGTCGGCAGGAGCTCGCTGCAAACGAAAGAACACGTCGGCGCCAACGGTAAATACGCCGATGGCCATAAACAGGGGGATGATGGTCCACGCTAACTCGAGCGGGATCGAACCGTGGATCTGCTCTGGCACTTCGTCTTCGGATTTCCGACGATACTTAAGGGCAAAGACGATGACCAGCCCAAAAACGAGCACGCAGAAAAACAGGGTTAGCGCAAGCAATAATCCGTACAGCGCATCAACTTGCCATGCAATCGTCGATGCCTGTTCGGGAAATAGCGGAAAATCGGACATGCTTATCCAGGCTCCGT
>JAYOYH010000068.1:0-19949 GCA_038153405.1 Gemmatimonadota bacterium | reverse complement strand
TCCAGTATTTAACGGTGTTATCGCGGTCGGTAAACACATCGACTTCTGGGCCCATCGACAGCTGGCGTACGAGTTGCAGGGTCGGTTTGGGACGCCAGCGCCCATAGGCGTAGTAGCGCCGGAGTCCGCTCAGGTCGCCGCGGCGATTGACAAAGCCGACGCCGGGTTCGAACTGCGCGCCGATATCGTAGTATTTGACGCGCGCCCAGTAGGCGGCGCCGCGGTAATCCAACGACGCAGATCCGGCGTTGCCACCTTCCGTTTCCGAGTCCCAGGTGCGCGCGAGAAATCCCTGCAGGCTGAGCGCGCCCGTCGGTGCGTAGGTGAAATCGACTCCGGCTGCGCGGTTGAAACGGCCGTTGACGTCCTGCTTGTTGACGACGATGGCGCCCACATTGGAACGCATCATCACGTCGCGCTTGAGGCGCAGGACGGAGTAGTGGGTGCGCTTGACGTTCACATCGACGGTGTCGTTGACGGTATAGGTGGCCGGGTCGGTTAGCACGTGCAGGGCGCCCACGCTCGTGCGGCCCTCCTTGCCCGTCAGCTTGGTGCCGACGAGGATGGGAATGCGGTTGTCCTCTTCTATGCCGATGCGCCGCGAATAGAAGAGCAGCGTGGGCCGGCGGCTGCCGCGGCTTTCGGTGTCACCGAAATCAAAGAGGTTGGAGCCCTCGAGGAAAAACGCGCGCTTTTCCGGAAAGAACAGGCTGAACTGGGCTAGGTTGGTCTGCTCCTGATCGGCCTCGACTTGGGCAAAATCCGTTTTGTAGGATACGTCGAGCGAGAGATTTGAAGTGATACCGTAGCGCAGGTCGGCGCCGATATCGATGGAGGGGTTTTCGCCGTCGTCGCCGGTAAAGTCGCGCGTGGTGCCGGGCAGGATGTAGGGCTTGATTTCTAAGGGGCGGCGCGTGCTGACCTGGCTGAGGCCGCGCAGTTCGGCTAGGTCGGCCATGCGGTAGCGCTCGGTAAAAGAATTGGTTGGCGCGTAGACCACTAGCTGAGTGGCGACGTTGGTTCGGGCGTTAAAGCGGGACAGGTTGATGCCCCACACCATGTTATCGCCCGGCGTGAAGCGCAGCTGGTTAAAGGGAATAGCGACCTCGGCAGTCCAGCCGTCGGCCCGGCGCGTGGTGCGCACCTGCCAATCGCTGTCCCAATCCATATTGTTGCTGCGCCCGGCGTTCGAGAGGATGAGATCGGTGCGGGCGCCAAGCGGATTGACGAAAAAGAATACGCCGTTCTGCCCGTCGTTGAAGGTGTCCAAGAGGATTTGGATATTGTCGTCGCCCGTTAGGTTGGCATCGCGGCGCATGGTGTTGGCCACCGGACCGCCGCCGTCTGGGATGGGGCAGTCAAAGGCGAAGTAGAGGTTTTCCTCGTCGAAGGCGATGCGTGCAACGGTGCCCTCGTCGCCCGGCATCCAATAGCCCGGATCGCGCTTTACAAAACCCTCAATCGGCTTTGCTTGGGCCCATGCCGGGTCGTCGAGCTGGCCATCAATACGCGGTGCTTGTTCGACGCGCGTGGCGTGAAGAATGCGGCGCGGTCGGCGCCCAGATGTGGGCTCGCCGCGCTCCACAACAGACGCGCTTAATCCGCGGTAGACACCGGCCGGTCCTCTTTTTGTCAGGCGCGCCACGAGGAGGTCGGGCAGCTCTTTGATGACCTCGGCCATTGCACTCTCGCCGACGCGCAGCGACGACCAGAGGGGGGCTTGACCGTTGAGGCCGCGAATGTAGATCAGGTCGCCGGCCACCTGATCTACAACGCCGTTCGAGGCATGCGCTGCGCCGGCTACCAGCAGCGCGCAGACGAGGAGCAGGGCCTTCACGAGGCGAGCCATGTTAAAAAGCCCTGGCGCACGGCTACGAGTCGACGCTCTTCTCCAGCGAGTGCCTCTTCCAAGAAGGTGCGACACGCCGCTGCAAAGGGCGCGTCGTAGATGGCATCGCTCGACAGCCCAGTGCCCCATTCATAAACGAGCGCGTGCGGGGCAGTGCCATCGCTGTAGTACACCTTGTTAACCACCCGGCGCGTGATCTTGTCGTGGATGCGTCGCTCGGGCGGATTGCCGCCCTCTAGGCAAATGTGTATCAGCAAGTTAACGGCGCGAAACTGTTCGACCGGCACGCCGTTTTCCCCGACGAGCTGCGCGTGCGTTTCGTCCAAGTCGTCGGCGTGAATGGTGCTGGTCAACAGGTGGCCGCGCTGGCCCAGCTCAAAAAAGGCGCGCAGATCGTCGCCCCACAGGTAGGTCGGCGGGCGCCCGCCGCTCAGCTCGTCGGCAATGGCGCAGGTCGGAGCGCGATCGGCCGGTTCGACCTGGCCGGGCAGCGCGTTAAAAAAGGGCAGACCAGACGGCACAAAAGGCAGCAGGGCGCGTTTGGTCGTCGTCTTGCCAACGCCGCCGGGGCCCGATCCGGTGACAAACGAAGCGCCGCGCGCAATGTGTGATATCAGGAAGGTGCCCAAGTCGAGGTCGAGCGTGCCCTGCTCGATGAGGTCATACAGCGAGCGGGTGTATTCGCCCTCCTCGTCGGGTTGGTCCAGTTGCTGCAAGTACTCCAGGTCGGTCGTCATCATCTCATTACTCATATCTTTCACTAGGGTGCTGTCGTCGCCACGATAAACAGGCGGCGGAATGGATAGAGCGTCGTGCCGTCGGCGCGCCGGGGATAGGCCTGACGCAGGCGCGTGCGGTACTCGGTGAGAAATTCGGCACGCTGGTCGTCGTCTAATCCGTTGAGTATGGGTCGCAGTCCGGTGCTTTGCACCCACTCGAGCACGGGGTCGTCGCCGCTCAGCACGTGCAGGTACTCCGTTTGCCACAAATCGATCTGCGCACACAGCGGGGCGAGCAGGTCGTAGTAGGCGGCCGGTTCGTCGACCCATTTGCGGGCCGTCGTGCGGCGCAGCGCATCGTCGCCGAGGGCTAGCTGTTCCAGCACCTGGCGCATGAGCAGGTGCGAATCCTGTCCCCAGCTGAGCGGCATCTGCACGGCCAGCGCGCCGCCGCGCTGCAGCAGGGCGAGCAGGTGTGGAAAGAGCCTTTCGTGTCCTTCGACCCAGTGCAGCGTCGCGTTGGAGTAGATCAAGTCGGGCGCGTCCGTCGGTTGCCAGGTGCGCAGGTCGGACTCGACCCACTCGACGGTGCTCGGTTCGGCGGCTGCCGTCGCTAGCATATCGGCGGAGTGGTCGACGCCGGTGACGGCGGCCTCTGGCCAGCGCGCCGCCAGCAGGCGCGTGAGCGTGCCCGTGCCGCAGCCTAAGTCGCAGATATGGCGCGGCGATTGGCTCGAAATGCGATGCATGAGATCGAGTCCGGGGCGCAGGCGATCGTCGCCAAATTTGAGGTACTGCGCTGGATCCCAGCGCGTACTGCTATCCTCTGTCATAGACCCTTAGTGTGAGGTTGGTGTGCGGACGCATCGCACGGCGCACAAATATAGCCATTGTATAGACCGCGAGTACGCGCCACTAGCTCCACAGCCGGTCGTGGGCGCCTTCGCTATTCCATTCATCTGTCGGCGCGAAGAGCGCGGAACTGCGCTCGTCGGTAAAGGCGCTGAGCACTTCCTCATTGATTCCAGTAAAGCCAAGGCCCGGCCCTTCCGGCACGGCGATATGGCCGTCTTTTATCAGCGGTACCGGCAGGCCTTCCACTAGGCTGGACCACTGCTCGAGGTGGTCGACGGTGTGGTTTTCCAGCACCATGAAGTTTTCCGTTGCCGCCGCACAGTGCACGGCGGCCAGGCCGGCGATGGGCAGCATGGCCATGTGTAGCGCCATACCGATGCCGTGCTCCTGGGCCAGGTCGCCAATTTTCTTGGTTTCCAAAATGCCGCCGGACGAGGCCAGGTCGGGATGCACTACGGCGACGGCGCGGCGCTCAAAGAGCGGCATGAAGTCTTCTTTGCAGTAGATGTCTTCGCCCGTGCACACCGGCGTATCGACCGACTCAGCCAGGCGCTGCCACTGGTCGGCAAACTGCCAGGGGATCATATCCTCGTACCAGGCCAGCGAAAACCGATCCAGCGCCTTGCCTAAGCGAATGCACGACTCGATGCCGATATGGCCAAAGTGATCGACGGCCAGCGGGACCTCATAGCCGATCTCGCCCCGCACGTCGGCGACATACTGACAGAGAATGTCGATGCCTTTTTCGGTGATTTGAATGCCGGTAAAGGGATGCATGACGTCGCGCGTTCCCAGCATATTGGGCGGGGCGACGAGCGCGTCTTCAACGCCCTGCAACAGGCCTATGCCAACGTCCATTTTCAGGAATTTAAAACCCATCGCCATGCGCTCTTTAAGTCGCTGTCCCATCGCCTTGCCATCCCGTTCCGAGGGCGTGTCGCAGTAGCAGAGGATCTGGTCGCGAAACTTGCCGCCGGCCAGCTGGTAGGCGGGCACGCCGTAGGCCTTGCCGGCCAGATCCATCAGCGCCATTTCAATGCCGCAGACGCCACCGGCCTGGCGCCCGTGGTAGCCGAACTGCTTTATCTTGCGGAAGAGCTTGTCGACGTTGCAGGGGTTTTCGCCGAGGAGGCGACTCTTTAGCATGAGCGCATAGGTTTCGCTGCCGCCGTCGCGCACTTCGCCGTAGCCGCTGATGCCTTGGTTGGTATCCAGGCGAATGATCGTCGAGCGCATGCGGCTGCCGTGTGGGCCGATGGGCGCGCGCGCCACGCCGCTAACGATGCGCATATCGGTGATTTTTAGTTCGGAAGGGCGCGAGTGCGAGCGGACGTTGTCTTCGGCGCGGTCGGTCATAATGGGCTCCTGTGTGCGTGGGCAGTGAACGCGTGTGGGAGAGCGGCGTGACGACCACACGGCTCTCCCGCGACGCTAGGAAATGCGGCGCCCCGGCACGGCCACGCGCGTGCGATAGATGGACGTTGAGGCGGTGATATAGACCGTCTGTAGATCGGCATCGCCCCAGGTGAAGTTGGCCGCTACCTCGGGCACGCGAATGAGGCCGAGGCAGGTTGCATCCGGCGCGTAGACGTGCAGGCCGCCCGGGCCGGTGCAGTAGAGGTTGCCCGCGCTGTCGATTTTCATGCCGTCGGGCACGCCGTCTCCGTCGGCTTCGGGCACGGCCCAGACTGAACCATCGGACAGACTGCCGTCGGCGGCTACGTCAAAGACGCGGATGTGACCGCCGTCCGTGTCGTTGACAAAGAGACGCTTTTCGTCGAGCGAAAACGTCAGGCCGTTGGGCTGCTGAAAGTCGGAGGCCAGCAGCGCCAGTTCGCCCGATACCGGATCGATGCGATAGACCCCCTGAAAGTCGAGGTCCTGTTCGCGCTCGAGTCCGGGGCCGGCCATGCGGCCGTAGGTTGGATCGGTGAAGTAGATCGCGCCGCTCGAGGTGACGACCACGTCGTTGGGACTGTTGAGCTCCTTATCGCCGTAGTGGCTGGCCAGCACCGAGAGCGTTCCGTCGGCTTCTTTGCGCACTACGCGGCTGTTGACGTGTTCGCACGAAATGAGGCGTCCCTGCCGGTCGAAGTAGTTGCCGTTGGTCTTGGCGCTGGGCTGGCGATAGACGCGCACGCCGCCGTCAGCCGACCAGGCGTGCATGGTATCGCCGGGAATATCGCTGAAGATCAGCTCGCCGGTCGCACCGTTCCACATGGCGCCTTCGGTGAACATAAAGCCGGTGGCCACCTGCTCTAATGCCGCATCGCTACCGACGACCTGGCCAAAGCGCTCGTCTCTGATTTCTGCACTCATTGCACGAATCCCTTCTATGAGTAAAATGCGCTCAGTGTTCTTGCTGACGGCCATAGACCAGCAGCATGCCAATGATCACGGCGCCGTATATGATTTGACGTCCAGCCTCGGGCATCTGCATAACGGACAGCATGCTCGATAGCAGCACGATGGTGAGGGTGCCGAGCACCGTGCCCAAATAGGTGCCGCGCCCGCCGAGAATATTCGTGCCGCCGATGACTACGGCGGCGATGGCCGGCATCAGATAGTCGTCGCCCATGGCCTGATAGGCCTTGTGCGAAAAGCCGGCCAGCATCATGCCGGTTAGGGCCGAGCAAATGCCGCACAGCACGAATGCGCCGACGACGATCCACTGGGTCCGAATACCGGATAGAAAAACGGCGCGCTCCTGATTGCCCACGGCGTATACGTAGCGGCCAAAGGGCGTGCGCTGCAGAATGAAGACGGCACCGGCCCCGACGGCGATCCAGGCGAAGAGCGCATTGGGCATGCCCAGCGCGCTGCCGACGGCGAGCCCTTCCATCCATGCGGGCGCTTCGCTGCGCGGCGCAAAGCCGCCGGTAAAGACGACCATGAGGCCTTTGAGCACGGTGTTGACGCCGAGGGTGAAAATCATCGACGGCACGCGCAGAAAGGCGACGCCCAACCCGTTGAGTAGCCCGATGAGCGCACCGATGCACAGTCCATAGGGCAGGGCCACCCAGCCGCCCAGCGCCGTGGCCAACATAGCGCTCGTCGCCAGCGTCCAGGGCAGGGAAAGGTCGATGTGTCCAAGCAAGATAACCAGCATCATGCCGGTGGCCGCCACGCCCAAGAAAGAGGCGATCTTCAGCTGCTGCAGCAGGTATGTGGGCGTGAGAAAGCTCAGCGTGCCGCTGGTGCTCAGCGTGTAGACCGAGCCCAGTAGCAGTATGAGCCCAATGGAGGCCAGCGTGTACCAGACCGATTTTTCGGTGTGCTGCGCGCGTGCGCGCAGAGCGTCGGTCAGCGCGCTCATTTGAAGACCAGCAGCTTGTTTTTGATGCGAAACACCCAGATGGCACCCAGCGATACGGCGCCCAACAGCACCAGGCCCTCGACCAGCGGCTGGTAGAGGGGGTTGGCGAGAAAGCCGAGCGCCGAATCCTCGGCGATAACGCGAAAATTGAAGGCGATGGCGCGCAGCACGAGCGCGCCAAAGAGCGAGCCGATGGCACCACCGGCCCCGCCATAGAGCGAGGTGCCGCCAATGACCACGGCGGCGATGGAGTTGAGCGTGTAGGCATTGGCCTGTGGTATATCGGCGTTGCCAGCGCCGGTTTGCAGGGCGAGAAACAGGCCGCCGACGCCGGCGAAAAAGCCCGAGAGGCCGTAGGCGATCAGGCGAACGCGCTGCACGCGCACGCCGCTCATATAGGCCGCTTCGGCCGAGGCGCCGACCGCGTAGGTCTCGAGTCCGTAGCGCGTGCGCTTGAAGTAGAGCCAGAGGCCGGCCATGAGCAGGGCGAAGAGCGCCGTGGTGGGTATGTGGCCCGCCGCGCTGAGCGGACCCGTTAGCGCGCCCGAACCGGAGGCCACCAGCGCCTCGTTGAGGTCGAAGGTCAGGGCAAAGGCCAGATCGCCGTTGATCGCGCCACCCGGCGCGGGGCGCAAAAAGAGCGCCAGGCCGATAAAGACGGCGCTCGAGGCCAGCGTGGCGATAATGGGTTGCAGCCGACCGTAGACGACCAGACAGCCGTTGGCCAAGCCGCACAGCAGGCCGGCTAGCAGGCAGGCGCCAATGCCCAATACATTGGCTATACCTGTGCCGCCCAGCAGCTCGGAGGCCAAGCAGTTGACCAAGGTCATCACGGCGCCGACCGACAGGTCGAGGCCACCGGTCAACACGGGTATGGTCTGTGCCATGGCCGCCATGGCCAGCGCAAAGCACTCGTTGCTGTTCTGGTTGAATAGGGCAGCCGTGAAGCCCTGCGGATGCTGCAGCGAATAGGCGCCGTAGAACAGGGCGAATAGAGCGATGGCCACCAGCAGGCCCTGGTTGTGCCGGATGTAAAGGCGCCAGTGCTTCACGAGGTCTCCGGCGCGTGGGTGCCGATGTTGAGCGCGCTGGCTACGATATTGGTCTCGCTGATCTGATCGCCCTGCAGTTGGCGGACGATGCGCCCCTGATAAAAGATCATCACGCGGTCGCACAGGCCGACCAATTCGTCGTAATCGGTGCTGTAGAGAAGGATGGAGGTGCCGCCGTCGGCCAGCGCGCGAAAAAGCTGGTAGAGCTCTTCCTTGGTGCCTACGTCGATGCCGCGCGTTGGGTCGTTGAGCATGAGAATTCTCGGGCCGGTCATCAGCCATTTGGCCAGCACGACCTTTTGCTGGTTGCCGCCCGATAGAGAAGAGACGGCGTCTTCGACGCGGCCTATCTTGATCTGCAGTTGATGCAGCATCTGCGCTATGCGTTCGCCCTCGCTGGTCGTATCGACGACGAGGCCCTTTTTGAGGCGGTCGAGCGATGCCAGCGAGAGGTTGGCGCCGACGCCCATCGGCAGTATGAGGCCTTCGGTTTTGCGGTCCTCTGGCACCAGCGCCAAACCCAGCGCAGCGCTCTTGGCGGCGTGTGGGCCGCTGATATCGACCGCCTGTCCGTCGATGCGCACGGTGCCGCGGACGTCTTTGAGTGCGCCGAAGAGGGCCAGTAGGAACTCCTTTTGGCCCTGTCCATCGAGGCCGCCCAAGCCGAGGATTTCGCCCCTGCCGAGCGCGAGAGATACATCGTCGAGCTGGTCTTCCCAGCACAGGCTTTCGACTTCTAAAATCGGTGCGCGGCTTTCGTCTGAGCTGGGTTTGGGCGGAAAGGTTTGCTCGATGTCGCGGCCAATCATCAGCTGCACGATCTCTTCGTCGGTGCGCGCGCCCTTGGCAAAGGTCTCGATGTGCTGGCCGTTGCGAAAGACGCTCAGCACATCGGCTAGCGCTCTGATCTCGTGCATGCGGTGCGATATGTAGAGCAGCGCCAGATGTTCGTCGCGCAGCTTTTTGAGCAGGTCAAATACGCGCTCGACGTCGGCGCTGGTCAGGGCGGACGTCGCCTCGTCGAGAATGAGCAGGCGGGGATTTTTGCCCAGTGCCTTGGCAATCTCGACCATCTGCCGGCGCGACAGCGACAGGTCGCCAACCCACTCGCGCGGGTCGATATCCTCGCAGCCGACGCGTGCCAGCAGCTGTTCTGCTCTGCGCCGCTGCGCTTTGCGGTCGAGCAGGCCGCCGCGTCCGCCCGCCTGTCCAATGGCGATATTTTCCTCCACCGACAGCGTGGGCAGCAGGGAAAGCTCCTGAAAAATACAGACGATGCCGGCGTCGTTGGCCTCGACGGGGTGGGCGAAGCGCACCGGTGCATCGCCCAGAAGGATGTCTCCGGCATCGGGCTGGACGACGCCGGAGATAATCTTGATGAGCGTGCTTTTGCCCGCGCCGTTTTCGCCGAGGATGGCGTGGATCGTGCCCGCCGCACAGCTAAAGTCTACGCCGTCGAGTGCGGTTACGCCGCCGTAGCGCTTGGCGATGCCGCGCAGGCGTAGAAAAGGGGCGGGGTTTACGGCCGTCATCTGCTCCTATTCGCCGTCGAGATTTTCGTTCATAATGTCGACGCCCGAGATATTGACGCCGCAGGGCGGAAAGGTGTTGGCCGTAAAGAAATCGTCCGACATATCGGAGTAGTAGCTGACCCCATCCTCGAGCGTGGTGTGGTCGTCGCCTGGAATGGGCACGCTGATCAGCTGCGGAACGACCTTGCCCTGCAGCGCCTCGATGGCCGCTTTCATGGCGATGGCCGCCAGGGCCGGCGACTGGCCCAACGACAGGCCCTCCATGCCCGCTGCGTGGTGCTGTGCGATGAGCTTGCGCACGCCGTTCTCACCTTCGGTAGCGACGGGAATGGGCGGGTGGCCGGCGTCGAGCAGCGCGCGCACGGCACCGGTGGAACCGCCCTGCACAAAGAGCGCGTCGAACTGGCCGTGCGTGGCCAGCGCGTTGGCCACGGCCTTTTGCGCCTGTCCGTCGTCCCAGTTGCCGACGACCTCTATGATCTGGTAGTCCTTGCCGGGTGCTTCCATAATTTCGCGGAAGCCGATGTGGCGGTCGCGATCGGTCGAGTTGCCCTGCAGACCGCGCACCTCCAAGACCTTCCCCCGGCCCTTGAGGCGCTCGTCGATAAACGCGCCCCACATACGCCCCATATCCAGCTGGTCTTCGTTGACCTGGATGACGTCTTCGGTGTCGAGCACGTTGTCGAAGGGCACGATGACCACACCTTGGCGGTTGGCCAGGCGAATGACGCGGTCAAAGCCCTGCGGGCTGACGGCTATGGTGATGATGGCATCGTACCCCTGGTTGATAAAATCCTCGATGGCGCCGAGCTGTGCGGCGATGTCGGTGCCCGTCGACACGACCTTGAACTCTTTCAGCATGGGCGCTATGGACGGATCCTTGGCAAAGGCTTTGGCCGTCTTAATCATTTGGATGCGCCAGGCGTTGCCCACGTAGCCGTTGACCAGCGCTACGCGAAACGGACCGTTGCGCGCCGGCCACTGAAAGTACTTGGTGTCTTCGCTCCACGGCTTAAAGCACTCGGGCATATACCCCGGCCCGGACACGATCTGCGGTCCACTGCTAGCCGCCTGCTGTGCCCGTGGAGCATCCTGCTGCGGGTCGCCGCCGCCACAGGCGACGAACGTGCTCAGTATGAGGGCGCACAGGGCGGCAACGCGCCGCGCGCCGTGGATTGTTCCATTCGCAATAGGTGTATACATCGTCGTTCCTCTCTCTGGTCGCTGCCGCGCGCTTAGCGACTGCGGCGCCGTGGATTCATCATGTGTATGAGCTGCACCGGCTGATCGGAGGCATTGATATTGGAATGGGCCGTCCGACCCGTGGCCGGGACTTTGTAGGCCGAGCCGACGGGCAGCACGCGCAGCTCTTTGCCCATCAGCAAGTGGATATCGCCCTCGAGCGCAATCCACACTTCTTCGGTCGTTTCGCCGTGGCTGTGCGGCTGCGCCATGGTCATGGCGTCTAGCTGTACGGCGGTCAGGCCGCGGTAGGCAACCATGCCATTGGCATTGCTGATGATGCTGCGGTCGATATTGGCCCAGTGGTAGCGCATGAAGGTGGGATTTTCAAAGCCGTCTGTCACGTAGAGCGATGTGTTGGTCGCGGCGCCATCGGGCACTTTCTCGGTGACCACGTACATGGCCAGCGGCTCCTCGCTCGTCGCGCGCAGGCTAAAGTCAATGCCGGGCGCGATAATAAAGCTACTGCCCTTGCGCAGAGTTGTCGTCTGCTCGCCGGAGGCGATGATGCCCTGCCCGGAATCGACGTAGAATACCTGTTGAATGCCCTCCATCGGCGACGGCGTGGCCGTTGCGCCGGGCTCGAGGGTGGCGCGGCTGACCGCCTGCACGTGCAGCAGCACGGCGCCCTTGCGCGTAGGGTGTAGCTGGTCGGGTCCCTGCAGCTCGGTGAGCATATCGCGAAATACCAGGGCGTTGTGCATGAGGCGCGGCATGGAGTGGCGCCAGTCGCCGATAAACATATCGATGGCCGGATCGGTGGCCGGATCGAACTGCTCGGGCTGCAGCATCGAATACTTGAGCCGCTCGCCGCGCACGTTCTTCATCATGTGGATTAGCTGAATGGGCTCGTCCGTCATGTTGATGTGGGCATGAGCGGCCATGCCGTTATCGGGAATCTTATAGGCCGAACCGGGCGGTAGGTCAAAGAGCTGCTTGCCGAGCAGCAGCTTGGTCTGGCCCTTTAGCGCAATCCACGCCTCTTCGACGTCCGGGTTGTGGCTGTGCGGCTGCGCCATGGTCATGGCGTCGATATTGACAAAGGTCAGGCCGCGGTAGTTGGCCATACCTTCGGCCTGGCCGATGATGGGTCGATCGATATTCGACCAGTGCACGCGCATAAACAGGTCGTTTTCAAAGCGGTTTTTCACCACGAGCTGTTCATTGGGCTTAAACCCATCGGGCAGCGGCTCGGTCAGCGCGTACATGGCCAGCGGCTCTTGGCCGGTATTGTCTAGCGTCCAGTCGAACTTCGGCGTCACAATAAAGGCATCGCCCTTTTGCACGGTGTGCGTCGCCTTGCCCGAGCGCAGAACGGCTTGGCCGGAGTCGACGTAGAATACCTGCTGCTGATTTTCAAGCGGCTGGCCCACGGCCTTGGCGCCTGGTTCCAGCGTCGCGTAGCTGATGGCGCTATTATAGACCAGTACGGCGCTTTTGCGCGTGGGATGCAGCGAGTCTTCTCCTTCGAGGCTGGTCAGGATATCGCGGAAGACCAACGAACCGTGCATGAGGCGCGGCATGGCGTTTTGCCAATGTCCGATAAATAGGCTGTACTGCGGATCGACGGCCGGGTCGTAGGCCTTGGGGTCAAGCGCGGCATAGGGATAGTCCTCTTGGGCGCTGCTAGCCGAGGCGAAAAGGGCGCTTAGGGCGATGGATATCGCGGGTACAATTAGATGCATCACACACTCCCGTCTTACCAATGGAGAGTAAATGAACAGGGCAACCTATCGGCACAGCGCAGCGGTAGCGATAGGTTGCCACTCGTTTTACTACGGGCAGTACTGCAGCCTATTGGGGTAGGGCAAAGGCCACAAAGGCGCTCGATGTAGGCCTGCTTACCTTGCCACCGCCGCAGGCGATGACGACGTATTGACGACCGTCGACCGAGTAGGTGCTCGGCGTGGCAAAGCCCGACGTGGGAAGCTGTCCCTCCCACAGGACCTCACCCGTCTCCTTGTCAAAGGCGCGCAGCTTGTCGTCGGCCGCAGCGGCAATAAAGATGAGGCCGCTCTGCGTCAGCACGGGTCCGCCCCAGTTTTCCGTGCCGGTGGGCGGCACGCCCTTTTCCTTGAGGTCGGCGTACTCGCCTAGCGTCACCTGCCACTTAATCGTGCCTTCGTTGAGATCGATGGCGTTGAGCGTACCCCACGGCGGCGCGTTGGCCGGATAGCCGTTTTGGTCGAGAAGCTGGTTGTAGCCCGAGTGGGAGTAGATAACCTTGCCGCCTTCGCCCGGGTCGGAGAGGTCTTCTTGCCCGGGCGGTGCCTCTTCAAAGAGAAAGGTCAGCAGCATCTCGACGTTTTCCGGACTGCGCATGAGCCAAGGCTGTGCCTCCATGCGGCCCTTGCCGTTGCGGAAGATATCGACTACCTGCTCGCGGGTCAGGCGCATGCCTAGGTTGAGCAGCGGCGGCGTGTAGCCCATGTGGTTGCCCCCCATGCGGTTCATGCCGTGACAGGCGCTGCAGCGGCGGGCGTATTGGTTGCGCCCCTTCTGGTAGTCCGACAGGTTGGGCGAATCGAGCATGGTCACGAGCGTGATAAACGAGGCCACCTCGTTGGCGTTGACGTAGAGCATGCCGTTGTCCGGATCCACCGCCGCGCCGCCCCAGTTGCCGCCGCCGATCGTGCCGGGAAACAGCACGGTGGGCGCCTCGTTGCTCATGGGGGTGAAGTTGCCCTCGTAGCGCATCGTCTCCCACATCATCTCGGCGTATTGGCGCGTGCCCGGCAAGACGTCGCTCAGGTCATCTTTGCTCAGTTCCGTGCGCGTGAAGGGCGGCGGTGCCGTCGGGATGGGCTGCGTCGGCCAGGCCTGGTCTTGGCCGACCGTTGACTGGGAGAAGGGGCGCTCTTCTACGGGGAAAAGCGGCTCGCCCGTCTCGCGGTTCAGCACGTATACGTAGCCCTGCTTGGTCGTCTGTGCGACGGCGTCGATCTTCTTGCCTTCGTGCGTGACGGTCAGCAGCACGGGCTGCGACGGCGCGTCGCGGTCCCACAGGTCGTGGTGGACGATCTGGTAGTGCCAGACGCGCTGGCCGGTGCGGATATCGAGGGCGAGCACGCAGTTGGCAAAGAGATTTTGACCCAGTCGATCGGCTCCGTAAAAATCGAAGGCCGCCGAGCCCGTTGGGGCAAAGAGCAGGCCGCGATCGCGGTCGATGGTAAAGCCGGCCCAGGAATTGGCCGAGCCGGCCCAGTCGCGCGCGTTTTCCGGCCAGGTGTCGGCGCCGTACTCACCGGCGGCGGGAATGGTGCGGAAGACCCAAACCTGTTGGCCGGTGCGCACGTCAAAGGCGCGTATATCGCCCGGTACGGCGCCGTAGCCCTCGGAGGTAAAGCCGCCGACGATGAGCATGTCTTCAAAGATGGTTGCCGGTGTGGTCAGGCGAAAAAAGGTGACCTCTTCGGCCGGGCGCGCCAGTCCGTAGCGCAGGTCGAGGGTGCCCTCGTCGGCAAAGCTCGTTACGAGCGCGCCCGTTTTTGCGTCGAGCGCGCGCAGTTCGTTGTTAACCGCCACGAAGAGACGCTCTTCGCTGCCGTCCGTCCAGTAGGATGTGCCGCGCACGCGCACGCTGCGCCGCCGCTCAGTGAAGTCGTACTTCCAAATTTCCTCGCCGGTGGCCGCGTTGATCGCAAAGAAGTAGCCGTCGGGTGAAGCGCCGTAGAGCACGCCGTCAATGACGATGGGATTGCACTGGTTGTCGGAGCGTCCTTGGGGCAGCTCTTCGCTGGACATATAGGTCCAGGCTACCTCCAGCTGGCCGACGTTTTCTCTTGTAATTTGATCGAGCTGCGAGTAGTGTGAGCCCGTTGGGTCGCCGTGGTAAACGGGCCAGTCGGCTCCCGCATATTGCGCCCGAGCGGGCAGTGCAACGGCCGTGCTTAAGCACAGTGCCAGGAGAGCGGAAGAGATCGTGCGGCTCAAGTTGCGTCCTTTCCTAAGTGGTGGGGTCGTCGCTCGGACGGCTCCGAATGGCGTGGTATACCCTTGTCGCGGGCTGTGCTACGCGAGGTGTTTTTTGAAAAAAGCTACGGTGCGCTGCCAGCTGAGCTCGGCTTCTTCGTGAGCGTAGCGCCCCGTTGAGTCGTTGTGAAACCCGTGGTTTACGCCCTCGTACACGTGCGCTTCGTACTGAGCCCCATTGTCTTTGAGGGCGCGTTCATACTCCGGCCAAGTGGCGTTGATGCGCTGGTCTAAGCTGCCAAAGTGCAGCAGGAGTGGCCCCTTGACCTGTGCGCGCAGCGCTTCGGCGGCAGGAGAACCATAATAAGGCACGCCGGCATCGAGCTCGTTTGGCATGACGGCGGCTAGCATGTTGACGATATAGCCGCCAAAGCAGAATCCCACGGCTCCGAGCTTGCCCGTGCCCAATTCGTGCCCCTTGACGAAACGGGCGGCGGCGACAAAATCTTCTTCGAGCTTGGTGCGGTCCATGCCGCCCTGCATTTGGCGCCCGTCGTCGTCGTTGCCGGGATAACCACCCAGCGGGTAGAGGCCGTCCGGGGCAAAGGCGAGAAAGCCCTCTTTGGCCAGGCGGCGTGCGACGTCCTTTATATAGGGGTTGAGTCCGCGATTTTCGTGCACGACCAGCACGGCCGGGAAAGGGCCCTCAGCGCGGGTGGGTCTGACGAGGTAGCCTTGGCACGGGCCGTGGCCAGTCGGCGAGGCAAATGGCGCATATGTGGCCTTTATATCCGGGTCGTTGAAAGAGATCTGCTCTGCGGCAGCATAGTTGGGCAGCAGGGCGTCGGTCAGTGCGCTCATGGAAAACCCCAGCGCCGTCAGCCCGGCCAAGCGCGCCATAAAGGTGCGGCGATCGATCAGCCCGTGCGCGTATTCGTCGTACCAGTCAAACGCTTCCTGTGGAATAGGGCGGATGCTGTTTTCTGCGAATGACTTGAGGGCAGTGCTCATGGCGTACTCCTTGGATGAGTGGTCCGATTAAGTCGACGCGTGCCGCGCGGCGCGCTAATATAGGGAACATGGTGAACCACATAAAATTGTATTTTCACCGCGTCCTGCACCGCATTGAATGCACTGGCCGGCGTGGGTGTTGTGCCATAGTATTAGGACTGTGTTGAAGGCCATTCTGTGGGACAACGACGGCGTGCTAGTCGATACAGAGCACCTCTACTTTCGCGCCTGTCGCGAGGCGCTGGCGCGCATCGACATCGGGCTGAGCGAAGCGCGCTTTATCGACTCATTTCTCAGAAGGGGCGAAGGGCTGCGCGCGCTGATGGAAGAGCGCGGTCTCGGCGAGGGGCTATTCGTCGAGACCCAGCGCTGGCGCAACGCGCGCCACGCCGAGCTACTCTCCGAAGGGGTGGCGCCCATCGAGGGTGTCGTCGCGACGTTGGACGCACTGCGCGGCAGGGTGCGCATGGGCATTGTAACCTCGTCGCGTCGCACGCACTTTGAAATCGTCCATGCAAAGACCGGTTTGTTGCCCTATTTTGACTTTGTTCTCGTGCGAGAGGACTACGGCGAGCCGAAGCCTCATCCCGAACCGTATCTGCAGGCGATGCGTCGCAACGGGCTGCGCGCCGAGCAGTGTTTGGTGGTAGAAGATTCGCCGCGCGGCTTGCAGGCGGCGCGTGCGGCCGGCGTGCGCTGCGCGGTCATTCCGCGCGGTCTGACACAGTCGCTCGACTTCAGCGGCGCCTTTCGCCATCTTCAGCACGCAGGTGAGGTCCTCGATATTGTGGATGAACTATCAAGCGAAGGATGAACCAAGCAAATGAAACTGAGCACTACGACGCTGGGCTGTCCGCAGTGGAACCTAGACCAAATTGTTGCCAACTGCAGTGCATTCGGCCTACAAGGCGTCGATTTTCGCGGTATAGGGGACGCGCTCGACGTAACGCAGCTGCCCGAGTTTACTAGCGGCATTGGCCAGACCCGGCAAAAGCTGGACGATGCGGGCCTACTCGTGTCGGGCATCAGCTCGAGCATTCGCGTCTGCGTGCCCGAAAAGCTGGATGACCATCTCGAAGAAGCGCGGCGCACGATAGCAGTGGCCAAGCGATTGGGCTGCCAACAAATACGCGTTTTTGGCGGCGGCGATAGCGCCTCCCACACAAAAGAGGCGCTGGCTGACATGGGGCGCGATACGGTAGAGAAGCTCCTCGAACTGGACGGGGCGCGCGAGTTGAAGTGGGTTTTTGAAACGCACGACGAGTGGATTAAAGCGGCCGATTGCAAGCTGCTGCTCGATCGCATCGCCGACCCGTCGTTTGGCGTGCTGTGGGACATGGGGCACACGGCGCGCGTCGGCGGTGAAACGCCGGCCGAGACCTATGCGGCCGTGGGGCCGCGCACCTTCTACACGCACGTGAAAGACGCCGTATACGACGTGGATCACCCGCAGGCGATGGGCGATGGTTGGCGCTACGTGCCGCCCGGCCTTGGTCAACTGCCGCTAGCCGAGGCCATTGCACTGCTCAAGGAGAATGGCTACGACGGCTGGATTATGTTCGAGCACGAAAAGCGCTGGCACCCAGAGTTGGAGGAGCCGGAGGTGATCTTCCCGCAATTTGTCGGCTGGGCACGGCCGCTGATAGGATAGACTTATGCGCACCGAATTTCCCGAAGCGGCGCTGCACGTGCCGACGATTTTGCTACCGCGAGAAGACATTCCTTTAGAGACGTGGGCCGTCATCGCCTGCGACCAGTACACCTCGGAACCCGACTATTGGGAGGAGGTGCAGCGCCGCGTGGGCGGCGCTCCGTCGACGCTGCACCTCGTTTTCCCTGAGGTCTATTTGGACTCGGCGGATCGGGGAGAGGTCGTCGACGCAATCAACGAGCGCATGGACGAGTACGCCGAGGGGGGCGTGCTGCGCGCGCTGCCGCCGGGTTTTGTCCTGGTGGAACGCACGATGGAGCGCGGTGCGGTGCGCCGCGGTCTGATGGTTGCGCTCGATCTGGAGCATTACGACTACCGCGACGGTGCGCAGGAGTTGGTGCGGACGACGGAGGGCACGGTGTTGGATCGCCTGCCGCCGCGCATTGAAGTGCGCCAGCACGCGCGCATCGAAGTGCCGCATATCATGGTGCTGATCGACGATCCGCAGCGCACGGTGATCGAGCCCCTCTTCGCGCAGGCGCAGACGCCGGTTTACGAAGGGGCGCTCATGCTGGGAGGAGGTAGCGTGCGCGGTTTTCACATTGGCGACGAAGCGCAGATCGAACAGGTCGCATCAAGCCTGGCCGCCCTCCGGCGCGGCGAGCCGCCTTTTCTCTACGCCATGGGCGATGGCAACCACTCCTTTGCCACGGCCAAGGCGGTGTGGGAACAGATCAAGGCCGAGGCGTCCAATGCGGAGGACGTGATGGGTCATCCGGCGCGATACGCTCTGGTCGAGCTGGTCAATATCCACGATGATGGGCTGGAATTCGAGCCTATTCACCGCGCCGTCTTTGGCGTCGAACACGAAGAGCTGATGGCGGCCGCAGCGGCGTTTTTCGCCGCGCAGAATTTTAGCTGGTCCTACGGCGAAGACGAGGACGACTGGGAAGAAAGCGAAGGCGGTCACACGATTGCTTTTTGCAGCGGCCCGCGGCGCGGCTGGCTGCGCATAGGCGATCCCGACGTGCAGTTAGCCGCCGGATCGCTGCAGAGCTTTATCGACGACTTTGTCGAGGGCTATCCGCTGGCGAAAGTCGATTATATACACGGCGAAGCGTCGCTGGAGAAATTGGCCGCGGCGCCCCAGTGCACGGGCTTTTTTCTGCCGGCGCTGGACAAGCGCGATTTCTTTCAGACCATAGCGCTGGAGGGCGCGCTGCCGCGCAAGACGTTTTCGCTGGGCGAAGCCGAAGAGAAGCGCTACTACGTCGAGTGCCGAAGCATCGCGCCGTAGACGGGTTCACATCGCGCCGTTATCCGGCGTAATCGTACTGGTTGTTGCGTCCGATGTAGTCGATCGGCTCGTCGGTAAATTCCGCTTCCGTGTGCAGGCGCTCGTCGGCAAACGTCGCCTCGCTGCCTTTGGCAAAGAGCAGCCTGTCCCCCGTGCGGTACCAGCGCGGCCAGTGAATCATGGCGATCATCGGTCGCGCGACCTGCGTGTAGTTGGGCATGCCGCAGTGCCACAGGCGCATATCGCGAATCAGCAGGCTGCCGGCCGGCACGCACGGCTGCGTGGGCTGCACCTCCGTTCGCACCCTTTCCAGCACATCGTCGGGTATTTTGATATCGCCATCGCCCATAGCGCGCGTGGTATCTAGATGCGTGCCGGGCCACAGCTCGGTGCTGCCGTTTTCCGGCGTCATATCGACGACCGGCACGTTGATTACGAGCGCATGGGCCGGGTGGGCCTTTTGCAGGCCGGGCCACAGATGGCCGATGTCGACGTGCAGCGGCTGGCGGTTGTCGTTGGGCAGGCAGCAGTTGCCGCTGTAGAACGCGTTTTTGACGCCGTCGCCGAGCAGCGCGTGCGTGACGTCAACGGCAAAGGGGTTGACCAGCACATCGCGGAAGAGGTAGGGTGGGAAGGGCGGTGGGTCCTGCTGCAGATGCCCCGTCCGGAACTGGAAGGGCACGTGCTCGAGCGCGGCTATGTGCCCTGCGTCTTCCAGCATGCGCTTGCGCAGCACCGCTATATGCGCCGGGTCGATGGCTTTGTGCAGCACGACAAAGCCGTCTTCGCGCACGGCGCGCACGGCCACCGCCAGGCGTTCATCTGCGAGGTGGCCGTGCGCCCTTTCTGCTTCGGTCAGCGTTAGCTCGATCACGGGGCGCTCTTATTTGTCCTTGCCGACCCAGCTCATACCTTCGCCGCGCACTAGGAACGAGCGCTCGTCCCAAACGCCTGGTCGCGTGACGGGTATGACGCCTTCTTCGACGGCCACGTCAAGCGGGTTGGCACGCGTCTGCAGCGGAAACGCTACGCGTTCGTGCACGCGCGCCGATTCGTAGACGGCCATCATGATTTCGGTGGCGGCGCGCCCATGCTCGGCCTTGCCGTAATAGTCTGCGAAATCGCCTTCGATCCAGCGGCAGATGCCGTAGGCCTGATCGACAAAGGCATTGCCGTAGCCGTGCGTCGACTTATCGGTTGGCTCAAACGTTTGCCAGCCATTTGAGGTGGTGTTCATGTAGCGCAGCGAGTTATCGTTGACGACAATCATACCCTCTTCGCCATATATGTGCGCGCCGACCTCGTAGGTGTTGTTCATCTCGTTCTCGATAACGCCCTCAATGCCGCCCTCGTATCCGATAATGCCGGCGCAGCGATCTTCGACGCGGTGGCCAAAGACGTAGTGATCGGTGTGCCGTTCGACCGAGCCCATCACCCACTCGACTTTTGGATCGCCCAGCGCGTAGAGCTGGAAGTCGATGCAGTGCGTGCCGGTGTTCATCATGCCGGCGCG
>JAYOYH010000067.1:0-20052 GCA_038153405.1 Gemmatimonadota bacterium | reverse complement strand
GACCGTCGTTGTGCTCGATAAAGTAGGCGGCGGGCTTTTCGACCAGCACCGGCAGTTCGCCGTTGCCCAGCAGGTCTTGGGTGCGGCCGTCCTCGTCCGTCTTGCCGCAGGGCGTATCGCTGCGCGAAAGCGCTGCTTCGAGCAGGCGGCGCGAAAAGCGGCCCTCGTCGAGCGCTTTCCACACGTCGTCGCCCTCGATCAGCTGGACCTGCTTTACGCCCGTCTCGCCGCCCTTGCGGCGCTCGATCATGCACTGCATGGCCTCGAGGGCGTGGTAGTCCATCGGATCGGATCCGCCGCAGCCGACCATCAGCGCCTCGCTTACCTCACAGCCCTTTTCTAGTTCGACGTCGGGCAGGCGCCAGGTGACCGGCAGCGACGAGCCGGCCAAGATGGGAAAGCCGAGGCGGTGGCCGTCGTCAACCATCTCTTTGGCCTTGTCAAAGCTGTAGGAGAGATGCTTGTCGTTGTAGACGGGCACGGCGCGGCCGTCCTCTTCAAAGACCTTGACGCACTCTTTAAAGAATTCGTAACGCGGGTAGAGCTTCTGGCCCTTCTCGTTGTTGGGATACTCGCCGTGCTCACCGATGATCAGCACCGCGTCGACGGCGAGTTTGTCGGTGCCGCAGCGCAGGGCCTCGGCAATAGTTGGATAAACGCTAAACCCGAATTCGCGGGCGCGGTCTTCGCTCTGATCGCCCTCCGGCTTCTGGTCGACGTAGAGCGATACCACGTCCATGTCGGGATGGTGCCACTTACCGCCGTAGGGATAGCCGACCATAAAGCGGTCGGCAAAGTGCTGGGCGTGTGACAGGTAGCGATAGATCGTGGCGACGACGGCGATGCGCTTGCGGCTCATAGTTAGGTTGCTCCGGTGCAATGGGCGATATGCGGTTGCGGCGTATAGTCTCGTGTCTACGGCGTGTGCGCACGGGCGCGCAATTACGTCCTCCAGAACGTAGAATCTGCGGTCGGCTGATACTGCACGCGCGCTAGGTGCGGCGTTTCGATTTTAATCTGGTCGCCGTGCAAGCTGTCGACGCCGGCAATGACCAACCCAGAGGTCAGCAGCGTGCGCTCGACCGGATAGGTCGGCTTGCCGGTCAGAAACATCTGCTCGACGTTGTTGACCAGCGGCGAGAAAAAGTTGGCCAGTGTCGTACGCGCCGGCGGCATCGGCAAGTACATCTGCGTCGACAGCGGTTCGCTCTGCCCTTTGATGCGTGCGGCGAAGTTGAAATCCTCGACCAACCCGCTCATCAGGAGCATGGTCGACTGCAGGCCGTCGACGTGCTCGTAGACGTAGGCGACCGGCTCTTTGCACAGCTGCTTCATTTCATCGACCGTGGGAAAGACGTCGTTGAAGCCGGGGCGGGCCTGCTTGAGGGTGTGGCTGCGGCTGAGGCCGGCCTCCATCAACTCGCGCGACCATACGCCATCGCTAAGGGCCTGCCAGAACTTCTCGCCCCGATAGGCCTGCAGCCATTTGACGCCCGACTCGCCGCCTTTGCGGCGCTCGACCATGCACTGCACGGTTTCGAGGCCGTGGTAATCGTAGCTGTCGACGCCGCCATAGCACACGCCGACGGCCTCTTCGATCTCGGCGCCCAGCGGCATTTCGAGCGAAGGCGTGCGCCAGGTAACGGGCAGCGACGAGCCGGCCATAAAGGCAAAGTCGAGCTCCTTGGACAGGTCGTACATCTCCTGGCACCAGTCCCAGTTCCACGACAGGTGCTTGTCGTTGAAGACGGGCGCCGTCTTGCCCGTGGTGCGGTAGACGGAGACGATCTGCTTAAAGAGCTCGTAGCGCGGGTAGAGGTGCTGGCCCTTTTCGTTGCGGCGATAGGAGCCGTGTTCGGCCACTAGCAGCACGCCGTCGATTTGCAGGTCATCGGTGCCCAGCGTCAGTGCGTCGGCCACGGTTGGGTAGATCTTCATCTGCGCAAAGCGCGCGGCGCGCTCCTCGCTGAGGTCGTAGCGGATCGACTGCTCGTCGGCTCCCTCGTTGGGTCGCGGCTCGACCTGGTCGACGTAGAGCGAGACCACGTCCATCTCCGGGCGGTGGTGGTGCCCATTCCAGCCGTAACCTTCCAAAAAGCGATCGACGATGTGTTGGGTGTGCGAATACTTGTGGTAAATGGTAGTGATGGCGGCGATTTTTAGGCGGTCGGCCATGGGATATATCCCCTGTTTGCCTGAGGGTGTGTGAGTTGGCGAGCTAAGATAAAGAAAAGTCGGACGCTGTAAAATGGCTCTGCGCGATTTATTGTGCCAACGCCTTCAGGGGCTGTAGTTGCCATTGAGCCAGTTCTGCGCGCGCCGGCACAGGTTGCGCCATTCGACGCGCCAGGGACCGCTCGGCGTTTCTGCGGCGAGCTCTTTCAACATGGCTTCAGCTTCGGCGCGGCGCTCGGGGTCTACTCTGAACAAGACGGTCGCGTAGATATAGCGGTTGCCCGGGTGATCTGGGTCTAAGGCTAGCGCATCGGCAGCCAACGGAACGGCCTTATCGCGGCGCACAAAGCTGGTTATAAGGGGAATGTTGGGCAGGCGTGCGTGCAGGCTGGCCAGCAGGCGCTGTCCGCCACCCTGTTCGCAGGATGGATCGAGGTCGACCACGCGCCGAGCGTAGTCGTGTAGCTTGTTGGCCATACCGTTGCGCACGGCGTCGATAAGGCCGCTGGCGCGGCCCCACTGGGCCCAGGCAATGGCGCTCCACAAGTAGAGCTGAGCCGCATCGTCGGGGTCGCATTGGCCGGCGACATCGGCGCGCGTGCCGCGCTGCCACATCCGCTTGCCGCCGCAGCGCTCGGCTGCCTGCGCCAGATACTCTTCCGCTTGCTCAACGGCTTCCGCATAGCGCGCCCGGCGCTCGGGGCGGCTATAGCCCGTATACTGCCCTTCAAAAAACAGCGCGCGCAGTAGTTTCCACTGTATTTCAATAGATTCCGGCTGCGCTTCGGCCGCCCGTCGGTAGGCGGCGATGGCAGCGGAGACGGGTTCGCGCAAGGCGCGATCGTACTCAGCACCCTCGGCGCGCAGCGCATAGAGGCTGTCGGCTAGGCCTAGCGAATCGGCATTTGTCGGGCTATAAAGGGAGATCAGTGCAACGAGTGCGACTAGTGCAGTGCGCATGCGCGAATGCCCTTTTGGCGGTGGCAGCAGTTGGGTAGCGCGTCAGAGGCGCATACGGTGAGATGGCTCAATAGGGAATAGAGTTCCGCTGTGTTTGCCGCCCTCGCCGTCCGCTCAGTCCAATCGGCTAATGGCAACGTCCTCAAAGCGCACCCAGTGTTCGGCATCCTCCGGCCCGTTGTAACACTGCAGGCTCACCTGATCGCCGTCGGGGGCGGGCAGGTCGCCCTCGGCCGCCGTGGCAAAGGCGTCAGCGCTCTCCGGCTTGTATTCGGCCTTCCAATGCGCGCCGTCGACGGTCAGGCGCAGGCGAATGGGCTCGTCGGCCACCGGGCACTTGCCGGGGATGATGTAGATATCGCCGTCGATTAGCTCTTTGACCAATTTGAAGACGGGCTTGCCGCCCGCATACCAAGTGATGCCGCCCTGCTCGTATTGCTGCGTTGGCGCGTGCAGGTTGGACACGGTCACTTCGACGGCGTAGGTGCCGCTGCTGCGGTCGGGCGCATCGCGCAGCAGCGCGTTGACGACCGTGTCGGCGACGCCGGGCTCGACGCGAATTTCCAGGCCGTTATCGGCCAGCCGCCAGTGGCCCGGCTTCTCGCGCAGCCAGTGCCAACGGCCGTCCAGGTCGGTGAAGGAGTCGCTGTATATTGCTTGCTCGCTCATAGTGGAGCTCCTGATTAGAGTGTTCGTTTGCGCGGCGCGCGGCGGGTACTCCCAATAGGTCGCCGGAGTGCTGCCAACGACAGCGGCAAATCTAGCGCGTCTCGGATCGTCGTCAATGCCGCGCGGTTTATGGGCTTGTGAATGAGGTGCCGACTTCACGCGCACTGCCCGTGTGTCGAACAGCACACGGCTGCGCCGCCTGCCCTTTGTCACGCAGGGTCCATGTTGTATATTGTCGACGTTTTTGGGCCAACGGCCGCGGCAGGGCGCGCGGGTGCATGCACGGAGGGAGCGAGTAATGGCTGATGCAGCAAGTGAAATTCGACCGGCGCCCAAGGGGTTGGGTGGGTTGCTCCGCAATATAGGCCCCGGCGTCGTGGTCTCCGGTTCGGTCGTTGGTTCGGGCGAGCTATTGGTGACGACGCGCATGGGAGCCGAAGTGGGCTTTGTTTTTCTGTGGGGCGTGATCTTTGCCAGCGTGATCAAATACTTTATCCAGCTGGAACTGGGCCGCCAGTGCCTGCTCAACGACGACACGACCATTACCTCGCTCAATCGCGTACCGGGCCTGCGCTTAGGCAACGCGTCTTGGGCGGCCTGGCTCTGCGTGATTGGCTACGCATCGGTCTTTCTCTCACTGATCGGCATCCTCGGCACGGTGGGTGGTTTGCTCGCTTCCGTCGCGTCGTTTGCACCGTACAAGGTGTGGTGTGTAGTGGCCTTTACCCTGGTCGTCGTGCTGCTGTGGCGCGGTATTTACCAAGACCTAGAAACGATGGTCACGGTGCTGGTGGCGCTTTTTAGCCTAGTCGTCATCGGCTCGCTGCTCTTTCTGCAGAGCACGTCCTACGCTTTTTCATCCAGCGATATAGCGACCGGCTTTACCTTTCACATGCCTCCGCAGGGCGCCTTTGTCGCCATGGCGCTGATGGGCTCGGTCGGCGCCACCGCGGTGGAGCTATTCATGTATCCCTACTGGGTGCGCGAAAAGGGCTATCCGCGCTTTATCGGCCCGGACGACGGCTCGCCGGAATGGCGGGAGCGCTACCGCGGCTGGATGCGCGTGCTGGCGATGGATGCCGGCGTGTGCACGGCAATCGCGCTCGTCATCACCTGCGCCTACTATCTGCTCGGCGCTTCGGTGCTGTCCAAGCTACAGGTCATCCCCTCGGGCGTGGGCGTCGTCGATCAGGTCTCGCTCATCTTTACCGAGACGCTGGGGCCGACGGCCAAGGGCATATTTATGGTGGGAGCCTTCTGCACGCTGTTCTCCACGCTGCTGGTATTTGCCGCCAGCTCTGGGCGCATTGGTGCCGACTTCTTGCATCTGCTGGGCGTTGGGTCGGCCCAGGACGAAGAGGGGCGCAAACGCTGGTCGCGCACCCTGCAGACGGCATTTCCCGCCTTTTGGCTCTCGGTCATTCTCATCTGGTCTGACACGCCCTTTCTCTTTGTCCTGCTCGGCCAGAACGCCAACAACCTGCTGCTCATTCCGCTGGCCTATGGCGTGCTGCACCTGGCCATGCGCGAGGCGCCGGGTCGCCGCATGGGACTCGCGTTGGAGCTGGGTCTGCTCTGTACGATCTGGGCCATCATTAGCTTTACGGCGATTAACCTCTATCAGTCGTGGATGAACTAGGCATGCACCGTAGAGAAAAACGTCCAGTGCACGAGCGCGTCTTAGATAACCCACAGGGGCTGTAGAAAGATGCGCCCGCTGTCGCCCTGTCCCTCAAAGCGCACGTAGGCTTCATCGCCGGCGCGGAAGCGGAAGTGTTGGCCTTCGCTCTCGGACAGCAGGCGTCCGCCCGGACCGATAAAGGCGCCGCGGCACGGCGCGTCTACCTCGACGCAGACGTCGTCGCCCTCTACGTTCATGGAGCGCAGCAGCAGGCCCGTCGTGGCGTAGCAGCGCCCCGCCTTGGCCGCGTGCACGACGCCATCGGCGCTGTCCTCGTCGACCAAGACCATATTGAAGGCGTTATCAAAGTCGGCCAAATCGTGGAAGTCGTCGTTGGCGTAGCCCCACAGGCGGTGGCCGGCGGTGAGCAGCTCGTCCCAGAACGCCGTGTAGAGCGGCTGGCGTCCCTTGGCCAGCGCGGCCTCAATACCGTAGTGGCCGTTGTATACTTCAATGCCGTCGGGCCACGTGCCGAGCGCCTCGAGCATGGGACGCGTCCAGTAGTCGCGCCCGTCGGCGTGCGGGCGCGGGTGGCAGACCACGGTGAGCAGGTCTGCGGCGCTGGCCAGCGCCTCTTCTAATGAGCGCTCGTAGAGCGGTTCGACCTGTGCGCCGGCAAAGAGCACATTTTCGCGCGAGCTGTATTCAAATCCCTCTAGAAAGACGAGCTGTGGGTAGGCCGCTCGCATTGGGTCGAGATCGGTGATGTGGTCGTGGTCGGTTAGCGCGACAAAGCCGGCCCCTACTTCGCTGTAGCGCTGCACGCTGTCGGCCAGCGGCACGGAGGCGCAGGCGCTGTGTTCGCTGCAGTGGCCGTGAAAGCTGCCGCGCAGCCAGGTGTCGGCGGTGCAGTCGTAAGGGTTGTGGCGTTTGGGCATGGGATAGTTCCTCGGGTTGGGTTAGTGTATATGTCGATGTATCGATGGTGCATGCGCTACGGGCTGGCGATGGTCTGCTCATGGCGCTGACAGGCCGCATCGACATCTGCGCCGCTCCAAGGCGCCAGCGGCGCGCTAAGTCCTGCTTCGACGTCGGGCAGCACGCAGGTATTGGACGCGGTGACGTAGGCGCAGACCATCGACCAGCGCGGTAATGTGCTGTGGTTGGGATGCGAGGCGTGCAGCAGGTTGCCGTGAAAGTAGAGCACGGAACCCGGCTCCATTTCACAGTGCACTTCTTCCATTTCGTTGAGCGCCCACTCGACGCGCTCTGGGTCGGCGATCAGCTGCGAGCCGGACTGCTGGTGCTCCAACCGGCCCAGACGGTGCGAGCCGCGCAGCACGCGCAAGCAGCCGTTGTCGGGCGTGCAGGGGTCGAGCGCCAGCATGAGGCTGACGAAGTCCGGGTAGAAAAACTCCTTGTAGTGGTAGCCGTAGTCCTGGTGCCACTGCCAGCCGCCCGTCTGTGGATCCTTGAGCATCTGCAGGTGGTAGTAGTGGCGTATGGCATCGCCAAAGAGCTGCTGCATGGGATCGACCAGGTACTGGCTGCGCGCATAGGCGCTGTAGGTGTCGTCGTCGAGCTGGCCGCGATAGACCAGCCGCGTGCCCACGCCCTCGCCCTCGTAGTTCTGGTTGAACTTGGCGTCGGCCTGCAGCCGGGGGTCGGCCTCGGCAATGCGGCGGATGCGGGCTGCCTGCTCTGTCGGCACGCAGTTTCTGACGATCAGGTAACCATCGCGGTGAAACTGTCCGATCTGTGCATCGTCAAGCGGTTGTTGGGCCATGGTGATTCCCCCTTAGGTTAGCGCGTTGAAATGCGATAACCGGGTCGATCTTTCTTGAACAGGTCCGGGTTGAGGCGCACGCCCAAGCCCGGTCCGCGCGGCACGTCGACGTAGCCGTTGGCGATCTTTACCTCGGTGTCGATCAGCTCGTGGTAGACCGTGTGGATCTGCGCGCGCACCGTTTCTTGGTAGCAGCAATTGGCAATGGCCGCACCGACGTGCAGGCCGGCAAAAAGCGTAAGCGGCCCAGTGCAGTCGTGCATGGATACGGGAATATTGTACGTCTGCGCCAGATGGGCAATGCGCGCCGTTTCGGAGATGCCACCGACCCAGGTCGGATCGATCATCACGTAGTCGGCGGCATTCTTCTGCAGCACCTCGTTGTAGTCGGCCCTTGTCAGCAGCATTTCGCTGGCCGATATCGGCATGCCGCTCTGGCGGCGAAAGTCGGCCAGCGTGTCGAGGTTATCCATTTTGAGCACGTCCTCTAACCACAGCGGCTTCACTTCGCGCAGTGCGTCGGCAATGCGCAGGGCCGCCGGCAGCTGAAAGTGGGCGTGCCCGTCGACGAAGATATCTAGGTCCATGCCGACTTTGTCGCGAATGTCGCGCAGCGGCTGCACGGCCCGTTCAATCTCGGCGTATGGAATACGCGACGGCCCGTGCTGAATGGCCGCGCCGTCAAAGGGCCACACCTTGAGTCCGCTATAGCCGAGCTCGACCAGCTCCTGCGCCAGAGCGACGGGTTCGTTAAACAGCTTCCACGAGTCGCCCAGCGGACCCGGATCGCCCACTGCGCCCATGCCAGGCCAGCCGAGTGCGCCCTCTTTGCTGGGTCCGTACTTGGGATTGCCGCAGCTGTTGTACACTAGAATTTTGTCGCGCACCGGGCCGCCGAGCAGGCGATAGACGGGCTGGTTACACACCTGACCGAGAATGTCCCACAGCGCCACGTCGAGGGCGGAGATAGCGCGCAGCTCGGTGCCGCGCACGCCGAAGTTAGCGGCGCGTTCGTAGAGAAAGCGCCAGTGCGATTCGATGGCCAGTGCATCTTCGCCGAGCAGGCGACGGGCCATCCAGTCGTGAATCATGGCCTGCACCGCTTCGGCGCAGTAATAGGTCTCGCCGTGGCCGATGTGGCCATCTTCGGTGTGGATGCGCACCAGCAGCAGGCCGGGAAAGAGGTCTTTGGGCTGGACAGTCTCGATGGCGGTGATCACTACGCGGTCGTCGTCGAGCGGCGTGGGCGGTAAGTAGGGTTTGGCCGTCATGGTGGGGTGCTCTCCTAGGGGGTGTCGGATAGGTGCTCGCTCTGCTGCAGCGAGCGAGCGAGGCAGTCTTCGATGGATAGGCCGGCAAAGTAGTTGCCCGTTAGCAGGAGGTCGGCCTCTGCGGCGAGGCGGTCGGCCGTGGCGACCCACTCGGTGTGCCCCAGGCGCGGTGAGGGCACGCAGTTGACCTTCTCGCTGGCGCAAACAAGGTCCTCTGGGGCTACGTGGAGAACGGCGCAAATGCGCGCTATTTGTTCGTCGTGCGATAGGGCACCAGCGGCAAAATGGAAAGTGAAGCCGCGATACTGCTCGTGCGGCACGACGTCGCGTGAAACGACGGAAAAGAGCGCATCGTCGCGCGGAATGGCCCCGCCAAAAGGCGCCAGAGTGACGCGTTCCCGATCGACGGTTACTCCGATGGAGTCGACGTTGGCAACGGATAGCGTAGCCAAGTGCTGCGCTAGGTCGGGCGCCAGACCGGCCAATAGCCGTGCGGCGACCGGCGGCGGCGTGGCCAGAGCAAGCTGGTGCGACCGGTAGGTCGTCCCGTCGACGGTTTCTATTATGCAGGTGGTGCTTTCCCGGCGCAGAGTCCGTACCTGCTGGTTGCCGATATAGTCGATGGCCGGGTTGGCAGCGATGGCGTGGGCGATGGTCTGCAGGCCCCCTTGCAAGGTAAAGCTTTTGGCGATTGCGTTGTTGCGCGCGCGCTTCTTGAAGAGAATATCGGCGGGAAAATCATCGGCCTTTTGCGAAGGTACGGCGCTGAAAACGGCCGAGAACGTGCGAGCGAAGTTTTTTTCGCCGACGATGCGACCGTAGTAGGAGCGCATCGTCTGTCCGGCTTTTTTGAGAAAGAGAATTTTGGGCGCGGAGACGAGCAGTTCAAAAAAGTTGATCTGAGAGATGATGGAAGTCAGTTGGTCGTCGACGAGCATTTTAAACGGCGCTTTGGCGCGCGGCTGGATGTGCTCAGTCAGCTCGTACTCTGCTAGCAGTTCGATAAAGCTTCCGTACGAGTTGTAGCAGGTGTGTGCTCCCAGCTCTAAAAAGAAGTCGCTGCCGTTGGGTGCGTGCGAACAGAGCGCGCCGCCCGGCTGCGCTTCTTTTTCCAGCAGCAAAACAGAACGGCCAGCGCGCGCGCAGTAGTGGGCTAGGCTCAGCCCGCTGATGCCGCCGCCGACTATGGCGATGTCGTGCGTTGTCATAGCCGCTTTCCAATGGGGGTGTGCGCGCATTAGAGTACGCCTTTTGCCGCGCCGAATCAATGTGCCGGCTGCTGGAGCCGCCGCCGTCTGCGCTCTATGTTATCGCCTATGCAACCGAGGAAAAGGAGAAGGAGATGAGCCGCTATGTAGCTGCCATAGATCAGGGTACGACCAGCACGCGCTGTATGCTCTTTGACCGACAGGGTTGTGCCGTTGCTGCGCACCAGCTAGAACATCGACAGATTTTCCCGCAGCCGGGCTGGGTCGAGCACGATCCGATGGAGATATGGCAGCGCGTTCAACAGGTGGTGGCTGGCGCACTGCAGAGGGCGCAGGTAGGGTCGAGCCAGATCGCCGCTGTCGGCATTGCCAACCAGCGCGAAACCGCGTTGGTGTGGAACCGCCATACTGGCCAGCCCTATCACAATGCCATCGTCTGGCAGGATACGCGCACGGACGCGCTGTGCGCCGCGCTGGCTCAGCAGGGCGGGCAGGACCGCTTTCGCGCACAGACGGGTCTTCCGTTGGCCACCTACTTTTCCGCTCCCAAAATTCGCTGGATGCTCGACGAGGTAGATGGACTGCGCGCCGACGCCGAGCGCGGCGATGCGCTCTTTGGCACGGTAGATAGCTGGCTAGCCTGGCAACTGACGGGCGGCGCCCACGTGACGGATGTAACCAATGCCTCGCGCACGCTGCTGATGGACCTGCAGCGCCTCGATTGGGACGACGAGATTCTCGCCGCGCTCGACATACCGCGCCGCATGCTGCCGGCCATTGTTCCCAGCAGCGCAATAGCGCCCTATGGCTACACGCTTGCCGACGGACCCTTTGGCGCGGTCTTACCCGTGTGCGGTTTGCTCGGCGACCAACAGGCTGCCACCGTCGGCCAGGCCTGCTTTGCGCCCGGCGAAGCCAAGAACACGTACGGCACGGGCTGCTTTATGCTGCTCAATACGGGCGAGCACATCGTGCATTCACAGCACGGCTTGCTGACGACGCCGTGCTATAAACTGGGCGAAGCGCCGGCCGTCTACGCGCTGGAGGGCAGCATCGCCATTACCGGTGCGCTGGTGCAGTGGCTGCGCGATAACTTGGGTCTGATCAAATCGGCGCCGGACATAGAGGCTTTGGCGCGCACGGTGACGGACAACGGCGGCATGTATGTTGTGCCGGCTTTTTCCGGCCTGTACGCCCCGCACTGGCGCGACGATGCACGCGGCGTGATTGCCGGACTAACGCGCTACGTCAACAAGGGTCACTTTGCGCGCGCCGCGCTTGAGGCGACTGCTTTTCAAACGCGCGAAGTGCTCGATGCCATGCGCGCCGACTCCGGTGTCGATCTGCAGCACCTTAAGGTCGATGGCGGCATGGTGGTCAACGAATTGCTAATGCAGTTTCAGGCCGACGTATTGGACGTGCCGGTCATTCGACCGCGCGTGGCCGAGACCACGGCACTGGGTGCGGCCTACGCGGCTGGTCTATCCGTGGGTTTTTGGAGCAGTATAGAAGAGCTTCAGGCCAACTGGGTTGCGGATCGGCGCTGGGAGCCCGTTGCCGAGCCGAGCGTGCGCGATGCGCTCTTTGCCCAGTGGAAAAAGGCCGTTGCGCGCAGCCTAAACTGGGTGGAGAGCTAAGTGAAAAAACGCGTGCAGATACCGGCCGACGATACACCGTTTGACCTGATTGTCATCGGCGCTGGGATCAACGGCACGGGCATTGCCCGCGACGCGGCGCGGCGCGGCCTGCGCGTGCTGCTAATGGACAAAGGCGATCTGTGCGCGGGCACCTCGGCGTGGTCATCGCGCCTGATCCACGGCGGTCTGCGTTATCTGGAGCACGGTGAATTCGATTTGGTGCGCGAGTCGCTGCGCGAGCGCGAACGGCTCTTTGCCAACGCGCCGCACTTGGTCCGACCGCTGCAGTTTTTTATCCCGCTCTACAGGGGCAGCCAGCGCCCGCGCTGGATGGTGAAAATGGGCATGGTCGGCTATGACCTGCTGTCGCGCGGCCGCTCGGTGCAGGGCCATGCCATGCTGACGCGTCGCCAGATTCTGTCCCGCGTACCTGCTCTCAACGGTGAGCGACTGCGCGGTGCGGCGACCTACTATGACGGTCAGGTGGAACTGGCCGAGCGCCTATGCGTAGAAAACGCACTCGACGCGCGCGCCCACGGTGCCACGGTGCTGACCTACGCGCACTGCGAGCGCATTGTCATAGACGAGGGCTCGGTGCGCGGAGTAGAATATACCGACGTGCTCAGCGGTGTGCGGCGCGCCGTGCGCGCGCCTGCAATCGTCAATGCGTCGGGACCATGGGTCGACGAGGTGCTGGGCCGTGCTGCACCCAAAGCCGATCGCCTAATCGGCGGTACGCGCGGCACGCACCTGGTCGTCGATCGCCTACCCGGTGCACCGCAAGAACAGGCGCTCTATCTCGAAGCGGCCAACGATGGCCGCCCCATTTTCGTGCTGCCCTGGCTGGGGCGCTGGCTGGTCGGCACGACGGACGTGCGCTACGAAGGGCGCATAGACGATGCCCGCCCGACCGAAGAGGAGGTCGCCTATCTACTGGACGAGGTCAACGGCATCCTACCAGAAGCCGGCCTAGGGCGCTCCGACGTTCTCTACGCCTACAGCGGTGTGCGTCCGCTGCCTTTTATACGGGAGGGCAGCGAGGCCGGTATCACGCGCCGCCACGCGCTGCGCGACCACGCTCCGCAGGCGCGCGGAATGCTGTCGGTCGTCGGCGGCAAGCTGACGACCTATCGCGCTCTGGCCCAAGAAGTCGTCGATACCGTCGGCGTGCACCTGGGCAGAGAGACCGCCTGCACGACGGACAAGGCGCCGCTTCCGGGCGCTGAGACGAGCGATTTTGCGGCATTTTGCGCTGCCTTTAAACGGGAGAGCGGACTGCCGCCTGCCCAAGCTGCACGCCTGCTGCGCATTTACGGCACGCGCAGTGCAGCAATCGTAGATCGGGTGCGGCGCGATGCACACCTAGGCGGCGTATTCGCGCCGCGGGAGGGCGCGCTGCTGGCCGAGTTGGCGCTGGCCTTTGAAGAGGAAATGGCCGAGACGCTAATCGACGCGCTGATGCGCAGGACGCTGGTGGGACTGGGCCCCGATTTGGGACTGGAGGCGCTGGTCGGTGCTGCCGATTGGGCGCGTCGTTATCTGGGATGGGATGCCGGGCGCGCGGAGGACGAGATGGAAGCCTATCGCACCTACGTGCGGCGCTTTATGCTGCCGTAGCAGGCGCTCGTATACAGCGGCGAGTCAGCGCGGCCAGCGCTGGCGCAGATAGTCTATGGACAGGGGCGTCTGCTCTTCGCTCAAGCTGTGCAGGATAACGCTACCGGCAAAGCCAATGCGATCGAGGCACGACAAATAGTGCGAGTAGTCGAGCACGCCAGTGCCGGCGGCCTGGTGGCCGGCGTCGCCGTCGCGCTCTAGGTCCTTGGCGTGAGCCAACAAGATGTCGTCGCCGAGCAGCTGGAAGGCCTCGTCGAGAACCTCGCGCATGCGCGGTAGCTCGCCCTTGTGAAATAGGTTGGCTCCGTCGATGACGACTTTTAGGTGATCGGAGGCGATGTGGTCGAGCAGGCGTCGTGCTTTCTGCGCCGAGTCGACCACGTTGTTGACTTCCGGTTCGAAAACGAGCACTACGTCGCGCGCCTCGGCAATCTGTGCGGCCGTGCGCATGGCCGCGCACAGATCATCCCAGGCCTCTTGAGCAGCGTTGTCCGGGTGATAACGCCATTGGTTATCGGGGTGGCGCGTGCCGGTGCACAGCGTGATCAGGCGCACGCCGAGTGCGCCGCAGGCCGAGGCCAATACCTCGAGGCGCCGCAGCCCTTCCCGGCCGTGCTCGGGGTGGATCATATTGAAGGTGCCCGACACGGCCGCCAGCTCGAGGCCGTGCACCTGCAAACTATGGCGCAGATCGTCGCATAGGTTCGCCGATAGGTCCTGCGGCATTTCATCCAAGCCGGCCGACTCCCAGTTGAACTGCACCGACTGCAGACCGTGCGCGGCAATGGCGGCACAGGTTTGGTCGAGCGTGGGGCGGATAAAGGTCTTGCTGAAGATGCCTAGCTTCACGGAGGACTATCCTATCTGAGGCGCGCTATCATCGCGCGCTGCGCGCGGTAATATTTGGTGCATGGCCGGACGCTTTAGCGCCGCGCACCCTTCTTACCGGCTAGGCTGCCCTTGTCGGCCGCATCGGCATTTTTGCGCGCCGCTGCCGCGTTGCGCTTCATTTCGGCGACGCTCTTTACCTTGAGGCGCGCTGCGCCCTTGGTGCTTTTGGTGCCCAAGCGCTTTGCACCGGCCAGGCGCTTTTTCGCAGCGGCGATCTCCCGCTTGTACTGCGGCAGCCAAGGGGCTTGGGCGACGAGCATCTCGTCGACCATTTGCCATATCTCCGGCGGATTGCACACGGCGCCGACCAGTGGATCCATCATAAAGGCTTGGCGCAGCAGGTCGATGTCGCCGTGCACGGCGGCTTCGGTGGCCAGGCCCTGTACGGCAATGGATGCGTTACACACGGCCGCGCAGCCGCGCGGTAGCTCGTCCAGCTGCGCGATATTGATACCGTTTTTGTCTACGTAGCCCGGCACTTCGACGATGGCTTCGGCGGGCAGGTTGGGCACGATGCCGTCGTTGCGCACGTTGAAATGACCGCGGTAGGTGCGCCCCGTTTCCAGCGCCTCGATAATCCACGAGCCGTGTTCATCCGAGCGCGTCTCGTAGGAGAAGATGGGCGGCTCGGCCTTCATCCAGTTGGGAAAATCCGTTTCAAACCAGTTGCGCCCCTCCGTGCAGACGCGCAGGTAGCCGCCGGTTTCGCCGTCGATCCAGCTGCGGCTCAGGTCGATCCAACTGCGAATTTCGCGCGGTCGTTTGCGATACCAGGGCACGTACTCTGACAGATGGCCGTTGGACTCGGTGCTGTAGTAGCCAAAGCGGCGCAGCATGTCGATGCGCACCTTCTCGGTCTTTTTAAAAACGGGGTGCTGTTCAAAGCCCTCCAGCAGGCGCCCGGTCCAGTCTTCACCCTCGTACAGCACGCTGACGTACCAAGTCTGATGGTTGATGCCCGAGGCGACGATATCCACGTCCTTTTTTGTCACGCGCTTGTAGCTCTTTGCGCCCGGCTTCTTGCCTTTGTTGACTAGCAGCTCAATTACCTGGCAAATCTGGTTGTGGCCGCCCTGCACGCCGTGGCACAGACCCACCGTGCGGACGCCGCCGTATTCGAGAGCGGCCCAGGTATTCATCGCCATCGGATTGGCGTAGTTGAGAAAGAGCGCGTCGTCGGCTGCCACTTCGCGGATGTCTTTGCAAAAGGCCAGCACCTGCGGAATATTGCGCTGGCCATACATAATGCCCCCCGCGCAGAGCGTGTCGCCAACGCACTGATCGATGCCGTATTTGAGCGGTATGTCCACGTCGAAAGCAAAGGCGTCGAGGCCGCCAATGCGCGTGGTGTTGAGCACGTAATCAGCGCCATCCAGCGCTCTGCGTCGCTGGGTGCTGGTGCTGAGCTTGGCGGGCAATGTGTTGGCTTCGATGTCGCGCTTGGCCAGCTGCGCAATCATTTCGAGGTTGTGCTTGTTGATATCGTGAAAGGCGAATTCGCAGTCGGCCAACTCCGGCACGGAGAGAATGTCGCGCATGAGGCGGCGGGTAAAGCCGATACTACCCGCACCGATGACGGCTACTTTAATGGGCATTGGTATAACGTCCTTTTCCTGCGGCGCGAGCGGGAGCGCGCACGGGTTGGTCTACGGGGCATCGCGCTCTATTCCGTCGGCGCCGTCAAAAAAGTCGACTATGCCCGTCTCCAGCGAGTACTCGGCGCCGACGACGGCTAGCCCCTCGTTGCGAATCAGGCGTTCGAGGACGAGCGAGCCGTGGCGCAGCAAGTGCGTCGAGGCGCGCACATTGGCGCGCACGGCGCGTTCGATGAGCGTCTCGTCATTGGCCAGCGGATTGATCTTTAGCTCGTCTTCTACGGAGCGGCGCACGCGGTCGACGATGGCGCGCAGATTGGTCGATTGACCGTATGAGGGTTGGCGCTGCTGCTGCACGGCGGCGTTGACGGCGCCGCACTGCGTGTGACCGAGCACCACCACCAATCGGCACCCGAGGTTTTCGGCGGCAAACTCGACGCTGCCGACCTGCGATGGGGCGACGATATTGCCGGCCACGCGCACGACGAAGAGGCTGCCGAGACCCTGATCGAAAACGAGCTCGGCCGGCACGCGCGAGTCGGAACACCCCAATATGATGGCTGAAGGCGTCTGTCCAGGTGCCAACTCGGCGCGCCGAGCGTGGCTAGTCAGGGCATCGATGCTGATGACGTTGCTTACGTAGCGCTGGTTGCCCGCGCGCAGGCGCGCCAGCGTTTCTGCTGCTGTGAGCATTGGGCGAATGCGTCCAATCGGTACGGGTTGTCTATCGCGTCTAGTGTTCTCGGTGGAGGGTCGAGTTCGGGGCGCGCCGGCGACGATATGGCGCCTCCATACAGAGGTCGGAGTACGTGGATCGGTGCCGCTGGCGCTACCCCGTATATTGGCCACACCACGGCTAATAAAATACGAGCAGGTCTCGGCCTCTGCCAGCAGCTTCTGCTCAGATGGGTCTCAAACGCTCAGTTGGCGCACGACGTGCTCATCGACATCAACGCCTAGACCTGGCGCATCGGGCACCGCAATAGAGCTATCTTGCTGCTCAAAGGGGTTGGCACACACCTGCTGGCGAATGGCACTGGGGGTGCGGTCAAACTCCATTACGGGTTCTTGTGCGTAGGGCAGCGGGTTGCGTGCGGGAGGGCACGGCGGCAGGGTCGCTGCCAGATGCAGCGAGGCGGCGATCATCACCGGCGATCCCCACACGTGCGGGTTGACCAGGATGCCGTGCGCGCTGGCCATGGCGCATATGCGCGCCATTTCCGTCAGGCCGCCGCAGTGCATTACATCCGGCTGGACAATATCGTAGGCGCGGCGTGCTAGATAGTCTTTGAACTCAAAGCGCGTGCGCAGGTTTTCTCCGCCGGCAATAGCCATTGGCAGGGCGGCCTTTACTTGCAGATAGGCGTCGATATCCTGCGCGTTGACCGGTTCTTCAAACCACATTAAATCGAGATCGGCCAGCTTCTGTCCGATGCGAATGGCCGTGGCGGCATTGTAGCCCTCGTTGGCATCGATCATCAAGTGCACATCTGGGCCAATGGCCTCGCGCAGCGCGCGCACGCGGCGCACGTCCTCTTCCACGCTCAGACCCCCGACTTTGGTCTTCATCCCCGTAAAGCCTTGTTCGACGTAGGAGTGCGCTTCGTCGAGCAGCCGGTAGGGCAACTCGCCCTCCGTGTAGTAGAGGCCGGTTGCGTAGACGGCGACCCGATCGCGCACCTTGCCGCCGAGCAGGGCGTGCACGGGTAGGTCGGCCGCTTTGCCGGCTAGGTCCCACAGCGCTATGTCGACCGCGCTCAGCGCGCTGCCGGCCAGACCGACGAAATTGTTGGCGTTATAGAGGGCGTGAAACATGCGCTCCCACAGCCCGGCTCGCTGCAGGGGATCTTCGCCGATGACGAGCGGGGCGAGCAGGCCGTCGATCAGCGGTTTGGCTGCCCCTTCGCCCCAGCCGACGAGTCCGTCATCGGTGGTGATTTTGACCAGCGTGGTTGCGCGCTGGTCGACCCAGCCCTGCGACCAGCCAAAGGAAGGCTCTATGGCACAGCGGAGGTCAAATGTCTCTACGGATGCAATCTTCACGGCGCTAAAATCTCCTGTGTTCTCATGCGTTGCAGATGCCGATTTATGCGGGGCGCAGCAGGAAGTAGGATACGCTTGACAGGTGTGCGGGGCAAGCATATGCTGCTTGCCATAGAGGCGCGGCGCGGCGCCATGCAAAAGGAGCGTGCAATGAAGATTACAGATGTCAAGCTGAAGGTGCTCGAAGATCGAAACGCGCGGGCGGGCGGCGGACACGAAATTGCGCAGGTGGCCGGACTGCGCCGCATCCAGTACACGCATCGAGGACGCCCGCCCTCGTCGTCCGACGAAGCGCCGCGCTATGCCCGACAGCACATTATAGAAGTGCACACGGATGAAGGCTTGGTCAGTCGCTGCACCACGACGATGAATGCGCACCAGGCCGACATCGTGCGCTACCACGCCGTCGGTCGCTCTGCGTGGGAGCGCGAAGCGCTCTTTCAGCAATTATACAAGGGCACGCGCTGGGTCTACCAGCCGCCGGGCTGGTTTGGCGACTTTGACAACTGCCTGTGGGACCTGCTCGGCCAGGCCGCCGGACTGCCGGTCTATGCGCTGGTGGGTCGCGTACGAGCGGCGCTGCCCGTGTACTTGACGGGCGGCGACATGGATGTGGAGGGTTATCTGAAGCAGATTGAGACCGGCCGCGTATGCGGAATTCAGGCCTATAAGTTTCACTCCTACAAAGGCGGCAAGGCCGACATACCGATCTATCGGCAGGTGCGTCAGGAGGTCGGTCCCGACTACGCACTGATCACCGATCCGGTGTGCTCGTATGACCTGCGCGAGGCCATTGAAGTGGGGCACGTGCTGGAGGAGCTCGATTTCGTTTGGCTAGAAGAGCCGATGCACGAGCAGAAGATGAACCACTATCAGGAATTGTGCCGCGAGCTGACCATCCCCGTCATGGGCACGGAAATGCTGATGCACGATATGGGACTGACATCGCAGTGGCTAATTCAGGGTGCGACGGACCGGCTGCGCGCCAACGCTCGGCACGGCGCGACGCAGGTGTTGAAATTGGCGCATATGGCCGAGCTACATAATACCAACGTGGAAATGAACGGCCAGGGCGGCCTGTTTGGTCACATCCACGCGCACTTGGGCTGCTGCATAGACAACACGGATTACTACGAGTACTTCAACGCTGGCGGCGACGGTTTGCGCAAGGCGGGGCAGCAGTGGGGCCTGCTCAACGCGCCGCTGATTGAGGACGGCCATATCGCGCCCAACGACCTACCGGGCTGGGGCGCCGAATGGGACGAAGACCAGTTTGCCAGCATGGTCGTGGAGGAGGCGTGATGAGCGCATGCGCAATGCGTGCCACGCATCGAGCGAGGACGGCGCAGTGAAGATTACGGCAGTAAAAACCTTTTTGGTAGACGGCGTGTTTCGCCCGTGGATCTTCGTAAAAATCGAAACCAGCGAACCCGGTCTAGTTGGCTGGGGTGACTGCACGGATTGGGGAGCCGACGGACCTATAGCGCGCACGGTCGAGCACTATGCCGAACGCATTATCGGCCGCGATCCTATGCAGGTCGAAGCCATTTGGTGGGATTTGGCCGCCGCCTCGGTGCGCCATACCGGCGGCATTGCCTGGAAGGCGATGGCTGGCATCGACTCGGCCCTGTGGGACATTCGCGGCAAGGCGCTGGGCGCGCCGGTATGGCAGCTGCTCGGCGGCAAGCTGCGCGACAGCCTGCGCCTCTACTGGACGCACTGCGGTTCCATGCGTTCGCGCGGGCACGCGGCCGAGTTGGGCGTCGAGCTCGTCGAGACGCTAGACGATCTGCGCGCGCTGTGCGACGAGGTGCGGCGGCGCGGTTTTACAGCGATCAAGACGAACTTGATGGATTTGCGCGGCCTGCCCGAGGGCGGCCTGCCCAACTGGCAGAGCAGCACGGCTGGCGACTGTCCGCCCTTTGTCGCGCGCAAGGCCGCTGCCATCGTCGGCGCGTTCCGCGAGGGGCTCGGCCCCGACGTTGGCATTGCGCTCGACGTGGCGTTTTCGTTCCGACTGGGCGGGGCGATCAAATTGGCGCGCGCGCTGGAGCCCTACGACATGATGTGGCTGGAGACGGAAACCCTCGATCCGCAGGCGCTGCGCACGGTGCGCGATGCGACGACGACGCCCATTTGCACCGGAGAGAGCCTGTTCGGCACGCACCAGTACAGGCCCTATTTAGAGCTACACGCCATGGACGTAGCCATGCCCGACCTGGCGTGGAACGGCATTACAATGGGCAAGAAGCTGGCCGACCTAGCGCACGCCTACGACGTGCTCTTTGCTCCGCACAACTGCCATAGTCCGATCAACACGCTGGTCTCGGCACACGTCTCGGCAACGGTACCCAACTTTTACGTGCAGGAGCTGGACGTGGACGATGCGCCCTGGCGCGACGACATTATGACGCATCCGCTGGAGATTGTCGACGGGCATCTGCTGCTCAACGATCGGCCTGGGCTGGGAGCCGACCTCATTGAAGAAGAGCTGGCCAAGCATCCGGTGCGCGATCGCTATCCCTACAGGTGATCCAGCAGTTGGTGTGTTTGCCCTTGAGCTGTGTCCACCAAATTGC
>JAYOYH010000066.1:0-21070 GCA_038153405.1 Gemmatimonadota bacterium | reverse complement strand
GGATCTGACCGAGACCAACGGCGCGCATCGCTTCTCGTTTGCCTACGGATTCTAACGGAGGCAAATCCAACTACAAAAGGGCCGGCGAATGGATTGTTCGCCGGCCCTTTTTCTTTGCTCTGAACTCGTCCTATTCTAGGATATCTTCCTCGACATCGTATACCAACGTTCCCTGATCTTCTCCCTTACATATGCGATCCATCGTATCGCGCTCGCCAAAGTCGAATACGTGTATGGGGAGCCGGTGGTCTCGGGCCAGGAGGATGGAGGATTGGTCGATAATGGTCAGGTTGTTTTGAATAATGGTATTGTAGTGCATTCGTCGATAAAAGCGCGCATCTGGGTTTTTTTGCGGGTCGTCAGTGAAAATGCCGCGCGCCTTGTTTTTGGCAAAGAGCAGTGCATCGGAGCGCGTTTCGATGGCTCGCTGTGCCGCGGTGTAGTCGGTGGTGACGTAGGGGTTGCCAATGCCTGCGGCAAAAATGACGATATACTTTTTTTCGAGATGGTGGATTGAGCGCAGGCGAATAAAAGGTTCGGCGACGGTGTTGATGGGGATGGCGCTCATTACGCGCACTTCGACTTGACCGAGCCCTTTTGCCGAGAGTACGCCGCGCAGCAGGAGGCTGTTAATCACCGTGCCCATCATGCCGATATTATCGGCTTCAGCCCGCTCAATACCCCATTGGGCGGCCAGCGTTCCCCTAAAAATATTTCCTCCGCCAATGACGATTGAAACTTCTATGCCCTGTCGGTGCAAATTGAGGACTTCGTCGGCGATATGCTCCAGCGCTTCTGGGTCAAAGCCCGAATCGCCGTCGCCTGAAACCGCTTCACCGCTGAGTTTTAAGAGAACGCGCTTGTATCGCATAAACGGTGTTCATCGCTTCTGGGAGAATTGGTGGAGGGAGAGTGTGCGAATCAAAGAAGACGGCCCTTTTTAATTTCGCCCGCTTCGGGGTGGGCGTTGTAAAGGTGTTCGGCGCGTTGGGCAAAGAATTCGACCTGCTGCTTGGCCAAACCCGTTAGCGTGCGGCTGCGTTCGAGTATCTGCGCAATATCCCCTGCATCGAGGGGAAAGCGAGGATCGTCGGCCAAGCGCTGGGGCAGATCATTTGCAGGCTGTCCCTCGCGCAGCGCCAGCGCTGCAGCCACGGCGTGTTCCTTTATCGCCTCATGGGCCTGTTCGCGGCCCGTCCCCCTCTGCACGGCTTCCATGAGCAGGGTGGTGGTCGATAGAAAGGGGAGATAGCGCTCGACATCGCGCTCGATGACGGCCTCGTATACGCCCATATCATCGAGCACGTGCAGCATGGTTTCCAGCATGCCATCAAAGGCGAAGAAACTGTCGGGCAGCGCGACGCGGCGCACGACGGAGCAGGAGACATCGCCCTCAAACCACTGGTCGCCATTCAGACCGCTGATCATGTGCAAATAGCCGCCGAGAATGACCTGGAAACCGTTGACGCGCTCGGTGCTGCGCGTGTTCATCTTGTGCGGCATGGCCGAGGAGCCTACTTGTCCTTGGGCAAAGCCTTCTGTAAGCATTTCATTGCCGGCCATAAGGCGCATGGTGCGCGCTAAGTTGGCCACCCCAGATCCGAGTTGGTACAGGCAGCTAATCGCCTCGAAGTCGAGGCTGCGCGGGTATACTTGACCGACGGCATTAATCTCGCTGCCAAAGCCTAGGTGGCTGCGAATATGGCTCTGTAACTGCGCGAGGTTGGCCGCATTGTTGCCCAACAGGGTTAATTGGTCTAGCCCGGTGCCAACGGCTCCTTTGAGTCCGCGCAGGGGATAGCGCTGACACAGTTCGTCGAGATGGGCGTACGCTTGAAGCATCTCTTCGCCAAACATGGCCAAGCGCTTGCCCATGGTTGTGGGTTGGGCGGCTGCATAGTGCGTGCGGCCAACAATTACCAGGTCGCTCCACTGCACGGCGCGCAGGCTTAGCTTATGGATAAGAGCGATATACTTGCTTTGCACAAGGCGAAGCGAGCGCAGTACCTGGAATTGTTCGACGTTATCGGTCAGGTCTCGACTCGTCATGCCCTTGTGAATGTGCTCGCAGCCAGCCAGGGCACAAAACTCTTCGATGCGCGCTTTCACATCATGGCGGGAGACTGCCTCGCGCTGGGCGATGGAGGCGAGGTCGATTTGGTCTTTGACGCGCTCATAGGCATCAATGGCCTCAGCGGGTATGTCGATACCCAGCGCGCGCTGGGCCTTCAGCACGGCAAGCCAGAACTCGCGCTCAAGCGCAATGCGTCCGCGTTCGGACCACAGGGCTTGCATAGATGGACTGGCATAGCGCAGGGCTAGCACATTGGCGATAGAAGAAGTTTCTGTCATACTTTATTGGCTTGTTCAATACAGGGGAACAGTAAGCATAAGCATTAATAAAAACCCACGCCAGAACAATGGCTAAAATCATATAAATAAAATTATGTCAATTGATAAAACGGGCTTAATTCTACTGGTGATAACCTCATTGGGCTGGAGCCTGAGTGGGGTTATCATTAAGACGGTTGAGATGGACGCGCTCCCCATTGCGTTTTACCGCAGTGCGATAGCGGGGCTGTTTGTCGGTGTGTGGGCAGTGGGCAGAGGACCCTACTCGATCGAAAAGAGCAACCTATATACAGCCGCTGCCTACTGCGGTGCGGTCATTCTGCTCGTGGTATCGACCAAGGCGACCACGGCGGCTAACGCCATTATTCTGCAATACGCCGCACCGGCCTTTGTCTTTGTGTTGGCTATACCTCTGCTAAATGAACGGCCCGCACGCTATGATTGGTTGGTCTTGGCCAGCACGATGGTCGGCGTAGGGTGTATTTTTACTCAGGCAGGAGGGGCAGCCTTTGCCGGGATTGCCTATGGGTTGGCCAGCGGCGTAGGGTTCGCTCTCTTAACGGTGCTACTGCGGCGCTACCAACGCAGCGATCCCCTACAAACGATTTCGTTCAATAATTTGGTGGTGGCTGTGTTGCTCCTACCATGGGTGTGGGATCGACTGTGGCTATCTCCCCGCGATATGCTGCTGATGCTCGTTATGGGAACCGTCCAGTTGGGTGGCCCCTATGTGCTCTACGCCTATGCGCTGCGTCGCGTCGTAGCCCGCGATGCGGCGTTGATCAGTTTGTTGGAGCCGTTGCTCAATCCCGTGTGGGTCTTTTGGGTAGTGGGAGAAGTTCCGGCGGCTTCGACCTACCTCGGAGGGGCATTTATCGTCGGAGGACTCTTTATGCGCTTTGCTCGGCGCTAGAGACGCGTTAATTGTATTGAGGCTGCAGCGATGCGCAGCACGAGGAGAGAATTGTATGGCATTGGCCCCAAAGGATGAATGGTTATGGGTGCTCGGCTATGGGTCGCTGATGCACTGCGCTTCGCTACGCCGCACTGTATCAGGCGTGGATAGGCGCGATATGCGGCCAGTCATCGTGCGCGGGTTCCGCCGTCTTTTTAATTTGGCCAGGCGCCATCAACTGCAAGTCGGCGCGACGGCAGGTCAGCCGGTAGCCGTGCTCAATGTGTGCGAGGACCCTTCTGCTGACCTTGCCGGGATCGCCTTTCCGGTTGCCCGCGCCCATCTAGCCGGCCTTGATCGCCGCGAACTGTATTACAGGCGCGTTGAGGGCGTGGCGGCCGTCGATTTTTTTTCGCGCGAACCGGTGGCCCCGGTCTGTCTCTATCGGGGATATACCGCAGATGAGCTAGCCGTTGAACGGCCCGATGTGTTTCGCGAGGTTGCACTATTGGGGTTTTGCGGTCTGCTGCACGGCGATATTCTGCCGGACGACAAGTATTTGACCTTGTGCTTGCAGGGAGCGTTTAGCTGGGGAGACGGCTTTGGCGCGCACTTTATGCAAACGACTTATATGGCCGATGGCTTCACGGCACTGGATGCGCATCTTAATGCAGAAGAGGTCAAGCGGCGATTGGGGGAGGACATTGAAGAGTACATACGGACCCGCTAGCGATCAGATCAGGCCGAAGTAATGCCACAGCAGCGGGTTGAGCGGGTAGATTAGCAGGAGTGAAAGGGTCGAAATTGCGCATTGGGTCAGCACCAAATGGTCGAGGGGGAAACGCCTGAAGCTGTAGGCGACCATAAAGGGTGCCGCTTGATAGGGCAGGAAAACCAGCGTTGTGGCCATGCCGATGCCCATGGCTGCCCCCATGGGATCCATCCCGTGCGATAACGCCAAATCGATATAGGGCTGGGTTAAAACAGCGGCAACAGCCGCTATATCCATGGCGAAATTGAGCGGAACGGTAAGTAGGGTGAGGGCGAAGTAGCGATGCGGCAAATCCCAGGTCGACAGTTCGATCCACTGGGTCGCATGGCGGATAAACAATTGGTTAAATCCACTGGTGTCGAGGGCCGTCCCCAGCGAGAAGAGCGCGGCTATGTAGAACAGGAAGGGAAAGTTTAGCTTGCCTAGCGCCTCGCTATTTAGGGGGCCAAAGCGCGGAAAAATCAGCAATAGTACGAGAAAAAGGGCGATGAAGACAGGGGGGATTTGGTGGAGAGTATCCGTTGCCCATAAACCAACTCCCAGGGTTAGAATGGCCAGCGTCTTGCGCTGCGGCTGCGAAATGGAAAGTTGGGTTGCACTCGTTGAAGCCGGCGAAAGCGCCGCTAAATTGCGGGCGAAAAACAGCCAGATAACGGCGGCCGACAAGGCGGTGCGGGCCAGGCCGACAAGGGGGAACATCCATACAAACCAGGTCGACCAAAATATGGGCTCTCCGCCCATGTGCTCGACTTGGCCAGCGATAACGAGGTTGGGCACGGCGCCCGTCAGCAGGCCAAAACCGCCAAAAATGGTGCTCGATACGAGTGAAAGCAGCACGCAGGTCGTCAGGCGCTGGGCATCGGCGCCGCGAAACATGCTGCAAATAGAAAGGCCGATGGGCATCAGTAAGAGGACGCGGACTACCCCGGATGGAACGAGAAAGGCCGCGGCCAAGCCCACGGCGTGTAGTTGGACAATGAGCACGGCCGGCCGGTGTGAGATATACTGTTTGAGAGCCGATGCAACGAGTTCGCCGATGCCCGTTTCGCTCAGGGCCATGCTCAGGGCCATGCCGGCAAAAATGAGCCAGACCGTCTTGCCGGCAAACGGGGCAAAGCTCTGTTCAAAGCTGAGCAATCCGCTTAAGGGAAAGGCCAGCAAGAGCAACAGCGAGCTATACTCAATGGGGACCGGTTCAAAAGTCCAAAAAGCCAGGGCAAAAACGGCCATACCCAGAGCGGTTTGGATGGTTGGCGAGACGTTGGTAAGAGGCGAGGCGATGCCTAATAAGAGGCCAATAAGGCCAATGCAGAGGCCCGCCCGCTGTTTGACGTCCATTAGCGCCGCAGCTGGTCGCTCAGTGATCCGACGGCTATTGCAAAGTAGTGAGAGCGATTCCACTTCATGAATACGTCGAAATTACCGTAAACGAGATAGGTCCTTCCGCTCGCCCGTTTGGGGGCCAACAGGCGCGCATCGATTGGACGCAGGGGCAATTCGTCGCCGTTCATGCGGCGCACCCCTAAGGCGTTCCACTCAGCCAATGCTCTGGGCGTTTTGCCGTCTGCTAGGTTTCTATCAAAGTTGGCTGGAAGCTGTACGGGGCGGCCCCAGGTCAGCGAATCGTCCCAGCCTAGCGCCTGAAGAAAGTGGGCTATCGACGCTAGGGCATCGGCCTTTGTATGCCAAATATCGCGCTTGCCATCCGCATCAAAGTCGACGGCATAGCGCTGGTAGTTCCAAGGCATAAACTGACACTGCCCCATGGCACCGGCCCATGAGCCCAGCATATGCTCTGGGGTTGCGTGTCCATCGTCTACTGCCTTGAGTGCGGCCATCAGTTCGCGTCGAAAATAATCGCCGCGCCGGCTCGAATAGGCTAGCGTAGTCAGCGAGGTGAGGACCTGAAACTGGCCCATATAGCGGCCAAAATCGCTCTCCATGCCCCAAAGGGCGACAATGGCACGCGGGGGTACGCCATAGATCGCATAGATCGAGTCGAGCAGGGACTCATTTTCGGACAGCAGGCGTCGAGCGGTTTGCACGCGCTGGTCTGAAATGCGTTTATCGAGGTAATCGCTCAGCGTTTGGTTGAATTCGGGTTGCTTGCTTTCGAGTTGGTGAACGCGTTCGTCTATTTTTAGGTAGGGCAGGGCCGTTTCGAAACTGGCGGGGCGAATGCCCTGTGCGATAGCTTCGGTGCGCAGGGCGGCAAGCCAATCGACAAAGTCCTGCTGGGCCGAACAAGGAACGATGAAGATGACGAGTAGGAGCGAGGCTATAGAGGGCAAGAGGCGTTCTCACGAGTTGAATGGATTTGGCAAAGATAGGGCGAAATAAATTTCTTGTCACTGCGATGGCGCTGATGTAAAAGCAGAGGGATTGGCAATGAATTACAGTGCAGTAGACGAATTGGAACCCCTGCGGCTGCGGCTGTCCAAGCCGCTTGCAGGTCCCTATGTCCAGGTGTTAAGAAGGCCGCTGCCAGAAGTGAAGGCGATGCGAGCGGGGAGCACGGTCTCCCTTATCCGCGGATTTAAAATGCTCCACCCCGTGCCCATTATGGGCGGTGAAAGGGCCTGCTATTACGTTGCCAAGGCACCGGCTGGGTGGCGGGCGGAAGATTTCATCGATGCAGAACGGGCGCGCTCATTGGGCGGCCAGAGCGAAAACCAATGTTCGCTCGTTGCCGTGCCCTATGCGCATTACCGATTGGATGACGCGGAAGCCATCGGCGCGCTGGCCGAAGAGTTGACGCCCTGGCGAGGCACTGCTCTGCGTGCGTGGGCTGCCCAACGGTGCGCTGCGCTCTGGCTGACCGTATTCCGCGCTTATGAAATAGACCCCGTATCCGTAGAAAAACAGCGGGGCGTAGGTCTGCAAAAGGTTCGGCCTTTCCGCGCGCGCAATATGCGGCCGGTTCTATCGGAGGACGCCTGGGCAACACGCGTGCAGTCAGTTGTAGTGGCCATGCGCCTCTATGCCGGAGATTCGTCCGTAGTGAAAGGGGGCAATTTGACCGCAAGCACAGGGGAACTCTTTAAAAAAACAGGCTATGCGCAAGCTGAGGTAGAGCGCTGGCAACGGCTGCTCTTGCGAAAAAAACACCTCGTGTTCAGCGGTCCACCGGGAACGGGCAAGACCTTTGTCGCCCGCCACTTTGCCCAATGGATCGCCGGACAAAACGGTGGGTCGGTCGAAACGGTGCAATTTCACCCCGCCACAGCCTATGAGGACTTTATACGGGGGCTGCGGCCGCGCCAACAAGGGGGCAAGACCTTTTATGAATATGCCGATGGAACGTTTCTGCAGTTCTGTCAACGGGCGCGAGCAAATCCCCAAGCGAACCACGTATTTTTTATTGATGAGCTCAACAGGGCCCCCATCGCGCGGGTTTTTGGCGAATTGCTCTACCTTCTGGAGTATCGCGACGAGACGATTCGGCTGTCGGCCAGCGGGCAGCTATTTTCCGTTCCTCCCAACGTTCTTATTCTCGCGACGATGAACGGGGGAGATCGCTCTATTGCTGCCGTCGACCAGGCTCTGATTCGCCGCTTCGCCTTTGTGCGACTCAGTCCCAACTTCGCTATCCTCGCCCAAGCACTGCGCAACTGGGGGTTGGACCCTCAGCCGTTAATCGCGCTGGTAGAGGAGATTAACGCCCTGATTGACAGCGAAGATCGGCTCTTGGGCATCTCGTTTTTTTTGCAGGATGGGGCGCGTTTGCCCGAGGTGTTGGAAGATATCTGGCGTTCTGAGATAGAGCCCTATCTCGACGAAGCTCTATACGAATTTCCCGAAGCGGTTGAGCGCTATCGCTGGGAAGGTGTTAAAAACCGTTTGGCCGAGTTGGGCCACGGGGCGTGAGGGTTTTTTCCATCGTAGAGGAGGGAGCCATCTCCATTGCTGAGGAGGAGTTGGCTCCGGGCGCAGCGGAGCGCATCGCGACCCATTACGCTTCCTATGTATCGCTTCGCCTTGAGGTATTGGGTCCGCAGCGCTACTACAGCCTGCGCTCGAGGGGGTATATTGGCCTATTTCCCCTGAACAAGGATTCCGTCCTGCACGTGGTGCCCAAGGTGTCCTGCGCATCCGTTTGGGGTATGTTGGACTATGCCTACAAACTGGGTAAGATGCGCTGGATGCGCGGATCGGTGCCAACAGAATCTCTCGAGGGCATTGCCTCATCGCTGGCAGAGGAATTTATCGAATTAATGCAGGCGCGGCTGCGGAGAGGATTGGCTTGGGATTTCACGGAAAGACAAGCCGCCGGGACGCCGCTGCGCGGCAAAATCGTGGGCCCCGATTTCCGCAGCTCCTGGTCTCTGCGCTACCGCTTTGCCGAGGGGGGGACGGATCACCTCATAAACCAAGTGCCGCTGTGGGCGCTGCACCATTTGTGCACCATGCCCTGGAATGGCCCTCTGCAGCAGCGGCTAAAGCGCCTGTATAGGACGCTGGCCACACAGGTCGGGCTAGAGCCGGTAGGAGGGCAGAAGATGCTTCGATTGTCCTACGGCCGCAGCAGAGCCGATTACGCGCCGCTGCACTACTTAAGTCGATTCTTTCTCGAAGGAAGCGGGCCGGGAATTGGGCGCGGTTTGGCGCGCATAACCCCCTTTATACTGCACATGCCGTCGCTCTATGAAGCGTGTATGGCGCAGTGGATGGTGGACCACTACGCCGATCGCTATGCGGTAAAGCGACAGTGGCAGGTCGCGGTGCCAGGCAGCCACCCACTGTCGTTTCGCATCGACCTTGCTCTACTAGACCTGCAAACGGGGGCTCCACGTGCCGTATTCGATACCAAATACAAGCTCGACCTACTGCCGTCGCCGGCTGATGTTCAGCAAATGGCCGCCTATGCCGTGCATCTGGGTGTGCGGTGCGGTTTTCTGCTCTATCCACACGATAGAATGAAACCGGGGATTTTACACGTGGGCGATGTAGAGGTGCATGCACTGGGATTCGACTTTGCCGGTGGAGTGGGGTGCGCGGGCGGAAAGCAGGTGTTGGACTATATTAATTGCCATATAAATAAATTTATGTAAATATAATTGATTGAATAGAAACAAATCCCCCCAACCTACCCTTTCCTAGGGCCGAACGATTGAGCCGTCTGGTCGGCGGTCTTCGGCTGCGTGATGTATTCCGTTTGTTTCGAGCAGGGCGCGCGCGCGGTCCTCGTCTATATCAATTCCCAGGCCTGGTTCATCGTTGGCGTAGAGGTAACCGCCGCTTAGCTCGGCATGCCCGGGAAATGCGTCCAATTCTCGTTGGTTAAAGTGGTTCTCTTCTTGGATGCCAAAACTCGTAGAAGCCAGGTCCAGATGCATGGCGGCTACCTGGTTTACCGGATCGTTGTCGCCGCCTTCTTGCCAGGCTGTGTGTACGCCGAAAAACTCGCACAGATGGGCAATTTTTTGGCACGGGGTTATGCCACCGGCCTTGGAGACGCGAACGCGAACAAAGTCGATAAGGCGTTCCGAAATAAGGGGCAAATACTCGTGTGGATTGATAAAGAGTTCGCCCATGGCCTGAGGAGTCGTGCACTGTTCGCGAATGTGGCGGAACCAGGCGATTTGCTCTGGAGAGAGGACGTCTTCGAGGAAGAACAGGCGGTAGGGTTCGAGCAGTTTGGCCAGGGTGACGGCGTTGTGCGGATGCAGATGCTCGTGGACGTCGTGCGTTAATTTGGGACCAAACCCAAGGCGAGCTCGCAGATCGGCAAACATCTTCGGAATGGTCTCCAAATACATTTCGTCGTCGAAAAAGCGATCCTTAGGACGCGCCTTGCGCGGCAGTGGAATTTCTTCTGCCGGGCGAAACCCCCCGCCGCCATAGGGCCCCAGCTGGCAGCGTATAACTTCGTAGCCTTCTTCGATATAGCGCTGTATATCGTCGATGAGCGCTTCCAAATCGTTGCCGCCGGCGTGGGCGTAGCAGGGGACGGCCGTGCGCGCGGCGCCGCCCAGCAGTTGGTATACGGGCATGCCGGCCTCTTTGCCCTTGATATCCCATAGTGCCATATCAATGCCGGCTAGCGCCGTGTTCAGGATGGAGCCATTGCGCCAATAGGCACTCGTATAGGTGCTTTGCCAAATGTCCTCAATATGACGAGCATCTCGACCGATAAGCAGTGGGGCGATGACTTCTTGTATCGCGGTAATGATAGTGGCGGAATGGTGATGGTCGCTAGCCGATCCAATGCCGTAGAGGCCGGGTTGGTCGGTCAGCACTTTGACGATTACCCAGGTTCCGTTTGCGCGCGTGCGAAGGGTGCGAATCTCCGTAATCTTTGCCATGGTATCTCCCCCGGAAATGGCGTTTGCCGAAACATAGGCAATGCGGTCTTGACTGAACAGTTATGGCGTAATAAAAAACAGGCTGAGCGATGGTAGATAGGTCACTAAGATGAGGCAGATGAGCATGATGGCCAAATAGGGTAGCGAGGCGATATAGAGCGTTAAAATGGGTTTATTAAACCGCATGCTGGCGATGAAGAGGTTTAATCCTACCGGAGGAGTTGAATAACCAATTTCGAGGTTTGTGAGAAAAATAATGCCGAGATGAACGGGGTGGACTTCATACGCTTGGGCGATGGGAAGTACCAGGGGCACGACGAGAATCAAGGCGGAAAACATATCGAGCGTGCAGCCGACGACTAGGAGAAAGACATTTAGGAGTATGAGAAAGAGCAGCTTGCTCTCAATGTGCTCGGCGATGGTATCCAACAGTCGGTTTGGAATTTGCGCGTCGATGAGGAAGCTCGTATAGGCCATGGCGGCAGCCAGTATGATAAAGATGCCACCGACCAGCACCATGCACTCGCGTATTATGCGCGGTAAATCACCCAGAGCGACCTCTCGCTTGATGCACATTTCGACGATCAATACATAGGTGGCACAGAGTACGGCTGCTTCGCTCAGGGCAATAATGCCACTAAAAATACCTCCGAGAACAATAAAAGGCAGGATAAGCTCCCAAAAGCTTTCGCGCAGTCGGGCCAGGGCCTGTCCAGAATCGGCGGGTGGAGTTGGGGGAAGATGCCTGCGGCCGTAGATATAGGCATACAGCGAAAGGCTGCAAACCAATAGAAGGCCGGGAAGTATGCCGGCGATAAATAGGTCGTCAATCGGGGTTTGAGCCACAATGCCATAAATAATCAACGGCAAACTGGGAGGGAAGAGCAGGCCCAAGCTACCCGAAGTGGTCAATAGGCCTAGGGAAAAACGTTCGTCGTAGTGAGCCTTTTGCAGGGCTGGGTAGAGCAGGCCACCAAGCGCCACGATTGTCATGCCGGAAGCGCCCGTAAGCGAGGTGAAAAGCGCGCAGACGACGAGGGCCATAATGCCCAATCCGCCGGGCAGCCAGCCGAGAAGAGCCTTTGAACAGGCGACGAGGCGATTGGCCGCCTTGCTCTCGGCTAAGATAAAGCCGGCAAAGGCGAAGAGCGGGATTGCCGTTAAGGTGGGCGTTTCTGCAATGCGGTACATTTCTATGGAGAGCACCGTCAGATCGATTTCGGCAACGTAGAAGCTGAACATTGCCAAAGCACTAATGGCGATAAAAAGGGGAAGGCCGAGCGCGGCTAAAAGAGCGGTGACAAATGAGATCACGGAGAATCTGCCAAGGGCTGGAAAGGCTGTGAGTGCACGGGCTTTTTCAGCATCCGCTTTGCATAACGGATGGTCATAAGCGAGAACACAAGGGGAAATACCAACTGGAGCACCCAGGCATCGACGTCCTGAAAGGCTTTGGTCGCGTAGCTCTTTTCCTGCGCTACAAAGCGAATCGAATGCCAGCAAAGCAAGCCGCATACAAGGGCTGAAAATGCATGTAGAACCCGTTGTAGCGGTCCGGCAATTTTCTGTGGAATAAACGGTTTAAGCGCCTCAATGCTGAGATGTCGGTCTTCGCGCGTTGCTATGAGCGCGCCCCAAAGTCCGACCCACATGACCAAATGGCGCACGAGGGGATCTGCCCAGGGCATAGTCTGGACAAACGCGTTGCGCAGCGCGATTTGCCCGACCGATAGGAGGAATAAGACGGCAAATAAAAAAACGAGAACGCCGTCTTCTAAGGCGCGAAGTCGGCCCATGTCCGAGCCCTCAATCTCTGCGTTGGGCGCGCGCCTGCCGAAATGCCGCCAGCAGGGAATCGATGCGCTGCTGTGTGGCAAGGGGTATGGTGGCGCCGACCAATTCGGCTTGGGTTGATTGCACCAGCTCTCTGAAGGCTTCGATGGCCCCCTCGTCCAGTCCGTTGACCTTCAACCCGTTATCTATCATCACGTGCAGCGCTTCCTCATTTTCTACCCGGGTTTTAAGCGATAAGGTGCGCATCTCTTTCTCTGCGATTTCGCGCAGGGCCGTCTGATGGTCTGGAGCCAGTTGGGCAAATGCCCGAGCGCTGACAATAAATGCGCCGAGCGTGTAGTTAATAGGTACTGTGTTGATGTAGGCCACGCGGGTAAACCACTGCAGAACAATTGCGGCGGCAGGCGGAGCGTAGACTACATCGACCATATTGGTCTGCAGGCCGAGCAGGACATCGGGGATGGCCAGTGGCACCGAGCGCACATTAGCCAGGCGAAAGAGGACTTCGGTAATGGGTTCCTCTTCTAAGCGCCAAACGGTGTGTCGACGAATATCTTCTATGCTGTTAATCGGCGATTTAGACAGTATGTGTACAAAGCCTATATCGGCCCAACCCAAATGGACGAATCCCTTGTCTTGATAGGCTTTCTTTAAGGTCGTATTCATCGAATCGATTACGCAGTCGATCTCCTCGTAATCGTCGAAGAGAAAGGGCATTTGCAAGCCAAGGATATCCGGCAGCACAATGCTAGCGCCCTGGCCGGCAAAGCCGCCTCCATGTAACTGGCCAATGCGCATTTTGCGCAGCACCACTTTTTCATCGCCCTGCACGCCGCCGGCGTAGATTTTGAGCTGCACCGCACCGTCCGTCGCCTGCTGCACCTTTGCGTCGATTGAGCGCAAAGCCTTTACCCAACTGCTGCCCTCGGGCGCAATAGTGGCCACTTTAAGCGTCTGCGCGCTTAGGGCCTGCACAGTGGCCAACACCAATAATAGGGCGTAGGGGGCGGTTCTTCGCGCGAGGCGGTGCCTAAAAGAATGCATCGCTCTCCTCTAATAGTTGGCGCGCCATAGTCTTTGCCATTTCGTTTTGCAGGATCAAGTCGGATGCTTCGGGCGCGGTCTCTGTTTGCAGGACCTCTCGCAGCAGCGCATCGTGCAGATCGCGATCAAAGATCTGTCGGGCATAGTAGCGAGCCTTCAGCACGTGGACCATAAGTGACGTGCCATTGGTCAGTTCATGGCTGCGGTTAAAGTGATGGAGTGCCCTGTCGGGTTGGCCGCCGAGCATGGGAGGAAGTGCGGCGTAGTACACACCCAAAAAAAGGTGGGGCGCCGCGTGTTTAAAGCCCTCGTCTACGCCGATAACCCACTCCATTAAGTGGATGACCTTAGGTAAGTCGGCTAGGGCTGCCATGGACTCAAGGTTGGTGCTTATCCAGCCGCCCCAGGCACTCGCCGTCCAAAATACAAGGGGTAGGTCTTTCGGTTTTAAATGTGCAGTTATCGTAGAAAACTGGGTAAAGGGCGCCCCTAATAAGTGCCGTATTTTTTTGCGTTTGTGTAGTGCCCGAAGGCCAAACTCCTTGGCTCTACCGTAGCTATTATGGGCACGCTCTCTATCGTTTAGCTCGATGAGCGTTGCATAGGAAGCGTAGCCCTCGGTCGCTGTAAGGAGCAAGTTGGCGTTGCGCGGATTCTCTTCGAGTAGCCCCTCAAGGAGGAGGAGGAATGCCGGCATGGACTGCATTACAAGGGCAGGGTCGTCATGGCGTTCGGTCGCTTGGGCGACGTCAGCTACCAAGGACTGGGCCAGCGATATTTTAATCCGGTTGGCACAGCCGGAAAACGCGATGCCGCCTAAAATACACAGTGCGCTTATCTTTATGATGTATTGGGTAGTGGAGTGGAAACGGCGGTGAGGGATTGCAAAGACCATAGTTTTTAAGGGTAATATGCCAAGGTTCAAATTATACGTCAAGGTAGCGGAGTCGATTCCTGCTGAGCGGTCCTAGTCCTATGCGTGGTAAAGACATCGACACTTGGTCTATTCGCTATTCGCTTTGTGTGGGTTTCGTTGCGTTAGCCCTATACGGACAGACCGCGGGCTTTGAATTTTGCTATGACGACTTGGGCATCATCGTCGAGAATAGCGCAGTGGTTCGCCTCGATTGGGCTGGCATGCTAAGCAATAGTTATTGGAACAACGATACCAATGGACTTTACCGGCCTTTAACAACACTTAGCTATGGCCTCAATGTAGCCTTTGGTGGATTGCAGGCGGGGCCTTTTCATCTGGTCAACGTCGCCCTCCATGCCGTAAACGCCCTCCTACTCTTTGCACTCGTTCGCCTTCGCCTTAACCGGGCATCGGCTGTTTATGCGTCTGCTCTATTCCTATGCAACCCGCTGTTAGTCGAAGCGGTAGCCGGCATAGTTGGCAGGGCTGAACTGCTCGCATTTGCCCTCGGAATAGGTGGGTGGCTAGTATGGGATAGCGCGCCTAAAACAGGCGTACTATCGCCTTTGCGTTGGGGATGTACATGGGGCCTTTTGCTCGCTTCGACGATGGCAAAAGAGAGCGGATTGTTGTTTGCCCTTCTCTTGTTGAGCGGCAGCGGGGAGCGCGCGTGCACACTACGGATTGGCTTTGACGCTGCATCGCAACGGACTCGAAGATCAGGCCGAAAAGGCCTATGCCGAAGCTCTGCAGATTTATCCTAATTTTGCGGATGCGCGCTATAATCTGGGCGCACTGTATCTCGGTAGGGGCCAATACGAAAAGGCGCGCGCATGCTACGGTGAAGTTGTTCGGCGCAACCCGGACTATGCAAAGGGGCGCCGGGCTCTCGCCCTACTCGAGATCGAGGGCGGTAACGCGCAGGACGGGGTCGCCCAATTAGAGCAGCTCATCGCCGATCAACCCCTGTATATTGCCGCCTATGAAAGCCTTGCACTCGCGCTGCTGGAGCTGGGCCAGTGGAAGCGGGCAGGCCGGATTGTGGCTGATGGGCTGCGCACCAAGCCAGAACACCAGGGTCTATTGCGGCTCAGGAGATTGATCGAGGGGCGCAGGTGACTGGTCGACCGCAGACCGTTCGAGACAGTTCCAAGGACTGTCCGTTTTTCCGCACGCTGCAAAGACGGACAGCGCGGCGTTCATATCGCCTCCGTGCAGGCTCAATACGCGTTCAAAAAGGTCCTGTTTGCTCTGATAGCGTTTGAAGGAGAGCAACCGCGCGTTATTTAATTGCCAAGTGAGAAAATAGTCGTAGCGTGGATTGGCGTATTGGCCGAGCGTAGGGCGAAAGCGCGTCTGAGCATCAGCAAAGACTTCCTCGCGCCGCACGAGAACTTCGTCTAAGGCGAGTCCGGCCGAGTATAAGCTATCGAGTGATTGGACTACCCCGGCAACAAAGAGGCGAAAGCGCTCCGCATCGCGACGCTGAGCGTGCACTTTGTCGATGAGTGAGGTATCGTTGCCAAAGTGCTGCGCTATAAATAGCAGCGTTCCGCGCTGACCGACAAACGTGGCTAAACTCTCGTTAAAATCGGTGTGCCCGTCGACGAAAATCGTCGCGTGGGCCAATTCGTGCAGCAGCACTTCGGCCAGCGCTTCGGGCGGATCATCGAGCATGGTGCTGAGTAAAGGGTCGTTGAAATAACCGAGCGTGCTGTAGGCGTTTACCGGGCGCAGATAGGCGTCATAGCCGGCTTTTTGTAGGTCGGCGAAGGTGCGTTCGGCGCGCTCGCGCTCAAAAAACCCTTTGTAGGGCAGGCTGCCTACTATGGGAAAATGCCAAAGGTGGGGTTGTAGCGCATCCTTGGGCGCCGCGCTCACGTTCCAGCTTATCGGTTGGCCTTTTGTATCGTAGTATTCGGTATAGCTGCCGCCCGTGTGGAGGCCCAGCGATTGGGCAAAAGCCAGAATCGAATCTACCAGAGCCAGCTGGCTGCGGGTCGAATCGGGTAGATGGGGGGTTGAACGCAGGTTGTGTATGGACTGCGTATTGAGAAGGATCTTCCCCTGGCCGACGGCCAGATGGCTGTAATAGCCGATCTCACAGGCCGATAGCGCGGTAAGGAGTAGAATGCCCAGAACGGCAGCCCTGTGACCTGGCCTAAACCTTCTGGGCATGGCCTCAGCTCAGGGCGAGGCCGTTTGGGTCGGAGAGTTGTTGCTGAGTGCTGCGTTGATTTTTTGCATTTCGCTATTGAGATGTCCTATGAGGACATTGGCTTCTTTTAGTGTTATCTCAGCGTTTTCATAGAGCGTTATATCGCCCGAATTCTGCTCGGCCAACCTGCCGCGAATGGTGTCGTCGTATCCCGAAATGCGCAAGGTGACCAGTTTTTTAACATCGCCGTGAAAGGAAGCCAATAGAGGAGGGGGGTCCACGGTGGAGAGGCTTTCCAAGACCGCTTCGAGCCGCGGCTTATAGACTTCCATCGCTGAAGCTAAGTTCTCGCCCGTTGCCTTGCCGGTGCTACCCACGCTCTTGTCGACGTCGAGCTGAATGCGACCAATTTCCTGGATGTGCGGGTTGATCGCCTGCAGATAGGCCTCAATGTCGGCTGAATTCCCATATAGGGTGTTCTGCCCCGCACTGGTCTTGGGCTCTTGGCGCGGCGAGGGTTGATCCTGTTCGGGGATCGCGTCCTGCGATTGGCTTCCACAGGACGCCAAAACAAACGCACACCATGCCGCAAGTAAGCGAGTCGCCATGTTTCCCATCCTTACGTTAGAAGTTTTGCCGGGCTTGTTGCAGGCCGTCACGCGCCGCCTGAGACTGTGGGTTCACTTGGAGCGCTTTATCAAATTGGTCAGCTGCAAGGAGCCAGTTTTTTTCTTCTAAATAGATTTGCCCAAGGCCCAAATAGGATCTGAACGAGTTGATATTCATCTGGATCGCTTTGTTAAACGCTGCTTTCGCCTGCTCAGTCTGCTTTTTCTGCGCGTAGAGACGGCCAAGTTTAACCCATGTATCGGCCAATTCTGGATTGGCTTCAGATGATTTTTGGAAGTGGCGTAGGGCCTCGTCGTCCTGTCCGCGCGCCAGTAGTATATCGCCGAGTTTGGCCAGGGCCAGCGGATGTTGGGGATAGATCTCAAGGGTGCGCTGAAAAGAGGCGAATGCCGTGCTATCGTCCCCTGACTTGAGGGCTTCTACGCCAGCAGAAAAGGGGATGTCGATCGCTCTGTAAAAAAAGTTATCGGCCGCATCGAACTTTTTCTGTTTTCTGTAAGCTTGCGCAAGACGGGCGAGAATAACGGGGTTTAAGGTGTCCTGATGAAGAGCTAAACGGTAGGATTCCACTGCGCTCGACAAGTCGCCCCGCTCGAGTTGCGCATCGCCCTGCGCAAGGTATTCCTCCGGCGTGGAAGGGGATTGGGAACAGGAAAGGATGAATGCCGACAGTAGGGTGGCATAAAAGAACCGCTGCTTCGAAATCATAATCAGAGGGTTTTAAGGCTTGACCAATTTTTCGCCGTCGTAAATGAGATTGCCTTTTTGGTCGAGCACGCGTCCGTCTTCGGTAAATTCGTACTTCATTGCTTGGCCCAGCGAAAGGTGACGTCTCACTTCGTCGAGGTCTTTGTATTTCTCGATGAGTTTCTCTATGGGACCCTCAAATTGGGTCTGCTGCCATTTGGGTCGGTTCTTGTTGTGGGCCTCTCGCTCCTCCTTGGTCATGATCGGCAGGCGGTCGGCGGCCGGTGTAAAGCGCCCGGCTTGCGCTTGCTGGCGTCGATACTTGCCGTGCCGCTTCTCCGACTCGGTCAGCATTTCTTCGGGAATCGCCTCAAAGACCTGAGAAGAATCGCCCTCATTCCGTTCGCGCAATTTCGCCTGTGCCTCTTCTACTTCGCGCGACAAGAGTGCCTCGCGCTGATTGTCGACGTTGCTGTCAGGACCGATGCGGCGCAGGACAGAACGGGCTGCCTTTTTCATTACAATCAACCTCCCTAAAAGCTGTTTTTAAAAGAGTTGCACATGTTTTAACAGAGTATGAACGAGCCGTTCCAAATATAAGGGGGGGCCGTGATTTGGCAAATCCAATTTGCCCGTGTTATTTTAGACTCGAGTGGGTATATATAAAGACGGGAATTTCCTCCTTTATGGACGGCTGCATATATGGACGAAAAAAAAGATAAAGCGGTGGAAGAAAAGGAAGACCGGGATCGGCGTCTGGCCAACATAAGGACGTTGATTACAAACCAGAGCGAAGACGCTGCCAAGTTGCTAAAAATGTGGCTTGACAAGTCGGCGGAAAAGGGCAAATAGTCCCTTCACCATCAACGGAGTCCATATGGGTTTTTTCTCGCGTTTTTTTTCTAATGATATCGGCATTGATTTGGGTACGGCCAATACGCTGATTTTTGTAAAGGGTGAAGGTATCGTACTAAACGAGCCATCTATTGTCGCGCGGCAGTTTGCTACCAAAAAAGTTATCGCCGTCGGCATGGAAGCAAAGGAAATGGTGGGGCGAGAAAACGCGGATATCCAGATTATACGCCCGCTCAAAGACGGCGTTATAGCTGATTTTGAGGTGACCGAGGAGATGATTCGCCACTTTATTCGCAAAGTGCAGAAAAACAAGCTCTTTGTCAGGCCGCGCATCGTCGTTTCGGTGCCCTCGGGCAGCACGGAAGTGGAAAAACGGGCCGTGCGCAATTCGTGCGAGCGCGTGGGGGCTCGGGAAGTCCATTTGGTCAGCGAGCCCATGGCCGCCGCTATCGGCATTGGACTTCCGGTTGAGCAGCCCATTGGTTCCATGGTGATTGACATTGGGGGCGGGACGACGGAAATCGCCGTGATCGCCCTGTCGGGCATTGTGACGCATGAATCGATCCGGGTTGCCGGAGATGCTATGGATCAGGCTATCATCGACTGGATGCGAAAGCAGTACAATCTGCTCATCGGCGCGCGCGGTGCGGAGATTCTGAAGTGGCAAATCGGTTCGGCCATGGAATTGGATCCCGAAGAGGAGGCCCCGGTGCGCGGACGCGATATGGTGGCGGGTATACCCAAAACCCTGACCGTTGACTCGCGCGAAATCCGCGAGGCCCTGCGCGAACCGGTGGCGCAAATCGTCGCCGGCGTCCGCCGCGTACTCGAACAAACCCCGCCTGAATTGGCCGCGGATATCCTCGATCGCGGCATGATCCTAAGCGGTGGGGGCGGTATCCTGAAGGGATTCAAGGAGCGACTGATCGAAGGCACAAGCCTACCCACCTTTGTGGACAGCGAAGACCCGCTATCGGCCGTTGTGCGCGGGAATGCCCGCATCTTAGAAGAGTTCGATCGCTTTAGAAAAGTGCTGTTCTAGCGGATGGCCGTATCGAAGAGCCTCGTGGTCTTCGGGGGCGTAGCTGCGCTTTCTGTCAGCCTTATGGGACTTCCACAGCCGCAAAAAAACTACTTGGCCGAAATGGGGCGCGCCGGCGTGTTTTCCACCTGCCAGTGGCTGTTTTCTCGCGTAATTGACTTTGCGCGAAACGAAGAGCGCTCGCGCTTCTTGCTGACACAGAACGGCTATTTTGCTCTCGATAACATGGCCTTGCGCGAAGCGGCGTGGGAAAATGTGCGCTTGCGCCAAGCGCTTACTTTTGTCGGGCAAAAGAATATTCCCCAGATCGTACCTGCAGAAGTCATTGGGCGCGATCCGGACCAGATCGACGATACGATTGTCGTAAATGCCGGCACCGACCGTGGGATTGGAGTTGATTGGCCGGTGGTAACAGCGGATGGTTTGGTCGGCCACGTTGTGCAAGTGGACGACCAAAGCGCGGTAGTGCAATTACTCATGCGTTCGCGGATCAGTGCCATTGTGCAGGAATCGAGGGCCCAAGGCATTGTTTCGTGGGTACAGGGCCGCCGTTTTAGGCTGCATTTTGTCGATAAGAGCAGTCTAGTCGAAGAGGGGAACCACGTCATTTCATCGGGTTTGGGTGGGCGCTTCCCCAAGGGCATACCGATCGGTCGCGTTGTCGAAGTGAGCGAGGATCCAAGAGAGCCCGTTTTTCAGATTGTCTTCGTTGAAGCCCAGGTCAATTTTCTCGACCTCGAAGAAGTATTTATTATGCGGCCCAATTGAGTTCATTGGCCTTCTCTAACCCCCTGTGCTCCCTTGACAAGGGGTTCGTCATGCCATATTCTTGTATTTCTTGTCAATAACTGTTCATGGTTACCGGGAGGACGCCTTGACCAAGGCAGATATCGTGCGTCTAATTTCCCAGGGCACGGGCTTGACCAAGACGGACACAGCCGCCGTTGTAGACGGTTTTATCGAGGCGGTTATTGAAGCCCTTGAGCGCGGCGAGCACATAGAAATCAGAGGTTTTGGCACATTTAAAGTAGTAGAGCGCGCGCCCCGCACTGGGCGCAATCCGCGGACCGGGTCCGAAGTTAAAATAAGCAGCCGCAAGGCACCGACGTTTAAACCGTCAAAAGAGCTTCGAGCCCGCGTTGACAACCACACCGAAGGAACTGATCCAGGGGAGAAGAGAGATGCCGTGTGGCAGGAAGAGAAAGCGGCATAAGATCGCTACGCATAAGCGCAAGAAGCGCTTGCGCAAGAATCGCCATAAGAAGAAGAACATATAATCGTGCTATCGGGGGCTATTAGCTCAGTTGGATAGAGCGCCGGTCTCCGGAACCGGAGGTCCCAGGTTCGAATCCTGGATAGCTCACCATAGTGTCTTCGCACATATAAACGCAATGGGTCGGGGTGTGGCGCAGCCCGGCTAGCGCGCTTCCTTGGGGTGGAAGAGGTCGCTGGTTCGAATCCAGTCACCCCGACCATGTGTTTATAAAGGGCTGTTTTGCTCTGGCGGAACAGCTTTGTGACGGGGTGTAGCGCAGCCCGGCTAGCGCACCTGCTTCGGGAGCAGGGGGTCGGCGGTTCGAATCCGCCCACCCCGACCACTGATAAGTCCTTGTAAGAGAA
>JAYOYH010000065.1:15253-21103 GCA_038153405.1 Gemmatimonadota bacterium | reverse complement strand
TCCTCATAAAAACCAGTATTGATTTACATTTGCACTATTCATGGACACAGCGACGTTTACACAAACTAACAGTTCTACGATAGCACGCTGGCTCAACCTGGCTCCTTGGCTGCTCGTTCCCTCAGGGTGCGCCGCACTGGTATACCAAGTGGTTTGGGTGCGCCTGCTAATGCTGAGCATTGGCTCCACTAGCGTCGCCATCAGCACGGTATTATCCGCTTTTTTTCTCGGCATGACCTTCGGCAGTATGCTGTCGGCACGGATTGCCCAAGGCAGACTCACCGATCTGAAAGTCTTTGCCTGGCTGGAGCTAGGCATTGGTCTAAGCGGCCTCATACTGCTCCCTGTCTTACTGCACTTAGATCACGGTATGGCGCTACTTGGAGAATTAGGGACAGCGCTCTGGATAAAATTCTCGATCTGCCTAGTCCTCCTGTTTATACCCACCGTCTGCATGGGGGCCACGTATCCGGTGTTGGCTTCAGCGCTGGCCCACCAGCGGGAAGCGCTCGGCTCGTTTCTCGGCAATCTATACACGCTGAACACCGCCGGCGCCGTTGCGGGCGCTCTATTGAGCGGCTTTGTCTTGATCCCGCACATCGGCCTGGATGGAAGCGTCGTTATGGCCTCCCTATTCAACCTTTTCACAGGCCTCGGTGCGCTGCTCCTACATCGCAAGGTGCGCCATGCGCTGTTGGCATCACCCGATACGAGTGGCTATGCTGCACCGCTACAATCCGGCAGCCCCACCAGCCGGGAACACTGGGAGGTAGGTGCCGTTCTCTTTTGCACCGGTGCAATAGCCACCGCCAGCCAAGTGGCGTGGACCAAATACGTATCTATTTTCGTTGGCGCTACTCTATACGGCTTTTCTGCTATCCTCGGCATTTTTCTGATTGGCATCGCCGCCGGTTCCTGGTACAGCAAACGCCGCCTGCTACAAGACGCCACCCACATTGCCGCCGTTGCCTGGGCGCTGCTAGCCCTGTCAGTTACTCTGCTATTGGCCCGTGTTGGCCTAACCCTCTTACCGCATTTTGTCGACGCCACCAACGCGCTGCCTCACTTCCAGCAGTTCAGCAAGTACCTGCTGGTTTTGGCGGTGCTATTCCCCGCCACGTTTGTCTTTGGCGCTCTTTTTCCCATTGCGCTTTCGCTCTACTGCGAGCCCGTTGCTCACCTGAATCAGCGGGTGGGCCGGGGCTATGCCATCAACACCTTGGGCAGCATTGCGGGCTCCGTGGCCGCCGGATTTTGGCTGATTCCCATGCTGGGCACCAATCGACTGCTGACGCTCAGCGTGCTGCTCTGCGCCCTGATGGCCTGGCTGCTCATCCGATACGTCAACCCGTACCGCACTCTGCTCTTATTGCATGGATCCCTTACGCTTGTTGTTGTCGGTGCTCTCTTCCTACCGCACCTAGATTACCGACCGCTGCTCTCGTCCAGGCTGTACCGCTTTAACTTCGATGCTATACAGGGAAAAACCGCCAAGTTTTTATACTTGGAAGAGGGGAAAGCCGGCGTCATTAGTCTCGTCCAATACAGCCCACTCCAAGTCAAGCTGCACAACAATGGTATGCAAGAGTCTTATATTTCTCTGCACGAAGCCGTACCGCCTCCCTTCACCGAAACCCTGCTGGGCATCATGCCGTTTCTCTTGCACGAGAACGCCAAAACCGCCTTTGTCGTGGGCTTTGGAGGCGGCAACACCGTGCGGGCGCTCACCCTCACGCCCGTGGAATCTATCCGCGTGGTGGAATTGGAACCCGCGGTGGTATCCGCCGTTGCCGTAGCATATAGAGACACCATTACCATGCTGCAAGACAGCCGCGTGGAGCTCGTATTCAACGACGCCCGCAACACCCTGCTCGTAGAGGACCAATCTTACGATGTGATCGTGTCCCAACCGTCTCACCCTTGGCTAGCGGGCTCTGGCAACCTCTTTACGCGCGAGTTTTTTCAAATTGTCGCCACGCACCTGAATAAGGGGGGCATTTTCGCCCAGTGGATAAACTTGTTTAATATGGACTCCACTACGCTCAAGAGCATTTTCAACGCTTACTTTGAGGTATTTCCCTACGGCTTTACTATGGCCATAACGTTTTCTGGTGACATGCTAATTTTTGGTTCCCACACGCCGATCGAAATAGACCCGCATCGTATAGCGGATCGCTTGCGCATGCCCGCCATACAGCAGGCGCTTGCCCGACACGGTATGGGCGAACCCGGTCAGTTCCTGCAGTTTTTTGCTACGGAGCGAAATGAGCTATTCTTCGCCATGTCTCGAGATGAGGTGCTGGCCGTTTCAGTGGGCGTCGAGGCCAATACCGACACCCGCATCCTATCGGAAGTGCGCCTGGCCGGTATGACAGTTGACCCTGAAGGGGCAGAGGATCCCTACGAGCTGCTGCGGCAGCATATACGATCAGCGGACTAAGTCGTCAAAAAATGGCTATACCAGCGGAGGCGCTGCAGCATAGCCGAACAGCATTCTGTCTACTACACAAACCAACATTCGTCATCTATGGGGAGGCACCCATGCGCTGCATTAAACGGATCAGCCTATTATCGCTCGTTCTGGCGACTGCGGCATTCGCCCAAATGCCCGTCTCGACCTATTCCATCGTGGCCTACGATGAAGCAACGGGCCAGCTAGGCGTTGCCGTGCAAAGCCACTGGTTTTCGGTAGGCGCGCTCGTACCATGGGCTAAAGCAGGCGTCGGTGCGGTGGCAACGCAGTCCTTTGTCCGCGTTGAATACGGACCGGAAGGATTGGCGCTGATGGAAGAGGGCCTCTCCGCGCAAGAGGCGCTGAAACAGCTAACCGCTTTGGATGGGCAGTCGGCCGTGCGGCAAGTGGCCATGATCGATGTACAGGGCAGCGTAGCGGCGCATACGGGCGACAAATGCATTGCATACGCCGGACACCGCGTTGGTAAAAACTATTCCGTGCAGGCCAACCTCATGGCCAGCGCAGACGTCCCCCAGGCCATGGCCGAGGGCTTCGAAGGCGCCGAGGGCGATCTGGCTGAACGGCTGATGGTCGCCCTCGAAGCAGCCGAAGCGGTTGGCGGCGATATCCGCGGCAAGCAGAGCGCTGCCATCCTAGTGGTCTCCGGCGAACCCACCGGTCTTCCTTGGAAGGACAAGCTGGTGGACCTGCGAGTTGAAGATGACCCGGAGCCGCTGGTGCAGATGCGCCGGCTCTTGAGAATCAACCGAGCGTATACGCATGCCAATCAGGGCGATGTCTATCTCGAGGAAAATAATATCGAGAGAGCGACAGAAGAATATCGCCTGGCAGCTACATTTTATCCGGAAAACCCGGAAATGCCCTATTGGGCTGCCGTTGGTTTGGCAGGAGCTGGGCAACTCGAAGAAGCGTTGCCCATCTTCAAGGAAGTGTTTGAACGAAATCCGCACCTGAAAACGTTGACGCCGCGGCTGGTAAAGGCGGGGTTATTGCCCGACGACGGGGACCTGCTGAAGACAATTATGGACATCCAATAGATCAAAAGACCTTATAAACGGGGCGATGTGGCCCTCGGTCCACGTAGCCGAACCGATGAAAGAACGTACAATGCGCGTGAATATTGTCGGACAAGGCACCATTCTATTTGTTACACACTTTGATCGCATGGTCCGCTTTTACACCGATACGCTGGGACTCGTGCCCAAAGAAGAGCACGTAGGCTGGATTCAGTTTGCGCTAGGCGACAGCCATTTTGCCCTGCATGCCATACCCCCGGAATACGCCGAAGATATTCAGATCGGCGATCCGCCGACGGCTCGTCAGGAGACGCCTTTTAAGCCGGTTTTCTATGTAGAAAATTTGGCGACGGCGGTATCTGCCCTGCTGGAACAGCAAGTAGCACTAGCCCAACCAGATGTTGATGTCACATGCGGGCGAGTCGACTTTGTCGATCCCGAGGGCAATATATTTCAAATCGCCCAGCCATAATAAGCGACAAAGATGAGAAGCCGCGCTGATTCATTCATCGCTTACTTGCCCAAGACGAACAGATGACTGCATACCCGCACATTGCGTATGTTCGAGTGGATGGTGTATGCTGATTAACGCTAGATAAACTCATTTTTGGAAAGGAACGATATGAAGGTTACCGATGAACACCTCGACTTCTACAAAGAGCAGGGCTACGTAAACATCGAGGGTGGCCTAGGCGACGACGACTTAGAGCCCATCATCGAAGATCATATACATATTGTCGATGAAATCGCCCGGGATTTATACGATGGGGGCAAAGTGGCCCACCTCTACCAAGATGAACCGTTTACAAAACGCCTGGCTCGCCTGTCGAGCGCGTGCGGCCAGGTCGAGATTTGTCCCGATATCGGCTTCACTCGGCGGCGCAACACTTTTGAGTTTTTGCGCAACCCGCGTCTGATCGACCTAATCGAACCGTTTATCGGTCCCGAGGTCGCCTGCAATCCCGTATCGCATATCCGCCCCAAGATGCCCTCGACCGACGTCCCCTTTCACCAGGACGCCATTTTTACCACGCAAGAAGCCAAAGACATTCTGCAAGTTACCGTCTGGATTCCCCTAGTGGATGTCAACGAAGAAAACGGCTGCCTCGAGGTCCAACCGAGCGTGCATCAAGAGCGCGTAGTGTACTGGTCGTTCGGGCAGGGGCTGCCACAGACGAAAAAGGTGGCTCTGCCGATGAAAAAAGGCGATGTGCTTATCATGCATAAGCTCACACCGCACGGATCGGGACCCAATCGCACCGATTCAGTGCGCTGGAGTTTGGATCTGCGCTATCAGCAAACGGACGATCCGTCGCCGAGACCAGAATGGCCCAACCTCGTTGCGCGCAGCCGCCGCGACCCCGCTTCGGAGACCGCCTACGAAGACTGGCGCACGGCGTGGGCCGCCGCCATAGAAAAAACGCCCGCTCAGATTCGCTATCCGCGGCCCAGCGGTCCGCTGCCCTATGATGGCGTAAGCTTTCTCGACTAGAATGAGGAGAACGTATAGTGAAACCCAAACTAGCCTGTGCTGACTTTACCTTTCCTCTGTTGACCCACGCCGGAGCGCTCGACCTCATTGCCCTGCTCGGCATCAAGGGCGTCGACATCGGCCTCTTTGAGGATCGCTCTCACCTATGGCCATCGCGCGAGTTCAAACGGCTGCGCTCCTCGGCGCGCCAGCTGGAGAAAAAGCTCGGCGATCGCGGACTCGTTGCCGCCGACATCTTCTTGCAGCTGGGAGAGGATTTCGCGGCGTGCGCCCTCAATCATCCGCAAGCGCGACGGCGACGCAGCGCGCGCGACGGGTTTAGCAAGACGCTGGAGTACGCCGCAGAATGCGGCGCAAAGCACGTGACCAGCCTGCCCGGCGTGCTCTTTGCCGAAGAGGCGCGCGCCTCTTCTTGGAGCCGAGCCGTCGACGAGCTGGCCTGGCGCGTCGAACAGGCCAATGCCCATAAGCTGGTCTACGGCGTCGAAGCGCATATCGGCTCGCTGGCACCGCGGCCGAAGGCGGCAGCCAAACTCATCGAGGACGTGCCCGGCCTGACGCTGACGCTCGACTACACGCACTTCACGCGCATCGGCCTGCCCGATGCGGAGGTCGAGCCGCTGGTCGAGCACGCCAGCCACTTTCACGCCCGCGGCGGACGCCGGGGCCGCTTGCAGGAGCGCTTCGCGCGCAATACCATCGACTATGGACGCATCGTCGACGTCATGGGCCAAACCGGCTACCGCGGCTGGCTTGGCATCGAGTACGTGTGGATCGATTGGGAGCACTGCAACGAGTGCGACAACCTGTCCGAGACGATTCTCTTCCGCGACTTCTTCCGCTCGCTGGCCTCTTAAGCCTGCGCA
>JAYOYH010000065.1:0-15153 GCA_038153405.1 Gemmatimonadota bacterium | reverse complement strand
CGAGACGATTCTCTTCCGCGACTTCTTCCGCTCGCTGGCCTCTTAAGCCTGCGCACAGGGCATCGAGGCCAGATAGAGCGCGGCGTGGGCGATCTCCTCGGGCTGGAAAGGGGCGGCGTTGGGGCAAATTATTTGACACGATTCTCGTGTTACACTATTTTCGTGATTAATACTCCCCCGCCTATCTTAGGAGCCGTAACACCATGAGAAATGTCACTATTACGCTCGAGGACGAGGTAGCCCGCTGGGTGCGCGTGTGGGCCGCGGAGCACGATACCAGCGTCTCTCAGTTCGTCGGGGACCTGGTGAAAAAAAAGATGAGCAACGAGCTCGAATATAAGCGCGCCCAAAGGCGCTTTATGGACCGCAGCGCTCAACAACTCAAGGCATCGGGCACATCCTATCCCAGACGAGATGAACTGCATGAGCGCGACCTACTTCGTTGATACCAATCTCTTGGTCTATGCCAGAGATTCCTCCGAATCACAGAAGCAACCCATAGCCAAGGACTGGCTCGACCGACTTTGGTCGCAGCGGTGCGGGCGTCTGAGCATTCAGGTGTTAAACGAGTATTTTGTCACAGTAACTAGGAAGCTCACACCCGGCTTGAACGAGGACGCCGCGTGGAGCGACGTTGAGGACCTGCTGACGTGGGATCCGGTGCCGGTAGACAGCCAGGTGCTGAGACGCGCCCGAGAGCTGGCGATGCGGTATGCGCTTTCGTGGTGGGATGCGCAGATTGTCGCAGCCGCCCAACTCTGCGGCGCCGAACGACTGCTGACAGAAGACCTGCAAGACGGACAAGATATGGACGGATTGGTCGTCATCAACCCGTTTCGGCGGTCGCCGGATGAAGAGCTAGGCACCCGACCTACCGGTGCCGAATAAACGCCTCTGCCGCCATTCATCGCACAAAGCGCTGCTCGTCAGTCGACGTAGCCGGCCAGCGTGCCGCCGTCGATGACCAGTGCGGAGCCGGTGATGCCGCCGGCCGGCGCGGAGGCCAGATAGAGCGCGGCGTGGGCGATCTCTTCGGGCTGCATAAAGCGCTTGAGGGGAATGAGCTGCTTTTCGATCGCCTCGGCGCGCGCCGGATCGGGGCTGCCCTCGATGTGCTGGCGCACCAGCGGCGTGTCGACCGTACCCGGACAGATGGCGTTGACGCGGATCTTGTGCTCGGCGTAGTCTAGCGCCAGCGTCTTGGTCAGCTGGATCACGCCGCCCTTCGAGGCGATATAGGCCGGCGTCCGGTACTGGCCGATAAAGCTGCCGGTCGAGCCGGTGTTGATAATGCAGCCGCCGCCCTGCGCTTTCATATGCGGCACCGCGTATTTGACCGCTAAGAAGATGGACTTGAGGTTGACGCCCATCAGCCAGTCCCACTCTTCCTCCGACATGTCTTCTAGAAATTTGACCGATACCACGCCGGCGTTGTTGTGGAGAACGTCGAGCCGGCCGTAGGTCTCGATCGCCAAGCTGATCATCGCCTCGGCGTCGGAGGCCTTGGCCACGTCGGCGCGCGTAAAAATCGCCTCGCCGCCGGCCGCGCGGATCGTCGCCACGGTCTGCTCGCCGCCGGCTTCGTCGATATCGACGACCACGACGCGCGCGCCCTCCTGGGCAAAGAGTTCGGCCGTCGACCGGCCCATGCCTGAGCCGGCCCCGGTAATCAGGGCCACTTGTCCTTCGAGTACGGCCATAGTTTACGCTCCTTTGCGCCAGAAAAAGACTTCGGGCAGGCTGTCGGGATAGGGATTTTCTGGATCGTAGTCCTGCCCGCCAGCGTCTTCCATAATGGGTTCCATATACGCTTCCCAGCGCACGGACTCGGGACACTCGCCGAGGATCCGCGCTGCTTCGGCATAGTCGTCCACCTCCATGTAGAGAAAGAGCTGGCGACCGGTCATAAAGATGTTCATCTGCTCGACGCCGGCCCGCTCCAAATCGGCCAATACCTGCGGCCATACTTCCCGGTGGCGGCGAACGTATTCGGCCTCTTGGCCTTCTTTAACGTGCATCACAAATGCGACGCGCTGCATAGCCTATCCTTTCGTGCGGTGTATAACGCCTAATCCAACGGCGCCAGGCGAATAGTCCGGTGTGCCCCCTCAAAGCCCGGCTGCGTCACATACTGATAGCAGCCGTCGTGCACCCGGTCGACGTGGTCAAAGTGAACGTGGCCGCAAAAGATGCCCACCAGATTCTCAGCGCGCGCTACCAAGTCCAAGCAGACCTGAGTGCTGGCTTCGTTTTGCTCCACCTTCCACTTGGCGCGGCCTTCCTCGGACCAGCCGTCGGCGCCCATAACAATGGGCTCGCGCCACACCTCGACCACGTCCGGAATCAGCGTCGGCAGGGCGATGGGAATGTGCACAAAGAGCAGGCACGGACCCGGCGCGTCGAGCTGCTGCCGCAGAAACGCTAGCTGCGCGTCCGTTATCTGATACGTGCTGTTGTCCAGCGCGATCAGGCGCACGTCGCCCACGTCGAGCGCCTGGGCCGCGGGCGTCCCGCCCGTCAGCGACGCGAAGCGCGCGTAGTGCGCCTGGCGCGTGGCATCGTTCCAGTCTAGGTGCGGAAAGTGCCAGTCGTGGTTGCCCAGCGTATACAGATAGGGCGCCGACAGGGCCCCTACTTCCTCGGCGATGCGTTCGAGGCCGGCGTGGGCGGGAAAGTGAATGATATCGCCCGTCAGCACCGTGGCATCTACGCCGTGCGCCTCGCCGTGCGCCAGTGCCTGAGAAAAGAGCGCTTCGGGTTCTACGCCGTCGGGCGTGCGTTCGCGAAACAGCGCCCCGTAGTGCGCTGCGTGCGGCAGAGCTTCGGGATCGCGTTCGTCGGCTAGGGCCATGTGGCTGTCCGTTACGTGTAAGATCGAAACGGGCTGGGCCAAGCCTTCTATGGCAATCGTATTGGTAGTGGGATCGTGCTGTGTGCGCATACGCCTCAGGAGTGGTTAGGGTGAGGGCCGAAGAGATAGTCGGGCGGTGCGTCGACAAATTCGGCGTTGGCATCGAGGTGTTCGCTTTCAAATTCTGCCTCGCAGCCCGTTTGAAAGCGCAGGGTGTGCGTGCGGTGAAACCACCGGACCTGATGCACTAGGGCAATCATATGGCGAACCTGATCGGACACGTTGGGCACGCCGCGATGCCAGAGGCGGATATCGCGCACGACGATGCTGCCCTTGGGCGCCTGCACGCGCACCGGCGGCGCGACGGCGCGGCGCGCTTCAATCAGCGCTTCGGTCAGTTCGCCACCGACCCAGTGCGAGCCCGGCCAGATTTCGGTGCTGCCGTTGTCGGGATGCACGTCGATGGGCGAAACATTGACGACCAGCGTCGTGGCCGGATGGTCGCCGTCCCCGTCGGGCCACAGCGGCTGTGCGTCGCGGTGCAGAGGCTGCGCTTCGCTGCCGGGCAGATTGGTGTTGCCGCTATAGAACGCATTAAACAGGCCGTCGCCCAGCACGCCGTGCGTTACCTGTATGGCAAAGGGGTTAGCAACGACGTCGCGAAAGATATAGGGCGGATGGTGCGGGGGCTTTTGCTGCAGGTGACCGCGCTTCCAGCCCGACACGGACGCGCCGCGATCGCGTGCGGCCACCAGCGCGTGCGTGTCGGCCAGCATGCGCTCGTGCAGCGCGTCGAGGACATCGTCTCCAACGGCGTTTTCGAGCACGACGATACCCTCTTCCCTGACGGCCGCTATCGCCCGTAGCGCGTGCTTCTCGCTCAGACGCCCGGCGGCGCGTTCGGCGGCCGACACGACAATCGACTCAGACATAGAGGTCTCGCTTCGGCAGATTGGGGTCCACGGAGTACCGCGCGCTGGCTGGCGCGGCGCGATTGGAGGTCTCCCTCGCGATGGGTTTCTCCTACCAGCGGAAAGTATAGGCAAAGCCCGGCGAGAGCGTCAATTGACGGAGCCGCTCATCGGGACGTACGGCACACGAATCGTAGTGTGTGGTTCCCGCCAAGCGCATAGAGGATTGGGGCTGCGCCGCCAGTTTCGCTATATTTTTGGGACGGAGGACGCAGCGATGACGGAACTTAGCGCGCGGACGATCGGCTGGTACCGCACCCCGGTCGATCGCCAACTCATGCGCCATCTAAACAGGCGGAGCGATTGGAAGGGTCTGGCGCAAACGCTAGGCCACTGGAGTCTGCTCGGTGTGCTGGGTGCGCTCACCTGGCAGGTACAAGACCGCTGGTATCTGCTCTTGCCCGCTCTGCTGGCCTATGGCACGGTGTATGTTTTTCTATTTAACTCCACGCACGAACTCTGCCATAACACGGTGTTCAAAACGCGCTGGCTCAACTGGTTTTTCCTGCGCCTGCACAGCTTCTTCGTCTGGCGCAGCCACGTCTACTTCTGGACCAGCCACGCCGAGCATCACAAATATACGCTGCACCAACCCGATGATCTGGAGGTCGTACTGCCCGCGCAGCTAAATCTCAAGGGCTTTCTCAAAACAGGTTTTTTCGACCCCTTGGGATTCTACGCAACGATCGAGACCCACGTCCTGCACGCGCTGGGCATCGTTCGAGGTGAGTGGTCGATCTACCTCTTTCCGATCGGAGACGCCGACAAACGACAGCGCCTGATTTGGTGGGCGCGCTTTTTATTGGCAGGCCATGCGACCTGGGTCGCTTTCTGGCTCTACAACGGCCTGTGGCTGGTGCCGGTCCTGACGACGGGCGGCGCGTTTTACGGCGGCTGGCTGCGCTATTTGTGCAACGGCACGCAGCACGCAGGCCTGCAGGACGACGTGCCGGATTTCCGACTCTGCACGCGCACGGTGATACTCAGCCCGCTCGTGCGCTTTCTCTACTGGCACATGAATTACCACATCGAACACCACATGTACGCCGGTGTACCGTGCTACAACCTGGGCAAGCTGCACGCGGCCATTCGCCACGAATCGCCTGCGCCGCCGGTAGGGCTGTTTGCGGCGTGGAAAGAAATTATCGGTATTCTCAAGCGACAGAAAACGGAACCGAGCTACCAGTACATACCCGAATTGCCGATAGTGCAAACGGCCAGCGGGTAACCGAAAAACATATTAGCCAAGTGAAAAGACGCCCTAGTGCATTGCTACGTGAAAACCGTAGCGGCGCTGAGCCGTGCACTACTGCTGCGGCTGGTCAGGTGCTTGTCGACGCAGTGGCTTTAACCGTAGAACACGTTCCATAAGCAGAGGACTAAAACTATGCGAGATCGCTCTATTACGCGCGCAGTGGGGTTGGCATCCACTCTGCTGCTAGCTACCCTGTCGGTTACACCCACCTCGGGCTACGCCAACAAGATATCCAAGGCCGGTCGCACGCAATCGACGGCTAACGCAACTCGTTCGCTCAACCTGACGCCCTTTGGCGGTTCTGGAACCAGCGCCAGCCAGCCGTCGTCGACCATTCGCCACCAAACCCTATCCGGCGGGCAATCGTTGGTCCTACCAACCCAAGCCAGCGCGGGCAAAGTTGCCGTAACCGAACAGGGCGAATGGGATCTGTGGATCGACGAGACCACCAGCACGCCCATATTTATGCAGGCCAAGGGCGGGGCCGGCGCGGCCAAACGGGCCTCTGGCCTGTCGAGCGCGGAGCAGGTGCTTAGCTTCGTCGAAGCCAATGCCGGCCTCTTTAACCTGCGCCAGCCCCGACTCGAGCTAGCCGTCCAGCGCGAGCGCACCGACGCCGGCGGACGCGAACACATCACGTTTGCGCAGCGCTACAGAGACGTGCCGATTTGGGGCGCGGCCTTGGTCGGCCACGTCAGCGGCGATCAGGGGCTGTTTGCCATCAACGGTCGCTATCGACCCACGCCAGCGCGCCTTTCCAGCGTGGAGCCCGCCATCACGACGGCACAGGCCATTGCCAGTGCCATGAGCGCCTACGGCAAACAGGTGCAGCCCCTGAGCCAAGGTCTGCGGGAACTGCTCGCCTACGACGGACCCAGTGCCGAACTCTACATATGGAGCAAAACGCCGACCAGCATGCCCCATTTGGTATGGAAGGTGGAGATGCGTCCAAACACCTACGAGCGTTGGCGCTACTTCGTCGATGCCCTCAGCGGCGAGGTACTCGACAAATATCAATTCTCGCCGACCGACGGTCCCACGATGGGATCGGGCGTTGGGCTCGACGGCCAAGAAGTCCAGCTCAACACATTTCAGAGCGGCGATGCGTACTACTTAATCGACGCAACCGCGTCTACTGCCAGCTCGCTGAACATCGTCGACAATACCAACCTGCACTGGACGCTGCAGCCCGATGGAGAGTTCCTGACGGCGCTCACGAGCAATTCCAACCGCTTTGACGATCCGACCGCCGTCTCGGCCCACGCCAATATGGCCAAGATATACGACTATTTTTACACCATCCACGGGCGCAATAGCATCAACGGCATCGGCGGCAATATGATCTCGGTCGTGCACGTAACGGACGAAGACGGCGAGTCAATGGCCAACGCCTATTGGAACGGCGTGTACATGGCCTACGGCGACGGCGGCGGCGTATTCGAGCCACTGTCCGGCAGCCTCGACGTGGCGGCCCACGAAATGGCGCACGGCGTCATTGAACACACGGCCAATCTCGAATACCGTTTTCAGTCGGGCGCGCTCAACGAGTCGATTGCCGATATTTTTGGCGCCATGATTGACGATGAAGACTGGCTGATCGGCGAAGACATCGTAAAGACCGACTACTTCCCATCCGGCGCGCTGCGCAACCTAGCAGATCCCCATAACGGCGACCATCCCAACGGCTGGCAGCCAGCCCATATGGATGAATATGCCGACCTGCCCGAAGATGAGGACCACGGCGGCGTGCACATAAATAGCGGTATTTCCAACCGCGCGGCGTTTCTCATGGCCGATGCCATTGGACGAGAGCGCACGGCGCGCATCTACTACCATTTGCTCACTAACTATCTGACGCCCACCAGCAATTTCGTCGACTGTCGACTGGCGGCCGAGCGAGCGGCTACCGACCTCTACGCAGACGATCCACAGGTACTACAAGCCGTGCGCAATGCCTTTGACGGCGTGGGCATTGTCGTGCCGGACGAGGAAACCAGCGAGGAAACGGCTGGAGAAACAACCGAAGAAACGAGCGAAGAAGGGCCACTGCCGATAGACGAACGCAACTTCTGGGTGGCCTCCGTGGGTGCGACCGACGACGGCGATAACAGCCTGTTTATCGCCAAACCGGGCGTCGACCCCAACGAGCCTCCATTTCGCACACTCCTCACAGATACGCAGGTATTCGCCGAGACCGGCAATGCGATAACGGCACCTCAGAACGGCCGTTTCCTGCTCTTTATCGACAGCGACAACAACCTGCGTTTCATAGGCAGCGATGGCGAGGGTGAAGAGGTCCTCAACGACGACGGCGATTGGGGCTCAATCGCTCTCTCACCCGACGGCAATCGGCTGATCGCAACCACGGTCTACGAAGACTCGACGCTGTTCTTCTTCGACTTGGACAACGCCGACAACAACAGGGCGATCAAGCTTTACCACACGACTACGGCATCCAATGTAATCACCTATGCGACGCGCTTTGCCGACGCCATTCAGTGGGACGCAGCCGGGCAATACGTCGTCTTTGACTCGTATAATAGCCTGCCCGGCATTGACGGCGGTACAATTGACTTCTGGGATATCAAAATAGTTAACCCGGCCAACGGAGTAGTGACCTCGTGGTCACCCCCGCTGCCGCCGGGACTTCACTTGGCCAATCCGTCGTTCTCGGGACAGATCGTCGACGGCGAGATAAACGACTGCCGCTTATTATACGAGGTCGTCGACGACAATGCGCCGAATACAACCGTATATGTCCTCGATCGATGCGCGGGCACCTCGGGTGAGCTCGTCGCCTTCCCGGATGCCATATTCACCTTTCCGCGTTTTATCAACAACGACCGCGAAGTAGTATTTGAATACTGGAGCGAAGAGGGCGATGTGTATTCTGCCAACCTGTGGCGGCTACCGCTGAGCGACGATCGCCTAAGTGCTACTAGCGAGCCCCTGCTCTTCATAAGCGGCACGCAGTCTCCGCACGCCTTTACAGTCAATGACGAGTCTGGGATATTGCCGACGGCCGTCGAGGAAGAAGGAGAAAGTCGGCCGACGCATTACGCACTGGGGCAAAACCATCCAAACCCCTTCAACCCGGAAACGGCCATTCCCTACGATCTGTCTACGGCAGGGCAAGTCCGGCTGCAGATTTTCGACTTGGCCGGGCAGCACGTCATTACGCTGGTCGACGAGCAGCACCAAGCGGGCCGGTATGAAGCCCGGTGGCGCGGCGTAGATGCCAAGGGCCGCCCAGTAGCTACGGGCGTGTATTTTTATGAACTGCGCTACGTCAGTGGAATGGATAGCAGCAAATTAACGCGCAAAATGCTGTTGCTCAGATAAGCGCGCAACAAACCGGGAGTGCATCGCAGACGCGCCCTCCGTTAGGAGCACGGGGCGCGTCTGAACCAATGGACTATTGAAGAGCTTTCGAAGAAGGATGCAGAACGGGATGTCGAGCTATCATCGGGTATCGGCTACGACGAGGCGCAGGCGGGTCTGAAATTTGCCCAACGCGCCGCTCGACGGCTAAGAGTCAGATGAATTACCGCTACGGTGGCGAGACGCATCGGGCAGAGTCGAATCCTTTTTATCGCTTGGTGCCAAACGCTCGATTTCGCTGAATAAAACGTTTTTGTCGATTGGCTTTGAAACATAGCCATCCATGCCAGCGGCGAAATATTTTTCGCGATCGCCATCCATGGCATTGGCCGTCACGGCGAGAATGGGCAGTTGCCTCTTGCTGGCAATGTGTCTTCGTATATACTGTGTCGCTTCTATGCCATCCATCTCGGGCATCTGTATATCCATCAAGACTATATCGAACAGATCTTGTTGCACCGCCTGCACGGCTTCTTGCCCATTGTTTGCAACCGTTACCTTTGCACCGGTTCGCTCTAATATCTTTCGGATCAGTAGCAGGTTCATCGGGTTGTCTTCGGCTACGAGAATCCGCAGCGGTCCTCCTCCGCGGTTGGCAATGCGCGCTTCGTAATCGCCGCTGTCTATCTCGACATCTTCGGAGGTATCGACCGACCTGGTAAGAGGCACTTCAAACCAAACGCTTGTGCCCATTCTGGGTTTCGATTCGATACCGTACTTTCCTTGCATACCATTGACGATGCGCTTCATAATGGTCAATCCCAGTCCCGTTCCACCGTATTCGCGTTTCGAACTGGTATCAACCTGAAAAAATGGGTCAAATACGCGATCTAAATCGCCGGCGGCAATACCTATGCCCGTATCTTTTATAGCAAAGTGCAATAGAACGTGATCGTACCCAGAGACCGGCAGTAATTTAGTTGTTATTTCTATTGCGCCATCGTAGCAAAATTTGGTGGCGTTGCTCAGCAGATTGGTTATAACTCGGCGCAAACGAGCGACGTCCCCCACTAACGTGACGCTTTCTCTGGGTTCGATCTGCCAGCGCAGCGTATTGTTTCGTTGGCGAGCACTCTCTTCAAATGGCTCCACGGCTTGCTCAACCAGACTGACCAGGTCAAAGGGCTGTTCGATAAGTTCGATCTGCTCATCTTCCAATCGCGCGACTTCCAATATCTCAGACACAATATTGAGCAACGCCTTACCGCCACCCTTGATATTGTCTAAGTAGACGCGTTCCTGATCCGTCAAATTGGCATTGCGCAGCAGTTCGTGCATGCCCAATACGGCGTTGAGCGGCGTGCGCAGTTCGTGGCTCATATTCGCCAGAAATCGATCTTTCGCACGCAGGCCCTCGCGCGCCAGCAGATTGGCTTGTGTGAGTTGCTGCTCGCGCACGACAGCGTCTGTCACATCTCTGCCGGTGCCGCGGAAACCAACATACTGACCTTCCGCATCCTGAGCAGGCTTTCCGTTCAGATTTATCCAGCGCTCTGCCCCGCTGTGATCTGTCCACTTGTAAATGATATCGCGAAATACTTGTTGTTCTTCCACTGAGCGCTGCACGCGTTTGGCCTGTCCACTCTGATCGCTCGATGCATTGTCAATAACATCGGACCAGTCTCTGCCAATAATATCTTTTTCGGGTGCACGCACCGAGGCGTAAAAACCACTCGATAGGCTGTCTATACGCCCGTCTGTATCCGTCGTCCAAAACCAGTCCGAAGACGTTTGCACTAAATCTTGAAACAGCTGAGACTGTTCCAAAATCTGCTGCTCGGAGCGCAACAACTCTGTGGACATGTGGTTAAAGCTGCGCGCCGTATCGGCCAACTCGTCGCTCCCCGATACGGGAAGCGTCGTGCCCAATGCGCCTTCAGCCAGGCGCTGGGCTCCATCGCGCAAAGCCTGTAGCTGTCGGGTTAAGTACGTGCCCAAGAAAAATGAAAACAGCGCTACCAGACCCATCTCGGCCAAGGCGATAAACACCATTTCCGTGCGGGATTTTTCTATGATCTCGGTTAACGGTGCCGTAGAAAAGCCCATTTGAACTTCGCCAAAGGCATACCCTTCAACTTCAACGGGTATCTGCACGTCGAGCACGCCGTCCGTCACGTCGCCAATGGCCGTATCTTCGTCAAAAGACACTGCCAATAGCTGCGCATCGCCCGATTCAGCCAGAATGCCACCCGACGTACTCAATATGCGGCAATACACAACGTCTTTTGACTCGTATAATGCCGCTACAGAAGACTCTAAAGAGGCCAAATCTTCCGATATAACGTCGTTCTGCACTGAGAGAGAAAATTGTTTTGCCGTCGAGTGGGCGCGATCAAACAGAGCTTGAGAATTTGTAGCGTAGAGAAAGTTGAGTGCTTCTGTGACTAGCAAGACCAGAAGGATTGCTTCGATTAGGGCGACGCCCAAAATGGTTTTTATTCGGAAGGACATAGGATTCTATAGGTCATTTACTGCTATATAAACACGCTGAACCACCCGCCAAAGAGCTGAATCATTGCCGAAGAACCGTGCCCAACACTTTTTCTATTTCCAGTGCACGAACGTCGTCCCAGTCCGCATTGTGCGCTGGCTGCACGCCATCGAACTTCAAACCCTGCAACAGCGACGTCCCTAGCGAATCGCTCGCCATGGCAAATAGCGCCGCGCCTACGGCGGCCACCCGCGCGCTATCGATCCGCGGATGGGCGGCAATGGCATGCGGCGTGTACCCTTCTGTCTTGTAGAGAACGCGCAGAGCCTTTCGCACGTCTTCGTCTACATTGGCAAGTGTGCGCTCAATGCCCCCCCCGGCTGCGTAACGCCCCAGCGCGACGTTGCGATACACCGAGTCGTGCGACGAAACGTATTTGGGCCGGATCTGCACGTTTTGCTTGCCCAAATAGGCCTGCGGGACAATAGAGGCGGCAAATGCCGCCGGGCTGGGAAAGCACATTTCGGTGCCATCCAATTCGGCCAGTTCTTGGATCGGGCTGTCCGCTTTTACCACGATAATACCGCGAATCTTTTTGTTGGACTGATTGGCAAAGGCCGCATAGCCCTGTCTCTCGTGCGCGACCGTGTAGTGGTACGGATTCATGTAGGCCATGTCGTACTCACCTGCGAGTAAGCGCTCCTCAAACGCAGGGATATCTTTGGCGGTTTTGAATACCAATTTGCAGTCGGCCCGGTCGCCCACATACTGCAAAATGGGCGCCCATAGCTTGACCAGCACCGCAGCCGACTGCTGCGGCACAATGCCAAACGTCAGGGTCTCTGATTTTTCTTGCGCTTGCAAAGCCGATGAAACCAGCACGGATAGAAGTGCGCACAGTATAGCGGTTTTCACATGGACCTCAACTTGGCCAACGGCCATTAAAATTACCCGTGTTGGACAGACTTACATCGATGCCTGAAAAAGCAGTTGTATGGCATCTTTGCCTTTTGCATCCGACGCTACGTAGTTGATCTGGATTTTGGCCGCCTGTGGCTTTTTTGCGTCGGAAAATAGGCTGAGGCCGAACGTCAGGTCCGTGCGATCCTGCGCCTTGTTCGTCACGTCAAACATTTCCCACTTGAGTCCGGCCTGCAGTCTCGGCTTGATCTGATACGTCGCCTGGACGTAGGCATTGGAGCCATCTGCCGCTGCGTTGTTGGGATCGTCGCGCAGCATATATTCGCCTTTTAGCTTCATAGAATGCCCAACGCCCACTTGAGTTCCTATACCCACCAGTTGCACCGGGCTCTGGTTGGCAATGCTCGTCATGGCGCGTCCCCAATAGGCCTGCGCGTGCAGCTGCTTGCTCGGATCGGCACTGACCCGGCCGACCAGCGTGTAATCGCCCTCTGCTGAAGAGCCAATGCCGTTGGCTTTGTTCGGCCCGGCATTGAAGAGGCCAGCGGCAACGCCAATGCCCACGGAGCTCAGGCCCGTGCCCTCAACCATAAGGCCGGGATTGCGATCAAATACCAACCCCTGTCCCAAACCGCGCTTGACGAAGTCCAATTTGGGCGCCGGCGCGGCAAACTCCATGCCGGCGGGCGTTTTAAATTTGCCCACGGACAGACTCCAACGAGCGTAGTCAGGTAATTTAAAGGTGATCACCGCATCTTTGAGAAAGGTCGCCGTTTCGCCGTCTTTGGGGTCGACGAAATCGGCGATATCCGCCTGTCCATCTTTCCACTTGTTAAACTGCTTGTTGAAATCGACCATAACCTTATACGAGGCGTAGTCGTTCACCTTCGATCGCACCGATACAAATACCCGGTCAAACCCAAACGTGAAGGCTCCGCCATCTTCTGCCCGCGTGCTGGATACCTGCAGCACCGTGCCAATATTTTGCGCCGTTACCGGCTGCTGCAAGCACGAGAAAACCACAATCGCCAGCAGCCAACGGCGGCAATCTACTATTTTTACCAATGTTAAGCCTCTCTACGCTTAAGTGGGACACAGGTCGCACTCCGGTTAACCGCTTCGCCATGCGACAGCAGACGCCAGCAATAAATTGCTATCCGACAATACGTTGCCATAAGCATATTATATTCGACGCTCACATTAAGATAGAATACTTAATAGTTGCTCTGTTGGGAAGGCCATTGCCAAAACGTCTCCATGCCGGCCTCGATGCATTCGCTGTGCTGGTCGGCAAACGCGCCGGCCGTTGCTCTAATAATGGGCAGTTCCGCTGCGCTGTGCTGCTGGCGAATCTTCGACAGCAGCTGGCCCTTTTCTTCATTTGCGCGAAGATGACTTTCGCCAGTGCAAGGCGTTTGGCGCGCCCCACGAGTGCATTCACCCCGAAGATGATCACCGGCAGAATCCGGTATACTTAACCAGCACCACCTGTCCGCTGGCCGCCTTGCAACGACTCGGCTGGCTGGCCAACCGATTGCATTTAACGCGGAGAACGGCATGGCATACGCAGCACCCCTTTCCATTGGCATTGCCACAGTCGATATAACGCCGACCGAACCGATTCGCCTGAGCGGCTACGGCAGCCGACGCGAAGAGACGGCACAGATCGAAACGCGCCTCTACGCCAAGGCGTTGGCGCTGGGTGAGCACAGCCCCCTGCTCCTGCTAACGCTGGAAAACTGCGGTATAAACCAGTGGTTGAAGGATCGCGTGGCCGCCCAGCTGCACGCACGCACCGGACTCATAGCCGAACACCTGCTGGTCTGCTACAGCCATACGCATACGGGCCCCTGTCTCAGCGAGACCCTGCCCATGCTCTTTAGCGAAGATATTCCCACCGATCACCAGTCTCGTATAGACCGCTATACCGAACAGCTCATAGCGGCGTTGGTCGACGTGGGTGCGCAGGCCTTGAACGACCGCTTTGCCGGCTCCTTGTCCTACGCTACCGGCCAGGTGGGCTTTGCCGCCAACCGGCGCGCCCAGGTCGGACCCGTGGACCACGCCATGCCGCTGCTGCGCATCGACGACAGCGCCGGCAACCTGCGCGGCGTCTGGCTCAGCTATGCCTGTCACTGCACGACGTTGAGCGGCGAAGACAACTACGTCAGCGGCGACTGGGCCGGTCACGCGCAGCGCCTTATCGAGGCTGATTTCCCCGGTGCGACGGCCTTTGTCTCGATCGGCTGTGCCGCAGACGCCAACCCCTTTCCGCGCACCGGCATGGACTACGTGCGCCAACACGCGGCCAACGTCGCCAGCGAGGTGCGTCATCGGCTATCCGGCTCGTTCGCACCCATCGGCGGCACACTCGCATCGCATACATGCCGCGTGGACCTGCCCTACGACGCGCTGCCCACGCCTGATGAATGGCGGGCGCGTAGCGCTGAGGGCGGCGCCGTAGGCTACCACGCCGCCCAATGGCTGGCGCACATCGAGCGCGGCCAAACGCTGCCCCAATCCTACTCCTACCCCATTCAAGTGTGGACGCTAGGCGACGCGCTATCCATGGTCTTTTTTTCCGGTGAAGTCGTCGCCGACTACGCACTCAGGCTTCGTCAATACTACGCAGCACAGCGCCTGTGGGTCGGCGCCTATGCCAACGATTTCCCCGGCTATATTCCCTCGCGCCGCGTTTGGCGCGAAGGCGGCTACGAAGCCGGCGGCGCCACGCCGTACTTTGGTCTACCCAACCGCTTTGACGAAGGCGTTGAGGACCTCATTATCGACGCCGTGCGCGCGATCATACCCGAATCGTTCCGTCGCACCCAGGACCGCACCGCTTGACCCTCTCAGCTGTCTGCCCTAGGTTCGGCCGTGCGCCAGTCAACCCACCCATTGGCATCCTATCCTGCCACGTATTCGAGCGGAGAATACACTATGTCTCAGTTAGCTATGTGCGGCGGCACGCCCGTGCGTACCAAACCGTTCACCGCCTGGCCCATCTTCGGCGAGAGCGAAGAGAAGGCTCTATCCGATGTGTTGCACAGCCGGCGCTGGTTTATGGGCGAGCGCTTGGAAGCCTTTGAAAAGGCCTTTGCCCAGTATCAGGAAGCCGAGTTTGGCATCGCCGTCAGCAGCGGAACTACCGCGCTGCAAATCGCCTTGGAAGCGGCCGGCGTCGGCATCGGCGACGAGGTCATCGTGCCTTCCTACACCTTTGTGGCCACGGCTAGTGCCGTCGCTCTGGTGGGCGGCATTCCGGTTTTCGTAGACATAGAGCCAGGGACCTACAACATTGACCCGGCCGCCGTCGAGGCGGCTATCACGGCGCGCACGCGGG
>JAYOYH010000064.1:0-21132 GCA_038153405.1 Gemmatimonadota bacterium | reverse complement strand
CCCGAAAGCCTCTACGCTTCCCACATGAAGGAGGCCCTCTTCATCATGCCTACACCCCGCCTGCTCGCCAACGTCATCGACCGGCTCGACGAGCTCCCCATGCACGACCGCGACCTCAAGGGCGACGTCTACGAATACATGCTGGGCAAGATCGCCTCCGCCGGGCAAAACGGACAGTTTCGCACCCCCCGCCACATCATCGATCTGATGGTGAAGATGACCGCGCCCACCCCCGCCGACGTCATCTGCGACCCCGCCTGCGGGACCTGCGGATTCCTCGTGGCCGCCGGGGAATACCTGCGCGAGAACCACCAGGCCGAGATCTTTGCCGACGAAGCCGCCCGCAAGCGCTTTTCCGAGGACATCTTTCATGGCTTTGATTTCGATTCCACCATGCTCCGCATCGGGAGCATGAACATGATGCTCCACGGCATCGAAAGCCCCGACGTCCGCTACAAGGACACCCTCGAGGAAGCCCATGCCGACGACTCCGGCGCGGTGTAGCTCAGCCTCGCCGCGCCCGCCTTCGCGGGGCGCCGGGGCGCGGGGGCCGGCGCGCGCACCGGGCGCCAGCAATTCGCACCATCTGCTTTAAGTGATAAACGGCAGCGGGGTCGGTCGCCCAGTGGCAACCGACCCCGCTCTTTTTCTATCTACGTATCTGCGCGCCTACGACGGCCTGTTGCGCCGATCTTCCTCACGCTGCTCCGCTTTGTCGCGCATGGCCCGGCCCTTGTCCGGCGTCGGGTCTTTGACTAGCCCGTAGGTCTGGCGCCCCTCGTGGTCGTCGGGCAAGTGCTCGGTAATCGGCATGCCCTCCTCGGTAACAAAGAGCAGGCAGTGGCAGTACTTGTAGATCTGCATGTCTTCACAGGGACAGATCCAGGTGCGGTGCTTGATCTCTTCGGTCTTGTCCGGATAGAAGCGGCACGGACACAGCGGTCGCCCTAGCTGATCGAGGTTCTGCGCTAGTCCGAGCATGACCGCCTCGGTGGTCTCCGGCTGCGGATGGGTCTTAGTACCCGACTTCTCCGTAAAGGAATCGACGAGCTTTTTTACTCGCTGCTGCGATTTTTCCGATGGCGTATTCATATGTTACTCCTCGTTCGCTTGCCTGTTGTTGAGCGACTTCGCGCTCAGAAGCCGACGCGCACGCTCAGCGCGGGCACGGCACCCTGCCGACCGGCTAACGCACCGACGTCTACGCGCCAAGCCACAGCGTTGGCGTTCATCGCCCGCACCTTGTCGCGCAGTTGAAAGAGCGACGCCACCTTGATCCACGCCGACAGAGGGGCCCAGCCGGCCGCCCCGTCTTCGCCCGTGGCAATGGCGGTAGCCGCAGCCACACCCGTCAGCCCCCATAGGGCCAGCGCCTGGCGCGTTTCGCCAATATAGAGGTAGCCGCCACCAGGCACGACGGTTTCTAAGAGCAGGGCTCCGAGCATGGACTTGCTGCGTCCGTAGGCAGCCCGGCGCAGCTGTATCCGCTCGCTGCCCAGCGGGCGCAGCGCGCTAAAATCGGCCACGGCATAGGTGGCCTGGCGGCGCTGTAGGGCGCCGTAAACCTCGGTGACGTGCACGCTGTCCTCCGCTATTTCGCCCACTTGTATGGAGCGTATCTGACCACCGGCCAGCACGGCTTCGCCCCACAGGTTGTCGGACTGGAGCTCCTCGAGCAGGGTGCGCACCTGACCCGCCTCTATTTGCGCCTCTGCGCCCTCCGTCACACCGGCCAGCAGCGTCGCAACAGAGAGCGCAATATATCGCATAATTGATCTCATCAGCACTCAGTTTCTGCATATGGGAAAGTGGTAAGTCGAGCGTTTTCAATCTACTTTTGCCCCCTTCATATGTCAAGCTGAAGACCCGTTGAAAAGAGCGCTGGAGAGGATCGGCAATTTGCCGATAAACGAGTTAAAAGGAATTGTGCTCGACGCGCAGCAGCACAAATCCAGCCGACAGGGACGTTGGCTTAAACCCCACAGGGAAGTGGGGACTTTTTTTTGCCCCGCCCCACTCCCCACCAAGCATTGCCCGCGTTTGCCGCATCGCCTATTTTCAGGCGCTCGCTCATACAAACCGGATATTGCCTTTTGAAACACGCCGACTTAGAGCTAGCCATGGACGCCGCGCGCCAGGCCGGAGCCCTCACGCTGCAGCATTTTAGGGGAGCATATACCGTCGAGGACAAGGGCGGCGGCGACCCGCTAACCACGGCCGATCTGGCCTCCAATGCCCTGCTCAAAGAGCATCTGCTCGCGGCGCGTCCCGACTACGGCTGGCTCTCCGAAGAAACGGTAGACGACGGCGTGCGGCTGACTCGAGAAAAGGCCTGGATCGTCGATCCGATCGACGGCACGCGCGAATTTGTGGAGGGCCTGCCCGAATACGTCGTCTGCGTCGCGCTGGTCGAGGGCGGCGTGCCCAGCGTCGGCGTCATCTTCAATCCGGCTAAAGACGACCTCTATGCAGCCGTGCGCAACGGCGGCACTTTTCTCAACGGCAAACGCGTGTTTTGCTCAGAGCAAGACGACCTGTCGACGGCCACATCGGTCGTCAGCCGCAGCGAGGACAAGCGCGGCGAAATAGACCCCTTCCGTCCGCATCTGGGTGCGATAACGCCGGTCGGCAGCGTGGCCTACAAACTGGCGCTGGTAGCCGCTGGTGCCTGCGATTTCAACTTTAGCGTGCAGAGCAAAAACGAGTGGGATATCTGCGCCGGCGACCTGCTGGTGCGCGAGTCGGGTGGGCGCATGCTCGACCTAACGGGCCGTCAGCGCCACTACAACCAACCCGACCCCCTACTGCGCGGTGGCCTGGTCGCCGGCAACGAAGCGCTGACCGGGCAGATGCTGCACCTGATTGACGAGGTCAACTCGTGAAAAGCGCGCGCGAAATAGCCGATTTCCTCGACGAATACTGCACCCTGCTCGAGTTGAGCGGTGCCGATGCATTTCGCACCCGCGCCTACGCCAACGCCGTGCGCATCATCGAAAACTTCGACGGCGACCTCGAGGACCTCATCGACCGCAACACCCTCACCGACATCAAGGGCATCGGCAAGAGCGTGGCTACCCTAATCGGCGAATATGCTCAGCGCGGCACGGCACAGGCCTACGAAAAACTGCGCGGCGAAATTCCACCGGGGCTGCTCGATATGCTGCGCGTGCCCGGCCTAGGGCCCCGCAAGATCAACGCCATTCGCAGCGCGTTGGGCATTGACAACCTCGAGGCGCTGGCGGCGGCCTGCCGCGACGGCCGCTTGGGCGAGCTCAAGGGCTTTGGCAAGAAGACTCAGGACAACATCCTCAAGGGCATCGAGCACATTCGCCGCTATCAGGACCGGTCGCGCGCCGACCAGGCGCGCCAGAGCGCACAGCCCCTGCTCGAGGCGTTGCGCGCCCATCCGGCCACCCTGCGCGTAGAAGCGACCGGCTCGCTGCGCCGCTGGCGCGAAACGGTCAAGGACATCGACTTCGTGCTCAGTTCGAGCGACCCCGAAGCCAGCAGCGCCTACTTTGTCGGGCACGACTCCGTCGCCGAGATCCTGCAGCAAGGGCCCACCAAGAGCGCCGTGCGCCTGCACGGCGGCATACAGGCCGATTTGCGCGTAGTTGCCGACGATGAATTTCCCTATGTACTGCACCACTTTACCGGCAGCAAGGATCACAATGTCGCGCTGCGCGCCCGCGCGAATGATATGGGCCTCAAGATCAACGAATACGGCCTTTTCAAGGGAGACGAGCTCGTCGAATGCGCCGACGAGGAGACCTTTTTCCGCGCGCTCGGACTCGATTATATTGCGCCGGAGCTGCGCGAGGGACTAGGCGAGATTGAGGCGGCCTCCGCCGGCCAACTCCCCGAGCTGATACGCGCGGATGACGTCTGCGGCATGCTGCATCTGCACTCGACCTACAGCGACGGCGCCGACTCGATTGCGGCCATGGCCGCCGCTGTGCAAGAACGGGGCTACCCCTACATGGGCATGGCCGACCACAGCCAGTCGGCCGCCTACGCCGGCGGCCTAAAAGTAGACGCTGTCAAACGCCAGTGGGACGAGATCGACGCGCTCAACGAAGCGCTAGCGCCCTTCCACATTTTCAAGGGCATTGAGTCGGATATCCTCGCCGATGGATCGCTCGACTACGAAGATTCCATACTGGAGCAATTCGACTTTGTCGTCGCTTCCGTTCACTCGCAGTTCAACCTCGACCGCGACGCCATGACTCGGCGTTTTCTGCGCGCAATCGAGCATCCGGCCACCACGATCATCGGCCATTTGACCGGCCGCCTGCTCCTCGACCGCGAGGGCTACGATCTCGACTTCGAGGCAATTTTTGCGGCAGCTGCCCAACACCGCGTCAGCATTGAGATCAACGCCCATCCGGCGCGCTTAGACCTAGACTGGCGCCACGTGCGCAGGGCGCATCAGGCCGGTGTCCTACTCAGCGTCAACACCGATGCACACCGCACCGCAGGCCTAGACCACCTGGCCTACGGCATCGGCTGTGCGCGCAAGGGGTGGCTGGGGCCCCAAGACGTGCTCAACGCGCTCGATTTGCATGCGTTCCGCCGCTTCCTGCACGAGCGCCACTAGGGCCACACCCCACCTAATTGCCGTGGCCGGTCCTTCCTGCGCAGGCAAGACCGCGCTGGCGCGCGCGCTGGTGGCGGCACTGCCCGATGCCGTGCACGTTCCGCTCGACGCCTATTACGCCGATCGCTCCCACCTCCCCATTGAGCAACGCACCCACTGCAATTTTGATGCCCCGGAAGCGCTCGACGCCGACCTCCTGTGTGCACACGTGGGCCGTCTGGCCAGCGGTCTACCCGTGGACGCGCCGATCTACGACTTTGTCACGCACGGCCGCAGCGCCAACGCCCAGCGCATTCAGCCGGGCACACACATCATCATCGAGGGTCTTTTCGCCCTTCACTTTGCCCAGCTATTGCCCCTCTACACCTACTGCGTCTACGTGGATGCCGACCCCGATCTATGCCTACAGCGCAGGTTAGCACGCGACGCGGCAGAGCGCGGACGCGGCGCAGAGGCCATTCGTCGCCAGTTTGCCGAGCAGGTCTATCCCATGGCTCAACAGTACGTTATACCCACTCACCGACACGCCGACTGCATAGCCCCCGGCTCCCGACCACTCGACCAGCTCGTCCAATTCGTGCTGAGCTCGTACAAAGCCGCCACAAAAAATAGATAACTAGTGCTTCACCTCGCCTGAATTTGTATATTAGCTGAAACAAGGCCCGTATCTCCCTACGAGCTCCATTGAATTTAGCCCTTATCGCAGAAGTGGCCCGGCCATGATACAACCAAGCAGACGCGCGCGCACCCGCGAACACAAAGGCGCTGCCAGCCTAGATGAGCGCTATTTAGAGCGAAGCGGCAGCCAAGACGACACAGAAGAAGCACCGTCTGACGAGCGCCAGAGTTTTGGCCAGGGACCGGCCACGTGGATGACCGTGCGCGTCAGCGAGCGCGGCACGTCAGCCACGCTGACCCAGCTGGCACCCGGGGGCGATACGGATTTAACGCCGAGCGATATTGCCCAGGCGCTGACCGAGCACTATAACATCGAACACGGCATTGATGAGGAGGCGATTGTCGCCGTGCTGGGCCGCGCGCTGACAAAGCCGCACAGCGTGATGAAGTGCAATCAGGTCATCGCGCGCGCCACCAACGCTATCCCCGGTGATGACGGCCGCATCGAGTGGGAAAAAGGCCTAAGCGAAGAGCGCCTGACCGAGGCCTACCGCGTGCATGCGGCCATACGCCAGCAGCCGCTAGAAGCTGTTATGAAAAGCGATGCGCGCGGCATTATCGTAGCACCTGACCAGGTCCTAGCGCGCATCCATCCGCCGACCCCTGGCAAGCCGGGGCGCAATATCCACGGCGAAGAGCTCAATGTGTCCGGGCGACAAGCGCCCATTGAGGCCGGCGCGCACGTGCGCATCGAAGAGGATGCCGTTATCTCCGAAGCGTACGGCTACGTAGGTCTGAAAGACGACGAACTGTCCATCGCACCTGCCCTATGGCTGTCAGCCGATGCCATGCGCGCCGTCTATATCCACCTCGAGCTGCTGGCCAAACCGCCCCTGCCGACGCCCGAAATGGTGCACGCCATGATCGCCCAAGCTGGCGTGACCCAAGGCACCGACGATCGAGCCGTGGAAAAGCTGTGTTCCAAACGCCTCTCGCCTAAGCGCAAGCGCTATTTGACGCTTGCCCGTGGGAGCAAAGCCATGAACGGCGAGGACACGCGCATCGAATACACGTTTGATCCGGAGAAGCGCGCCGGCACGATCCTACCCGATGGCAGCATCGACTTTCGCGAGCGCAACCTGGTTATTGGCGTGGCCGAGGACCAGCAGTTAGCCACCGTGCACCCGGCGACTGAAGGCCTGAAGGGCTATACGATTTTTGGCGAAGAGCTGCCCGCGACCGACGGCACGGAGTACGTCTACAAGGCGGGAGAGAACGTGCGCGCCGAAGGCGACCCTCCTACCGCCTTCTACGCTACCGTCGAAGGCAACGCGCACGTAGCGGGCGATACGCTACACGTAAAACCGCTCTACGTCATCAGCGGCGACGTCGACTACGAGACGGGCAATATCGACACGCCCATCGACGTGCAAATCGCCGGCACGGTGCGCTCGGGCTTCACCGTTGAGTCGGGCGGCACCATTACAATTGGCGGCTCCATAGAGCCCGGCGCCACCGTCGTAGCTCAGGGCGATGTCATCGTCGCGCAGGGCATCGTCGGCGAGCACACAAATGTGGTGGCGCGCGGCCTGATTTCCATGGGCACCGTGCAGTGTAAGTTTATTCAAAACGCCGCCGTATTGGCCAAGGAAGGCATAGAAATTGGCAGCTACATCTTCAATGCTCAGGTGCGCTGCGGCGGGCAAATAGCCGTCCACACCGGCGGCGGCAAGCGCGGCGGCAGCATCGTCGGCGGCGAGGTCTTTGCCGCCCAGTCAATTCAGGCAACTCAGATCGGCTCCTCGACGACTGCCGGCACGATTATAGGCCTTAACGCGGACCCCGTTTCCGCTATCAAACTCGCCAAGCTGCGCAAGCAGCTGCGCGAACTGGACGTCTCCATCGATCGCCAGCTGCACTCTCTCGGCGTCGATTCTATCGATGTCGAACGTCTGAAAAATTTGATTCGCCAGGCCCCTAACGCACGCAAGGCGATGATTTCAGAAGCGGTCGACAAACTGTATGAGATGGCCGAGCTGCGCGAAAAGGTGAACACCGACATGGAACCGCTGATCGAAAAGAATGCCGAGGTTGCCGAAGGTGCGACCATCGAAATCGCCGGCACGGTGCACTCTGGCGTAGAAATTGACATTGGCGACGCCATTTTTATGGTTTCCAAGGAAATCAAGCGCTCGGCGTTCTACTTGGAAGAAGAGCACGTAGCTCACCGATCCATTTAAAGTGCCATCGCGCGCCTAGCACCATTCCCTTGCTCTGGCGCTAGGCGCGCGGCTGCCACCCTCTTGCACGTCGATCTAATTCCTCCGCGCAATGCCCTCCAACACACCCGGTCATTCGCGCGTTGCCTTTGCGATTTTCCGCAGTTTAGATACTTTAATTTAACGTGGCGCAGCCGCCCAACAGTCGGCTCGCGTCGCGCGCAATTGGCTGCCGCCTTCGCGGTCGGACCGATGGGCACCGCACCTCATTTTTGCACTTGGAGTGTATGGGAATGGAAGAGAGCGCACTCGCCGAGCGCCTGGCACAAGCCGAAGAAAAAATCCAGCTTTTACAGCAGGAAATTGAGGAAAAAAGCCACCTGCTTGCCGTGGCCAATCAACAGGCGGAGAAAACGCGCGACGACTTCGAAAACGTGATCAACTCAATGCTCTCGAGCCTCGTCGTCGCCGATGCTCGAGGCATGATCCAATCGGCTAACGAGACCACGCTCGACATGCTCGGCTACGAGCGCGCAGAGCTGCTCGGACAGCCGCTCACGGTTCTCGGCGCGCCCGACAACAGCATAGACTTGGGAGCGGTGGCCGATTTGACCAATGCAGCCCCGCGCAACGAGGCCAAGTACCGCACCAAAACGGGCGATTCCATTCCCGTGCTCTTTTCGAGCTCTGGACTCTATGCCGACAACCAGCTTACGGGCGTGGTCTGCGTTGCGCTCGACCTATCTACTTACAAGCTCCTCGAGTCGCAGTTACTGCAGTCGGAAAAGATGGCCTCCATTGGCCAACTGGCTGCTGGCGTGGCACACGAGATCAACAACCCGATGGGATTTATATACAGCAACCTAGGCACGCTGGCCGAATACATGGAAGACATTACCAGCCTGATCAACGCCTATGGCGCGCTAGAGGGCGCCGTTAAAGGCGGCGATACCGCTGCTGCAAACGAGCGTTTAGCGGCGGTCGTGAGCGAAAAAGAGCGCATCGATTTGTCGTATTTATTGAACGACATAGACGATCTCGTGCGCGAGTCGCGCGAAGGTGCCGACCGCGTGCGCAAAATCGTCCTCAACCTAAAAGAATTCTCTCACGTGGGTCGCGAAGAAAAAATGCACGCCGATATCAACGCGGGCATTGAGAGTACGCTCAATATCGTTTGGAACGAACTCAAGTACAAGGCGACGATCGACAAGCAGTACGGCCCCATAGCTCAAGTATCCTGCTTTATGCAAGAGCTCAACCAGGTCTTTATGAACCTGTTGGTCAACGCGGGACACGCCATTGACGAAGGGGGCCTAATACGCATTCGCACCTACGAGGAAGAACATCACGTATGTGTGGAAATTACCGACGACGGTCACGGCATGCCGCCGGAAGTGCAAAAGCGTATTTTTGAACCTTTCTTCACCACTAAGAAGGTGGGCGAGGGAACAGGTCTGGGGCTGAGCATGGCCTATCAAATCGTCGTTGAAAAGCACGGCGGGCAGCTGTTGGTCGATAGCGAACCGGGCCAGGGTACGACGTTCACCATTAAAATTCCCAAAGATTAATGCGCGCCTTTCTCGCCCTTGCCCCATGGCAAGACTCGCAGAGTTAAGCAAGCAGGCCAGACCCTTATTGACGGCCCTTGGTCTGGTCTGTCTAGTGGCCAGTATCGCGTTCTTCTACGGCGGGTTGTCCGCATCCGACGAACGCGAGCTCCAGCGACTCTACGCGGCTGCGCATCGATTTAGACCTCCCGATGTGCGCGCGTCAACCACCGCCCCGAACCAGGTTGACGCGCTCTTTGATGCCGAATGCGCTAAGCAACCGCACGTTGCGTCAGCGGCGCTCTACGCGGCCGACGGCACGCGAGTGGCCACCTGCGCCAATGAGGCAGACGACGCCCAGCGCATACCCGAGCGCGCCATTCCCCAGGGCCACTACACCAGCGACGGCTATACCTTTCTGTTCGAACCCATCGATCCCGACGACCGGCTGCGGGGATCGCTCTTCCTCTCCGTGCGCAGCCAGCAGGGTAGCTCCCTACAAGAAGCCGCGCCCATCGCCGCGTTGGCTGCGCTCTTTTCGGCCACCCTCGCCTATCTGCTTTGGGCTCCCCGGCGTCTAAATACCCGTCCGACCCCACCCTACAGAACGCGACCGCCCCGCAACGAGGTACATGCCAACGCCAGAAGCGACGTCGACTTGGAACTCCTCGCCCGCTTTTCCAGGGATAGCCCCCATCCACTAATGCGCATATCAAAAGACGGCCTGCTGCTCTATGCCAACGCCGCAGCGACCCCCCTCTTCAACGGCTGGAAAACCCAGGTCGACGCACTCATTCCCGACGCTTGGCAACTCAAGGTGGCCTCCGCATTTGCCAGTCGCCAGAGCACGGAAGTAGCTCTGGTTGGCGACGATAAGCGCACCTACGTGCTTACGCTAGTCCCGCGCGAAGAAGACCAGTGCGTCGACATCTACGGCTGCGAGACGACCTTTTTCCCGGATAGCGACGATACACAAGCCAAGCGCCGAGCAGAACCGGAACGGACCAACCGGCCATCGGAGCCAAACCAAGTGCAGATGCTGCAGGCCGAAAAAATGGCATCCATCGGCCAGTTAGCCGCCGGCCTCTCCCACGAACTCAACAATCCGCTGGGGTTTATTTTTAGCAATTTCAACGCGTTGGAAGAGTATGCGCGCGACCTATCTGCGCTTATCGAGACCTACCAAACGCTGGAACAGCATCTAAAGGAAGGCGACGAGAAAGAAGCCCGTGCCCTGCTCGACTACGTGGGTAGCCAGCGCAGCACGTCCGGCATCGACTACGTGCTATCCGACATTGATGAATTGATACGCGAGTCGCGCGAAGGATTGGAGCGCGTGCGCGATATCGTCGCCAATCTGCGCGATTTCTCGCACGTCGACCGCGATGAGAAAGCGCCCGTCGACATCAATTCAAACCTCGACAAGACGCTCAGCTTAGCCGCTGGTGAAATCGGTAAAAAGGCCACCGTGCACAAGGAATACGGCCAAGTCGGCGAATGTATTTGCTATCCACGCGAGCTCAACCAAGTCTTTATGGGCCTCTTGCTCAACGCCGCACAGGCCATTGAAGAACGCGGCACCATCACGCTGCGAACCTATCGGCAAGGGGATTCCATCTGCATCGAAATTAGCGATACCGGCAAGGGGATGACCCCAGAGGTAAAACAGCGTATTTTTGAACCATTCTTTACAACCAAAGACGTCGGCAGTGGCACCGGCATGGGCCTCAGCCTCGCCTACCACACCATCGCGTCGCTGCACGGCGGACAGATTCTGGTCGACAGCGCGGTGGGCGTGGGAACCACTTTCACCATAAAAATTCCTCAGAATGCGAAGGACACAATATGACAACGGCTGATGAAAAGACGATTCTCTTCGTCGATGACGAGGAAAATATTCTCCGCTCGCTGCGGCGCCTATTTCATCGCGAAGGCTACAAAATTCTTCTGGCCAAAGGTGCTCAGCAGGGGCTTAACCTGCTGGATCAACACGAAGTTGACCTGGTTATTTCCGATGTGCGCATGCCCGAAATGAACGGGGTTGAATTCCTCAGCCGCGTGCGCAAACGCCACCCAGATACCGCGTGTATGGTGCTCAGCGGCTACGCCGAGAAGGAAGCCGTTACCCGCATCTTTTCGGAAATCAACGTCCAGGAAATGATAGCCAAGCCGTGGGACGATGACGAATTAAAACAGACCGTGCGCGATCTGTTGGAGAAGAGCAGCTCGCCCAAGGAATTCAGCCCCGGCCTGCACAACCTAATCAACAGCTTTGAGGCGCTGCCGCCGCTTCCCCAGACCTACCAAGCCGTGCAGCAGGCGCTCAACGAAGCGAGAGAAAAGTCGGCTGATGTCGTCGCCGATGCCATCAACCAAAACCCCCCGCTGGCCACTCGTCTGCTGCAGGTGTCTAACTCCACGTTCTTTGGCCAGCGGCGCAGCGTAGAAACGATTAGCCGTGCCATTTTCGTGCTGGGACTGGACTTCGTGCAGAACCTCGTGCTGGCCACCGGTGCCTTTCAGCAGTTGGCCAACAACAAGTCGGCCAATTTTAACAACGACCAGCTCTGGCAACACTCGCTGTCGTGTGGCTTTGTAGCCCGCCACATTGCCCGCATCCAAAATGGCGATCGCTCCATGCAGGAAACCGCTCTATTCGCCGGGACGATGCACGATCTGGGCAAGCTCATCCTGGCGCGCTTTGCCGCCACTCGCTACGACGAGGTGCAGGACAAACTGAGTCAAGGAAAGGATATTTGCGCTGTGGAACGCGAGGTGCTGGGAACGGACCATGCGGAAATTGGTGGCTACGCGGCGGAATTGTGGAACCTGCCGCCCAGAATCTGCGAAGCCGTGCGCTATCACCACCAGCCGACCAACGCCAGCATAGACAAAAAATTGGCTTGCCTAATCCACTTAGCCAACGCCCTATCTCACCATCTTGAGCAGGATGAAGAGACGACGGAAACGCTTCCCATCAGCAGTCCCAAAGTGTATAGTATACTGGATTTAACCTCGAGCGACGTAGAGCGTATAGCGCAGCAAGTGCGCTCACTGCACACTGCTTCACACTAGGAGAATTCCCCCATGGCCATGCAACATACCCTACTACTGGTCGATGACGAGGAGAGCATAATCAACGCCCTGCGCCGCCTCTTTCTTCGCGAAGGCTATCAGGTACTGGCTGCCACCAGCGGCACCGACGGCCTGAGCGTGCTCGAACAAAACGAGGTGTCTCTCATCATATCCGATTACCGCATGCCGCATATGACGGGTCCCGAATTTCTCGCCCGCTCCATCGAGGTCGCCCCCCACTGCAAGCGCATCATGCTGACGGGCTTTTCCGACGCAGACTCGGTAACAGAATCGATTAACCGCGGCGGCATTTCGCGTTATATAACCAAGCCGTGGAACGACCAAGACATCAAACAATCCGTGCGCGATGCCCTGAAGCAGTACGAGCTAGAATTTGAAAACAGGAAACTCACCGCAGAGCTCATCCGAAAAAACCAGGAGTTGGAGCATTTTAATGCGCGGCTGGAAGAGGCGGTTACGCAGCGCACGCGGGAGTTGCAGCTAAAGGTCAAGGAACTGGCTGGCAAGGATCGCATTACCCAGCACATGCTCAGCGTGCACTCCCTAGATGAAACGCTCAAGATCGTGTTACAGGTCGTTTCCGAAATTATCGAGATGGAAGAGGCGGTGGTCTATTTGATGAAGGAAGGCACGCCCAAAGCTGTAGCGGCCATCGACTATGCCGGCCGCATTCTCCAACCCAGCGACGTGCTAAAGATCCAGCCCACCTCGCTGCATGCCGAGGCTTTCGCCCGCGTCGCCGAAACCCGCCAGCCGGTCAATATGGAGCACACCGAAGAATCGGACGTTCCCCCCTTTGCCATCGCACCCATCGTGCGCGGAGAAAATGTGCTCGGACTCATTGAAGTGGCTTCACCGCGCAGCCGGGAAACCATCTCGGCCGACGAACTAAGCGTCGTCGCCAGCTTTGCCCTACAGGCAGCTATGGCCATAAACGATGCTCAAATACACAGCAATATGGATTCGTGGAAGGGCGAGATCGCCGCTGTACTCAAGGACTGGGACCTCTAATCAGCACGCGCAGAGGCGATGAATAATCGACAAGCGGCTACCGCAAGTACTTCAGAGGACCGAGACGAGGTCGAACTCCCCCCAGAGCGCCAATCCTTCGGCGACGATCCGGAGAGTTGGATGGTGGTCAATATATCCGCAGACCGCATGCAAGCCGTCGTCAAACAGATTTCCTTCGGCGGCCATGCCGACCTGTCCCATCGCGATATCACCACTGCGCTAACCGAGCAGTACGATATAAAACACGGCCTCGACGGCGATGCCGTTGCCGAACTGGCCGAAAAGTGTCTGGAAGATCCCGAAGAGACGGTACAGGGGAATTTTGTCGTGGCCCTTGGCACGCTAGCCAAGCCCGGCACCAACGGACGCATCGAATACGCCTACCTAAAAGAGCACAGCGGCCCTTTACCAGCCTACAGGCAGATTAAAGACGCCTTCGAACAGAAAACAATTGAAGCGGTGCTAGCCAAGAGCACGGAGTGCATTTGGGTCATGCCCGGCGACGAGTTGGCAACGGTCATTGCCGCCACGCCGGGCACACCGGGCCGCGAAGTCCTCGGCAATAGCATCGAAAAGCCAGGAGAAGAAGTCTCGCTGGAGGCGGGTTCCAACGTAAGCCAAACGGATAACCGCTTTATCGCCGACCAGATGGGATATGTTTGTCAGATACAGGATACATTATCGGTAATTCCTCCCATCTGGATTACCGAAGACTCCATGCGCGCCTACTTCGTCCATTTCCCACTACCGAAGAGCCATCCGTCCATCGGTTCAGAAGTCCTACAGGCTACGCTTAACGAATGTGGCGTCAAATCTGGATTTGTCACTAAAAACATAGAGTTGGTCAGTCAGAAGCCCCTGCCTCACACTCAGCCTAAGGCGCGCCTGATCGCACGCGGCACCCCGCCGGCCCACGGGCAAGACGCCCGTATGGATTTGGGATTCAACCCGGAGAAGTTGGCCGGTAAGATCAACCCCGACGGCAGCATCGACCTACGCGAGCGCAACTCGGTAATTGCCGTCGAGGAAGGCCAACTGCTAGGCACGCTGATCCAAGCGACGCAGGGGCAGGCGGGGATCGACGTGTGCGGCAATGCGCTGACGGCCAACGACGGCGACGATTCGCTGAGCTTTACCGCCGGTGAAAATGTGCGCAGCGAAGGCAACCCGCCCACTCAATTCTACGCGATGACCAGCGGCAACGTGCACGTTGGCAAGGGCAGCATCGACGTCAAACAGGTTTTTGTCGTGAGCGGCAACGTCGACTACGAAGTTGGCAATATCGATACGCCGCACGATGTGCAGATAAACGGCGACGTGGGCTCCGGCTTTACCGTCAAAGCCGGAGGATCGATCACTGTCGGCGGCAACGTCGAGAGCGGTGCAACCCTGCGCGCTAAGGGCGATATTATTATCTCGCGCGGCATTATCGGCGGCGGCACGAGCGTCGTGGCCTTGGGCGCCCTCTCCGAAGGCTGTGTGCAGGCGCAGTTCATTCTCAACGCCGCGGTTGCGGCCAAGGGCGACATCGAGATTGGCAGCTATGCCTTTAACTCTATGTTGCGATCCAACAGCAATATCACAGTCCATCCCGGAGGCGGCGATCGCGGCGGCAGCATCGTTGGCGGCGAGGCCATTGCCGCCCATTGCATCACCTGTCAGTATGCGGGTTCGGCCACCACATCCGGCACGCTCATCAGCATTAGCGCCGATCCGAAAGTCTCGGCGCAGATCAACAAGATCAACGAGCAAGTTGATTTTTGCGATTCAAATTCCATGCGTCTCCTGCGCACCCTCGGTCTCGAAGAGGCCAACTCGGCGCAGATCAAAGTGGTCCTACGCAATACGGCCCCCGGCAAAAAGAGAATCGTGCGAGAAGTCGTTAAAAAGCTTTACGACCTGCTCGAGATCAGAGAAAAATCGTTTAACCAGAGGGAGGAGCTTAAAAAAATGCTGGACTCCTCGCTGGAGAATGCAGAAATTGTCGTTACCGGCAAGGCATTTGCCGGTGTGCGCCTAGTGATGGGTAATAGCGAAGATACGCTGATCGCCGATCACGTCGGCTTCTGCTTTCGGCTGGAATCTATGGGCATCGAAGCCAAACCCATAACCAGCACTGAGGAGGGAGAAGATGGGCAAGCAAGCTCCGAAGAACAGGCGTCCTCTGATAGGTCTTGATCGAAAAATCTGATGCAGACGCACTACGCTTATACGCTACTCTTCGTCGATGACGAGGTGGGCATTCTCAACGGCCTGCGGCGCGTGTTCCGCCGCGAGGACTACCGCCTGCTCTTGGCAACGAGCGGCCAAGAAGCCCTCGAGGTGCTCCGAGAGAACGACGTCTCCGTCATCGTCTCCGACCAACGCATGCCCGGTATGAGCGGTGCGCAGCTCATGGCGCAGAGCATACACATCGCCCCACACGCCGTGCGCATCCTACTGACCGGCTATAGCGACATAGACGATGCCGTGCGCAGTATCAACGAAGGGCAGATTTTTCGCTATCTCAGCAAGCCCTGGGACGATATGGAGCTCAAACACTGCATTCTCCAAGCTCTGGTTTTTCACGATCTCTCCCGTCAGCGCGAGGGCATTATAGATGATCTGAAACGCACCATAGCACAGCTCAAAAAGGAGAATGCAAACCTGTTGGCCGAACGCGCGCCGACTAGCGCACACACAGGCGATCACCTAGCGGCACTGCGCGCTGAGAACGAACAGCTGCGCAGCCTAATTTCCCAGCGCGACGCCCTACTGCACAGCTGGAAAAAGCAGCTCGACGATGCGCTGTCGCAGTTGCGCACTCCCCAACAAACCCACTATTCGCAAAAACCATAACGAACATGATGAGTGTTTCCCGTGAATAACCATGAACGAGTCGTCCTCTGCGTAGACGACGAAGCGGATATCTTGCGCGCTCTGCAGCGCGAGCTGCGCCATGTCGCAGACAAGGTTGTTACAGCAACCAGTGGCGAAGATGCCCTATCGCTACTCGAAGAGCACAACGCGGCAGTCGTCGTATCCGACATGCGCATGCCCGGCATGAACGGCGCGACGTTTCTTCACCGCGTCCTCGAATTCTCCCCCCAAACCTTTCGCATTTTGTTGACCGGGCACGCCGATATTCAAGCGGCGATTGCCGCCATAAACGAGGGAGAAGTCCATCGCTATCTGCACAAGCCCTGGAACTCCGTTGAATTAGCACAAGCCATAGAACAAGGCTTTGAGCGCTTCGAGCTCATCCAGTCCAACCTTTCGTTGACCGACTCACTCAGCGAGAGCAACCAGGAACTGCGCGAGCTAAATGCGACGCTTGAACAGCGCATCGTCGAGCGCACTCAGCAGCTGCTGCACAGCGAGCGTCTGTCGACGCTGGGCCGTCTAGCCGCCGGCATCGTGCACGAAGTTATGACGCCGCTTACAATTGCCGTGGGATGGGTGGAAACCGTGTCTAAATCGGACAATATCAGCGCGGACCAGCGCGCTTCGCTGTCGACGGTAACGGAGCAAATTTTTCGCGCCGCCGGCATCATGGAAAGCATGCGCGATTTTTCGCGCAAAAAGCACCCCGTTAAAACCGCTACCGATATCAACAAGCTGGTCGAACACTGCCTAGACCTTCTGATCCATCCCATAAAGCAGAAAAGCATCGACATCTCGCGCTCTCTGACGGCGCGCGAATGGGTTAACGTAGACCCCGAGCAAATATCGCAGGTGCTGCTCAACCTGATTAACAATGCTATTGATGCCCTTGAAGCGGGCGGTCAGCTCGCCATTTCCACAAAGGCCCCAGACAACCTGTCGATTGCGGTGCAAATTCGCGACAATGGTTCGGGCATTGCCCCCGATGTGCTCGAGCGCATATTCGAACCCTTTTTCACGACCAAGGGAAGCAGTGGAACCGGGTTGGGCCTGTCTATTTGCAAGGGCATTATCGAAAATCACGGCGGCTCAATTGGCGTTGAAAGCAAGCTGGGGCGAGGCACGACAATTTCGGTTGTCCTGCCGATTGACAGCGATATCGCGGGCACCAAAACCTCGTAGACCCGACACTGCCTTTGGCCGCGTCTGAGCAAAATACCCCCATACAAAAGGCCTCCATCTGCGGTGAGATGGAGGCCTTTTGTATGGGGGTAACTCAACCTAAACTATAGCCGCACCTCGCCGCCGCTCTGCTGGCTGCGGTAAATGCCGTCGAGAATCTGCAATACCTGCAGCGATTGCTCGGCCGGTACCGGCGAGGGCTGTCCTTCCGCCACGGCGCGTGCAAACTCTACGCATTCCTGCGCGTGCGCCTCCAGACCATCGTACATCAGCTTGAGCTGGCGATTGTACTGCTGGCGCGTCTGGTAATTGCTCTCGTAGAGTTCGCATTTGGGCCAATGAGCGCCGCCCTGCGTTCCGTAGAGCCACATCTGCATATCTTCGCCCTGCGTGTCGTGGTGCAGTAGCCAACTGACCTCAATGATCAACGTCGCGCCGTTATCAAAGCGCACAAATGCGGCAGCAAAATCCTCCACGTCATACTGCGGCGGAATCTCCTTGCGCCCCCACTGGCTAAAGGCCCCCTGTCTGTGCGCTAACTCGGCGCGCGCCACTCCAGTGACGGCGACGGGCTCTGGATTGCCCATAAACCACAGGGTCAGATCGAGGATGTGCACGCCGATATCGATGCACGGCCCCCCTCCGCTGTGCTCTTTGAGGATAAAGCCGCCACCCGTCGGCGCGCCGGCGCGCCGGAGCATCCAGCTGCGCGCATGGTAGATATCGCCCAGCGCCCCAGCTTCGATCTCCGCTTTCATCGCCTTTGAAGAACCCTGAAAGCGAAAGTGCTGCGCCGTCATCAGCGTCTTGCCAGACTGGTTGCGCGCGGCTATCATGCTGCGAATATCGTCCGGTGTCGGCGCCAGCGGCTTTTCACACAGCACGTGCTTGCCCCCTTCTAACGCGGCAATGCTCAGCGGCGCGTGATACATATTAGGGGTACAAATATCGATCACATCGATATCGCCATCGCTGAACAGCGCGGTCGGATCGGTGTGTAATTTGCTCACGCCGTGTTCCTGTCCCCAGCGCTTTAAGACGTCCTCGTTGACATCGCTACCGGCGACGACTTCGGCGTGTTCCGATGCGGCCCATCCCGGCATGTGCGTGCGCGCAATGCCACCAACGCCGATCACCCCAACTCGTAGTTTGCCCATTTTTTCTTCCTCCCAATAGGTGAACGTTCAACAAACCGCGGAAAACATCGCGGAAAAGAGCATAAACAGCAAGCGGGCTTATATCGCCTTGATTTCTCCCGCCCGGACCCATCCCCCGAGTCCATTCTGTAGGCGCACCAGCATCCAATCATCCTCGCGTCGCACCACGCGGACCTTGGTACCCTCGTGCATGATGAACACTTCCGTTTGCCCCGCGTCCGGTCCACTGCGCGCCGTCACAACATCGGCGACGACGATGGCCAACTCCTCGTCCGCCTGATGGTAGACTCGCCCCCCCAGCCAGCCGCCCGCCAGCGCGGCCACGGCACCACATACCAATAAGCCAACCAGCCACAGCGGGGCGCTGCGGCGAAACCACACGCGCCAACCGCCCAGCGCGAATAGGCCAAACCACCCCGCAGCAAAGAGCAGCGCCAACTCGCTCAAGCTAGGATGGAAAAATGCACTAGTAAGAAACTGACTGACGGCATTCTCCTCCGTTTGCGGATCGCGGTCCTTCTTTATCTGGTGTGCAAATCGCAAATTTGCAGCAATATCTTCGTCGCGGGGGTCGAGGCGGTGGGCGCGTTCGTACCACAAAATAGCCTCGCCCAGCTGGCCCAGCTTAAACTGGGCGTTGGCCAAATTGTAGAATAGCCGGGCGTCTTCTATCCCGCTGTCCACCGCCTGTTGATAGGCGCGCTGGGCAGCGGGAAAATCGCCATTGCGATAGTGGCTATTGCCCTCGTTATACAGGCCGAGTGCGGCCGACTGGGCGCCGGCGGCACAGACCCAAACCAGCAAGAGATACAGGGCGCGTTTCATATGCGCTTTTCCAACGAGGTGATGAGGCGCTCCGCTTGCGCGCGCGCATCATCCATATCGGCACGGCCTCCCACTCCCTGGGCAAAGCGCGCATAATCGCAGCGGGCTAGCCAAGTGCGCAGCGCATCGATGGTTTCTTCGTCGATTCCACGCGCGAGCAGGGCCTCCTCGCAGGCCTCGGCCGTCAGTCCGGCAGCCGCTATATTGAGCCGATCGGCCAAAAAGGCCAATACAGCGCGCTGAAGCTCTCCGTAAAAGGCGCCGGAATCGCCCTCTTCCATCAGCACGTCGGCGCGCTCTAGACGCTTTGACGCTTCGCCGCGAGCGCGCCGACGCCGCGCATAGGCCACATCGCCGCGCAGGCGCTCGCGGTGGCGCTGCAAGAGCACCAAACCGAGAAAAGCCAGCGGCAAACTGGCCTGTAGCACCCAAAAAAGCCCACTGGCGTAGAGCGCCGTGCCATGACCTAGGGCGCTGGCATCCGGTTTAATATGGCGTATATCGCTTCCGACGGCTTCAATGTCCTTGCGGCTCAGTCCGTAGCCCTCTCCGCCATTCTGCTCCACGGCGCCGTCGCTATGGATGTATATCGGCGCCGATTTCAAGGTGATATAGCGTTCGACCGATGGGTCAAAATAGGCGAAGCGAACAGCTGGAATTTCCATCACCCCACCCGTCTCGGGAATGAGGATGTACTCAAATATGCGCCGACCGCCGTAGTTGCCGTTGGCAATTTGCTCCTCTTCTTGCACCGTCGGCTCATACAGCTTTATGCCCTCGGTAATTTGGATATTGGGCACCTGCACCGCGGCCATATTGCCGACCCCCGAGACTTCTACGCGCAGCGTAACGGGGTCGCCGGCCTGCACGTGCGTCGGCTGCGCATCGGCCGATAGCGCAAAGCGGCCAACGGCGCCAGTAAATTCGGCGGGGCGCCCCTCATCGGGCAGGGGCAGCACCTCGATCTCCACCGGCTCGCTCTGCAATAGTGCGCTCTGTGTCCGACCGAAAAAGGGATCGGAGGCGAAGAAGTCGTCGAGCAAACTGCGGCGCTGCGAGCGACCGGCAGGTATTTCGCAGGACACGGCCATGCGCTCGACGATCTGCTTACCGGCGCTGGTGGGAAAGAGCGCCACGCGACGCAGCGGGGCGACATTAAAGGTGACGCCGTTAACCACTTCGCGATGCGATTGCAGCTGCTGAGCTACGAAAAGCTCCTTAATCCAAAAGCCGGCAAAGGTGGGTATCTCCTTAAACCCTACATTGTGCAGTTGAACGCGATAGAATAGATCAAAATCAAGCGTGACCTGCTGGCCGACATAGGCGCGCTGGCGATCGCTGCGCGCCTGCACAAAGAGGTGGTCATCTATGTTAAACGCGCCGCCGGCACTTCCCGCACTGCCGCTATTGCCGCGCCGTGCGGTGCGCAGGACTTCTATATTGATGGGCTGGGTCTGGTAGGTCTTGCCCCCGATGGTGATACTGGCCGCTCCGATGCGCATTTTCCCCTGGCGTTTAGCAAAGAGGCGATAGGTCAGTTCGCGCGTGAAGCTCGTGCTGAAATTAACCATTTCAATGCGCGAGCTGACGCTGGGCCCCTCGACGTGGAATCCATCGAGAGACAGCGTTGGAGCCGGCACGTGCTGCAGGTTTTCGTCGGAGACGATGCGCAGCGTTAGCTGCAGCGGTTCCGACTGCCCAATGCGAGTGCGATCTACGCTGGCGTCAAACTCGATTTCCTGCGCGCCCAGCGGGGCGGCCAGCAGCAGCGCACACGTCGCCAAGATCCACATCCGTTACCAGTCCTTGCCGCGGCTCTGGCCGGTTGCCCGGTAGCGGCGTTTCTGCGCATCCATCTCGCGCTCTTTTAGCGCATCGAGCAGTTGTTCTGCTTCGGCTTGACTAATCCCCTGCTGCTGGTCCTGCTGGTCTTGCGGATCCTGCTGGTCCTGCTGGTCTTGTGGATCCTGCTGATCCTGCTGATCCTGCTGATCCTGCTGATCCTGCTGATCCTGCTG
>JAYOYH010000063.1:16007-22276 GCA_038153405.1 Gemmatimonadota bacterium | reverse complement strand
AGGTTGGTATTTCCGCCCCGCGCCGCCGCCGCCGCTCTACGAGGCCGATGCGGTGGTAGAAGTGCTGGGTGTGCCATCTGCAACTGATGGTCAGCAAGGTGCTAGCGGTGGAAGCGTATCTGCTAGCGGTGCAAGCTATAGCACGCTGGCGCTGTCCGACGAAATGAAGCGCGCGCTGATCGACTCACTCAAGCTGCCGATGTCGATCGCTGGTCTGGACGGCGTGTTGAAAGTAGAAGCGGGGAGTCCCGGTTTGCGCTTCAGCGTGCAGGTGCACGACAGCAGTCTGCCGATTCCCATCCTCAATGCGTGGCTGCAGCTCTTTGCGGAGAGTAATCGGGTAGTCAACCTCGAGGACAATCGAATCGCCGTGCAGCATTTGGTATTGGCCAAAGATATCGACGCGTTGGAATTCCAGCGGAGTCGGCTTGAATCGCTATTGGACTCTATGTCCGTAGAGCGTTATCAGTTCGAATTAGAAATGCGCAACATAGAATATGAGGTGGAGTGGTCGATGTTGCGAAATGTTGATCCAGCCCTTTCTAAGCGCGGTTTACTCGCGGAATTTGACAAGCATTTTAACTACCAGTTGGTTGATCGATTATTCGTCGCTTCTGGGATCGACTCACTGCTGACATTGCTTGGCACGTTTAATGAGGAGCTCAGAAAGTTTGAGGAGGGTAATAAACGGGAAGCGCTTGGGGCGGAGCCTAATCCTATCTACTTAGGCATAGAAAAAACATTGTTTGAAACCCGGTTGAAATACGATGAAAGAAAACGTCAACTTATGGCGGGTGGGGGTGAGGCATTAGGTGATTCGTTTCCAGATTGGGAATCTGTGTTCCTCGCCGTAGAAAAGCGTTCTGGTGTAATCCGTTGGTTCGAACTGCGCTCGGCTCTCCAGCAGGTCGAGTCGGCGATACAGGCCGCTAGTGCGCAGCGTGACCAGGTCGTCGAGACGATGCGCGAGCGGCTGCGCTTGGTCGACGACGGGCGCAGTGCGTCGATCAGTTTCTCTGAATTGCTCAAAAGAGCCGTCGCCTCGCGGCAGCGCGCCACCGACGATATACGCGTCCTGTCACGCGCGCTTGAAGTGCGCACCGTGCCCCAGGAGGGCGGCCAAAACAAAACGGCAATCGCCGCCGGCGCTGGCCTGCTGCTATCGGCCATCCTTTCGCTGCTGATCGAATACGTGCGCAAGGCGCGTGCGCTGCGCCAGTCCGGTGCGGTGCAAGACTGAGTCATCCATGTGAGCCGCGCCGACAAGATCCTATCGCGCAGTGCGTTGGTTGCGCGCCGTCGGGCGCTGGGTGCGTCGGGCCAGCGGGTCGTCTTTACCAACGGCTGCTTTGACGTGCTGCACCGCGGCCATCTCGAAACGCTGCGCAGCGCCCGCGCGCTGGGCGACTGCCTGATGGTCGGCCTCAACAGCGACGCCAGCGTGCGCGCGCTCAAGGGCGCCGGTCGTCCGCTCAACGGCCAAGACGATCGCGCCCACCTGCTGGCCGAGTTTGAATGCGTTTCCCACCTGTGTCTTTTTGACGAGCCCAGCGTTGAAAACCTAATTGCCGATCTGCGTCCCGACGTGCTGGTCAAAGGGGGCGACTACGCGCTGGAGGACGTAGTCGGGCGCCAGTTTGTCGAGGTGTGCGGCGGCCGGGTCGTCGTCGTGCCAGTGTGGCCGGGCGTTTCCACGACCGAGTTGTCCAATCGTTTGCGCACTTAGTTCGACGGCCGCCGCCGCCCTGGGCGACGGGCTGTTGAAACTCCTTGGCGAAACGCGTTCTGCTGACTATACTATTCGTATTATACGCGCTGTTCCACGTACGTCGTAAAGCTATGTATCGCAAATACGCTATTCTCCTCTCCATAGTGCTCGGCTTTGCCGCTGGCAGCCATGCGCAACATCTCATTGAGTCGGGCCAGGATCTGCCCGGCGTATGGGCGGGTGACGCCGATTGGGGCGACTACGACGGGGACGGCGATCTCGATCTGGCCCTAATGGGCGAGGTAGTTGAGAGCGGCCAGGTCCAGCGCATCGTGCGCATGTACAGCAATGAAGGCGCGTTGCTCTTTGAAGATCAGGGCATGGCCCAGCAGCTGGTTGGTGCCTATCACGGTGCCCTGGCATGGGGCGATTACGACGGGGACGGCGATCTCGACCTAGTCGTGGTCGGTTGGGATGCGCTCGACGAAGAAACTTTACAATTGTATAAGAACGACCGCGTTTCGGGCACGCTGCAGGTCGATCGTCTGCAGGTCGACGCCAACGGCGAGTCCTCGTTGGAAGGTGTGCGCTATGCGGCGCTGGCGTGGGGCGACGTCGACAACGACGGCGATCTCGATCTGGCCGTTTCCGGTATGACGGGTAACGGCGCGTCGCAAACGGTGTTTTACCTCAATAGCGACGGCGTGCTGCTGCGCGACGAAACCAATAGCGAGACGTTGGTCAACCTGCACAATGGGTCGCTGGCGTGGGGCGATTACGACGGCGACGGCGATCTCGATCTGGCCGTTTCCGGCGAAAATGTCACCAGCAACGGTGGACTCAACGCCGTCAGCGAGTTTTATAAGAACGACCCGCCCGGCACGTTGGAACTGGACGGCACGATGGACGCTGTCAACGTCAAGGGGGGATCGCTGGCTTGGGGCGATTACGACGGCGACGGCAATCTCGATCTGGCTGCTTCAGGCCGGCCGTTCGGGCTATTTGACGGCTCCGACTGGATGGCTACGATCACGCTCTACCGCAACCGTCCGGCCGGTTTGCTCAGCGTTGACAATAGCTTTAGTCTGGGCACTACGTTCCGCGTGGCCGGCCAACTGGCGTGGGTAGACTACGACAACGATGGCGACAGCGATCTGGCCACGGCCGGCCGTTCGATTCTTTCCGACTACCGAGCGTTCGTATTTACCAACCAGGACGGGCTGCTGAGCGGTATCTCAACAGAGAGAAATCTGACGGGATTGGCGGGCGGCTCGGTCGACTGGGTGGACTACGACGACGACGGTCGCGCCGACTTGCTCATCAGCGGGAGCGATGCCGACGGCCAGCGCCGCACCATACTATACAACAACCAAGGTGCCATCGCCCGCAACGGGCCGCCGACGCCGCCGCAGGTGCTCAACGAGCCAACGGTCACTAGTAGCCGCGTGCTCTTTAGCTGGTCGGCCGGCAGCGACGGCGAAAGCGATCAGCTCACCTATAACTTGCGCGTAGGCACGCGGCCCGGCACGGACGATATCTTTTCCGGCACGCTGCCCAGCGGGCCGGGAAATGCCGGTTTCAAGACCAATAAGACCCTGCTGCGCGGGTTGGCCCCCGATAGCTACTACTGGAGCGTGCAGTCGATCGATGTGGCTTTTGCTCGCTCAGACTGGTCGCAGGAGAAGATTCTCAACGTCGGTCAGTTCGTTTCTTCCGATCAGAATATCCGCGCCCTGCAGCAGTCGGCTATGGCCTGGGGCGACGTCGACGACGACGGCGATCTAGACTTGGCCATCAGCGGACAGAATCGCAGCGGCCAGGCGCAAACCCTCTTCTATCGCAACGAGCGCGGTGCGCTGGTGGTCGACGCGGAGGCAGGTCTTCCGGCCATTCGCTCCGGCGATGTGGCCTGGGGCGACTACGATAGCGACGGCGATCTCGATATGGCCCTGACGGGCGAAGACACCTTTGGCAATCGCCGCGCCCTCCTGTATGCCTTTGAAAGTGGCCGCTTTGCGCTTATTGGCCAATTTCCCAGCGTGTCGCAAAGCAGCGTCGATTGGGGCGACTACGATAACGACGGCGATATCGACTTGGTCATCAGCGGTCAGAGCGATGATGTGGCCGACGGTCGCCAGCAGTCCTACACGCGCGTATTTGCCAACGACGGCGACGGCGGTTTTGATGCGGTTGAGGTCGATCTGCTCGGCCTCAACAACGGCGAAGTCGTTTGGGGCGACTACGACGGCGATGGTGATCTCGATCTGGCCATCAGCGGTCAGAGCGTAGATGCCAGCCGTCAGCTGCTGCTCTACGTCAACAATGGAGCCCAACTGGTCGATGCCGATTTGGGCCTTACCGGGATCGAGTCGAGTGACTTGGCCTGGGGTGACTACGACGGGGATGGCGATCTCGACCTAGCTGCCGGCGGCATTTCGCCCACGGGGTTGCTCACCAACATCTACGTCAACGACGGCAACGGTGAATTTATTACCCTCAATGCGTCGTTCACCGGTATCCAGGGAGGCGATCTGGTTTGGGGTGATTACGATAATGATCGCGACCTCGACTTGGTCATCGCCGGCAACGACGGCAGCGGGGCCATCCTGCAGATGTACGAAAATACGCTAGGTCGCGTGGGGGCCGACAGCCCCTTTGCCCTTGAGTCGACCCGGCTACAGGGCCTTGATTTTAGCTCCGTTGCGCTTGCCGATATCGACGGGGATGGCGACCTCGACCTCGTTTCTTCTGGGAGCACGGGCGGCTTTGATCCGCTGCCGCTGAGCGTGGTAAACGACAACCTTGAGGCGCAGTTTAACAGCAACTTGGCGCCGGAAACGCCGTCGCCTATCGCCGCAGAGGACGATGGCAGCGTCGTCGTCCTGAGCTGGGATGCGGCCGGCGATGACGGCGAGGACACGCCCCAGAGTTTGAGCTATAACCTACGCATCGGCACGGCACCTGGCGGCAATGACGTGCTATCGGGCGTTACCCCGCTGGGTCAGGGCAATGCCGGGCACAATCTCAGCCGTCGTATAAACGAGCTTGAAAGCGGCACCTACTATTGGTCGGTGCAGACGGTTGACGATGGCTTTGCGCGCTCGGCGTGGAGCGGTGCGCGTTCGTTTACTATTGATACTGTTGCCCCCCGAATGCAGGAAGTGAATTTGAGCCGCAGTCGCCTGGGCATTGGGCAGACGACGACGCTGGCTCTGAGTATTTACGACGAACACATCGGCGTCGATGCGGCGGCCAGTCCGCTCGTCGAGGCGGTGGGCAGCGCCGGTCGTTTTCCCTTTTCGCTCCTGCAGTTTACCGGATCTTCATGGAGCGGTGAGCTAACGGTTGGTGCGGCGATTCCCTCCGGTGACTACGCCATTGAGGTCAGCGGTATCGTAGATGCCAAGGGCAATGCGATGCCGACTTTTGTGCAGGAGGGAGCGCTCTCCGTAGATACGGACCGTCCAATCGTCGTCGACTCGACGCCTGCAGCCGATGCCGAAGGCGTGCCTATCTCAACCGACGAGGTCGTCATTGTCTTTTCGGAGCCGCTCAATCCGGCTACGGTCACGGCGGAAAACTTTCACTTGCAGCAGGGCGAACAGCCGCTGGAGAACATACCGGTGCCCCAGTACGATGCGGCCGCTAATTCGGTGCGCTTTGCGCCCATCGGCGGTGCTTTAGAGCCGGGCTCGCAGTACGCTGTGGAGATCTCCTCTTCCATTGAGGACTTGGCGGGCAATAGGCCTAGCGATGCCATTTCATTCGGCTTTAAGACTCGAGTACCCGCGGTTTCTGCGGTCGTTCCCGCAGCCGACGACACTCAGGTCGTGCCGGGCGATGTGGCCATAACGGCCGTATACGATGCACCCATTCGCACGGCCGAGTTGGGCGACATTCAGGTGCTGCGCGAAGGAACGGCTGCAGCGCTGCGCAACACACCGGTCTACGACGCGGAGGCGTTCGCCATACGCATTGAGCCAGCGGCCGGGCTGCGGCCGGGTTCGCGCTACGAAGTCGTGTTGCCCGGCATACTGAGCGGGGCGATTGGGGATCAGACGCAAGGCGACTTTCGCTGGTCTTTCCAAACCCGCACGCCCTCGATAGACTCGACTACGCCGGCCAACGGCAGCGAAGTGGGGGCCGAAGCCAATACAATAAGCGTCGTCTTTGACGCTGATATTGATGTAACTGCACTCGACGGTGCGGTTGGCGTGCTCAAAAACGGCCTTGCGGTAGAGCTGTCCGAGGTGGAGTACAACCCCGATACGAATGTGCTGCGCTTTGCCGTGGCCGAAGGGCTGCGCGCCGGCACGGCGTATCAGGTCCGCATCGCCGCGGCGCTGGGAGGTCCACTGCGCCAGAGCGACTATGTTTTCGATTTTAGCACGGCCGTGCCTGTATTGCAGAGCAGCGCGCCGGAGGGTGGGGCAACGTCGGTTGGCGTGGGTTTTGAGGAATTGGCGCTGCAGTTTAGCGCACCGGTAGACGCCGAGCAGCTGAATGCGTCGAGCTTTGTGCTGAGTGCGTTTGGCCAGGCCGTCGAAGTGCGCGCCGGCGA
>JAYOYH010000063.1:0-15907 GCA_038153405.1 Gemmatimonadota bacterium | reverse complement strand
TTGCGCCCAGCGTCAGCGGTCCGCTGGGCTCGGGTCAGGTGCAGACAATTAGTTTCAGCACAGTGGTGCCGGTGTTGGAAGGAAGCGCGCCGGCCAGCGGCTCGGCGTCGGTTGGCGTGGATTTCGAAGAGCTGACGCTGCAGTTTAGCGCGCCGGTCGATTCGGACGAGTTGAATACGTCGAGCTTTGTGCTGAGTGCGTTTGGCCAGGCCGTCGAAGTGCGCGCCGGCGATCCGGTTTCGCGCGGAGATAACCTGTATGGGATTGCACCGGCCGGCGGCTGGCGCGTAGGTACGCGCTACGAGCTGCAGATTGCGCCCAGCGTCAGCGGTCCGCTGGGCTCGGGTCAGGTGCAGACAATTAGTTTTAGCTCGGCCGTGCCGGTGTTAGAGGGGACCGCGCCGACATCGAGCGATACGACTGTGATTGATATGGGTACTGCGATTAGCGCTCAGTTCGACGGATCAATCGATGAAGAAGCGCTGCGCAGCGAGGGGGCCGTCGTGCTGTTGCAGGGTGGTATTGCCATTCCCATTACAACTCCGGCCTTTGACCCGGGCAACAGCGTGCTGAGCTTTAATGCCAGCGAAGGGCTTAAGCCGGGCAGTGCCTACTCGGTGCGCTTGTCTTCGGATATTGGCGGTCCGCTGCAGGGCGACGGCGCCGCTTACAATTGGGATTTTGCCACGCGCGTGCCTAGCCCCGTGGCGACCAGACCCGCCGCAGAGGCTACCGTGCCGCCGGGTCCTCAGCGCCTGCAGGTGATTTTTTCTGGCCCGCTCGATCCGGCGCTGATCAACAACCAGAATTTTCGCTTGCGTCGCGGAGGGGCACTGATTCCGCTGGCCAGCGACGAGTTTTCCTACGATCCGCAGACCTTTACCGTCAGCTTTCCCAGCGTTGAACTGCGCTCCGGTGCGGCGTATAGCGCCAGCGCGCAGGCGTTGGCCAGCGGCCCGCTGGCATCGGCCATTGGCCTTGAAGATCTCAACTGGTCCTTTACCACCGAAGTGCCGCGCGTCGTCGGAACGACGCCGTCCAACGGGGAAGAGGGCATCGGCCTGGCTTCGTCCAACGTGCAGATCGCCTTTTCGGCGCCCGTTGCCCGGCAGTTGGCGCGTGACTTCCAGATTTCGGCGCGCTCGTTGGCCGATTCAGCTGCCGCGTCCGAGGTGGTGACGTTGACGGGTTTTGGCGCCGATTCAACGGGTGCGGTTATCAGCTTCTCGATCGCCGGTGGGTTAAAGCCGTTCACTGAGTATACGATCTCGATGGATGCACAGGTTCTTGGCGAACTGGCAACGCAGGGCTACAGCTGGAGCTTTCGCACGGCGACCAGCCTCGCCGACGCGCGCCAGGGCGGAAACGTGAAGAATGCCAGCGGCACGCTCGAGCTCTACTTTCCGCCCAACGCCCTGCCGGCTGGCAGCAGTGAAATCGCCATTCGCCGGATCGCGGCTGGGGTGGGTAAGCTCGCCCAAGAGACGACGCAGGTAACGGCGGCCTATTCCGTGCGGGCACAGGTCGGCGCGCTGGCCAAACGCGCCACGCTGACGATGCACTACAGCGCCGAAGAGTTGGGCGATCGCGATCCTGCGCATCTGGCCATCTTCCGCTCCGACGAGAGCGGCCAGTGGTTGCGCATCGGCGGCAGCGTTGATCCGCAGGCCAACGTGGTGCGCACGGCGGTCGATCAGTTGGGCACTTTCGCTATTTTTGAAGACTTATCGACGGCTGTTGGCGATTTGGCAATTCGCGACCTCGACTGCCAGCCGCGCGCCTTTGCACCCGGCAGCGCCACGCTGCGCGGCGAAACCGATATCTCGTTTGATTTGAGCGGTCCGGCCGACGTGACGGTGCGCGTGTACAACAGCGCCGGCAAGTTGGAGCGCGTCGTCGTTCGCGATGAGCCGATGGCGCCGGGTCGCATATCGCTCAAGTGGAACGGGCTCGACGAAGATCGTCGGGCCGTGTCGAGCGGTCTCTATATCGTGGTCGTCAATGCCGGCGACGTGCGCCGCGAGAAAACCGTCGCTGTGGTGAGGTAATATGCGCTTGCGAACCTACATACTCAGCGCCGCGCTGACCTCAATCCTCTTGAGCGGCTCCGTTGCTGCGCAGACCTTCCAGAACCTGTCGGGCGTTAGCGGCACGCTCAACGCCGGGCTGTTTAGTACGAATTTGGCCTGGGGCGACTACGATGGGGACGGCGATCTCGACCTCTATACGACCAACTGGGGCACGGCGGTTACTAACCCGATCAACGCGCTCTTTCAAAACCAGGGCGATGGGTCTTTTGTCGATGCGGCGGCCGCGGCCGGGGTGGCCAATAACGGCAACAGCGTAGCGGCGGCCTTTGCCGACTACGACAACGACGGCGATCTCGATCTCTACATTGCCGATTTTTACGCCCAAGACTTTCTTTACCAAAACCAGGGCGACGGCACTTTTATCGAGGTGGGACGCAGTCGCGGTCTGGTCAACTTGGAGCGCCGCGGCAACGTCACATCCGTGGGATGGGGCGATTATAACGGCGATGGCTACGTCGACTTTTATTTGGGTAAGTTCTACTTCGCCAATGAGCTATACAATAACAACGGGGACGGCACGTTTACCCCGGTGACCGACCTCGACGTGGCCGATGGCCGCGACACCAACGCCGTGCTGTGGGCCGATTACGACGGCGACGGCGACCCCGACCTGTACACTGTCAATCGCGAGCAGGAAAATCAGTTTTACCGCAACGATTTAAATTCCGATGGTTCCTTTTCAGAGGTGTCGGCTGCGCTCGGTGTGGCCAACAACGAAATCGGGCTCAACGGCGCCTGGGGTGACTACGACAACGACGGCGACCTCGACCTCTACGTGGCCAATATCGGCGCCAATGCGCTCTATGAAAACGACGGGGGAAACGCCTTTGTCGATGTGGCCGATGTGGCCGGCGTGCGCATAGATAATGCCGGTTGGTTTACTTCGATGGCCGACTGGGCTGACTACGACGGCGATGGTTTTCTCGACCTGTACTTGGCCACCGGCAGCGATCGACAGTTTCAGCGCGACATTCTCTATGCCAACAACAACGACGGCACCTTCGACAACGTTACGGCGTTTGCCAACTTGCCCACGGGCGGCAGCGTCCACTTTGCCGCTCGCTGGGGCGATTACGACGGTAACGGCGCGCCCGATCTCTACATGACCGATGGCTTTGGCAGCGGCAATCTGCTCTTCCAGAACGAGACGCCGGGCAGCAGCTTTATCAAAGTGCAGGTGCTGGGCAAGGGCGGTCAGCAGGGCGGGGCCAATGCAACGGGCTTGGGGGCCAGCGTGAGCCTATTTGACGCCGGCGATCGCCTTGTGGGCTTCCGCTATGTGACCGATGCCGCGGGCCTTTCGTTTGGCGTGTTAGGTGGATCGGACTACCGCCTCGAAGTGCGCTTTCCCGGCTCGACTTCTTTCGTAAACCTCACCGGACTGCAGGGCGGCGACCAGGAAACGGTGGTGGAACCGTGAACTATCGGAGTGCAATAGCAATCATGGGCATCGCGCTAATCGCCGCCCAGGCGACACTGGCCGCGCCGCGTCAGGAGATGGTGGGCGTGCGGGCCATTGGCATGGGCGGGGCCTTCAGTGCAGTAGCCTCCGATGCGAGCGCTGCCCACTGGAATCCGGCCGCGCTGGCGTCGCTGCAGCGACAGGAAATTGGTCTGACCTATGCCGACCGCTACGGTCTGGGGCTCAATCATTCCTACTTGAACTACGTGCTGCCGGTTGGCGACCAGCACGCCATTGGCGTCGACTGGCTCTATCTTGGCTTTGACGATTCCGAACTCAACACCGCTCAAAACAAACTGGCCTTTGCCTACGGCTATCGCAATGGCATTCAGCGCCTGCGTCCCCTCATCGGCAATACGGCCATTGGCGTGAGCGGCAAGTATCGCTCGTTTAGCGTCGATCTAGACGGCAATAGCTTGGGCAGCGCCTCGGGCTGGGGTTTTGATGTAGGCCTGCTCGTTCCTCTGCCCTTCGGCATTCGCCTGGCGTTGGTCGCGCAGGATCTGGGCGGCACCAACCTGCAGTACGAGAGCGGCGTGTCGGAGCCGGTGTACGATACGCGCTATCGTTTTGGCATCGCTCACCGACCGGTTGAGGGACTGACCATCGGCGCAGATATAGACGATTCGTTTCACCTAGGAGCCGAATACTGGTTGCGCGGTCTGCTGGCGCTGCGCGCCGGCGTGGCAACCGAGCGCGACACGCCCGAGTCCCTCGCCGATGCTACGACGACCACCTTTGGCATCGGGCTCAAGTACCGTTTTGCGCAGATCGATTACGCCTACGAGCGCCACCCCGTTTTAGCGCCGACGCACTATACGTCGATTGCGCTGGCCTACAATCCGCGCGTAATCAATATCAAGGACGCGCTGATTCGCCCCAATCCGGTTTTCCGCTCGCTCTATCCGCACTATCAGGAAAACGACTTTTTCGACGTCGTTATTTCCAATTCGGCGACCGAAGCGATTGAGGCGAGCGTCTCGCTGTTCTTGCCCAAGGTGATGAGCGTGCCGCACCGTGAACAGGTTACGCTGCCGCCGCAGAGCAACGAGAAATACACCTTTAAGGTGACGTTTGATACCGATTTGTTTAATAGAGATGAGGCCTATTACGACAACTTTGTAACGCCGATCGTGCGCGTCGACTATCAGCGCAACCGCCAAGATCAGTTTGCCGAAAAGCAGCTCGAGCGCATCTACGTAGCCGGCAAGGGCAAGCTGAGTTGGAACGTAAAGGGCATGGCCGCCGCCTTTGTCACTCCGGAAGACATGTCGGTGGCCAGCTTGGCGCGCGGTCTCGTGCAGCGCTATAACGACCTGCTGGCCGAGAAGTTTAACCGCTCCAACATCGGTAAGGCGACAATCCTCTTCAATGCGCTGGGTTCCTATCGCATTCGCTACCAAGCCGACCAGAAGACGCCCTTTGCCAGCGTCTCCGACGACAAGACGATCTTCGACACAGTTCAGTATCCCAGCGAATTGTTGGAAAAGCCCGAAGGGGTCGAGACGAAAATTGGTGACTGTGACGACCTGACGGTGCTCTTTGCGTCGCTGCTGGAAAACCTGAGTATCGATACGGCTTTTCTCGAGGCCAACGATCCGGGTAAGGGCCACATCTACATGATGTTCGATAGCGGTATTTCGCCCGACCGCGCCGAGGATCACTTTCTGTCGACCGCTGAATATGTGGTCTGGCAGGGGCGCGTGTGGATTCCGGTAGAGACCACGATGTATGGCTTTACGTTCGCCGATGCCTGGCGCAACGGCGCTGCCGAGTACAAGCGCCTCAAGCCGCGCAAGCTGATTGAGGAACTTTACGTGCAGCAGCTGTTCCAGACCTACAAGCCGGCTACGCTGCCGCCGCGCACCGTCTCACTGCCTGAGTCGGCGCTGATGGACAGCTTGCTCAATCGCGACATCGCCTTCTTTGACCAGCGCGTCGACCAGATTGCGCTGGGCTCGTCGGTCTCGCTCGACACGCCCGAAGGGCTCTACGATGCCGGCGCGGCCTATCTGCGCGTCAACCACCTAGAAAAAGCCTTTTCGATGTTCGAGCGCGTGCTGGCCATGCAGCCCGAGAATTTTGACGCGCTCAATGCCTTGGGCGTTATCCTGACTCACAAGGGTCAGTACGACGAGTCGCTCGAATACTATCGCCGCGCGCTGCAGTTTGACGACAACACCGGCGTGCGTATGAATATCGCCCTCACTTACTACTTGAAGGGTGAGCGCGAGACCTACGACCGGCTTTTTCAGGAAGTCGTTGCACGCGACGGTTCCTATATGGAACTCTTCGACTTTCTGGCCGAAGTGGGCAATGCGCAGGAATCCTATGATATCGGCACGGCCTATCTGCGCCAGAATCGCTTTGATCTAGCGATGGCCCAGTTTGAAGAGGCCATCAATGCCGACGAGCAGTTTGCCGATGCCTACAATGCCAAGGGCGTGGTCTTTACGCACAAGGGCCAGTACGACGAAGCCCTCTCGCTCTACGAGAAGGCGGCCTCAATCGATCCCGGCCAGACGGGTTTCCGCCTCAACATTGCGCTAATCTACTATTTGAAGGGCGATCGCGATCGCGCCGACGCGCTCTACCAGCAGATTATCAGCGAAGACGATGCTTATGGCGGCTTGCTCGACTTTCTCGCCGAGGTCGAATCGGCTGAGGAACTCTATCGCATCGCCTCGGCCTATATGCAGCAGGAAGAGTACAGTCGCGCGCTAGAGCGCCTCGACAAGGCGCTGGCCGCCGACCCACAGCTGGGCGATGCCTACAACGCCAAGGCCGTAGTCCTCTGCCATAGCGGCCAGTACGAAGAAGCTTACGCGCTGTTGGAAGAGGCAGAACGCCTGATGCCCTCGCACCCCGGCGTGCTGCTCAATATGGCGATCGTGCGCTATTTGCAGGGGCGCCGCAACGAAGCGCAGGTTATCTATCGCCAAGTCGTTGAATCCGATGAGCGCTATCAGGGCTTTTTAAACTTCCTAGACGAAGTGGAATAAGAAGGATAGGAACTTTGCCGTATAGATAGCCGTCTATAGCATAGCTAGAAAAAGTGTTCTAGTGTGATGTAGATCATGTATTTTTTGCGCACGTGCGCCGATATTTAGATACAAAGCCCGTCACCTTGAAAAGGAGGTGCAATCTGATGAAGAATGCCAAGTTTTTTTATTTGCTCATTGCCCTATTGGGTGCAGCCCCCGTCGCTGCACAGCAGGGCGAGGCCGAAGCTCAACCCGCCGAAGCCGCAGATGCAGCGGCGGCCGGAGGCGATGAGGATTGGCTCAATACGGTTTGGACTCAGGTCGACGACATGGTCAAGGAAGAGGAGTTCAAGCTGCAGGAAACGGTCACGGTGGCCGGTGTGCGCGGCGCCGAGGCTGAGGACAATATCCTCGCCAAACTCTATTACAAAGGCGGCAAGCGCGCACCGTCCCAGGACAAGTTGCTGAAGGCCATCAGCACGCTGCAGGATGCATTGAGCAAGGATCCCAAATCGGCCAATGCGCCCAAGCAAAAGTTTTTTGTCGCCCAGTGCTACGAAAAGCTCGGCAAGCCGGCGCAGGCGCGCGATTATTACTCGCAGGTCGCCAAGGAATTTCCGCAGTCGCCCTATGCGGCGAAAGCGCAAAATAAAGTAAGCCAGCTGAGCGTCGAATAGATGACTGAAAAGGTTTAGTGAAAATGGAAGGTCCTCGGGCCTTCCATTTTTTATTATACTAAGTCAGTAAACGCTCACCTTACGGGAGGTCTCCACATGGCGGCATCAAGTAAAGACGATCCTCGCTTACAGCTTTATCTGGGACCCATAGTCGGCCTGCTGGTACTGCTTTTTGCCCTGACTAAAGCCTATGAGCGCGCGGAGTTGGTCAGCTATGACTGGCGCTTCAATATCCGCAATTCCATCTTTGGCCTCCCGCAGATGAATCCGAATCTCGGCACGATAGAGATCGACGACCAGACGTTGGAAATAGAAGGGCGTTGGCAAAACTGGACGCGCGTTGAGTATATCGATGTCGTGCGCATCATGGGTGAATATGGAGCCGAGCGCATTGGATTTGATATCTACTATCCCGAACCCATCACCAAACTGCTTACGGAAAAGCAGATTCGGGGCCTGTCATCTATTGACGAAAAGGGCATAGAACGGCTGCTCGCTGAAGCCGACTACGATGCGCGTTTTGGCCGAGCCATTGAAAAGGCCAACAACGTGTATTTGGCTCAGTACCTCAACGTGCAGGAAGAAGAGTCAGAGGGAGAGCTGAATTACCCACCGCTCGACGCGGAAAAGCAGGGCGTGCTCGAAAACATACGAGCCAATTCGCCGCGCTTGATGGTTCCCGTCGAAGAGAGCGGTATTAGCCGAGCCACCAATTTCGAACCGCCCATTTCCGTTCTGCGCAACGCCGCGCGCGGTTATTCCTACGCTCAGACGACGGAGGACTTTGACGGTGCGCGCAGGCGCTATCCGGTGGTCTTCCAGTACAAGGACATTCTATTCCCATCAATTGCTCTGAATGTGGCCTGTGATCACCTGCAGGTTAATCTAGCCGATGTAAAGGTGTGGCCCGGCGACCGCGTGCTTCTGCCCAATGCGCGCTTTCCCGATGGAAGCGTACGCGATATAAACATTCCCATCGACGAGCACGGCACGATGAATGTCAACTGGACCGGCCGCTGGGAGGAGACCTTTGTGCGCTATCCGCACATAGCGCTGCGCCGGGCCGCCCAGCGCGAAGATCGCGAAAAACTACTCGATAAAATAAAGGAACTGGTCGTTGACGACCCGGCCTTGCGCCGCAATCCGCGCCCCCTGCCCGGGCTGATGGCCGCGCAGGGCTATGACGATCAGAGCGCGGTGCGCGGTGCGTTGGTGACCTGGATGCAGGCAGGCGGTATTGAAGCGGCCGTGCGCAAGCAGCCAGACCAAGAAGCGGGTGCATTTTGGGCTTCAAAGGGCGTCAAAGAGCCCCAAGAAGCGCAGCTCCTGATGTACGAGCAGATACGCCGCAACAACCGCGTCGCAGCGCTATTGGAGGAAAATCCCGATATTGATCTGGCCGGACTACAGGCTGCAATGCCCCAAGAAGACGGCGAAGATCTCTTGCAGAGTCTCTACTTTGCCCAGCGGCACTTGGTCGACGGCAAAGTCCAAGAGAAGGCGCGTCCGCTCTACTTCTATCCCTATCGCAGCGCACAGGGGCGCCTTATCACGCCGGATGAACTCCAGGGCAAGATCCTGTTCTACGGGCAGACGTCAACGGGTAGCACCGACCTTAGCGTGATCCCGTTCCAGGGCAATTATCCCATGGTCGGCATCTATTCCAACGTGCTCAATACCATATTGACCGACGCCTTTATAAGCCGCACGCCGGTATGGACACGCGTAGCGCTTATTCTACTGCTGGGCTTGGTCATGTCGCTGGCCGTGCCGCGGCTGAAGGTGCTGCAGGGCGCCTTGCTCATTGGCGCGCTGGGAGCGGTCTACTCCGTCCTCGTCCTATACTCCTTCACGCATGGGTTCTGGCTGGAGTTTATAGGCCCGATGCTAACTATCGTAGTGGGCTATCTGGCGCTGACGATTTACGGTTACATCATAAAGGAGAAGGAGAAGGAATTCGTCCAAGGTGCCTTTGGTCACTATCTGTCGCCTGCCGTCGTCGATCAGATCATGCAAAACCCGGACATGGTCAATCAGCTAGGCGGCGAAGAGCGCGTGATGACGGCGTTCTTCTCCGATATTGCTAGCTTTTCGACTATCTCTGAGTGTTTGACGCCGGCCGAACTCGTCGATTTTATCAACGGCTATCTCACCGAGATGTGCGATATAATCGAGGGCTACGGCGGAACCATCGACAAATTCGAAGGCGATGCCATCGTTGCATTCTTCGGTGCGCCGCTCTATTACGACGATCATGCGACGCGGGCGGTGATGGCCTGCATCGACCAGCAGAAAATGCTTGTCGAGTTGCGCAAGCGCTGGAACGAGCCGGGCGCCATTCCGCCGCGTCTCGAAGAACTGCGCGACCGCTGGCAGGGTCAGGGGCGCACCTTCGCACAGGTGCGCATTGGCATCACGGCTGGTCCAATGATCGTCGGCAATATGGGATCGCGCAGCCGCACCGACTACACCATGATGGGCGATACTGTGAACCTCGCCGCACGCTTTGAAAGCGGACAGAAAATTTATGGCACCAATATCATGGTAAACGATCAGATCTATGAGCAGGTAAAGGATTTGATCGAAGCGCGCCAACTCGACTTGATTCAGGTCGTCGGTAAGGAAGAGCCCGTCGTCGCCTACGAAGTGCTGGAGCGCAAGGGCGAATTGAACGAGGAAATGATGCAGGTATTGGCGCTCTACAAGAGCGGTCTGGAAGCCTACTGGAAATACGAATTCAACGAGGCGCGCGCGTTTTTTGAAGATGCGTTAAAAATTGTGCCGGACGACGGACCGTCTGCCCTCTACGCCGATCGCTGCGAGGAGTTTGCGCTCAATCCCCCCGAGGACTTGGTATTTCGCGCAGAGAGCAAATAAAGCGCCGCGCTGCGGCGCCGATATCTGGTCTGCGCTTGCAAGAGGCCTTATATTTTTAGCATGTCTATGCACGCAAAAATACCTCTTTGTGCTCTCCTGCTGGGCTGGGCCGCTTGCGCAACGCCGGGTCAGGTAGACCAGCGTTTGGATACTTGGCAGAACGAACAGCGCGAAGACGTCGAGGCGCTCAAGCGAGCCGTCGAGTCGTCGTACGACCGCGAGCGCGCCATGGCCGATCGCCTGCGCCAGGCAGAAGAAAGCGCTGCCGAAATGCGCCAGCAACTGGGTGCCCTGCGCGAAGAGACCCAGAGTCTGCGCGCGCGCTTGGATTCGCTGCACACGCGTCCGCTGCGTCCGCCCGACGCCATTCGCAACAGGGCCGACGACGCGCTTTCGCTCTATCAGAATGCGCTGGCCATCTACAACCAAAAGGAGTACGAGCAGGCCGTAGTGCAGTTTGACCGCGTTCTGGCGGCGGCTCCCTACGGTGAGTGGGCCGACAACGCGCAGTATTGGAAGGGCGAGTGCTACTACGGGCTAGGACGATTTCGCCAGGCATTAGCCGAGTTCACCAAGGTCTTTGCCTTTTCCAAGACGGAAAAAGCCGACGATGCCCAGCTAAAAGTAGGGCGTTGCTACTTAGCACTTGGCGAGCGCGATCAGGCGATTGCCGCCTTTCGCAAGCTGCTGGACGAGTTCTCCGAAAGCGAATACGTTGCTACTGCTCGCAAAGAGCTAAAATATCTCGGCGGCCTGTAATGGGGCATGTATTTTCCCGGTCGCTGCGCTGCGGGATGAGGCGGATTATTGCCCTGTTGCTGATAGGCCCGTTTTCCGCCGCGGCGATCGCTCCCTATCCGAGCAATATGGATGCCCTGGTCGCCGCCGTAGAAGACGCCATCGATGAGTCGCTGGCCGGGCTCGAGGTGCCCGCCGAAGCAGCGGATGCTCCCCTCTTTATCGCCGCTCAGGGGCGCCATGATGCCAACTGGCTGGTCGAGCACGTGCTGGCGCAGTGCCTGCTCGACCGCGGATTTTCCATAGTGGCCGATTCGACGAATGCCGGGTCCGAGAGCATGCGTTTTTCCTTTCGTATACTGGATATGGGCATTACCGCACAGTCGGGTCTAAGAGGCGCGCACGCCGATCGCCAGAGTCGGGCATCGTTGGCTCTGCGCCTCAACCGCGAAAGCGACCACATCGTCTACTGGCAGGACGAAGTCACGCGCTTGCGCGCCGATCGCATACCTAAAAACCAACTCGAAATACTCCAGCACTCAACCTATAAATTTGCCCAGACCGAAGTAGAGGAACAAAGCTGGAGTAAGTTCGTCGAACCCATGGTCGTCTCGACTGTGCTCGGCGGACTAATCTACCTATTCTTTTCCAATCGCTAACTACCTATGCTTATATATTTTGCCCTTATCGCTGTCGCTGGCTATTTAACGGCCTGTGCGAGCACGCCGGAAAAGTTGCAAGGCGCTGATTACTACTATGACGAGGGTCAAAAGGCCTTTGCGAAAAAGCGCTGCGTGGAGGCGTCCGAACACTTTCAGCGTTTGGTCAGCAACTTCCCCGGTTCGCAGCGCGTCACGGAGTCGCAGTATCTGCTGGCCGAATCCTTTTTTTGCAGCGAAGATTACGTAAACGCCTCTTTCGAGTACCAGCGCCTCATCGATATCTATCCAGCTAGCCAGTGGGCCGAAGAGGCGCAGTTTAAAATAGGCGAGTCCTACTTTAAGCAAATGCGCCGGCCAGCCCTAGATCAGAAAGAAACGTTTGATGCGCTAATGGCCTTCCGCAACTTCATCGAGGACAATCCGTCTTCGTCGCTAGTCGAGACGGCGCGCGAGCGCATTGTCACCTGCCGCAACAATCTGGCCGAGAAGATTTATCGCAGTGCCTATCTCTACCAGAGGCAGGGCTATTTGGAAGCGGCGCGCATTTCCTTTCAGGACGTGTTGCGCGACTATCCCGATACGACCTGGTATTATTACACGCTGTTTCGCCTAGGCGAACTGGACCGTGCAGAAGACAACATTGATGGCGCCGTGCAGCACTGGGAAGAAGTGCTGCGCGACAGCGAAGACGCCAAGTTAAAGAAAGAAGTGCAGGAAGCGCTCTCGCAGCTAAACGCCTCGGCGGGGTAGTGCGGTGCAGCGCATCGGATTGATCGGCGGCACGTTTGATCCCGTTCACAACGGGCACGTGCTGCTGGCGCTGTTTGCCTGCGAGGCGCTAGCCCTCGATGAAATCGTTTTTATTCCCGCCGCAGACCCTCCTCATAAAGACAGCACGCACGCCGACTCCAACGACCGCTTCGCCATGGTCGAACTGGCAATTGCCGATCTCACATCGTGCTCTGCCTCGCGCATCGAGTTGGATCGTCCGGGCAAATCGTATACGGTCGATACGCTGCGCCAGCTGCATCAACGATATCCCGACAGCGCATTTTTCCTAGTGATTGGCAGCGACAATGTCGCGCATATGTCGACGTGGCACGATCCGCAGGGCATCTTGTCTCTGTGTACTGTGGTAGCTGGTCAGCGCCTCGCAGAACAGGCCGAGGTCGACCCCGAATTGGTGCGGCACATGCACTTTATCGATACGCCACTTATCGAGCTGTCCTCGACGAAGATCCGCCAACGCCTGCACAGCGGTTTGCCTGTACGGGCCATGGTGCCCGATGCGGTCGAGCGCTACATTCGCGAAAAAGGACTCTATACCCCATGCACATGACCCATCTCGAATGCGCCCGGGATGGCAGCACCTATGATGCTGCTGAGTTGCATAATCTCTCTGCGCTCGGCGCACCTCTGCTGGCGCGCTACGACCTGGAAAAGGCTGCTGCCACGCTGCGACCGGATGCCCTAAAGGAGCGCGCGCCTACGATGTGGCGCTATCGAGAAGTAATGCCCATACGCTCTACCGATGAAATCGTTTCGCTCGGCGAAGGGTTTACGCCGCTACACAGAGTCGAGCGCCTCGGTGCGTGGGCGGGCTTTACCAATCTCTATATCAAAGACGAATCGCTCAATCCCACCGGCTCGTTTAAAGCGCGCGGTCTTTCCGCTGCTGTGAGCGCAGCGCGTGCGCGCGGCGCGCGCGCGTTGGCCATCCCCACGGCGGGTAACGCCGGCGGTGCGCTCGCCGCCTATGCGGCGGCCTGTGGCTTGCCAGCGTTTGTATTTATGCCACGCGATACGCCATCGGCCTTTGCTATTGAATGCCGTTCGAGCGGGGCGACAGTGGAAATGGTCGACGGCCTTATAAGCGACTGCGGCAAGATCGTCGCCGCGCGCAAAGAGAGCGAAGGATGGTTTGACGTATCTACGCTCAAAGAGCCCTACCGCGTAGAGGGCAAGAAGACCATGGGCTACGAATTGGCCGAGCAGTTCGATTGGCAGCTCCCCGACGTCATCGTCTATCCAACGGGTGGTGGCACGGGCCTTATTGGCATGTGGAAGGCCTTTGAAGAAATGGAATGTATGGGACTGATCGGTAGCCAGCGGCCGCGCATGGTGTCGGTTCAGGCCGAGGGCTGTGCGCCCATCGTGCGCGCCTTTGAACGCGGTGACGAGGGAGCCGAAATGTGGACGGGAGCCCACACGGTCGCTTCGGGTTTGCGCGTTCCAGCAGCCGTCGGCGATTTTCTCATGCTGCGCGCGCTGCGCGCCAGCGGCGGTACGGCCATTGCCGTCAGCGATAGTGCCCTCGTCGAACAGTCCCACCGCATCGCCGCGTATACGGGTATTTTCCCCGCGCCCGAGGGGGGCGCAACGCTGGCGGCACTGCTCGCTCTGAAGGAGCGAGGTAGGGTCTCTGGCGACGAGCGCATCGTACTGTTTAACACGGGCAGCGGCTATAAGTATCTCGAGGCGCTGGCCTGATGCGCCCCCGCTGTTTGGCGCGTCCGTTTGATAATTATGCTATATTAACCGGTGTTCTGGCTGCATTGTCCGTCACGGATGCTAACCTAGCTGCTTAGGTACCCCATGAGTCATAGCGCACCAAATACAGCTTCACGCCTTTCTGCGTACTCTCTTCGCATCCGCCTTACGCTACTGAGTGGCTTAGTCCTCGCCCTGCTCGCTGCTTCTGTATCGGTTTTCTATCCCATGTGGTATGAAGAACGCGAGCGGCGTGTGCTTGTGTCGGCTGCACAGAGCGCGTCCGATGTCAACGCCGCTGCAATCGAGGAAGCCGTCGCCATGGCGGGCGAAAGGGCGGCGCGCGTCCGGAGTGACCTCGTCGTCGTCAGTTTGGTCACGTTTATTGCTGGTCTACTGGCGATATATCTCATAGGCAGTATCGTGACGCGCCCGCTGAAAACGGTGATCAATGCTACCGAGCGCATTGCGCACGGCGATTTGAGCGAGCGCACGCCAGTGGGTAATCCCGAAGGCGAAATCGGCCGTCTGGCTCTGTCCATCAACTATATGCTCGATCAGTTGGAAAAACTCAACGGCGAGCTAGCCGAACAGGTGCAGTTGCGCACGCGCGAGCTCGCCAAACAGAGCGAAGAGCTGCGCAAAACCGAAGACGAGCGCGCCGGTTTGGAAGAGCAGCTACAGCAGTCGCAGAAGATGGAGGCGATCGGCGTGCTGGCCGGCGGCGTGGCGCACGACTTCAATAATCTGCTCATGCTCATTACGGGCAACAATTCGCTGGCCATGAGTCTGCTGCCATCCGATCATGTGGTGCAAGAAAACCTCAAGGAAATTGAACAGGCAAGCGACGGGGCCGTTTCGCTGACGCGCCAGCTTTTGGCCTTTAGCCGGCGCCAGGTGCTGCAGGCGCAGGTGATTAATCTCAACGAGATTATCGGGCGGCTGGAAAAAATGCTCGGGCGGCTGATTGGCGAGGACATCGAATTAGAGACGGTGCTCGATCCGCAGGTGGGGCTAGTAAAGGCCGATCCGGGTCAAATCGAACAGGTCATTATGAATCTCGCCGTCAACGCACGCGACGCCATGCCGGACGGTGGCAAGTTTGTTGTGGAAACGCAAAACGTCGTCATGGACGAGAGCTATTCCATGCAGCACGATGTGGTAAAAGCCGGTGCCTACGGACCGTATACGATGGTTGCCGTCACCGATACGGGTACGGGCATGGATGTCGCCACGCAACAGCGCATTTTTGACCCGTTTTTCACTACCAAAGCGCGCGGCAAGGGGACAGGGTTGGGCCTGTCGACGGTATACGGCATCATTAAGCAGAGCGGCGGGTATATCTGGGTCTATAGCGAAATGGGTAAAGGCACGGTTTTTAAGTTCTACCTGCCACACGCTGATTCGGAAATTCGCGTAAAAGAGTTACCGCGCGCGCAGGTACACAGCGGCGGCGATGAGACGATTTTGTTGGTGGAGGACGACGAGTCTGTGCGCAAGTTATGCAAGCACTCGTTGGAGCAGTGCGGCTATACCGTGTTGGAAGGCGAAGATCCGATGGATGCCATGCGGGTGTGCGAGCAGTATACAGGCGATATCCATCTGATTCTCACCGATGTTGTCATGCCCAAGATGAGCGGACCGGAAATGATCGAACTATTAGAGCCGGTTATGCCCCAGTCCAAAGTGCTCTACATGTCGGGCTATACGGACAATGTCGTTTTGACGACCTATGTCTTGGAGCCGGGGATGAACTTTTTGCAGAAGCCCTTTTCGCTGGATGCGCTGGCCGAGAAGGTGCGCGCCGTGCTCGACGAGTAGCAGGCGCCGGCGCTCTTGACGAAGGCACAGATCGCCCTTATTTTTTGTCCTTGAATTTGAGCGCACCCATAGCTCAATTGGATAGAGCACCTGACTACGGATCAGG
>JAYOYH010000062.1:0-22357 GCA_038153405.1 Gemmatimonadota bacterium | reverse complement strand
AAGGGATCCGTTATACACAATGGGAAAACGAACGCAAATGTACTGCGCACGGCGGAATATAGCGGAATATAGCGGAATATAGCGGAATATAGCGGAATATAGAGGGATATGGCAGAATATAACGGTCTGCGGCCGTTGTTGACGGATCAGTAATCTTTGCGTAAGATATGGCCCGGGGTCGGTGTGGGACTACTGTGTCCGCGCCGGCCTTTCTCTTTTGGGCAAAGAAGAGAAGACGAATATGTTAGCGAATGGGAAGCAGGATGGGTTGACGGTAGCTCAAGTGCACAGCGGACACGCCCTGCTCTGGGTTGGAGTGGCTGCGAGCGGGTTGGACGCCGCCGATTTTAGTGCGCGCGGCTATCGCGTAGAAACGGCGACGAACTATCGAGAGGCCCGCGCGCGGGTCCAAGACGGCCGCTACGACGCGCTGCTCTTGGACCTCTCTGCTTCGCACGACAACGGCCTGAGGAATTTGCGCCGGCTAAAAGAGCTGGACTGCCAATTGGATATCATTGCCGTAAACGGCGAGGCATCTATAGACAGCGCCGTGCAGGCAATCAAGGCAGGCGCTTGGGACTATCTGCCCCATCCACTCTGCGTTAATACGCTGGCAGAGAAACTATCCGAACGGCGCCGAGCGGCACCTGGTGCGACGCTGAGCGACCCCGTCGTAAACTACATACGCGAACACGCTACGGCTATCAGCACGCGCGCGGAAGTCGCCCTGCGCTTTGGCCTGAGTTCCGATACAGTATCTAGCCGTGTGCGCGTGGCAACGGGCAAGACATTTGTCGAATTTCTTCACGCCAGCCGCTTAGAAGAGGCGCGCCACCTGTTGGAAACGACGGCTCTAAACGTGTCCCAGATAGCGGCGCGCGTTGGTTTCAGCACGTCCCAGCACTTCGCGCGGATTTTTCGTCGCTACAGCGGGCTGTCACCGGCGCGCTACCGCCTGCAGAGACGAGCAAATAAAAATGGTTCGTCCTGAGTCGAGCGCGCAATCAGATACAGGTTTCGTTTTTAGACACGTAATTATGCTTGTGTGGTCGTCCATTATTTCACAGTTTCAGAAGGCGCTATATGACCACCTCTAACGGGCCCCACCAGAGGCTGCCGCAAGGCAAAAAGGCGGTGTGGGGAGGTTGGTTTTACGGCTGGTTACAAGGGTCGCTCCATTGCAATGGAGCGGCCTTTTTCGCGTTGAGGCCCGGTGGATAAGAGCGTTCGGTTTATTGCTACGGCACCGCACGGCTGCGCAGACTTGCTCGCCGAAGAACTGCTTGGGATCGGCGTTTCCGCGACGCGCCAGCGCTGGGGAGGAGCCGAATTCGAGGGCTCACTAGAGCAAGCCTATGCGGCGTGTCTGTGGTCGCGACTGGCCAACCGCCTACTGCTGCCGCTGGCTGAATTTGACGCGCCGACGCCGGAGGCGCTCTATGCTGGTGCCCGAGATATAGACTGGTCGGCGCATATGAGTGCCGACTCTACGCTGGCCGTAGACTGTATAGCGCTGCGCTCCTCCATTACCCACAGTCACTACGCCGCCCTCAAGGTCAAAGACGCCGTTGTCGACCAATTTCGATCCCGCGAAAATAAACGCCCCTCCGTCGACGTGCAGCGTCCCGACCTGCGCATCAACATTCGCCTGAGCGGTGACCGCGCCACTGTCAGCCTCGACTTGTCTGGCGAAAGTCTGCACCGGCGTGGCTACCGCAAAGACGGCCACGAAGCGCCCCTAAAAGAGAATCTGGCGGCCGCTATCCTACAGCGCGCTGGTTGGCCCGAGGTGGCTGCGTCGGGCGGGTCGCTGTTCGATCCGATGTGCGGCTCGGGCACGCTGGCCATTGAGGCGGCGCTGATGGCCGGGGACTGTGCGCCGGGATTGACCCGCGCCCACTTCGGTTTTTTAACGTGGAAGCAGCACCAGCCCGACATTTGGGATGCGCTGCTGGTGGCGGCTCGTCAGCGCCGGCGCGCCGGGCTGCAGGCTCTGCCGGAAATTGTGGGCAGCGACTGCGATGAGCGCGCGGTGCACTACGCCCAGGCCAACGCCGTGCGCGCGCAAATCGATGGCCATGTGCACTTTCAACAGTGCGATCTTCAAAATGCCAACGCGCCCGGTCGGCACTTGGGGCTACTGGTAACCAACCCACCCTATGGAGAGCGCCTAGGGGAGGAGCGCGCCCTCAGGGCGCTGTATGCCGGCCTAGGCCAGGTGATTAGAACGCGCTTTGTGGGCTGGAAAGCCGCCGTGTTTACCGGGCGCCCCGAACTGGGTCGTTACTTGGGCATGCGCGCCGTGCTTACCAATAAGTTTAACAACGGTCCTATCGAGTGTCGCCTGCTGCGCTTTGAAGTGGAAGACCGCTACTTCGCAGCACCGCCTTCAGAGGCGGGCAAGACTGCGCCCTCCGAAAGTGCCCAAATGCTGGTCAATCGCCTGAAGAAAAACCGCCGCACGCTGGGGCGGTGGGCGCGGCGTAGCGACATTGCCTGCTATAGGGTGTACGATGCCGACTTGCCGGAGTATGCCCTGGCCATAGACCTGTACCAGAGCGACGTGCTGTGGGCCCATGTTCAGGAGTACAAGGCGCCCTCTAGCGTGGACGAGCAGCGCGCCAAAGAGCGATTGGAGGAGGCGCTAGCGGTGCTGCCGGAAGCGTTGGAAATCGACGAGTCGCGCGTGCTCTACAAGGTGCGCCAGCGCCAGCGCGGTCGCGCCCAGTACGAGAAATTTGACGCAGCGGGCGCCTTCCACGAAGTCCGCGAAGGAAGCGGACGTTTTCTGGTAAACTTCACGGACTACCTAGATACCGGCCTTTTTCTCGACCATCGTCCCACGCGATACCTACTGGGCCAGCTAGCGCGCGGAAAGCGCTTCCTCAATCTCTTTGCCTACACGGGTGCGGCCACAGTACACGCCGCGCTGGGAGGAGCGGTTTCCACCACTTCTGTCGACATGTCGAAGACCTACGTCGACTGGGCCCGCCGCAACCTCGAATTAAACGGCCTGCGCGGCCGGCATCATGAACTGCTCCAGGCCGACTGCCTGGAGTGGGTAGATCAGCAGCGAAGCCAGCGTTACGATTTGATTTTTTTGGATCCGCCGACCTTTTCAAACTCCAAGCGCATGCGAGATCACTTTGATGTGCAACGCGACCACGTCGACCTGCTGCGCCGAGTCTCCTCGCTGCTGAGCGCTGGTGGCCTGCTGATCTTTTCCAACAACTTCCGCCGTTTTAAAATGGAGAGCGATCACCTGCCGGAACTGTCCATTGAGGATATCACACCGCAAACCATCGACAAAGATTTTGAGCGCAATGGGCGCATTCACACGTGTTGGAAAATTGCCCGGAAAGCCTAAGCGATGAAGATTCGCGATATCAAAGCCGTCTATCCGCGCTACAACCACCCAGCTAAGACCTGGCGCACGCACTTTTGGCAAATCGCCGTGCGGGTCGAAATGGATACGGGCGCCGTGGGTTGGGGATATGGCGGCGGCGGCGTAGGCAGCGTCGAGGTAGTCAACCGCCACTTTCGCGAACTGCTCGTCGATCGGCCGTGCAACCAGATAGAAGACATTGCGCACCTGTGGGATATGCTCTACCGCGCCAGTCTGCCCTACGGGCGCGGCGGCATCGCCATCATGGCCCTTAGCGGTGTCGACCTGGCGCTGTGGGATGCGCTAGGCAAAGCCGAAGGCCAACGCGTATGCGATTTGCTGGGCGGCGTGCAGCGCGACCGGGTCCGTGCCTACGCCACCGGCCAGGATCCCGAACACTACCGCGACGCAGGGTTTGTCGCGCACAAATCGACCCAACTGCGCAGCGGCGAACGGGCCAAAGACTTGGAGGCGCTGCTCGATTGGGCCGAAAAGGCGCGCGCCCTCTTTGGCGCGCAGGCGCTGCTCATGGTCGACGCCTATATGTCGTGGCAGGCTGACTACGCTAAGGAAGTGGCGCGGGCCGCTGCACCGTATGATCTGTATTGGATAGAGGACGTGCTGCAGCCCGATGACCTAGAGGGCTGCGCTGCGCTGCGCGACGCCGTGCAGCCGCTAAAGGTCGTCGGCGGTGAACACGAGTTCACCGTGCATGCGTTCAAACACATCGCCCGCGCCGGGGCGCTGGACATGTGGCAGCCGGATATCACTTGGTGTGGCGGCCTGACGGAGGCGCTGCGCATTGCCGAGCTAGCGCGGTCCGAGGGCATACCTCTCTGCCCACATCGCGGCGGTGAAGTGTGGGGAGCGCACTTTTTGGCAGCCGGCTACGGCGAGGATTTGGCCGAGTGCCACATGGGAAACTTTGCCGTTAAGCAGCACCAACTGTGGCTGGGCGAGCCGCAACCCGTCGATGGCTATATCGAGTTGGGGGAAGGGTCGGGATTTGGCGTGGAGATCAACGAGGCCATGCTCTGAGCGTGCTCAGCGCACGCTTTGCCGCTGCCGCGCTCCATAGCGCACGTGGAACACATCTTCTTCTACTTGGTCTACCGCGCGCAGCGCACGCAGCTCTATTTCGCGCTCCTGGGCCGATACCACGCCAAATCCGTGGCGACGGTTGCGGTACTTTGTTTTTCGCTCGGCGGCAAACGATGCGTGGCGTTCGAGCCGCGCCGCGATATAGTCGTTGGCCTGTTCGACGAGCGATGCACAGCGCTCGGCAACGGTCGCCCGGAGGCTGGCGTCGAGCTCAAATCCAACGCTATGGCGCTCGGAGGCCATGGCTGCCAGTACCGTCGTCCCCGTTCCGAGAAAGGGGTCGAGCACCACGTCGCCTTTGAGGGAAAACATATTGACTAGGCGGTAGGCCAGCTCAAACGGATAGGCCGCACTGCGGCTGCGCGCTGCGCCCGGGCCCAATCCCTGGCCCATGCCCGTCAGGTCCGTCCACACGTCCGAATACCAGACGTTGCGCTCTTCCCAAAACAGGGCGCTCTCCCGCCGTCTCTTCTTTGCCGCCTCGCTGGAGAATGTGCGCTTGTCGCCCTTGCGCACGATCAGGATATACTCGTGCTCGAGGGTGACGTACGCCCCGACCGGCAGCACGCCCGAGCCCATAAATTTGTTGGGTGCGTTGGTGGGCTTGCGCCACAAGATATCGGGCAATGCAGCGAAGCCGAGTTTGCGCAGGTGCTGCAGAATGCGCGCGTGGTTCGGGTAGAGGCTGAACCGACCGCCGAGCGTGCGCGTGGCATCGCCGATATTGATGCACATGAGCCCGCCTTCGCTCAATGTGCGATAGCACTCGTTCCATACGGCGTCGAGTCGGCGGTGCATCAGCTCAAAAGCGCGCTCTCCATTGCCGTCGTCAAGCGCTGTGCGCACGGCGCGGCTGGCGCCGCCAAAGAGTTCGTCCCACATGGCGATCATTGGATAAGGCGGCGAGGTGACGACGAGGTCGACGCTGCCGTCAGCCAGTGAGCGCATGTGCCGAGCGTCGGCAAAAAAGAGGCGATGTTGCGTTTTCATGGTCTTGTGGTGAGCGGCGAAACCTACCTTCTTATGAAGCAGAGGTCAAGGGCTCGCAATGAGTCCACAGCAGATATAGAGAGCGATATGAGCGATGAGAAACTCCGCGTAGCCGTAGTCGGCGGCGCCGGAATGTGGGGCCGCCACTACCTGCGCGCCTTTGCCCAGCGGGATGATTGCAGCGTCGTGCTGGTCGACACATCCGATCGGGCGCATACCTTTGCCAGCCACGCTGGCGTGGAAGAAGTGCTGAACGACCTAGGCGAGTTGCTCAAGCGGGAAACGCCGGATATCGTCGCCAATATCCTGCCCGTGCGCCTCAGCCACGACGCGGTCATCGCCTGCGCCGAGGCTGGCGTCAAAGCGGTTTCCTGCGAAAAACCGATGGCCGTCGAACTGAGCTTGGCCGATGAGATGGTGCGCGTCTGCCAAGAACGCGGAACCGCCTTTGGCTGCGCTACAGCCTATTGGGAGGTGCCCTTTTTACAGGAGTGCGCGCAGTGGCTGCGCGAGGGCAATATCGGTGCACTAACGGCGGCCGCCATTCCGGGCGGCCTGCCGCGCGAAGTGAGCGGGGCCGGCTGCGTGCAGCTGACGCAGATGCGCCTAGTCACGGGGATGGAAGTGGAGTGGGTCGAAGGGTGGACCTTGCCACCGGAGCCGGGATGGACGTTGCCAGAAGGGGCCGAAGAATACGAAATCGACTGTCCGGCCTATGGTCGCTTGGGTCTATCGGGTGGCATTATATGCGAAATACCAGCCCCGCGCGAAGAGGGTCAGGTGCGCTGTCGCGTATGGGTTGAAGGCGAAGAGGGCCAGGCGTGGTTCAATGGGCCGCAGCCAGTGCTGGTCAAGGGCAAGGGGGCTGAGTCGACGCCGGTCTATCCCGAATTTATGCAGCAGGAGTGGCAGCGCGCATTCCCCTACGTATGCGAGCGCCTGGTGCGCGCCGCTCGGCGCGGCGACGGTCAAATAGAATGCAGTGGGCACGACTATCGTCAGGCATTGGAAATTGCGCTGGCCCTAAAGTTGTCGGCTCGCAGCGGGCACGAGCGCGTGGCGCTTCCCCTGGCAGATCGCTCGCTAAAGATCTATCCGCACGATTACCGCTTGCGCGGCGGTGACGTGGCCGGCTGGGAAAGCATTGGCTACGACGGGCCGCCCCAGTTGGAGGGCCGTCCCACCCTAAATCGGCCGACGCGCTGAGCCCTGTCCAGTGGTAGAAGGAGTGGAGGAGGAAGGCCACACATACGGTCCGCGCTGGCAGCGCCTGCTCTTTTTTTGTTTGGGTTCGCTCTTTGTCGCCTTGGGCGCGCTGGGCGTGGTATTGCCGCTTCTGCCGACGACGCCGTTTTTGCTGCTGGCAGCGGCTTGCTATGCGCGCTCTTCTAAGCGCTTTTACGACTGGTTGTTGGCCAACCGGATTTTCGGGCCGACCATTCGCCAGTGGCAGGAGAGCCGCAGCGTTGCCTTGCGCACGAAAATCGTCGCCATCGCTCTACTCGCCGTGACGCTGGGCACGTCGGTGGTATTTTTTGTGCCGCTGTGGCCGGTAAAGATTCTGCTCGTTGCCGTCGGTATCTGGGTCGTACACTTTTTGCTGCGTCTGCCGACCACGCCCCCGGCTAAGTAAGCGCCCAGCGCAGATAGAAAACGCATCATTTGAAGGTCGCACGCCATCTGAGCGGACGCGATATGCGGTACAGCGCTCGTCGGAGACCTGTCCGAGGTGCGCCCCGTAAAACGGCAGGTTAGGAGAGAGAAAAGCCATGGATACCCATCGACCCACAATAGGTCTAACCGTTGGAGACCCGGCTGGCATCGGTCCGGAAATAACCGTCAAGTGCCTGTGCGAAGAGGGCATTTACGAGCGGGTAAAGCCCGTAGTCTATGCCGACGGTGCGGTGCTTGAGCAAACGCTGCGAACGCTCGGTGCCGATCTGCAGCTAAATGCGATTGGCGATCCCTCCGAAGGGCGCTACGAATCGGGTTGCATTGACTATATCGACTGCGGCGTGCTCGACGGGCCGATCGAGTACGGTCGCATTTCTGCATCGGGTGGGCAAGCCGGTTATACCTATTTGGAGCGGGCGATTGAGGACGCCCTATCCGGGGCTGTGGTGGGGTTGTGTACCGCACCGCTCAACAAGGAATCGCTGCAGGCGGCCAAGGTCCCGTTTATAGATCACACCGCTGTGCTCAAAGCACGTGCCGCCCACCACGATCCGATGACGCTCTTCATCGTGCGCACGCTGCGCATATTCTTTCTGACGCGCCATATTTCCTTTCGCCAGATTCCCGATGCCATTACGCGCGAAGGCCTTCTCGAGGCGCTACCGTTTTGCGATCTCTACCTGCGCCAACTCGGCATCGAAGAGCCGACGGTGGCTGTCGCTGCGCTCAACCCGCACGGCGGCGAGCAGGGGCTGTTCGGCACGGACGAAATGGACGTGATCGGCCCGGCGACGCGGGAAGCTATCGACCGAGGGTGGCGGGTGCGCGGTCCGGTGCCGGCGGACTCGGTCTTTACCCAGTGCTATGAAGGACGCTACGACGGCGTGCTGTCGCTCTACCACGATCAGGGGCATATTGCCGCCAAGACGCTGGACTTCCACGGCACGGTGAGCCTGACCATGGGACTGAAATTTCTGCGCACATCGGTTGACCACGGCACGGCCTTTGACATTGCCGGCAAGGGCATGGCCGATGCGCGCGGCATGGTCGAGGCACTTGGGGCCGCCGGGCAGTATGCCGCATCGGTGCGCGCGAGCATAGACTTGGCACCGGTGCGTTAGCTAGAGGCGCGGGGCGAGGATTATGAATATCTCTCCAGAGCGCGTACCGGAAGGTCGGGCAGAGGGCGTTCTAGAGCATGTGCTGCACTTTCGCAAATCATACGATCGCTACGCAAAGCCGGACGATGTCAACGCACTGCTAGGATTTTTTCCACGCGTGCACGTGCGCTCTGGCTACCAACTAGACTACGACTGGGTACATCACGGCGATACAATAAAGCGCATACGCCCCTACGCCCGCCCACTCGATGGACAAGCGCCCCTGCTGGCCGACCCATCTACAGAAGGCGAAGAGCGCAGCGATCAAGCCGTGGAGACGCTCTACCAATATTTGCACTACGATCCCACGCCCGAGGGTCTCTTTGAATATGCGTTCTTCGTGCAGGAACTGTGGGCGACCCGGGCCAGTTGGCACGACGCCGAATGGTTGGCCACCGTGCCGATCTTTACCCGAGCGCGCTTTGAAGGCGTGCTGCAGACCGCACAGAAGGTGGTCGATTTGCACGAACCCGAATCGTGTGCGGCAGAGGCCATGCGCACAGAAGCCGGTGGTCGCGTGCGCTTTCTCGTCCACACGCCTATGGGTTGGGATCGCATCTATTGGCTAGAAATCGACGTCGAGGGCGACGGCCGTCTGGACGTGCACGCCGGCGATATCGTCGCCGACTTTGGCCTGGGGGAAACGTTCTGAGGGTGGCGGCTTAAAAGCTACGGATCCGACGGGCGCCTAGTCTTGTGCAGCGCTCGTCTCAAGTCATGTGTCGCGTAATGTTTATGCAACAACTGCGGTAAATAGAGAGCAATCGGTAGATGCGGTCGACTTTCTCTCAAGCTCAAATGTCTCTGGGCGCTCCGGGGCGATGAATGGGAATATCTTCCCGGTGCATCTTGTCTTCTTCTTCTCTCACGGCCTTGCGCTCAATATCGAGCAGTGTTGTGCTGTAGTCTTGAAGGTGCTGAGCCGTCAGCTTGAGCGGTTTGATTTTTTCTTGCAGGGAGCTGAGTGCCGCGCGCTTTAGCGGTATGCCGTCGTGCACGCTGGACAGCTGGCGCTGGACCTGTTCAAGCTGCGTGCTCAGCGTGGGCAGTTGCCGTAGTACGCCTACCACGGCTCTAGCGACCAAGGCAAAAGAGGCAATGGCTACAACGGCAAAGAGCACGGGGGCGCTAAGAGCGGCTTCCAAGGCTTCCATACGGTGTATCTTACTGAAAATAAAAAGGTTTGTAAAGGAATTATAAATCGGTGCGAGAAAAGGTGGGTTGTGTTGGCTGCTGAACGGGCTTCAACGATAGAACTGGCCGCTCTGCTGATGGATGCGATTTGCCGGCCGGCTGAACGCGAGCAAACGGCCTTGCGCGAATTGACCAGCGCGCTGGGAGTGGAGTTGGGGCGCGTGCAGTCAGAGCTGACGTTTTTGCGCGCCTACGCCACCGACCTGGCGTTTGCAACGACGCTGGCCGATGAGCCCACGCGCGCGGATCTGCGCAACCGCCTCTACCAGCACTGGCAGCGCTTGGAAGGCGATGTGGGGATGGGCCTGAGCGAAGACCTGCGAGACCACCTAGTGCTGTACGGCCAAGCGGCAAGCGGTCAGTCGAAGGGATCCGGCCGTCTGCGCGACGCCGTTGGCAGTGCCTTTGCTCGCTGCTGTGCGGACGGCGATATTAACGCCGACCTAGCCTATCTAGGCGGGGCGATGTTTGCTGCGTTTTACGACGAAGTATGTCGACTTCTCGAAGCGGTCGACCTAGTTCAGCCATCTGGTGATGATATAGAGGAGTCGACCTATGGAACGGGATGAGAAAGAGCCACTATGAAACGGATAGGAATTCTTACAGCGGGCGGTGACACGCCGGCGCTGAACGCGACGATTCACGGAGCGGTGGCGCGCGCCAGCCAACTGCACTTGGAGATCTTTGGCTTTATCAAGGGGTTCAACAGCCTGCTCAACCCGCGCCTGCCGCACGTGCAGCTCAATCCGCTGATGCGCGAAATACCCGAACTCGACGCCACGGTGGGCGGTACGATACTGGGCGCTTCGCGCGACTACTTATCGGGCGACAATCCGCAGCATATAGAGCAGATATACGAGCGATTAAAGCAGCTGCGGATAGAGGGGCTGATATGCATAGGCGGGGACGGCACGCTCAACGGCCTCCAACCGCTAACGGAGCGCCTGCCCGTAGTTTTAGCACCCAAAACCATTGATAACGACCTAGGCTTGAACTATCCGAGCGAACCCGACGAGTGGTTCCGCGATGAGAGCGGCCGCTACCAGCACAGGCGCTCGCGCATCGCGTTTAATCAGGAGCACATGATTAACTACGCCACGCCCGGCTACGCCACGGCCGTATTCGATTCGGCCATGGGTGTTGAGCGCGTGCGCACGACGGCCGAAAGCCATCGACGCATTGCCATCATCGAAGTTATGGGCCGCCATTCTGGATATATTGCGCTGGGGTCGGCCTTTGGCAGGCCGGACATCATTCTAATTCCCGAATCGCCCGTGTACGTCGACCCGTTGGTGGAACGCATAATGGAGCTGTACGAGCTGCAAAAAAACGTCGTCATCGTATGCGGAGAGGGCATTACGGATGAAGAGGGCAACGAATTGGGCGCCGTGCAGCCCACGACCGATCCGGCGGGCAATATCATTCTCAGCGGCGCGGCCGAGGCGCTGCGTTCTATGCTGATACAGCGCATCGGCGACGGCTACTTCGTCAGCCGGCGGCGCGGCGAGTCGGCCAGCGCGGCCATATTCACGCGCAAGGTTGGTCACACCCAGCGCGGCGGGCGGCCCGTGCTATTCGACCGCTTTTATGCCTCGCAGCTGGGCGGCAAGGCCGTAGATATGTTGCTCGAAGGCCAGAACAACACGGTGTCGGTGCTGCAGTGGAGCCACGAGCGCGGCTTTTACGTAGACAGTTTTGAGGGCCATCGGCTGCGCGATCGCTGGGGGCAGATACACGCGCGCTTTATGCACGCGTCGTTCTACGACGTGGAACGCATGAAACCGTCGCAGATAGGCATTGATTACTTGCTGCCCATTTTCACAACCGCCATCGGTCACGACGACGTCGAACATATTCGCCGCACGCTCTTTGCCTCGGGCAACCTCATGCTTCCCTATCATTCGGTGAATACGGATATCAACAAGCGCATTCGCTACTTGGAGCAATAGGGCGATCGGGCGATTTGCCGCTATGCTCGTTCAGCCATCGACACTAGGTACGTTCCGCGCTGTTTGATTTTTTTGTAGTTGCCAAACGTCTCGCGGAACGTGCGCTTGACGTAGTTTTTTAACCCGGCGATCGTCACTACGTAAAGCCTGCCGCCAAGGACTAGGTGGTCGCGCGCGTCGTGCAAGAAAATCGACAGTAGCTCGTTGCCGACCTTGGCCGGTAGATTGGACACGACCCGGTCGAATTGGGTGCCCTCGGGCACGTTGCTCAATCCATTGCTCAGGTAGATTCGGCAGTTGGTCAGCCCGTTGCGCAGGGCGTTGTTCTGAGCGTACTCCACGGCGACGAAGTCCTTGTCGACCATGTGCACAGTACCCTGCGGGCACAGCTGAGCCAGAGCCAGGCCAATGGGACCGTAGCCGCAGCCTATATCGAGACAGGCCGCATCGACGGGTGCATCGATGCAGTCGATGAGCAGCCGCGAGCCGTCGTCGACGCGCTTGGGGTTGAAAAGTCCCCACGTCGTGTGAAAAGACAGCGCGCGGCCGCGCAGTGTTTCGCTGAATTCGATGTCGCGGCGCAGCGCGTCAATGGAGTCTTCGGGCATGCCTGCTCTCTCGTAGGGCCCCTGTTGGGCGCGGGTCTCTGGATGCTTAGATTGCAATTGCAGCTGTCCAAATATAACGCATTGTGGGCTGTTGTTCTTGCCGCAAAGAGGGAGTGAACCATGAGCTTTCCCGAGAACTTTGTTTGGGGTGCGGCCGCCGCGTCGTACCAGATTGAAGGAGGTGCCTACGACGACGGCAAGGGGCTATCGGTGTGGGATATGACCTGCCGCCAGCCGGGTCGCGTCTACGCGGGGCACACCGGCGATATAGCCATAGACCACTATCATCGCTATAGAGAAGATGTTGCGCTGATGAAAGAAATGGGTCTCATGGCCTATCGCCTATCGGTAAGCTGGCCGCGCGTGTTGCCCGAGGGCGTCGGCCCGGTTAACGAAGCCGGCCTAGACTTTTACGACCGGCTCATCGACGAACTGCTCGCCGTACACATCACTCCCTACGTTACGCTTTTTCACTGGGACTTTCCGCATGCGCTCTACTGTCGCGGCGGTTGGCTCAATCCGCAGAGTCCGGAGTGGTTCGCCGAGTATACAGAAGTGCTGGTCGATAGGCTGTCCGATCGCGTTAAGCACTGGATGACGCTCAACGAGCCGCAGTGCTTTATCGGCCTGGGCCTGCTCGACGGCATTCACGCTCCCGGCGACAAGCTGGGCTTGGAAGAGGTGCTGTTGGCCGGACATCACACGCTGCTGGCCCACGGCCGTTCGGTACAGGTCATTCGCGCTCGCGCCCGGCTTGATACCGTCGTTGGCTATGCGCCGACGGGCAGCCCGGTCGTGCCGGCCGACGAGACGGACGAAGAAAACGTAGAGCAGGCGCGGCGTGCGATGTTCGCCGTTAAAAACAGAAACTGTTGGAACATTTCTTGGTGGTCCGATCCGGTGATTTTGGGCCATTACCCAGAAGATGGGCTCGCAATCTACGGCAGCGCTGCGCCCAAATTCAAGGATAGCGACTTCGACATCATGTGCCAGCCCCTCGATTTCTACGGCACGAATATCTACAACGGCTGGACGATTGGCTGCAACGAACAGGGGCGCTTTCGCCAAGTGGATCGGCCTCAGGGCAATCCCATCTGCGCCAACAAGTGGCCAGTCACGCCCGAGGCGCTCTACTGGGGACCGCGCTTCTATTACGAGCGCTACGGACTGCCTATCTTCATCACCGAAAACGGGCTGTCTAACCAGGACTGGGTTTCGCTCGACGGCAAGGTGCACGATCCACAGCGCATAGACTTTACCGAGCGCTACCTACTGGAATTCGAGCGCGCCGGCGAGGATGGGGTGCCGATTGAGGGCTATTTCCACTGGTCTGTCTTCGATAACTTTGAATGGGCTGAAGGATACAAGGAGCGCTTTGGTCTAGTGTACGTGGACTACCAAACGCAGGAGCGCATCTTAAAGGACTCGGCACACTGGTATCGGACGGTTATCGAAAGCAATGGCGCGGTGTTGGGAGTGGATGTATAGGCGCAACGGCCGCACAGAGTCCACTAGCGAAAGCCCTGCTCTGTATACAGAGCAGGGCTTTTTGCTGTCGATTCGCATTCTATTGGAGTGCTGGAGCGCGCGTTAGAAATCGATCTGGGCCGAGATGCGACAAGCTGGACGAGTGGCCGATCTTTCTCTACTGTATAGCTCAGTGTAGCGCGCATCGCGCAAAAAAACAGGCTGATATGGGATGAAAATAACAAACCATCGTCTAGAAGGTGAGGGCATCGACTATCGCGAGTCGCCCAACCAGGGAGGGCCCTATGCTCCCGGTGCCCTGGATACCATCGTCATACACTACACGGCCGGTGCCAACGCCGAGTCGGCCATCCGCACGCTGAGCGATACCGAGCGCAAAGTCTCTGCACACTTAGTTGTCGGCCGCGACGGCGCGGTGACGCAGATGCTTCCCTTCAACGTCATCGGCTGGCACGCCGGCGTGAGCAAGTGGGGCGAGCGCGAGGGCTTTAACCAGTATTCCATCGGCATTGAAATCGATAACGCCGGGCAGTTGGAGGAAAAGGACGGTCAGTACGTTTCGTGGTTTGGCCAGGCCTATCCACCCGAAGAGGTCGTGCGCGGGGTGCACCGCAACCAGACGCAGTTGACCTGTTGGCACCGCTTTCCCGATGAGCAGGTGCGCGTCGTGGAAGCGCTGTGCAGGCTGCTAATTTCCGAGTACGGCATTTGCCATATACTCGGTCACGAGGAAATTGCGCCCGACCGGAAAATAGATCCGGGTCCCGCTTTTCCGCTCGATGATTTCCGCGCGCGCCTGCTGTTGCCGGCCACAGCACCACTGGCTCCCGCCCCCGCTCGCCGCAGGGACACGGCGATGAAGATCACCGCGATAAAGCCCTTTGTCATCGACGCCGGTGTCTTTGTCAAAGTCGAAACGGATGCGGGGCTATACGGTTTGGGCGAGGCGGGTATGAAGCGCCGCGGTCGCGCCCTGGCCGAGACCATTCACAGCATGGCACCCGATCTAATCGGCCAAGATCCCTTTCGCATTGAGCACCTGTGGCAGGTGATGTTTCGCGGCGGATTCTTTCCCGGCGGCGGCGTGCAAACCAGCGCCGTCAGCGCCGTGGATATTGCCCTGTGGGACATCAAGGCCAAGGCGCTGGGCGTGCCGGTCTACGAGCTGCTTGGGGGGCGCGTGCGCGACAAGGTGGCTTGCTACCCGCACAACGGCGATCCCAAAGCAATCGACACGCTGATCGATAGCTGTAGGGCGACGCGCGATGCCGGCTATAAGTTCGTGCGCTGGGGTATGGTCGATCCGGTCGGCGACAAGAATGTGCTGGAGCCGTCGCGCGCCGTGCGCTTCGGCATCGAGCAGGTGCGCGCCGTGCGCGAAGCGCTGGGTGACGAGATCGAAATCTGCGTCGACGTGCACACGCGCCTCGATCCATCGGCTGCAATCCAGTTTTGCCGAGGCGTAGAACCGTACCGGCCGTTTTTTATCGAAGATCCGATTCGCAGCGAGAGCAGCGAGAGCCTGCGGTTAGTGCGCCAGCACACGTCCGTGCCGCTTGCCGTCGGCGAACAGTGGGCGGGCAAGTGGGCTTTTCGCCAGGTGATCGAAGAGGAACTAATGGACTATGCGCGCATCGATCTGTGCATCGCCGGCGGCCTGTCGGAGGCGCGCAAAATTGCCGGCTGGTGCGAGACGCACTACATCCACTTAGCGCCGCACAATCCGCTAGGTCCCGTATCGACGGCCGCCTGTGCCCACCTGTGTTTTGCCTCGTCCCTAGTTGGCGTGCAGGAGTGCCCGCGCGCGCCCGGCACGGCGCACACCGATGTCTTCCCGGTGCAGGTGCCCTTTGCCAACGGCCACTTATTGCCGCCCGAAGGGCCGGGTCTGGGTGTCGAGCTGAACGAAGAGGCACTCGTCGAGGGCGAACCACGCGCCGGCGCGGGCATCTGGTTCGAGCGCGAAGACGGCTCCTATACCAACTGGTAGCGTGGCGCCGTCCGTTTAACTCAATTACCCAATACATACCCCACTCTACCTGATGAGGTGAGCGACCATGGCGTTGTTCAGACTGATATTACTTTCCGCCCTGCTTACAGCCTGTGGCTCTGATAAGGACAATCCCGTAGGCTGGGACGAAGACGAAGAACTGCAGGGAGAGGGATCGGTCACAGAATACACTTTTGGCATCCGCCATGACCGCATGCTGGCGGAGTATGAAGCCATCGCGCGCAATCGCGCGCCGTACAATACGGCTGAATATCCGGACTTTGCGCCCGTCGTAGCCTTCAGCTATGGGAACGAAGGAGAGGATAGCGGTGAATTCGTAGCGACCGGTACGCTGATAAGTCCCCACTGGATTCTCACGGCCGGCCACAACTTTTTCTCTTCGGACGAACAGGACAGTCCGGCGCTGCCCGCCGGCATAACGGTGCTGTTGGGCTCCGATCCAAACGGGCCGCTCAGCGTGCACGCCGTTGCGGAACTGGTCTTTTATCCCTCATGGCTGGAGCAGGACGAACTCATGCACTCGGCCAATGACCTGTGTTTGGTGCGCTTGGTCGAACCCATCACATCGGTGCAACCGGCCGTGATCAATACCTCGCTCGACGAACCCATTGGCAGCGTCGCTTGGTTTTGCGGATTTGGCGATTACTCGGGGCAGGAAGGACAGGATCCCGACGCGCTGTCTAAGCGGCACGCCCTACAAAATACGCTGGACCGCAAAGTCGCCGGCATTCCCTCGCGCGGCGGTGGCGTAGAATATTTAGGCGGCCTGCTCGCCTTTGATTTTGACGCACCCGATGGAACGACCAATAGCTTGGGCGACGGATTGGTAAACGAAGACGAGGCGCTGCTCGGTCCGGGCAGCAGCAGCGCACAGGCACTGCCCTTTGAGGGGGCGACGGTAGAGGGCGATAGCGGCGGGCCGCTCTTTGTGCGCATCAATGGCGTCTGGACCTTGGCCGGCGTCCTGTCCGCCGGCGCCAGCGACCCCATAGACGACCATCGCGACAGCAGCTATGGCGATATAAGCATCTTTATCCGCGTTGCGACGCACGTCGAATGGATTCTATCCGTCACCGGTCTCCGCGTGGCGAGTTGATCGGTCTGTAACGCGCGCCGGTGGATACCACGCACGACGGCATCATCTTGGGGTCTGGGCACAACAGCCTCGTCCTGCAGGCCTATTTGTGCAAAGCCGGATTGGATGTGGTATGCTTGGAGCAGTCCCCAACCGTTGGTGGCGGTCTGCGCACAGAAGACCACCGCGGCTTCCTGCACAACACCCACTCCTTTTACCATCGCGCGCTGACGCATGCTCCTTGGTATGGCGATCTCGAACTGGCGCGGCGCGGTGCGCGCTACATCGAACCCGAGCTTAACGTGGTATTGCTGACGCGCGACGGGCTTGCGTTGGAGTGGTGGACCGATTTCGAAAAGACGGTCGAATCCTTTGCCCGTGCGGACCGCCGCGACGCCGAGCGCCTGCGCTACTGGCGCGATGCTTTTCGACCCATTGTGCAGCACATTCTGATACCTGAAGCACAGGCCCCTCCGCTGCCTCCCGAAGAGCGTCAGCGCCGACTGGCGGCTAGTTTCGAGGGGCGCCTGCTGCTGGAGACGAGCGCCTGCTCGCCGCGCGAATTTGTGCTGCGCGAATTTCGCCATCCCCTCATCCAGGCCGGTCTGCTCTTTTTCAATGGACTGCGCGAAGTCGACCTGCGCACGCCGGGGTTTGGCCATCATATACCGGCGCTGTTGGCCAGCGATGGCAAGGCGCAGATGTGCGTGGGCGGATCGGCCAACCTAGCCCGAGCGCTGGTGCACGCCGTAGAGGAATACGGCGGCCGCGTGCTTGCGAGCACGGCGCCCAGACGCATTGTCGTGGAGGGCGGTCGGGCCGTTGGCGTGGAGACGGAGCACGGCCAAATGTTCGGTGCGCGCCACTTTATTGCCTCGAGCCTCAACCCGCAGCAGACCTTTCTCGACCTGCTGGACGCATCGTTTGTATCGGCGGACTGGCGCGATCGCGCCGAGCAGTTTCGCTACAATGTGCTGGCGCCCCTCTTCGGCATCTACGCCCATTTAGATCAGCGACCGGTATATCGCGCCGAAGAGGAGTACCCACACGTTAAGCATGGGTTTATGGTCATTATGGGACTAGACGGCGTTGCGCAGTTTGACGCCATTGTGGACCACCACGAACGAGGCAGCATACCGCCCTCGACTATGTGGGGTACCTGTCCTACGCTCTTTGATCCGTCGCAGGCACCGGCGGGTTATCACACGGCCTTTATGTGGGAAAAGCTACCCTATGCGCTGAGGGGCGATCCAGCCAACTGGGACGCGGCCGCCGCCGCCCACGGGCAGCGCATGATCGATGTGTGGTCGGAGTACGCGCCCAACGTGCGGGATGCCGCCGTAGAAACGTTTGTGCGCAGCCCGCTCGACGTTGAGCGCACCTTGCCCAATATGCGCTACGGCGATCTGCTGGTCGGTTCGCTGGGACACGGACAGGTCGGCTACAACCGGCCCTTTGCCGGTGCCGGTCACTATCGCACGTGCATTGAGGGGCTCTACCTGTGCGGGTCTTGCTGCCATCCGGGCGGCAATATCATCGGGTTGCCCGGCTATAACTGTGCCCAAGTGCTGGGGGCCGACCTGCGCCTGTCCGTGCCGGGTCTACCCGTTCGCTGAGTCGGACGCGTAACACAGGCACACCGCGAGAAGACGATGCCATCAAGCCACATCCTGCGCGCGGAGAGCTTTTTAAACGGTCGAGAGACCCTGCTGCTGCGCGCGTCCACTTTAGAGCGATAGGGAGCATGTGCGATATGAGCGATGCGATGGAATGGCGCGATCTGCGCGAACTGACCATTGAAGGGAAGGCCTTTGCGGATACGGTCGACTTTTACGACCGCCTGCCCGCCGGCGCCGAGGGTCGAGTGCCCGATCCCGTGTGGAATTTGAGCCGCGACAGCGCGGGTATTTGTGCGCGCTTTGTCAGCGACGCAGCGGCGCTCCACGCGCGCTGGACGCTGCGCAAGGGCAATCTGGCAATGGACCACATGCCGGCCACTGGCGTCAGCGGCTTGGATCTCTACGTTCGGATCGAGGGCGCCTGGCGCTGGCTGGCCGTGGGGCGGCCAACGCAGTTTCCCACTAACGAAGTCCAGCTCTGCGCCGAACTGCCGCCGGGCGCGCGCGAGTACCTGCTCTACCTGCCCCTTTATAACGGCGTGCGCGACGTGGCCGTAGGTGTTCCGTCCGGCGCCAAGATCGAGGCGGCGACGCCGAGTCCGCGCAAGCCGATCGTCTTTTACGGTACCTCGATTACGCAGGGCGGCTGCGCTGCGCGCACGGGCACCTGCCATACGGCATTTTTGGGGCGCTGGCTCGACTGGCCGGTCGTCAATTTGGGCTTTTCGGGCAACGGGCGCATGGAGGGGTCGGTAGTCGAACGTATCGCCGAGATTGACGCGGCCGTCTACGTGATGGACTGCCTGCCCAATATGAACGGCGAGCTGGTGGCCGAACGCACACCGGAAGCCGTGCGGCGGCTGCGCGCCGCGCGGCCGGATACGCCCATCGTGTTGGTAGAGGACCGCACCTACGCCGACGCGTTTTTGTGCGCGGGCCGGGCCGAGTCCAATCGGGCCAATCGCGCCGCGCTGCGTCAGGCGTACGATGCGCTGCTGGGGGAGGGGGTGACCAACCTGCACTACCTGACCGGCGACCACCTGCTGGGCGCCGACGGCGAAGATACGGTCGACGGATCCCACCCGACGGACCTGGGCTTTCTGCGCCAAGCCGAGGCATTTTACCCGCTGTTAAGGGAGGTTTTGGGTATTTGAGACGGCGCCGTGAGGTTCACCGTTATGCCGCACTTGCCTTGCAGCCTATCGTTGCTAGGGCATGTCGCGCAGTGCGGCCTGTAGAAGATCGGTGCACCGCAAGAGGAGCCGCTCCTCGTGCATTCAGCTGCACCAGCGCGTGAACTCCATCCAGCGCGTTAGCTCTCGCTGCGTTTGGTCAAAGCGCGCCCGCACGTCCGGCGGAAAGTAGAAGTGATAGGCGTTGTTCGGTTCGCGCATCACCACGTTGTAGTGGGCGTGCACGTAGTTGAAATAGAGGTTGCGGCGAATGCCGGGCGAGGTCTTGGGCAGCCCGTCGTGAATGACCGCTTCGGAAAAGAGCAGCACGTCGCCGGCCTGCCCCGTTGCGGCGACCGAGCCGGGCATCTCGAGACCCTGATAGTCGCGCCAGTGCAGGTCAAAGCTGCTCTTGTGCGAGCCAGGCAAGGCGACGACGGAGCCGTCGTCGGGCCCGTTATCGGTGAGAAAGTAGACCGTGTTGAGCATGCGCGAGCGAATCTGTCCGTCGCGGTAGCTGTAGTCGGTGGTGGGCACGCCGCGGTGCCAGCCGCCCGACGGCGCGCCCAGGTCTTTGGCAATGGACCAGGTGTTAATCAGCTGCGGTTCGCCCGTGAATGCCCTCAAGTAAGGCAGCACTTTGGGGTGGCCGATAAGCAGGTCGAAACACGGGTCGAGGCGCAGCAGTCCGTTGAGGCGAATCTGGTGCGGAACCTGCGTCTCACGCGTTGGCCGGCCCACGGCGCCGGGCGGTAGCGCCTGCTGCCAGGCATCTTCGTATGCGCGTTCTTCGAGTCCCTGCAGTACTCCATTGAGAGCGGCGCACTCGGTTGGCGAGAGCACGCCGCGCAGCAGAATAAAGCCCTGTAAATCAAAGAGGAAGCGATCTTCTACGCCAATTTCTTCCATCGTTTGTTTTCCGCCATTTAAGAGATACTGCGCGCGCGCCTTAGCCGCGCGACGGCTCGGCCATTTTTTCGCGCGCCTGACGCGATAGCTCGGCCAAGTGTCCGTCGTTGGCCATAACCTGCTCGAGATGGGGCATGCGGTCGGGCCCGGCCGTGGCCAGCATCTGCGGGCCATAGGCCCGTTCGACCCAGAAGCGCGCTGCGCCGGAAATATAGTCTCGTAGTTCCTGCACGTTTTCCTCTGGATAGCGCTGGCACAGATTGATGGTAAACATCCGCCGCCGCGTGCTGCCGCCAAAGGCGGCGTGCTTGGTGTTGTGGTTAAAGCAGATCAGGTCGCCCGGTCGCGTCTCCAGCGCTACGGCCGGCACGTCGCGCCCTTCCAATCCCCACTGGTCCGAGCTATGGCGGATCTGTTCCTGTAGGGATGCGGCATAGGCATCGCCGTCGCGGTGGCTACCCGGAATCACGCGGAGGGCACCGCTGTCGCGCGTGAGCGGATCCAAGTAGAACGCGATTTTGAGATGTTGCGGTTTGTCCTTGGGGTGCCAGCCGTCGGAGTGCCAGCCCGTATCGCCGACATAGTAATTGCCGTCGCTGCCCATGTAGTTGAAGTTGCTGCCGAGCAGCGTTGAGGCCAGCGTGCGGATGCGCGGATCGTCTATGAGCGAAGAGAGCGCGGCGCTCTGGTCGATAAAGGGTACGATGCACGAGCGTGCCTGGCCGGCGTGTGGCTTGCCGTTGTGGCCGCCGCCGCGCTCGCGCCAGACGGCCTCGAAAGCCTCTGTGATCTCACCGATTCGATCGGCCATAAGACCGGGAAAGCCGAGATAGCCAAAGGTCTCGAAAAAGCGAATCTGCTGCTCGCTAAGGGAAAAGGCACTGTCGTTCATCGTCGTGCTCCACGTAGGGTAAAGAGGGTTACATGCCGCATGCGCGCTACAAACTAAACGCTTATTGTCTGCCGTGACAACGTCGACTCGTCGACGCACAGAGCGCTGATCGGTCGAAGGAACGGTTTACCCCTTCGTTCCCCAGCCAGTAGTATCGGCGTCGAGGTCGTTGAGCGCGCTCTGCACTAAGCAACGGGTGTAGGCCATGGCCAGGTTGTAGAGCAGCGCAAGGTATAGGCCGGGGATAGATGCAAATCCCATTGCGCCCTATCTTTTCCGGCATCGCATCAGAGGAGGTGCCACGTGAAGATAACGCAGGTCGATCTATACGAAGTGGAAATACCGCCGATTGCGCCGATTGCGCGCTACTTTCCCAAGATTTACGACATCACCCTGTGCCGCGTGCAGACGGACGAAGCGCTGGTGGGATGGGGTGAGTACCAAGGCACGCGTGCGGCACATGCGGCCACTGCCGAAGGGCTGGTTGGACAAGATCCGTTGGCGCTGGATCCCTTTGCCCAGCCCGATGCCTTTACCTGTGCTCTGCTCGACATTGCCGGGCGTGCCTATGGCCTGCCTGTCCACCGCTTTTTCGGTCAGCAGGTGCGCGAGCGCGTGCCCGTTTCCTACTGGTCGTGTCATATGGAGCCGCACGAGACGGCCGCCGAGGCAGAAGTAGGGCAGCGTCTGGGATTTAAAAACCACAAGCTCAAGGCGCGCTCGTGGGACATCGTCGAGACGGCGCGCCAAATGAAGGAAGCAACCGGGCCAGAGTATACCATCGGCGTCGACCCCAACACGGAGTTTGCCCTGCTGCCGACGGCCGCGCGGTTGGCAGACGAGCTAGAAGCGGTGGGCACGGTGGCCGTCTTCGAAGACCCCATGTTGAAGAACAACCTCGAATGGTATCGCATGCTGCGCGAGAAGACGCACATTCCCATCGCCCTACACTTGGGCGCGCCGGCCGGTGTGCTGGCCGCGCTCAAAGCCGAGTGCGTCGACTACGTTAATTTAGGTGGCTCGGCCGCTCAGGTGCGCAAAGCGGCGGCGCTGGCCGAAGCGGCCGACGTGCCCTGCTGGGTGCAAATGGGCGGATTGTGCACGGGCATCTTGGCCGCCTACTCGGTGCA
>JAYOYH010000061.1:0-22631 GCA_038153405.1 Gemmatimonadota bacterium | reverse complement strand
TGTTGGCGAAGACGTTGCCTTCTACCACGGCCTCGTTGGGCAGCAGCTTGACCCGGTCGGGATCGTAGCCGAGCACCAGCTCGTAGGCCATGACGTCGCTCATATTCTCGACGCGTGCCGTCACCTCAAAGACGCGACCCGGCCACCAGGCCTCGACATCCTCGATGCCTTCGACTTTGACCTGCGCTGCGGCGTTGTCGCCGTCTTCGCCCGTGGGCTTAAAGACAGGCGCTGCACCGTAGCCGTCGTTGCCGAAGTTCGAGGTGACAAAGCCCAGATCCAGCGAGTTGATCACGCCGTCGGCGTTGACATCGGCTGCGCGCCTAAAGTTGCCGCTGGCCGGCGTCAAGTTCCACAGGCTGTAGATCAGGTTGGCATCGGCGATGTCGACCTGATTGTCGCCCGTGGCATCACCACCGCGCAAGAAGCCCAGCGGCGTAGCCGGCGAGAGGTTGCCCAGCACGTCCGAACCGTAGGTCGGATCCGGCGTCAGCGTCAGGCCGTTGAACACGTTGAGCGTGTCCGTGCGACCCGAGACGTAGCCGTCGGCCTTCACCGTCATCTCGTAGATACCCGGGGGTATCTCGGTCAGCGAGAAGGTACCGAAGGCGTCGCTGACGACCTGCACCGAGTCACCCAGCACGACGCTGCCAATTGCCGTCGATACGTAGGTCGCCGTGGCGCCACTGGTGCCGCCGGTGAGCGCTTCGCTCGCCGCAAAGGTACCGGTGACGGACGCGACGTCCAGGCTTGCGCCACCCACCGTGGACACGGTAGCGGTCGCACCGCTGGTTCCCCCCGTCACCGTTTCACCGGCGGCGAAGGTGCCGGTGACGCCGCTAATGGTCAGCGTCGTCACACTGCTCAGCGTATCGAGCGTGATATCGTTGGCTGCGATGTAGTTCGCATTCGTAATATCGTGCGTCGAACCAATCTTGCGCAGATGGACATCCAGCGTATCAGAGTAGTTCGAGCGGCCCTCGAGCGGCGCCGTGGCGATGATGCGCGCACCCGGCGTCAGGGTGATGAACCCTTCGCGGGCCGGCGCAGCCAGCTCGGTCGTGCCGCGGCGGAACGCCGTGCGGCGACCCGACTCCGCCGACCAGACCAGCAGCGTATCAAACGGCGCACCGCCGGAGAAACGCTTGACCACCAGCTTGAGGCGAGCGGCTACCTGCGAGCTATCGCCCGTAGAGTTGCCGACTACCTCGCCGTTGATGATGGACTCGACGAAGTTGAGCTTGACAAACTGGTCCGTGCCCTGCGTGGTGTCGTTCTGCGCGATGGTCGAGGGCGTCTTAAAGGCGCCCGTCGAATCGGCAAACGGCTGCAGGCCGGCTGCGCTCGCATTCATATCGACGACCTCGAAGTAGTTGCGCGGCACGTTCAAGTGCAGCGCCATCAGGTCGATCGAGCTGTTCTGCGAGTTAACCAGCACGTCCATCTCCAGTGTATCGCCCGAGCTGGCCGACATGGTGCCCGGTCCAAGCTCGATGCTATAGATCGGATCGGCGCCTTCCACGCGCAGCGCACCCGGGGCCTTTGACAGCACCGCCTTCTGCGCCTGTACGCCTATACCCGAGGCAATCGAATCGATCCGCGCTTCCCACGTAGTGCCATCCCCGTTGGGATTGACCGTCGTGTAGACGGGCGAACCAAAGCGACGATCCTTGCTGCCGGCGATAAAGATATCGAACTCCGTCGGCGTGCCCTGGATCTTAAAGGACGTGGTCTTGGTATCCCACAGCAGGAAGTTATCACCGCTCTCGCGCAGCACGCTCAAGCGCGGATCGTAGGCTTCCTCCGTGTCGTTGCTACCCGAGACCTGACCCGTCAGGCTATTGATGACATAGACGTCCTGTGCTCCACCGCGGCCCTTGGCATTGGACTCCAGCGCCGTAAGCGTGGCGTACTTGCCCTTGGGCGCCGCGTAGAGGCGCAGGTAGGCGTCATCGGTGCCCGTGCCGTCGTCGATCAGGAACGCGTCCCACTCGAGGCGGACGATATCGCCGTTGACGATTTTCTGACCACCGGCCGGCGGCGTCTTCATGACGACGCGCGGCGTCTCCTGGAAGGTATATTGCTCACCAGAGCGCAGCACGATCGAACCACCGGCCTGCACGCGGGTATTACCCAGCGAATCGTGCAGCACGGCGTAGACCCAGGCCGTATCGACCGGATTGCCCGTCACCTCGGCATATGGATGCGGATTGGTACCCGTCGCAACTGGACGGAGCACCTTCGGCAGCGCGCCGGGCGGATTGCGGAAGTTCCAGACATACTGGTCGTTGCCGCCTTCCAAGTCCTCGCGAATATTGCCGGCGATCAGCACCGCACTCCCCGGATTCGTGCCCGACGTAGCCAACAGCCGCGTCGAATCGGTGCCCGAGTAGTTAACAGACTGCGGATCCACGCCCGTGTAGTAGAGCGAGATGATCGCATTGCCGTCCAGGTCCCTGTCCGAGCGACCGCGCTGCCATTCGATCGTATAGCGATCCTGCTGCGACGGATCGAGGGGCAGCGTGATGCCCGTCATCGGCGCCGTGAATTCGAAGGCGGGCGAATGGCGCACCGCCAGCGCGTTCGACGAAACGCCGATCGAGAAGGTGTCTTCATCGGCCGCTACAGCGTAGATGAAGTAGTTGCCCTGGGCCACGACCGAGTCGCGGGTGGACCCCTGTGCCGCCACGTTAAAGAAGAACTCGATATCCTCGTCGGTGCGCAGGCTATCCGAAAGCTGGATAGCCGAAGCACCGGCCAGTTCGAGCGTCTGGTTGGGGTAGCTACCCGTCACCGTCACGTTAGAGGCCGTAAGGGCGTTCGACGTCGAGTAAAACAGGCGCACTTGCGCGTTGTCGTCGTAGTCGACCACCGTGAACTTGATCTTATACGGATTGGCCTTGGCCAGGTTGCTGTACTCACCCGTATCTACCGTGTCGGCCGCCACCGGCGCCACCGAGCGCACAATCGGCACGTGGCGGACGCGCAGGGCGCCGCTACTCACCGCGTAAATGGCCGGGTTGACGCCGTCGTCGGCGACAATGTAGATGTAGTAGGTGCCGTCCAGCATGCGGGTTACCGGCGCCCAGCCAAAGGCGTTCTGATAGGCCGTGCCCGGATTGTCCCAGCTGTAGGTCTGCGTATTGCCCGCCGACAGGCCTTCGACAAAGTCGTTGGTCGCCGCCGGATTGCCCGCCGCGCGCCTGGTAGCGCCCGTGGCGTCGCGTTCGTCGACGATCAGCGTGGCAAAGGTCTGAATGTCCTGCACGGAGCGCAGACCGTTGTCCGGATAGGCATACAGCGCCGCCGTCAGCGTATCCGAATCGGTATCGGTTACGTTGTCGTCGCTGTCGAAGAGCACGTACTGAATGCCAAAGGTCTCGTTGGCAAACGCGCCGCCCGCCAGCGTGCTGGCATTGGGCGCAACCACCGCCACCGACGGCGCCTTGTTCTCAGCGACGATGTCGATGTCCGGACCAATCATAAAGTACGAACCCATGGCGGGCCAACGGCCTGCACCACCGGGGAGGGTTCCGGCTTCGGTAATAACAAACCCCGCCGCCGTAGATGAAGCAGTTATCGGCCGGACAAAGGAGTACATCTGAGTGCTGGTTGCAGCAACTGCGCCGCCACCGTCGTTGAACTTAGCACCCTGAACAGCTAGTGCAATGTGCTGACTGGACGAACCGCTGATCTGCTTGGATGCCGTGCTCGCGTAAATCAGCTGCACATTGCTGGCCGAGTCGGATCCCAAGATATTGAGCTTGACCAACAGCCCCTTCTTATCGCCGCTGTCGCCCCACTCGCCAAAACCGCTCGAACCATCGTCGTCGGTCTTACCTTGGAACACACCGGCGTCGTTTTGTGCCTCGGTCTGGCTCGAAGCGCCTTTGTATACGGCACTTGCCGAGCTCGGGGTCAGCGAGGAGACACCAAGCGTACCCCCATTCCCGAAGGACCGCCACTGACCCGTGAGAAAACCGCCTGGCGCCTTCGAAGAGGACGGCGTGGCACCACCGATACCGACACCCGTCTGGTTATCGGCCACCGTGACGCTCACCAGGTTATTAGACACCGCGCTGGTCTGCGGGTTTACCGGATTGTAGGTCAGGTGGTACTGATACGCTCCCACCGGTATCGACTGGTCTTCAAACGTCGATACGCGACCCAGCACCTTGAAGTACGGCAAGGGCTGTGTATCACCCGTGTGGAGCGATGCATAACCAAAGCCAGGAGTGTGATCTTCAATACCAGCAGTCGTTTGTGTTATGGCAACACCATTAGCAAAAACATTCCTAGCTTCGCCAGTCGTAGGCGATCCTCCGACAAACGTCATGTAAATATTCTCATTGCCCTCGCGAATGGCCAAGTCGACTCCGAAGAGATGCTTGTGCTTGGCCAGCACGCCGTCGTCCGTGTTGTCGGCTGTGGCCAACACCTGCGGCAGTTCCCACTCCGTGCCGTTAAAACGCGAATAGTAGAGCTTATTCGCACCAGTAGTAGTGAACCTTTCTGCGGCTGCTTTGACTATCGAAGCGCTAGAACCACCGGAAAATGCAATGTGCAGATCACCGCGCACGCCGGGGATCCTAGAGTCTATCACTGCAGAGACGCGGTCGACAAAGATCCAGTTGCTCTCGATCTGCTGAATGGCACCGTTTTGGAACAGACCGGCCCCGTCCGCGCTGTAAAAGCCTGTCAAAGCACCACCCACGGGAAAAGCGTCCGTCTCCGAACCCCAAGTGGCCGAACCACCGACCCGACCGTCATAGGTGTAGGTGTTATAGCGAATATTTTCGTCGTTGCCTAGCGTGGCACTAGTCGCATCCGTGTGCTTCCATAGCACGTAGACGCGGTCCGGCGTGCGCTCGCGGTCGATTACAATGGTCGGGAAAAGGTGGATTTTCTGATCGATACCATGGCCCATGTAAGTTGAGCCCCCTATTCCTAACGGACCATTATTTGCTTGACCAGCGGTGCCACCCGCAACAAAATCCGTGCCAAAGTTAGCGGTAGCTGAATTACCAATCTCCGAATTAAACGTACCCACGGTTGCACCGGCAACATCTTGGTTCCAACCCAGTGCGCCCGTAATGCTCCAGTCTTGAGCTGGAACCGACTTATAGTAGATGCGACGCGAAGAGGTGGCCGACGGTGCATACCAGGTAACGTGCAATATGTCGTCATCGCCAACGGCAATATCGGGCGAGACGCCCGTTATATCGTCCATATCCAGGCGCACACCACCCAAGCTACCCAGATTGCCCGTGCTGCCTAGGTTCACCGGCTGCGCCGAACCCAGCAACAGGCTGTCCGAGTCCATCTTGGTCAGCATGATATCGGGCGTCGATGAGCTGGTTGCAGACCCCATCCCAAAGAAACCGCGCTGGTAAACGATAAAAATATCGTCCGTCTCGGTAATGGCCATACGCGGGAACGCCGTATTGCGACCAGGGTAGTCTGCGGTGATAGGTTGGCTACCAACGGTAATCGTATCGTTTAGGACCACCGTATTGTTGCTCGGCAGCCAGGAGCTTCCACCGTCGTTGGAGTAGTTGAAGAAGATGCCGTCAAAACCCCGGATCGTGCCGCTGGCTGCAGCCGCCTGCGAATGGCCGTTCGTAAAACCGTCAGCCGACCAGTCCATAGCATAAGAAACGCGCGGATTGCCCTTACTATCGACAACGATATCGACCGTAGAAAAACCGCTCTTCATTTGGACCGACGGGGTAATCATATCGAAACGCATAGTGCCCGATACGGACACTGTGTCGGTAAAGGTCTTACCACCGTCAAAGCTCTTGGCGTAGACGACGCCGTAGGCCGGTGACGAGGTCGAAACGGCGTTGCGCACCAACCCGCGCTGCTGCACCCAAGCGCGGTGGATGATGCCGTTGTCGTCGACGGCTACGGCCTGCGACATATAGCCGGCCCGATCGCCGTCGGCGTAAAACGGCACGCTCTTTTCGACCTTTTGAAAATTACCCATAACGGGGTAGGTCGCGTTAGCGGCCTCGTTGAGGTCGACCAATACGGTGATATCCGTATCGGTTACAAACCTCGACTTACGCGTGCTGTCCGACGGCGAGAAACCCGTCGGCGTGTTGTTTTCAAAGATCGGCTGGGCAAAGGCAGTGCCCCCCAGACCAACCAGAACAACAAACAGCAGCAAGCAAAAAGCATTGCGCTTTGAATTCATGTTAGAAACTCCTTCCATGGACACGACTAGATTTGCTGAAAGCGGAACAAACTCGTCGGCTGCGACCCATTTCCCTATCGGTCACCTGCCAACTCAGTGCGGAAGAAGAAAGCGGCCGTCCGCCCCCACGGACCTCCGATTCCCTCAGACGATTGAGAAAGCGTTCTACCTCCTTAGAGCCATCCCTCCTATAATTAGGTGTTGGTATTCGCATGTGATTTTTTTTCGTCAAGTCTCTTTTACTCGCTTATAGTGGACATGTGCGTGTCCACCTTTCCAGACGTTCGAATCCTTACATCTACTTATCGGCAGGCAAACTTCAAACTTCAACATATTTTTCCCATCGGCTATCCCCCAACCAAGCGATCCAATACCTGTGCCCATAGCAACGCACCCATCGGATGGAATGGATCCATCCGCAAGGCGAAAGGAAGTGCAGTGCGGAACCCTTGCAAATTAGCAGAGAGGCCATTATTTTAATGAGATTCGTTTCCGCCATAAGGTTAAAAATGGGGCCGGCACCCCTTCCGCGAGTGGCCGACCCCGTTTCCGCTTTCAGACTGCGTCGTGTCCCGGTTGCGATTGCCGGGCGCTCTCTTGCGGCCGAGCGCTTGGGGGTCACTCGATCCGAAGGCGCCCTCGGTCCCGTAGGACTGACTTGTCGGACAGACTTTAGCAAGCGGCGTGCCAGAGCAAACGGAAGGTGTTTGCATCCCTCTCTGGCCAAGAAATAACAATAGCTTATGAAATTTTAAACGGGCGGTATTCTACCGCTTTACACGCTGGAATATTTTGCCTGAACCTCGTTAAAGGAGTGCAAGAGTGCCCAATCTGAAATCATCTAAGAAGAGACTTCGCAACAACCTTAAGGCGCAGGTGCGCAACAAGGCCATCACCTCTCGCATGCGCACGGCCATTAAAAAGGTGCGCTCTGCCGGGGACCGCAGCACGGCCGAAGCGGCCCTCAGCCAAGCCATCTCCGTCGTCGACAGCACAGTGCGCAAAGGCCGCCTGCACCGCAACACGGCCGCCCGCTACAAGTCGCGTTTGACCCACTTTGTGCGCGGCATGGAATAGGACGCCGTCTCCACCTATCAACGGCAAAGCGCCCGCCTTCCCCACCGGAAAGCGGGCGCTTCTATTTGCCCGGTCTGGAACCTCAGAGGGTCCCGTTCGCCCCCTATTCGAAGGCGCGCGTGCTCAGATAGCGCAGACCGCTGTCGCACAGAATGGTGACTACGACGTGCCCCGGACCCAATTCGCGCGCTACTTCGACGGCTTTAGCCGCATTAGCTCCGGCCGAAATGCCGACCAGCAGACCCTCTTCGCGCGCCAACCGCCGCGCCATTTCGTAAGCCTCATCGTCCTCGATAGCCCGCACCTCGTCGACGACTTCGCGATTCAATATCTCCGGCACAAAACCCGCGCCAATCCCCTCTATATAACTGAAACCCGGCTCGCCGCCCGACAGGACGGGCGATCCGGCCGGTTCGATAGCAATGATGCGCACGGTCGGAATGCGCTCTTTGAGCACTTCGCCCACGCCGGTAACAGATCCTCCCGTGCCGACGCCAGCGACAAACGCGTCGATGCCCTCGCCCAACTGCGAGAGGATCTCGCTGCCGGTAGTGCGGCGGTGCATCTCGGGATTAGCCGGATTCATAAATTGTTGCGGCAGAAAATATTCTGGGTTTTTTTGCTTTAGTTCGATCGCGCGTTCAATCGCCCCGCGCATGCCTTCGGCTGCTGGTGTCAGCACCACTTCGGCGCCGTAGGCCTGCATCTGCAGGCGCCGCTCTCGGCTGGCCGTATCAAACATCGTGACGATGAGCCGATAGCCCTTGTAGGCGGCCACCATGGCCAAGCCAATGCCGGTATTGCCGCTGGTCGGCTCAACAATCGTGCCGCCTGGCTTGAGTAGCCCTTCGCGCTCGGCCGCTTCGATCATAGCTAGGGCGATTCGGTCTTTGACGCTGCCCCCCGGATTGGCCGACTCCAATTTGCCCCACACTTCGGCCATCCCCTCGTCGGCCACCCGCCCTAAGCGCACGATGGGCGTGGCTCCAATCAGTTCGAGTACGCTATTGGCTTTTCTCATTGTTGCTCCCCGCGCAGTTGGCGCTCTAAACGCTCGATATGGGCCGCTACGGCGGCCCGTCCGGCCGCATCGAGAGCGGCCCCTTGAGCAAAGCGGCGATAGCTAATCAGCGCAGCCTGCCCTTGGCCGAGCGCTTCGTAGGCCCGCGCCGCGCCGTAGTGAAAAATCACCTCGTCCGGCCGCAGGCGCAAGCCCTCGGAAAAAAGGGCCTTTGCTCGCTCATATTCGCCCGTTTTCAGCAGGTGTTCACCCCAATTTCGCCGCGCACCGGCGTGCGCGGGCCGCCTGTCCAGAACAGCCCCATAGGTGCGCATAGCCGCCTCGACCTGCCCTGCTTCAAAATATACGTTGCCCAGATTGTACTGTGCTTCGACTAGGGCCGGATCGGCCTGCAGCGCCTGCTGCAGCGCCTCCTCGGCCCGTCCATAGCGCCCCCCCTTGCCGTAGAGCACGCCCAAGCGCCGCAGCAGTTCCGAGCGCGCGCCGATGCCCTCAGTCAAACCGCGCCGCAGCAGCGCCTCCGCCCCGTCGTAGCGGCCCAGATCTTGTAAGAGCGCAGCGCGGTTGAGCAGCGCGGGGGCAAAGTGAGCGCGCGCCTGCAGACTGCGCCCGTAGGCTTCCAGCGCCTCTTCTAAGCGCCCGCGAACGCGCAGCGCGTTGCCCAGATTGTAGTGCGGCTCGGCCGCTTCGGGCGCGCATTCAACGGCGCGCTCGAAATGCTTCAGCGCCGAAGTGCGCTCCCCCGCCCGTTCCAGCGCCTCGCCCAGATGCATATGCGCCCGGTAGGCCAAGGGCGCCCTCTCTACCGCATCCTGCCACAGGCTGCGCTCGTCCAACCAATCGGCGTTGCGCAATCGGTTGATCCCGACAAAGGCGACCAGCCCCACGCACGCGGCCACGAGCACCGCGCGCCTGCCAATGAGTCGGTCGACCGTGCAGGCTAGTCCCACGCACAGCAGGGCCAACGGCAGATACATGCGATGCTCGTTGACCAACACATTGAGCGGCATCAGCGAAGAAGGCAGCAGCGGCAGCAGCGCCCAGCCGAGAATGTGCAGCACCGCGCCGCGACCGCGCAGGGCGCAATAGGCCAGCGAACACAGGGTCACCAGCGCGCACAGCACTGCGCCGTCCAACAGACTCTCCGATATGGAAAAGGGCTGCTCCACGCTGAGCCGGACCGGAAAAAGCGCCAGATAGGCGTAATAGACCAAGGCCTTGATCTGGGTAATCCACTGCACATCAAAGGCACGCACCGGCTCGCCGAGCGAATCGCCCAGCCACGTGCGGGCCAGCAATAGGTAGAACACTACCACCAGCCAGTGCGCCAGGTGTATGCCGACGAGGCGGCGCTGGCGCAGGGCGTTGCTCATCTGCCCGTTGACCAGTTCGTACCACAGCAGGGCCAGCGGCAGCACTAAGGCCACCGACTTGGCCAATAGCGCCAGTGCAAAGCAGAGCAACCCCAACAAGAGCCAGCGGCCATCGCCCCCGCGCCCGCGCACATAGCCGATCAACGCGAGTAAGAAGAAGAGCGCACACAGCGATTCCGAGCGGCTGCTAATGTAGTTTACCGGCTCACTGCACAGCGGATGCAGGGCAAAGACCAGCGCACCGGCCAGCGCCGCCCAGACCCCGGCCGTCAGCGCACGCGCCAGCGCACATACGGCCAGCGCTGAGCCGAGGTGGACGAACCAGTTGACCAGATGATAGCCGCCTACGGCATAGCCGTCTAGGCGATAGTTAAAGGCGTAGCTAAAGAGCACCAACGGGCGGTACATCGCCCGGTCGGGCATGGAGGAAAATGCGGTGGGATCGCTGAGAAAGGCGCGCCAGTTATCAAGCGAACGCACGTGCGGGTTGTCGACCAACGAGTGGAAGTCATCGTAGTGAAACCCATTGTCGAACGAATTGCCGTAGGCGAAAAGGAGCACCGAGCCCAGCAGGGCCGTCGCCACGAACCACTCCGAGCGCACGTTCATGTATGCGGCATTAAAGGAATGGGGGCCGGACGACAGCGCGCCGAACGGCCCCCACTAAAGGCGTTGGGTATCGCGCTCAACAACCGCCGGCGATGGCCGGTACGATTGATATATTGTCGCCGTCTTTCAGTGCCGTTGCCTTACCGTCGAGAAAGCGAATGTCCTCGTCGTTGACAAACACGTTGACATAGCGGCGAATCTCACCCTTATCGTCGAGCAGCTTTTCGGCGATGCCATGGTAGGCCGCCTCGAGGTTATCGACGAGTTCGCTAACCGAACCAGCCTCCAAAGACACCTCTGATTCGTTGTTCGTCAGTTTGCGCAATGGCGTTGGAATATTGACAGTTACAGCCATTATTGCCTCCTATTGTGGCGTGAGTAGTTGCAGTTCCTGTACGGCTCGTTGGACCAGCGTATGGCCGGCGGCCTCGGCGACGCGGCGATAGGCATCGCGCGCCAGGTCTAGCCGATCTGTATCGCGGTATAAATTGGCCAAATTAAACCAAGTGTCCGCGCTCTGCCCGTCGAGGGCCAACGCCGCGCGATAGGCCGCTTCGGCCCGTCCATTTTCCCCCCCGCTGCGCAGAGCCACGCCGAGGGCCGTCCAGGTCGGCGCATCGGGGTGTAGGGCCAACCCGGCACTCAGAAAGCCCACCGCGCGCTGGCTATCTGAGCGGTGGTGCAGCGCGATATAACCCAATTTTTTCTGCGCGTCGCCGCCGGTATCGCCGTAGCGTAGCGCTTCCTCGTAGGCCGCCTCGGCTTCGCGCCAAGCGCCCCTGCGCAGCAGCAGCAGCGCCCAATTTAGTCGCGCCTGCACAATGTCGGGCGAAACGTCTAAAAGCGTGCGAAACTGCACCTCAGCTTCGTCGAAACGCCCCTGACGCATGTAGAGGAGGCCCAGATTATTGCGCGCAGCCGGATGTTGAGTACGCAGCTGCAGCGCGCGGCCATAGGCCGCTTCGGCGCGCTCGTACGCACCCACTCCGACTAGCGCATCCCCCAAACGCAGGTGCGGTTTGAGCATGCCCGGCGCCTTGGATGCCGCGTCGTCCCACAGGACCTCTTCACTGCGCCAAACTTGGGCGCGGCCATAGGCCATTATGATCAATAACAAAGTATAAACAGCCGCGCTGCTGAGAGCCACCCTCGGCGCATTGGCATAAACCGCATTGACCAGCCATCCCAGCGCCATACCCCCACCTACCAGGGCCAGGTACAGGCGGTGCTCGTTGACCAGGACGATCAGGGGCACCACCGAGGCAGGCAGCAGCGCAAGGGCGCACCACGCGATGGCAAAGACCAGCAGGCGCTGGCGCGCAACAACGCCCAGCCAAAGCAGCGAAGCAGCCAGCAGCAGCGCCCACCACACCGCCGGCTCCATAAAGGAGAGCGAGGTGAAAAACTGGTGCTCGACGCTCAGCCGCGCCGGCATGATGCCCATCCACGCGTAGTAGATCCACGCCTTGAGCTGCGTCCACAGCTGCACGTCGTAGGAGCGGACCGGTGCGCCGATGGCCTTACCCACGACCTGGTGAGAAATCGATACGTAGAGCCCGACCAGCACCAGAAAGGGTGCATATGCCAAGAGCCGCCCCCTGTGCACAATGGGGCGCCCCTGCAGCCAATCGCACAGCGGCAGCAGCAGCAGCCCTACGCAGCCGACCGACTTGCTCAGGATAGATAGGGCAAATGCCCCTAAAGATAGGCCATACCAGTGCAGCCCACCTGCCGCCTGCCAGCGCTGATAGCACAGCAGCGCGGATAGCAGACCCAGCGCCATGAGCGATTCCGAGCGGCTGCTAATGTACTGCACCGACTCGACGGACAGCGGGTGAAAGGCGAAGCATAGCGCCGCCGTCCAGGCGATTGCAGGCAGACGCGCAAGGGCATGCACCAGATACACGACGAGCACGGCGTTGAGTGCATGCACGAAAATATTAAACAGGCGATAGGAGCGCGGCTCGAGCCCGTCCAGCGCATAGTTGAGCGCATAAGTGGTCAGGACGACGGGCCGGTACATGGCCTGCTTGGCGTCGGCGGAAAAAAGCGCCGGATCGCCAAAGAAACGCGGGACGTTCTCCAGCGAACGCAGGTGCGGGTTGTGCACTATGGAGTGGAAATCGTCGTAGTGAAATGCGTCCTGCCCCCCTAGCCATTGGACGACGCCGGCCGACAGCGCCAACAGCAAAGCCCACCTGCGGCGGATACGCACCTTCGAGCTCAGTCGACCAATTCCACAGCGACTTCGACAAAGTCGGCGCGGTCTTCACTCCAGGCAAAACACTTATGCCCCTTTACCACGGGCGCTTCCAAAGCAGAGCGCGGACCGTATACGGACACGACCAAGTAGAGCGCATCGGGGTAGGTCGGCTCATCGCCGAACAGGGCGCAGGCCTGGGCCTTGTCCTCGTCGGAAAAATAGGCATCGCAGTCGACGTGCGAGTGGTAAAATCCGGCGATGCCGCCGCCGCGCTTTTCCGCCCCAGAGATGATGCGATGCTGCTCGCCGGGATCGATCAGGTAGGCGTTGAGGTTGGTGCGCGGATATTGCTCTGGATCGCTCTCATGCATCGCCCCCTGGATATTCTCGCACGGGTGCACCTCGACCGCCGGACCCTCTGAACCGTAGGTGAGCATGCCGCAGCACTCCCCCTGCTCATACTCATCGAGCGACTGGGTGCAAATGCGTTCGTAATCGGCTCGTTTCACGACGAGTGTCGTCATGGCGCTCTCCCTATCTCTTTATCTGCACGTGGTCTTCTAGAGCGATTTGCCACATGGGCGTGCTCATGTATTTATCGCCCCCATCGCAAAAGATCGTCACGACGACGCCCTCACTCAGCTGCCGTGCCACCTCTATGGCCGACCAATAGGCTGCACCCGACGACTGACCGACCAGCACCCCGTGCTCGCGCGGCAAGCGCAGAGCCGTGTCGTAGGCATCCTCCGTATCGACAGCGATTTTGTGGTCGAGAAACGACTCGTCGTAAATGCCCGGCACAATGGAACTTTCCATGTGTTTGAGCCCCTCAATACCGTGGAACGGGTCGGCCGGCTCGGCGGCAATGATCTGGATGGCGTCGTTGAACTGCTTTAGCCCCCGGCCCGTGCCCATGACGGTTCCGCTCGTACCAATGGTCGCGATAAAGTGCGTTACCCGGCCCTGTGTCTGCTGCCATATTTCCGGCGCCGTCGTATCAAAGTGGGCCTGCCAATTTGACGGATTATTGTACTGGTCGGGCTTGAAATAGGCGTCCGGGTTTTCCTCGTATATGCGGCGCGCTTCGAGAATGGCGCCGTCGGACAGTTCGCCGGGATCCGTGTAGACGACTTCCGCGCCGTAGGCGGCCAGCACCGCCTTGCGCTCGCGGCTCACGTTGGCCGGCATCGCCAGTTTGACGGGAAAGCCCTTGGCCGCGCCTATCATGGCGTAGGCGATTCCCGTATTACCTGAGGTCGAATCGAGAATGGTTTTGCCCGGCAACAACTTACCTTCGCGCTCACCATCTTCGATCATGCGGCGCGCTGGTCGGTCCTTAACCGAACCACCCGGATTGAAATACTCCAATTTGGCATAGACCTCTACGCCGGGGGGAATGGCATCGTCTCGCAGGCGCAGCAGGGGCGTATTGCCGATCTGTTCGACGACCGATTGGCCGATCGGATCGCCCATTGATTCGCTTTGCAGCACGGGCATACTCACGCCGGATCCCCCCCACCTCGCACGCGATGAATCCGCCCAGTCTGCCCGCACGGTTTCACCGGCTTAACTTCTGACAATACAGATCTCCCTTCACTATAGTGCCGTCTGCTAGTTCAGAGCAAATATACCGGCCGCCTCTGCGCTGTCAAACTAGCCGCGCACCAGCTTGACACTGGCAAAACCAACCGTTAGTTTTGCTTGTTTGCCGCTTTTTGCTACGAAATCACCTCTTTAAAAGAATTTTTATCATGACGCTTGAAACGGAATTTCTCGGCGATTGGGAGCGCTCACATACCTGTGGTGCACTCGGTTCCAACGAAGTGGGACAGCGCGTTTTGCTAATGGGTTGGGTCGCCCGGCGCCGCGATCACGGCGGAGTTATCTTCATCGACCTACGCGACCGCTACGGGCTGACGCAAATCGTATTCAATCCACAGCGCGACGCGGCGGCACACGCCAAGGCCGACCACTTGCGCAGCGAATTTGTCATCGCTGCGCGCGGCGAGGTGGAGGCGCGTCCTGAGGGCATGGTCAACGAAAAGTTGGCCACCGGCGCCATCGAGGTCAACTGCGACGACCTGCGCATCCTCAATACCAGCCCGACGCCTCCCTTCCTCATAGAGGATTCCATAGACACCGGCGAAGAAATTCGCCTGCGCCACCGCTACCTCGACCTGCGCCGCACGCGCATGCAGCGCAACCTGACGCTGCGCCACAAAGCCTATCAGGCGACGCGTGCCTTTTTGGACGGCCACCAATTTATCGAGGTAGAAACGCCCTTTCTCACCAAGAGCACGCCTGAGGGCGCGCGCGACTACTTGGTCCCCAGCAGAGTGCATCCCGGCCAGTTTTTTGCCCTACCGCAGTCCCCTCAAACCTACAAGCAGCTGCTGATGGTCTCGGGCTACGACCGCTATTTCCAGATCGTCAAGTGCTTTCGCGACGAGGATCTGCGCGCCGATCGACAGCCCGAATTCACTCAAATCGACATTGAGATGTCCTTTGTCCGCGAAGACCACGTCATGGGCATTGCGGAAAACCTGGCGCGCACCCTCTTTGCCCAGCTGCGCGGCATCGAATTGCCCAACCCCTTTCCCAGGCTCACCTACGCCGAGGCCATGGACCGCTTTGGCTCCGACAAACCCGACCTGCGCTTCGGCTTAGAACTGCAAGGGGCAGAAGGGGCCGCGCGCGCCTCCGAATTCAAGGTATTTCAGAACGTGCTCGAGTCGGGCGGACAGGTCAAAGCCATTAACGCCAAGGGCTGCAGCGACTTTTCCCGCAGCCAGGTAGACGACCTAATCGCCTTCGCGCAGGACGCCGGCGCCAAAGGCCTCAGCTGGATCAAGCACACCGACAACGGCCTCGAATCGTCCATCGTCAAGTTCTTCCCCGAAGCCGCGCAGCAAACGCTCATCGAAGAGCTGAGCTCTGAGCCGGGCGACCTGTTGCTCTTTGTCGCCGACCAACCCAGCGTTGTCGCCCGCGTTCTCGGGGCCCTGCGACTCGAATTGGCGCGCCGACTCAGCCTGATCGACAAGGAAAACTGGAAACCGCTGTGGATCACGGAGTTCCCCCTGCTCGAGAGGGATGAGGAAGAGGACCGCATGGTTGCCATACACCACCCGTTCACCTCGCCGATGGAAGCGGATGTCCACCTGCTAAACAGCGATCCGCTGTCCGCCCGCGCCCGCGCCTACGATCTGGTGCTAAACGGCAATGAAATTGCCGGTGGTAGCATTCGTATATCGCAGCGCTCTGTCCAGAGCAAACTATTTGATTTACTTGCACTTACACCACAGGAAGCCGCGGAGAAATTCGGCTTCTTGCTCGAGGCACTAGAATACGGTGCGCCTCCGCACGGCGGCATCGCCTTTGGCTTTGATCGCTTGGTAGCCCTGCTGGCCGGCGAAGATTCGATCCGCGACGTGATCGCCTTTCCCAAGACGAACAAGGCCGTAGGTCTGATGGAACATTCGCCTTCGCACCCGGAGGAGAAACAACTGCGCGAATTGGGCATCCGCACGATCCCATAACGGTGCTTATCTATTTGTTTTATACTTGACATCGCCCTAGGGGCATATTACCTTTTGACCGCGTGTTACACAGAGTTCGTGAGCGCATTCGGACGCCGCTGTGCGGGTGTTCCGTCTCCCATTTGTGATATATCGCCAGCGGAGGAAATTTTAGATGATCCGTCGTTTTGCAATCAGCAGGAGATTGGGCATCGGCCTGGCTGCCTTGGCCCTGCCTCTCGCAGTCGGCTGCGGAGGGGTTTCGCAAGAGGAAATGGCCGCTCTGGAAAAGCAGCGTTTGGCTACTGAAGCTGCCGAGCAAAAGGTCGTGGACCTCCAGGCAGAAAAGGCGAGCTTAGAACGCCAACTCGCCGAGAAAAAGTCGACGAAAGATGCACTGGAACAGAAGTTGGCCGACACTAAAGCCAACTTGGACAACTAACCGAGCGCAGGAGCCTGATTGCCATGAAAAAGACTTTCGCAAGCGGCTTAGCTCTGGCGCTGTTGGTTAGCCTGAGCGCAACCGCGCAAGCCCAAGAAGAGAAGAAAATGACGCGCGACGAATACGTCGCGCAGATAGCCGACCTGCAGCAGCGGGAAGGGGCCGCGACCCAGCAGATTGAGGCGCTAACTCGCCAGATTGACGATTTAAACGGTCAAGCAAGTGCATGCGATATGGCCATTGCCGACCTCAACGATCAAATTCTCACGCACGTCGATGCGACCACCAGCGAAGTGGCGGCCTACGGCCAGCGACTCGACGCCATTGCCGGCCAGTTGGAAGGCCTGCTGTCACTGGCCCCGGAAGTGCTGATCCAGCGCCGCGGCGAAGCCAAGGCGCTTGCCGCTGAAGTGGCAGATATGAAGGGCGACAAAATGGCGGCCCTGCCCGAGATGGCCGATAAATTGGCCCAGATCGATCAGCTGCTGGAGCAGATAAGAGCTCGCATCGCCCAACCCGTTACGGTTGACTACATGGTCGAACGGGGCGACAACCTGTGGAATATCGCCAAAAAGGAAAGCGTTTACGACGACCCCTATATGTGGCCGCGCATTTATCGCGCCAATAAAGAGGCGATCAAAGACCCCGACTTGATCTACCCCAAGCAAAAGCTGGCCGTTCCCTTTGGCGTGGCGGAAAACCAGTATCTGGTTACGCGCGGCGATTTCCTGTTTAAGATCGCGGCCGAGGTGTATAACGACGCTAGCAAGTGGCACAAGATTTACGAGGCTAACAAAGTGCAGGTCGTCGAGCCCCACCTGATCTTTCCGGCTCAAGTGCTGGAGATTCCCAGCAACTAGAACGGCCTGTTTGCATTTGATTTAGCAAAACAACACATATGTAAAAAGGGGTTTGTTCCTCCTTCAATGGAAGGATGCAAACCCCTTTTTGCATTTCTAATCACCCGGGCTAAATTGACCCAAAAACAGACGCTTTCCCTTACGGGTATCGATCCCCTAACCTTGTTTGGCAAACACGATGAGCACCTTCATCGTATTGAGAAGAAATACGGCATTGGCTTGGTCGCGCGCGGCGAAGAGTTACAGATGACGGGCAGTTCCGATTCGCTGCAGGAGGCCTCCGGTCTGATTTCGCATCTGATTGAGCGCTTGCGCGACGACCCACAGGTCGACGCGACAGAGCTTGCCGAGCTCATCCAGCAGAACCCGCTGCCGCCCCCTTTTGAAGAAGGCGCCGATGCCCTCGGGACGGCGCGCACGTACAAGGGCCTCATCCGCGCGCGCACGGTCGGACAGAAACGCTACTTAGAAGCCATGGCCCAAAACGATATCGTCTTTGGCATTGGCCCCGCGGGCACGGGTAAAACCTACCTGGCCGTCGCCATGGCGGTGGCGGCACTGCGGCAAAAGCAGGTTTCGCGCATACTGCTGGCGCGCCCCGCCGTGGAGGCAGGCGAGAAACTCGGCTTTCTTCCCGGCACCTTTGAAGACAAGGTCGATCCCTACTTGCGCCCGCTCTACGATGCCCTGCAAGACCTGATGGAGCCAGAGCGGCTAGGGCGACTGCAGAGCATGAAAGTGATCGAGGTCATTCCCCTCGCCTATATGCGCGGGCGCACGCTCAACGATGCGTTTATCATTCTCGACGAAGCGCAAAATACTACGCCACAGCAAATGAAGATGTTTCTCACTCGCCTCGGCGCACACTCCAAAGCGGTAGTCACCGGCGATATCACGCAGACCGACTTGGGCAAGGACCAGCCCTCTGGCCTGGCCGAGGCCCCCAAGATACTGACCGATATCGACGGCTTGTCTTTTGTCTACCTCAACGAGGGCGACGTCGTGCGCAATCCGCTGGTGCAGAAAATCATAAAGGCGTACGAGCGCTACGAGCCGCCGTCGAACCCAACGAACAGGTAGTCTTCTATTCCGATGAATCTACGTCAGTTGGCCCCTTCTTGGCTGCCCATGCCGCGCGGCAGACACTCCGCACACCAGAGCATGCCCTGGTCTACCCATACGCTGGGGCTGTTTCGCTTTCTCTTGGCGGGCATCGTCATCGCGCTGCTGACCTATTTCTCCCCATACCAACGGCCCTATAACATCCCCGTCTTGCGCGTCGGCAATACGGCGCAGGAGAGCGTCAAAGCCCCGTTCCTCTTTCACGTGCCCAAAAGCGCAAGCGAACTGGCGCGCGAGCGCGACGAGGTCGAAGCGGGCATCCCAACCGTGCTAATCCACTCACCCGCGGTGGGCACTACCCAGTTGGCGCAGTTGGATTCCGTATTTGCCATCATGGTGCCGGCCATACGCGTGCAAATGGCCGATTCGCTCAAACAGCGCCATCTGCAGAGGGCCCTACCGCACATTATAGGTTCGCTATCCGTCGATGCCCTCCATACGCTGATGCGCGTTCTCTCGACATCGAGCGAACCCTACGTCGAAGATTTTCAGGCCGTGTGTCGCCAAATTCTGGCCAATTTTTACACGACGGGCATTATCGATTCCAAAGCGTCTATCCTAGCCGGACCAACCCCGGCGGTGCGACTGGACAAGCGCACGGTAGACAGCAGGTTGCTCTACAGCGAGGAGGAGCTCAAACAGGGCCAAATGATGAACGTTATCGCGCCCTATCGCACCATCTCAGAGCGCGATGCCGTAGAGGCCGTTCACGAACTCCTATCGCTTTTCGTCAAACCCGACCTGCGCATCGACGCGGTGCAAACGGAGCGCCTGCGCGGCGAAGCGCGGTCGGGTGTGGCCAGCATTAAACGCCTCTACGCGCCCGACGATACCATCGTCGAAAAGAACGCGACGATCAGCGAAGCCCATATAGAAGCCCTTGATGCACTGGCCGAGCGCGTCGCCGAGCGCGAAGCCGAAAACCCCATCAAGCGCCTTCTGCAAATAGTTGCCTCGGCGACGATTGCCGCCTTTCTCGTATTTGTCTTCGGCTACTATTTGGCCACGCGCGAGCTGGCCATTTTCAACCAGCCCTCTCAGCTGCTCCTGCTGGCCATACTAACTGTTTCCACCGCGGCGATCGGTGCCTATATCAAAGCGCACGAGCTGGACGTATTTCTCGTCCCGACACCCTTAGTCGCCATGCTGGCGACCATCTTGCTTTCGCCGCAAACCGGCCTAGTCCTGTCCTTTGTCCTAGCGCTCTTTATCGGCAGTCTCTTCGGCGATTATTACATCGCCCTTACCTGCGCCCTTACGGCGGCCGTCGCCGTATACACCGTGCGCCACGTGCGCCATCGCAACCAGTTTTACCGCTCGATGATCTTTTTACCCGTTTCCTATACCCTGCTCATCGCTGCGACCGACCTGCTGCGCTTTGTTCCCCTTGACGCTATGTACGGACATATTTTGCCCGGCATTTTTACGGGCGTAGCGGCACCCATTCTGACAATCGGTCTGCTGCCCATATTCGAAAGCGCGTTTCACATCACGACCGACATCACCCTGCTTGAGCTATCCGATCTCAACCGTCCCCTGCTGCGCGAGCTGGCCATCCGCGCCCCCGGCACCTATACGCACAGCCTGATTATGGCCAATCTCTCCGAAAGCGCTGCCGAGGCGGTCGGTGCCAATGCGCTGTTGGTCCGGGTTGGTTGCTACTATCACGATATTGGCAAAATGCTTAAACCGGAGTATTTTAGCGAAAATCAAGGACTGCGGGGCGGCAAGAACCCGCACGACCACCTCACGCCGAATATGAGCATGCTCATTATTGCATCGCATGTTAAAGACGGCCTCGAGCTAGCCGAGGAACACGGTCTGCCGAAATCGATTTGCGATCTCATTCCGCAACACCACGGCACGACGGTCATCGAGTACTTTTATAACCGGGCCATCGAGCTGGGCAGCGGCGGCGTGCGCAAAGACGACTTCCGCTATGACGGACCTCGCCCGCAAACGCGCGAAGCGGGCATTCTCATGCTAGCCGATTCGGTAGAATCAGCCGCGCGCACCCTGGCCGAGCGGACCCCCAATAGGGTGCGCCAGTTGGTCGGCAATATCATCCAGCAAAAGTTCACCGCCGGCGAGCTCGACGAGTGCGCGCTGACTCTGCAGGATTTGCACAAGATCGAAGATAGCTTTATACCTGTTTTGATGGGCACGCTGCACGGGCGCGTAGAATATCCTTGGCAAAAACGCGCCCAGTTGGCGCGCCAAACCCAGATCAGTCGCAACTAGTTGCCCATGCCCATTCTACACATCGAGTGCTCGATTAAAGACGATGCCATCTCCCCGGAGTTGGGTGCGACATTTGACGAACTCGCCCAGCGGGTCCAGCAACGCCACCGGTTAACCGGATCGATTATGCTCGTCCTTACCGACGATGCCCATATGCACGCACTCAACGCCCAGTTTCGGGCCAAAGATCGCACAACCGACGTGCTCTCCTTTGATCTTGGAGCACCGTTACCAATCGATGAAGGCGATGAAACGGCCTACAAAGAAATTTATATATCCGTAGAACAGGCCCGGCGTCAGGCTGAGGAAATGCGCGTGGCGCTTTCCGAAGAACTGGCCCGCCTCTTCGTCCACGGCCTGCTTCACCTGAGCGGCTGGGATCACGAAACAGAAGAAACGCTGCAGCGCATGGAACGGGAGACCGACGAAATATTAGACGCGCTCGGCCTACTGCCAACCTAGACTGTCTTGGTCGACAGTTTTCCCGAAAGGAGTCTCCTGCTTGGAACCTCCGCAAGCTGACCCTTTGCAGTTTTGGCAGCTCATTGCCTCAGCTGTATTTTTACTCGCTCTTCTCGAACTCTTCCTGCTGGCCAGCTATGAGTCTACCTTTATTCTGCTGTCTCGCTCATCGCTGGAAAAGCTGGTAGAAAACGGCGTGCCGCGCGCCCGTGCCATGCTCAAAATATATGAGCCCAGACACAGGCTGCGCCTCATGGCCCGCCTCGGCGAAGCCTTTGGGGTCATAAGCTGTTCGCTATCCCTCCTATACATAGTGCACCCGCTCTATGCGGCCAATGGCCTGCCGCCGTCTTACAGCTTGGCTACGTCTTTTTTGGGCGCGCTATTTGCCGTTTTTTTGGTCCTTTCGGCACCGCGCCGACTCCGCTTTGACGAGGAGGGGGAAGAAAACCGCATCGCGCCTCTGGCGATGGCCTTTGTTCCCGTGCACGCCTTTCTTGCTCCCTTAACCGGCCTGCTGGACAAACTGACATCGGGCGACTATAGCGACGAAGACTTTCGCGCAGAAAAAGAAGAGGAACTGCGCAGCATCGTCGAGTCGGAGGGCGAGTCGGGCGTCATCGAGGAAAGCGAGCGCGAAATGATTCAGGGCGTGTTCGGTTTCCACGACCGCATCGTGCGCGAAGTCATGGTACCGCGGGTCGATATGGTGGCGTTGGAGCAGTCGGCCACGCTCTATGATCTGATCACGCAGATCAAGGAAAAAGGCCACTCGCGCCTGCCCATCTACGACGAGTCGCTCGATAAGATTCGCGGAATTGCCTATGCCAAAGACCTGTTGCACTTGCTGCTGCTTGACAACGGCGGCGTCGACTTGCAGACCCCACTCAAGCAGCTCATAGACGCACCCGAAGGGTCGGCTACCATTGAGTTCATCCACGCCCCCTACTACGTGCCGGAGACTAAGAAGATCGATATATTGCTCAACGATATGCGGAGCAATAGAATGCGCATGGCCATCGTTCTCGACGAGTACAGCGGCACGGCCGGTCTGGTAACGACGGAAGACTTAGTGGAGGAAATCGTCGGCGATATACAGGATGAATACGACGACGACGAGGAAGAATTTTTTCAGTGGGTCGCGCCCGGCGAAACGCTATTGGCCAACGCCCGCATCGATATCGATGACATCAACGATTTATTGGGGATCAACCTGCCTAGCGACAATGGATTTGAAACGCTGGGCGGCTATATATTCGATCACCTTGGGCAGATACCGGCCGAGGGCCAGAGCTTTCAGGCCGATTCCCTCGAAGTCACGATTTTAAAAGTGGATGGCCAGCGCATCGGCCAGGTGCAACTCAAACGGCTCGAAACGCCGGCAAACGGCCAAGAGTAATAGCACAGGGGTTGCGCGATATCGTATCGTGCGTTAGATTGTTTACTTGCGATGCGGGGTGGAGCAGCCTGGTAGCTCGTTGGGCTCATAACCCAAAGGTCGCAG
>JAYOYH010000060.1:0-23079 GCA_038153405.1 Gemmatimonadota bacterium | reverse complement strand
GCGGCGAATTTGCGCGCAACGCGCAGTTCCAGCGCTATCCCAACATCAACGTGCAAAAGCTGAGCAACCTGATGCTGAGCGACCAGCAGGCCGACGCCTGGTTTATCAACGCCACCAAGCGTTCGGGCCGCTACTTCGGCTATAGCGAAGCGTTCAGCATGGATCACGACTACACTACGCGCGGCTATATCACCGACCAAAACGACTTTGTCGACTACGAGAACCAGCGCCAGAACTGGTTTGAGTATATCGACGATAACGACGACCAGGACCAAGCCGTCGACTGGCCGCGCTTTGGCGGCGGCGGCGGGGACAACGCCATATTTCCCGGTCTCGACGAAAACAACGACCTCATCTCCGATTTCAACGAAAATAGCAACTTGACGCCGGACTACGAAGAGCCCTTCCTGCGCCACTACATTGACCCGCCGGAATTTCTCTTCGGCGTCGATATGAACAACAACACGGTAGTCGACCGCTTTGAAAACGACGAAGAGGCCGACTATCCCTACAAGCGCGGCCACCGCGGCTACAACATGTACGGCGGCGCCGAAATATACCCAGGCGTCAATATGACTATAGGCCGCAGCCGCGAATGGCTCATCGCCGGAAACGAACGCGCCAAAACCAGCTTTCTCTTGCTCAGTTCTGAACAGGACTTGGCGCGCATTGGCCGCGTGGATGCGTTTTACATGATTAAATTAGTCAAGGACAATATTCCCGATAACCTGCTGCAGTGGGTGCAGCGCCCGGGGTCCGTAGGCGGCCTGCAGCCCTTTGACGATCCGCTGATTACCCAGGATGCTTTGGTCAACCAGGGCTACCTCGGCTACAAGTACACGCGCGGCAATTTGACCTTCGTCAACAAGCTCCGCGTTGACCACTACAAACAGCGCGCCGAAGATGCGACGGCGGGTAGCAACTTTGACGACAGCACCTTTATCGGCGTCATCAACAAAGCCGACTATCCGTTCCCCATCGGCAACGTCACGCTGATTCCGCGTTGGAAGAGCATGTGGCGCCGTCGCACGCAGCCGCGTCCCGCCCTATTGGAGATCAACGACCTGAGCGAAATTTTCTCTATCTCGGCCGTATTTCCAGTCCTGACCAAGAGCCGCGTCGAAGTCGGCGTTGAGACCATTATATTCCGCAACGCCGAGCGCATCCCCGACCCGCTCCCGCCCGAGTACGTCGACGATTTCGTCGGCAAGGTCTTTACCGCGCAGTACACCAACCGGGTGCAGTATCAGGGATACAGCATCACCTCCAACATTGGTTTCCAAGTCAACGATATTAACTACGGCAACCTGAAGGATCTCGATGTCAGCAATACCATTGCCTTTATCGAGCTCTTTGCCGGTATCGAACAGGAACGCCTCGGCGGTCGCCCGGCGGAACGGAGAGGGTGGGGATTCTAAGGTTTGCTATTTAAACGGCCGTTCGGCGCTCTTCTCTGCGGCTTGCTCCTGTGTTCGTGTGCGCAGGAAGAGGCGCCGTCCCCACCTGCCGACCCCGTCCTCGCGCGGGTGGGCGAGCGAGAAATCACAGAGCGCGATTTCAGCGAGGTGCTGCAGCGACTCGGCAGCAATGCGCAAGCGCTCACGCTCGAACAGTGGCGCCAGCAGTTTCAGTTGGTCATAGACCGCGAGTTAATGATGAAAGAAGCGCGGCGACGCAACCTGCACGAAGATGCCAGCGTACAAAATGCCGTGCAGGCGTGGGAGCGCAATCGCCTGGTATCCAAGCTAATTGAGCTAGAAATGGGCGACGGCTTGTCCTGGACGGATGAAGAACTCCGTTCGTTCTACGATGAGACGGGCGCCGGCAGCGAAATTCGCCTGCAGCGCGTCGACATAGAAGAGCGGCAAAAGGCGCTCGAGCTATTGGAAAAGCTGCGCGGCGGCATGGAGTTTAGCCAGCTGTCATCGAGCTATTCGATGCGGCCGATGGCCACCGACTGGCTCAATCCGCTCATGGTCGATGCGCGCTATGCACCGCTCTTTCTCTTGCAAAAGGGCACCGTAGAACTCATTGAAGCAGAGGACCGCTATCTCCTCGTGCAGGTGGCTGATAAGCGCCAGGTAGCACTGGAACAGCGCCGCCAACTCGTCGAGACTACGCTGCGCCGCCAGCGCCAGCAGGATGCCAATATTAATTTTCTCGCTCGCCTGGCCGAGCGCCACGCCGTGCAAATCGATACGGCAGCGCTGGCCCAGGTTCTTTCTGGCGACGCGGCACCTAGCTTGCGCCTGCTCAAAAGCGATGCGGGCGAATGGACGCTGGCCGAGTATCAGCAAGCCATACAGCGCTTGCAGCAAGCCGACTCAGCGCCTGCTGCAACGCCTACGGAGTTGGGTTTTCGCGTCACCCGCGCGTACGTGGCCGAAAAAATTCTGGCCGAAGAAGCGCGCGGCAAGGGCCTGTATGAAGAGCTGATAGAGGATCGGGAAAAGGTGCTGCAGCAAAAAATTCTCGAGTCTATGTGGGAGAGCGATATTTACTCGCAAGTGCGTATTGATGAGAACGAGCTGCGCGCGTTTTACGAGCAAAACAGGGAGCGCTATGCCCCGATAGCCAATAACGCTCAGACGCTTAGCGTCCAGGTTAGTCGCGACCTGCGCGAGGCCAAAGCCGCACCCATATTTGAGGTATTCATAGAAAATCTGCGCCAGCAATCAGTCGATCAGGTGCAGATGGAAGAAGACAATTTTCGGGAATTCGTCGCCCGCCAACGGCAGAGCACATCCCCGATTGACATGTGAACAAGGCACTGAGAGGAGATCTCCAATGCGCACGCTTAAAATGGCACTTGGACTCGGTTGGTCGCTGTCCCTACTGCTGGTTACTGGATGTGGGCATTATGTGGTCCCCGGAAAATTCGAACCCGCTGAAGTTGCCCAGCAACAGAGCGGCGAAGGGACGCAAATGCAGGTACTCGACGACGGCACCGTCACCTTTGTACAGAATCGCCTGGAAGTCTCCGTGCGTGCCATGACCGACGAAGAGCTCAACCGACAGTACCCCGCGCAGTCGAGCGACGCCAGCGGTCCCGGCGACGAGATGCCCTCGACGCCCTTTACCTACGGCAACTGGGTCGATCCCAAAACGGGCGAATCGCCGCAGCGCCTGTCCGTGTTCAAAATTACGGTTAAAAATTACGAATATCCGAAAGTAAAGCTCGATCCGCTCAAAATTGTCGTCGAGTCGACGAACGGACGCAAGTACTTCCCGTGGGGCGCCTACGACGTTGAAGAGTACTATCGCCGCTTTCCCCTGGCCTTTAACGGATTGGGGTACCTGCGCTATGACGAGCGCCGCGACATCGTCAACCAGTCCAAATATCCCGACGATGAGTTCTGTTTTTCGGGTCAGGATGTCGAGGGCTACGTGATTTTTTCGAAAATCCACAATGACGTTGGATCCATCGTATTCCACATACCCGACTTTGGCCTGCGCTACAACTACCGCAACGAGCCCGTCGAGGAAATCGATCTCGCGTTCCGCTTTCAGCGCGAGCTAAAGAAGGTCAAGAACCTCAGCGAACTCGCGGCTAACTAATCACTGCTCAAGCACTCCCATATAGCCGTTTCGTCACACCGGTCTCATTGTTGACGCTGTGCGCCGCACTTACAGCGCGCACAGCGCATGCTTATGCCAATTAAACGCGCAGTTCTCATTGCGATTGCCGTTCTCTTTCTGCTGACGGTAACGGCACTCAGCCCCGAGCGCCTTTCCTCCTATATCGAAGAGGCCATAGGCTGGAAACCGCTTAGCGAAACGATAGTCAACGTCAGCGACCCCGATGTGTACGACGTCGTGCAGCGCTTGAATGCAAGCGATCTGCGCGCTCATATCGAAGTCCTAAGTGCCTATCCTTCGCGCGTGACAGGTTATCCAGGCGCAGTCGCCGCCGCTCGTTACGTCGAAGAACAGTTCCGCCAAATAGGCCTCCAAGACATTACCTCTGAACACTTTGATCTACCGGTTCCCATGGACAAGGGCGCGCATCTGCGCCTGCCTTCCGGCCAGCACTACGCACTGCACGCCCTGTGGCCCAACGGCGTGCGCACCTCGACGCTGCCCTCCGGCGGCATCAATGGCCACCTGATCGACACCGGCCGCGGCACGCTCGCCGAATTAGATGGACAGCAGGTTGACGGCAGCATTGCCCTGATGGCCTTTGGCTCGGGCAACAACTACGTCGAAGTGCGCGCACTAGGCGCGCGCGCCATTCTCTTCTACGACGACGGACGCGTTACGCGCGGGGAGGCAGCGGAAAAGTTTCTGCAGGTTTCGGTCGATATTCCGCGCTTTTGGATAGAGAGCTCAGAAGTACAAGCCCTGCGCACGCAGATAGAAAGCGGACATACGCAGGCGCATTTGGAAGCGCGCATGGACTGGGAGCAGGCCACGGCGCGCAATATCTACGCTGTATTGCCCGGTCTGGACGAAGAAATGCCGCGCGGTCAGCGCCAGCAGGTGCAGAAATGGAAAGACCAGGTGCTTGTCGTGCAGGCGCACTACGACGCGATGTCGGTCGTTCCGGGGCTGGCCCCCGGCGCCGAGAGCGCCAGCGGCATCGCCACTCTGCTGGAAACAGCGCGCCTGCTCAAGGAGCACGGCACGCGCTACACCGTGCTCTTCCTAGCTACGCCAGGTCACTTTCAAGGCCTGGCCGGCATCAACGACTTTATAGCGCGTCACGCGCGCAAGAGCACCTATTTTCGCGAGCGTATCGCAGAGGGCGCTGAGATCGATTTTCGCCTCTTCGTCGGCCTCGACCTCAGTTCGCATAGCGAACAGGTGGCCAGCTTTGCCATGGGCACGTTCTACAACTCCAACTGGGGCAATGACGATTATCTCAAAAATCTAATGGCGCCCTACTCACAGCACTTTGCCGACTACTCCGCCGAGGTCTTTCCCGATTCAGGCCGCTATATTGATGCCGTCGCGCCGGTTAAGCGCATATGGAAAAACTACATGCCGGTGCGCCTAGCTCTCGACAGCGAGGCCGTTGTATTCGTCGGCAAAGAGGCCATCTCATTGGTCACGCCCAACCAGCTGCGGCCGCTGGCCGACACGCCGCTGGACCGCATTGAGTTTATGGACTTCGACGGCCTGCAGGAGCAGGCGCGCACGGTGGCCGCCCTGCTGCTGAAGGCCTCAGCCGATCCAGAATTTTTCAACGATACCAAGCTATCGCTGCGCGACTGGGGGCACAGTCTCGAAGGCTACATTTACTGGTTTGACCGCGACGTCAACTTCGCCGTGCCCAAAGCGCCGGTAGCCGATGCGCTCGTCACCTACTTACAGCCCGGTCCTAATTCAATCGCCGGCGTGCGCACGCTCATCGCCGCGCGCGCGCACAGCGAGGGCGATTCGGCGGGGTTTTTTCGCTTCGATATCATGCGCAACCGTTTCTCCAACCGCATACAGGCCTTTGAACTGGATGGCGATGGACGCATTGTCTCGGCGCCCGACCTAGGTGAAGAGGGCGACAAGACCTACCCCGGCATGCAGCCCTACGGCTGGTGGGAAAATCGCATGATGCAGGTGCTGTTCAAGTGCGAAGCGCTCAGCTTTTTGGAAGTGGTCGACCCGCGCTATCTATCGGCCATGGACCGCATCAACGTGCTCGGCAGCAACGACGCGGCGCCGCGCTCCTTCGGCTTCAGCTACATTGAAAACCAGTCGGGCCTCGCCGACCGCGTGGTGCAGGCCGGTGTCGTCTTTGCCGAAAAGGACAGCCGCGTTAAGATCCTCGCCGGCGAAGGGGCCTTCGGCGGCGAAAGCGCGCTGGCCGGCGTGCGCTTTATGCTAACCAATGCCGACAGAGCGTTTTTGCAGCAACCGCTCGATCCGTCTACGGTCGACCTAAGCGTTATCGAGCGCGCGCAGGGACGCGGCTTTGACCCAGCGCAAAACGTGCTATTTCACCCGTCGCTACAGGCAGCCCGCGATATGTGGATCATCGACGAGGCGCGCATTAAACAATTAGAGCGCCACGGAATCATCGTCGAAGAGCTGCAGCAAATGCACGCGCGCGCCAGATCGGCGCTGCTCGAAGCCGAGCGCCATCTGGCCGACCTCAACTACAGCGAATACAAGAGCGCCGTGCGCCGCGCCCTCGGCGTCGAGGCACGCATCTATCCGGAGGTTAAGTCGACGGCCAACGACACGGTGCGCGCCGTTATATTCTACTTTGCGCTCATTCTGCCCTTCTCGTTTTTCTGCGAGCGCTTTTTCTTTGGCTATCCGGAAATTCGCAAGCAGATCATCGCCTTTGCTGGCATATTCATCAGCATCTTTCTCGTGCTGCGCTGGCTGCACCCCGCGTTCAAGCTTAGCTCTTCTCCTTACATCATCTTCCTAGCCTTTGTCATCCTAGCTCTAGGCCTGCTGGTCGTCTTTATCGTCATCGGGCGCTTCAAGGACATGCTGCAAAAGCGCAAGGGCGCTGCCGCCGGCATGCACGAAACCGATGTCGGGCGCGTCAGCGCCGGCTTTGCCGCCATCCTGCTCGGCATTTCCAACCTCAGCAAACGCCGCCTGCGCACCGCGCTGACAGCCATCACGCTGACCTTGCTGACCTTTACGGTGTCTTCTTTTACATCCGTCAAATCAAGCTTGGATTTTTATCGCCTGCCGCGCGATACCAAGCCGCAGTACGAGGGGGCGCTAGTGCGCGAACGAGCGTGGCGCGGCATGCAGCTATCGACGCTCGACTACGTGCGCAGCGCCTTTGCCGCCGATGCGCTGGTCGTTCCGCGCGCCTGGTATCTATCGCAGGTGCAGTCGGAAAAGGCCTATATCGACATCGAGTCTCCCGACAGGAGCAAGAGCAGCTTTGTGCACGGCATCGTCGGCCTCCACCCGGACGAGCCGCGCGTTACCGGCATTGATCAATACTTGACGGCCGGACGCTTTTTTGCCGCAGACGAGCGCCACGTCGTGCTCCTGCCCGACAAACTGGCCGCCCTGCTCGGCATTGAAGCCGAAGACGTTGGCCGAGCTCAGGTCCGCCTCTTCGCCCAAGACTACACCGTGATCGGCCTGTTTGATTCCGAGCGCTTAGCCGCGCTGCACGATCTCGACGGTGAGTCACTAACGCCCGTCGACACGGTTACCGATGCCGGCCTTATCGCGCGCGAGGCAACGGAAGACCCGCGAACCAAGGCCTCGGCCCCGTTGGAGAGCTTTAGCCATTTGGCGCCGGAAAACGCGCTGTTTATGCCCTATGAGATCGTCTTGGAAATGGAGGGGCAACTGCGTTCGATCGCCATTGCCGCTCCTCCGGGCACAACCGATGCCTTTGTCGAACGCGTCGAATCCTTTATGACGCGCGTGGCGCTGACGCTCTTTGTCAGCCAAAAGGACCGCGTAGTCGTCTACAGTTCCATCGGATCCACGGAGATCAGCGGCGCCGGACAGCTCTTTATTCCAGTGCTCATCGCAGCCCTTATCGTCGTCAATACCATGACGGGAGCCGTCTATGAGCGCTCGAAAGAAATTGGCGTCTACAGCGTCGTTGGCTTAGCTCCGAGCCATATCGGCATGCTGTTTTTCGCCGAGTCGACGGTCTTTGCTACCTTTGGCGCCGTTGCCGGCTATTTGCTAGGCCAGGTATCCTATCTGTTTATCGTGCAGTACGAACTGCTCAGCGGCCTGACGCTTAACTACTCGTCGCTATCGGCGGTCTGGGCTACGATCATCGTTATTCTAACGGTCTACATCTCGACGCTTTACCCTGCGCGCTTGGCCGCCAATATGGCCGTCCCTGACGTGACCCGTCAGTGGCGTTTCCCACCTCCGCAGGGCGATGACTGGCGCTTTGATTTTCCCTTTACGGTCGGCGGCGCCGAAGTGCCGAGCATGTATGTCTATTTGAAGACGGTATTTGACGCCTATGGCGAGGGCTCCGTCGGCGATTTTATCGCGCGCGATGTCGCACTCCGTTCGACGCAGACCTCAGACGGCACCGCCTACGCTATTGCCATGAGAGCCTGGCTGGCACCCTATGACTTGGGCATCAGCCAGGACGTAACGCTACACGCCATTCCCACCGGCGAACACAACATCTACATGATCGAAGTACATATCGGTCGCCTCAGCGGCGACATCGCTTCGTGGCAGCGCATGAACCGCAACTTTCTCAACGTGCTGCGCAAACGCTTTCTCGTATGGCGCACGTTGCCAGCGGGCATTCGCGAAGACTATCAGGGCAGAGTCGACGGCGCCTTTAATCGGGCAGAGGTATCGGCATGATCTTTCCGCTGCGCGCCTTTCTCATCGGCCTCTTTATGGTCGTGCTGATCAACGTCGGTGCGCCCTACAGCATGTTTGTGCTGAAATCGTCGCAGTGGGCCATCAGCTATCTGCCGCTGAGCGTGGTCTTTCTCTTTACCGCGCTGGTCTTTGCCAACGCCGCACTCAAATCGGCCTTTCGGATCGCCGGTCTCGCGCCGAGTGAACTGGGCATTGTCTTTGTCATGTCCATGGTCGGTGCCTCTATTCCCACTTGGGGCACCTCGACCTATATGATCGCCGTTATCGCCGCGCCCAAATTCTTCGCCTCACCGGAAAACCAGTGGCAGGACAAGGTCTTGCAGTATGCCAAGGACTGGCTGATGCCGCGCGACGACATTGCCCTCAAGTGGTTCTACAACGGCATCCCGGCCGGCGAATCCATTCCCTGGGGCGCGTGGATTGTACCGCTATTCTGGTGGACGAGCCTAGTCATCGCCATCTTTTTTCTCTGCCACTGCCTCGTGGCGGCCCTGCGCAAACAGTGGGTCGAACACGAGCGCCTGCCCTACGCCTTGATGGAAGTGCCGCGCCAACTCATCGAACCACCTCCTGGATCCAACTGGCCTGGCTTCGTGCGCAAAACGGCGTTCTGGGTGGGCTTTGGCATCCCATTTTTCATAGTTATGTGGAATGTCGTCACCTACTTCACGCCGGCCTTCCCGCCCATACCGCGCGACCTATCTGACCCTATTCGCATCGGCCGCGACTTTCCGGCGATCAATACCAATATCAATTGGGCCATCGTCGGCTTTACCTACTTCGTCAACTTAGACGTATCGTTTAGCCTGTGGTTTTTCAACGTGTTGACCATGCTGCAAATTGGCAGCTTTAACCGCTTCGGCTACTCGCTCCCCGGCCTAGACATTTACACGCTGGGTGGCCATCCGGCCATCGGTTGGCAATCCTTTGGCGCGATGGTCGTGCTGGTGGCCAATATGCTATGGATGGCCCGCGGCCATCTCGGCGACATATGGCGCAAGGCCGTTCGCGGCGACGATGAGATCGACGACAGCAATGAGTTGATGTCCTACCGCGGCATTGTCTTTGGCGGCGGCTTGGCGCTGCTCTACATCGCCTTCTGGATGTATCGTTCCGGCATGTCGGTGGCTACACTCGTGCTCTTTATTCTCGCCACGCTCATACTTTATACGGGCATTACGCGCATCGTCATGGAAGGGGGCCTGCTTTTTTCGCGCGCACCATTGGTCGGCCAAACCTTTGTCGGCTACACGCTGGGTCCCTACGCCGGCCCTGAGAGCAATATAGCTCTGGGACTTTCCTATGGCTGGCACCACGAATTGAAGGGATTTTTTATGGTCGCCTCGGCCAACAGCGCCAAGATAAGCGACCATATACAGTTCAGCCGACGCACCGTCACTTTTTGCGTTATGGCCGCGGCCCTCGTAGCGCTGGTCGTATCGATGGCCTTTATCCTCTACATGGGTTATTCCTTTGGCGCCTTTAACTACGGCGGCTGGATTTTTGGTGACGGTTCGAAAGTGCCCTACGCCGAGAGCCTGCGCAAAATTGCCCTAACCGCGCCCGACTGGACGCGCCTGATGCACCTGGGCATAGGCGGCGGCATCATGGGGGCGCTAACCTTTATGCGCTATCGCTTCCCGTGGTGGCCACTGCACCCCATCGGCATGCCGGTGGGCGTCTGCTCGTATCCGATGACCATCATCGTATTTTCCATTTTTGTATCCTGGCTGGCCAAGTGGGCCATCATGCGCTCGGGTGGCATCGGACTCTACCAGAAGGCACAGCCTTTTTTCATTGGCTTGATCATGGGCTATTTCACCGCCATTGGCTTTTCGTTCCTAATCGACATGGCCTTTTTCCCGGGCCAGGGCCACTCGCTCTACGGCAATTAGCGCACCTATGGCACGAGAAAAATCAAACGACGCGGATATCCGCCTGATCCCAGACAACCTGCAGTTTGAACCCGGCTTTAATATCAAAACGCTGTGGGCGGCGCTCTTTGTCGGCTTTATCATGCTGCCGGGGGCCATTTACCTCGGCCTAGTAACCGGCCAATCCATGGCCGGCGGTGCCGAGTGGGTGACGCTGATTCTCTTCATCGAGATTGCCAAGCGCTCCTTTGTGCGCCTGCGCCCCCAAGAAGTCATCATTCTCTATTGGGTGGCCGGTGGACTCGTGACGATGGGCGGCAAATTGGGCACCGGCGCCGACCTGTTCGGCGGCCCCTTTGGCGGCCTGATCTGGGACCAGTACCTGATTCAATCGCCCCAGGCCGACGGCCTGCACTCATACATTCCCGACTGGGTGGTGCCGCCGCGCGACTCACCTGCGCTGAGCGGCCGCTCCTTTTTGCACGCCGACTGGGTCAAGCCGATCGCCCTGCTATTGACCGTAATCGTCATGCAGAAGATCAACAGCCTCTCGCTGGGCTACGTGCTCTTCCGCATAACCAACGACATCGAAAAGCTGCCCTATCCTATGGCGGCGGTGCAGGCCGGCGGCGCCACTGCTCTGGCCGAAAGCTACGGCGAGCGCGAAGGATGGCGCTGGGAAATCTTTAGCATCGGCGCCTTTATCGGCATTATCTGGGGCCTGTTCTACGTCGTCATCCCCACCGTGTCCGGTATTTTCCTCACCCAGACCGTCACCATTTTGCCCATTCCCTTTATCGATCTAACCGTCTCAATGAAAGAGCTGCTGCCGGCCGGTATCATGGGGATCGGCACCGATTTAGGCAACGTGCTCATCGGCTTTGTCCTACCCTTCTGGATCGTCGTCGGCTCGTTTGCCGCATCCATCCTCGTCAACGTGCTGGTCAACCCGATCCTGTATAGCATGGACGTCCTGCACACCTGGGAACCCGGCATGTCGGCCATCCCCACGCAAATAGCCAACAGCTTTGACTTCTGGCTCAGCTTTACCATCGGCGGAGCCGTTGTCGTAGCACTGATGGGCTTTGCTATGGTGGGCCGCACTATGTGGAACCTGCGCGACGCGCGGCGCGCAGGCTTAGTAGAGGAACGACCCAAAGACCGCGGCGATATTCCCATTCCGGTGGCGCTGGGCATCTGGGCCGTTAGCACGGCGGGCTTTATCGCCCTCGTCTACTTTCTCGTGCCGAACTTCCCCTGGTGGATCAGTGCCTTTTTCGGCTTCGTATGGACGCCGATCTACTCCTATATCGGCGCGCGCATGATCGGCCTGACCGGCTCACCGCAGGGCGTGTCTTTTCCCTACCTGCGCGAAGGTTCGTTCTACCTGTCGGGCTATCAGGGCGCCGCCGTGTGGTTCGCGCCCATTCCCCTCTTCAACTGGGGATACGAGGCGGCAGTATTCAAACAACTAGAGCTGACGCGCACGCGCTTTGGCAGCGTCGTCAAACTGGCCGCCGTAACGCTGCTCATCATGTTCGTATGTTCTTTTATTTTCTGGTCCTTTATCTGGAAGCTCGGCCCCATTCCCTCGTCGGCCTTTCCCTATGTGCAAAAGTTCTGGCCCTTCCACGCCACCATGCAGGCTTTCTGGGCCAAGTCCACGCTGGCCGACGGCGGCAACGAGCTCATACGCAGCATTATTCGCCTCGACTACATCCTCGTCGGCGTCGCCTCCAGCGGGGCCATACTCGGCCTGCTGTCGCTGCTCAAGTGGCCGATCACCATCTTCTACGGCTTTATAGGCGGCGTCAGCACTTGGCCGCACTTCGTGCTGCCCAACTTTATCGGCGCCGTGCTGGGCCGCTACTATTTCGAACGGCGCTTTGGCGAGCAGACCTGGCGCTCCTACACGCCGATTCTACTGGCCGGCTACTCGTGCGGCATGGGACTGGTCGGCATGTCTTCCATCGCCTTGGCGCTGATCTCCAAAGCCGTTTCGAGCATCGTGTTCTGACCGGTGTGCGCGTGAGCGACAACCTCATTATTTCCGCCGCCGTCTGCGGTTCGGTGCCGACCAAAGAGCAAAATTCCAACGTGCCCTACACGCCAGGAGAGATCGCCGCGCAGGCGCTGGGTGCCTGGCGTGCGGGCGCTTCTATCGCCCACATCCACGTGCGCGATCCGCAAACCGGCGCCCCCGACTCGCGCGTGGAGCTCTTTGCCGAAGTCGTCGAGCGCATCCGCGCCGAGAGCGATCTGCTGATCAACTTAACGACCAGTGGATTTAATATTATCGGCCCCGATGCCGACGAGCGCCGCCTCGATCCGCTCTCGCTCAACCCCGACCTGTGCTCGCTCGACGTCGGCTCCCTTAACTTTCGCGACCGCGTCTTTATCAACTCGCCCGATTGGGTCGATCGCGCGGCACAGCGCATGCGCGATGCCGGCATCAAACCCGAAATCGAAGTCTTTGACCTGGGCCAACTGCGCCAGGCCAACGATCTGATCGAGCGCGGCCTCGTCGCCGATCCGCCGTGGATTCAGCTGTGTCTGGGGATTCGCTGGGGCATTGAAGCGACGCTGCGCGCGCTGATCGATATGAGCGACCGCCTGCCGGCCGGTGCGCAGTGGTCGGTGCTGGCCCCCGGTCCCCTGCAACTGCCCATCACCACCCACGCCCTGCTAATGGGCGGGCACGTGCGCGTCGGCTTTGAGGACAATGTCTACCTGTCGCGCGGCGTAAAGGCCGACAGCAATGCGCAGTTTGTCGAGCGCACCGTGCGCCTAGCGCGCGAACTGCAGCGCGAAGTGGCCACCTGCGACGAAGCGAGAGCGCTGCTAGGGCTATCTGGCACAACGGGCGGTTAGAGCAGCCCGCGCCCAAGAGCGATAGCGCCCATAATCACCGAGCGACTCGGAAAGCGCGCTAGGCGAATATTCAGGTGCGGCCTATGCACGGGCATGAGAAAGCGCTGCGCCTGCGTTACTAGCGGCACCAAGAGCCCGCGCCCCGCCTTGCTCACCCCGCCTCCCACGACGATCACTTCCGGCGCTAGCACGTTCATCGCGCTGGCCATGCTCATACCCAGATAGCTACACGTTTCTTCGACCAACTCCATCGCCAACTTATCGCCGACACGCGCGGCGGCAAATACAACGCGCGCCGTAATTTCACCGTCTGATGCCATGCGGCGCAGCACTCGTGCTCGGCGTGGATGGGCCGCTGCGGCCTCTTGCGCACGGCGCGCGATGGACTTGCCCGAGCACAGCGCCTCGAGACAGCCGCGGTTCCCGCAGTCGCACAGCGGACCATCCAGCACGACGGGACAGTGGCCCAATTCGCCGGCGTTGCCATCGCCGCCCCGATAGATCAATCCGTCGACGATAACGCCGCCGCCAATACCCGTGCTAATCGTGTAGTAAACTAGCGAGCGCACACCGCGGCCAGCGCCAAAGGCGTATTCGCCCAACCCGCCGACGTTGGCGTCGTTTTCGACCACGGCCGGCACGCCCAAGCTATCTTCTATTAGCGCCGGCAGCGCAACGCCCTCCCAGCCCGATACGTGCGTAGAGGATAGAATGCGCTGCGCGGCAAAATCGACCGGTCCGCCAAAGCCGATGCCACAGGCCCCAACCGCCGCGTCCGCCGCGTCGACTAACTGGCGCGCAGCAACTAGGATTTGCTCGATCATCCATTCAGCGCCCTCGGCGCGATTGGTAGCGCCCACTTTGCGGCGCACGATGCGTCCATCGCCACGAGCCAACGCCAAGCTAAACTGCGTGCCACCTATATCAATGGCCAAAATGAGCGGCTCTGTCTTCACGTTCTTTGGTCTCTTTCTCCGAACGTTTTTCAACAAGCCAACGCATGCTTGGGGATAGGATAGGGCAATCGCAGCGCGCACGCCAACGCCGCTCTCACCCTTGGGTCACTGGCCGCAGTGCAATATATTCAGCACCTTCTATGCGCAGACGATATACTAAAAATAGGGGAGGCATCCATGAAAATTACCGACGTAGAAGTTATTCGCTTTAAGACCATTTCACGCACGATGCGCGATACGGATGGGCACGGGCACCCGGGGCCCGAACGCGAAGTGGCACAAACGCTGCTCAAGATTGCCACCGACGAAGATGTCTGCGGCTACTGGTTTGGCACCAACGCACAGGTCATCGAGAGCGTCATCAAACCCGCCATTGTCGGCGAAGATCCCTTTGACCGCGAGAAAATCTGGCGCGATCTCAACCATCGCCAGCGCCTCAATATGGGCACGATGTCAGACAAGGTGATCATGTCCGTCGACCTGGCCCTGTGGGATCTGGCCGGCCGCGCGCTCAACACGCCCGTCTATAAACTGCTCGGCGGCTATCGCGACAAGGTGCCGGCCTATGCCTCGACCATGTGCGGCGACGATCTAGAAGGCGGGCTCGCCACGCCAGAAGACTACGGGCGCTTTGCCGAGTGGTGCATGAAGCGCGGCTACCCCGCCTTTAAACTGCACACTTGGCAGCCGCCCTACGAAGGAGCGCCCAATCCCAAGCGCGATATCGAAGCCTGCGCCGCCGTGCGCGAAGCCGTTGGTCCCGACGTGCCGCTGATGTTAGATCCCTATCACTACTACGATCGCGAAGCGGCGCTCTATTTGGCCAAAGGCCTGGAAAAGCTAGACTACTACTGGATGGAAGAGCCGATGGACGAGCACAGCATGTCGTCCTATATCTGGCTCTGCGAGCAGACCAGCCTGCCCATCTGCGGCCCGGAAACCTGCGAGGGCAAGATGTATGTGCGCGCCGAGTGGATCAAAGCCGGTGCGTGCGATATCAGCCGCTGCGGCGTCGGCGACGTCGGCGGTCTGACGCCGCTGATGAAGACGGTGCACCTGTGTGAATCCTTCGGCATGCGCTGCGAGATTCACGGCGGCGGCCCCGGCAACCTGCACGCGCTCTGCGCTATGCACAACGGCGAGTTCTACGAGCGCGGCCTACTGCACCCCTTTATCGACTTTGACGAGCCGGCACCCTATCTGCACGAGCACGGCGAACCAATGGACGAGCAGGGCTTCGTGCACGTGCCGCAGCGCCCCGGCCTAGGCATGAACATCAACTGGGAGTATATTGAGAAAAACCTCATCAAATAGATCCCAACGGCACTCTTACAGCAGTCTATCTAACGCGTCTGGCCCTCCCAAGTGGGGGCCAGACGCGTATTTACACACTTAGGAGAATTCCACCATGCTGCCTCGTAGCACGCCCGAAGCACAGGGCATTTCCTCCCGCGCCATATTAGAGTTTGTCGAACGCAGCGAACGCACGATTGATGCACTGCACAGCGTTATGCTGCTGTGCCACGGCCACGTAGTCGCCGAGGGCTGGTGGACGCCTTATGCCCCGAAGACGCCCCACAAACTTTATTCGCTCAGCAAGAGCTTTACCTCGACGGCCATTGGTCTGGCCATTGCCGAAAGCCGGCTCAGCCTCGACGATACCGTCGTCTCTTTTTTTGACGAGGACGATCTACCCGCCGAACCAAGTGCCAACCTGCAGGCCATGCGCATCCGCGATCTGCTCGCCATGAACAGCGGTCACCAAGACGACACCGTATACCGCCTATTTGTCGGCGGGGATAGCCGCTGGAGCCGCACCTTTCTCCACCTAGACGTCGAACACAAGCCGGGCACGCACTTTGTCTATAACTCCGGTGCCACCTATATGCTCTCGGCTATTCTGCAGAGAACGACGGGACAGCGGCTTATCGACTACCTGCGTCCGCGCCTCTTTGACAAGCTGGGCATTGAACACCCCACCTGGGAGCAGAGTCCAGAGGGCATTGACACAGGCGGCTGGGGCCTGAACGTGACGACAGAAGACATCGCTCGCTTTGGCCAGCTCTACCTGCAGAGAGGCGTTTGGGAGGAAGAACGCATCGTTTCCGAACAGTGGGTCGATGCCGCCTCTTCGCGCCAAACGTCCAACGGCTCCAATCCGCACAGCGACTGGGAACAGGGATACGGCTACCAGTTTTGGCGCTGCCGCCACAACATCTACCGCGGCGACGGCGCCTTTGGCCAATACGGTCTCGTCATGCCGGAACAGGATGCCGTGCTAGCCATCACCGGCGGCGTCGTAGACATGCAGGCCGTGCTCGACGCAGTCTGGGAAGAGCTCTTACCGGCTATGGAAGACGCACCGCTCAGCGCCGACACAGCCGCAGAGGGCGCGCTGCGCGCCAAGCTAGCCGCGCTGCAGCTGCCAACCCAGCAGGGCCGTCTCGACGCGCCGCTGACCCAAAAGATCAGCGGCGCGCAGTACGCGCTGAAAAGGGATCACACCGCACCCGAAGCGGGGGCTTTAGAACTGGGTCCAGAGACCACCCATTCCGCAATCGAAACCGTATCGTTTGAATTTGGTGCAGAAACAGTCTACTCAATGCATAAGGGGGGAGTCGACTACCGTATTCCCGTCGGCCGCAATACCTGGGCGCTGAGCGAACAGGGCACCATGGGCCAAGTGGCGGCCAGCGGCGCCTGGGAGAGCGACGATACCTATGCACTCAAGATGTACTACTGCGAAACGCCCTATTCCTCCGTGCTGCGCTTTCGCTTTAACGGGGACGCGATCGTATGCGACGAGGAGTATCACGTCTCCTTTGGCGAGTGCAAGCGACCCCGGCTGACGGGCACGGCCCGTTAGACCCGAGCACGCCAGCTCCAACGCGATTTAATCTCTACCCTGCCAGCGCCGTCGGGCAATGCGCTGAATGCGATCGTGCAGCGCATTGTCCAGCGGCAAATACCACAGCAGGGCACCTGCCAGCATAAAGAGCACGCCCACCACGGGCCCAAACAGCAGCGCCAGTCGAAAGCTCACCTGTTCTGTAACGGGGCCCCCTCCTTCGGGAAAGCCGATGAGGTCGAGCAGTACCCCCGCCAGCAGCAGCCCTAGGGCACGCGCCGCCTTGGTGCTCATTTTCCACACGCCAAAGTAGAGTCCCTCGCGCGCGCGACGCACGCGGATGCGATCGTAGTCAATGCTGTCGGCCACGAGCGCATCCATCAGCACGATCGCCCCAGCCATAACGCCCCCACACAGCGAATAGGCCAGCGGCAGCGCAATGCTCCCCGGCGGAAAGAGCGGATAGACCAGCGCCGTCGTCGCTCCCAGCGACAGCACGCCGAGCAGTGCGGCCCGCTTCTTCCCCCAGCGTTTGCCCAAGAAAATCCACATCGGCACAGAGGCGATAAAGCTCAGGAAAAAGGGCAGTAGAACCCAGACAACGGCATCCTGCTCGCTGAGCAAGAGAAAATACTCGTAGTAGTAGAGCGCAATGGATGCGTTGAGCGTGCGGCCGATGGCGGCGATGACAAAGGCGATGACGAGCAGGCGAAAAAGGGGATTGCGCAGCGCCTCGCGCTGTTCCAACACCAGGTTGGCAAAGAGTCGCCACTGCCACTGCACGCGGTCGAGCGATGGTCGATCCAGACCGCGGGTCAGACGATAGCTGAGCCATGCCGTGCCCACGATGGCCGGTGCCAGCAGGCCGCTGGCCACGCTGCGCGCACGCGCCATGGCGGCAGGATCGTTTGGCTCCCCCCAGTAGGCCAGCACGAGGGCGGGCAACACTAGGCCAAGCAGCGCACCCAGCGTTGCAAAGAGTCGCTTAAAACCAAAGAGCGCGCTGCGTTCGTGGCGATCGCTGCTCAACTCTCCGGCCAGCGCCGCATGGGGCACGGCCACCAGCGTCATCGACGTATTGAGCAATAAGAACGCAAACAGCAAATAGAAAAACAGCGTCGCTTGATGGCCTGCCGTAGGCGGGTTGAAGAGCAGGTAAAACGTCAGCGAAAGGAGGATGGCTCCCGGGATAAAATAGGGTCTGCGCCGTCCCTCACGGTGCGACGTGCGATCGGATATGCCGCCCATCAGCGGGTCGGAAATCGCATCCCACACCATGGCGGTAGCCAGCGCGAGGCCGACCCAGGCCGCCGACAGGCCGACCACTTCGCTGTAGAACTTGAGCAGATAGAGCTGTACGATCGATTCAACGGCGGCAATGCCTAGGTCGGCTGTGCCATACCCCAATTGGCGACCGCGATGCATCGCCGATGCATTCAATCCACCCAACGGCTACTCTTCCACATAAATACACCCCTTGCTTGAAACACCTCGCTCAACTGCCTATCTTTGCCCGCACCATGCGCTACGAGGAAAACGCCATGACCGATCCCAAGTCCCTGCTGGGCGACGCCCAGATGCAGCAGTTTATCCGCGATGGCTACGTGCAGGTGAAAGCCGACTTTGCCCAACCCGTTCACCAACTCATCTACGACGATCTCGAAGAGGTCTTCGAAAAAGAGGGCAACGTCGGCAACAATATTCTGCCGCGCCTGCCGCAGATCAAGCAGGTCTTTGACCATCCGGCCGTCGCCGGCGCGCTGACCAGCCTGCTCGGCCCGGGTTACATTATGAACCCTCACCGCCACGGCCATCTCAACCCACCCGGCGGCAAGGGACAGACCTGGCACAAGGACTGCTACGTATTCGATCACAATATGCGCCATCCTTGCTACCATTGGATCTTGGCGCTGTACTACCCGCAGGATACAACAGAAGATATGGGACCGACGGGGATTCTGCCCGGCACGCACAATTGGGAGCACATCTCCCATCCCGACGCAGCGCAGGCGACAGAAGAAGCACTAGCCCTGTGCGGCGAGGCGGGCACCGTCACGCTGCTGCACTTTGATGCCTGGCACCGCGCCACGGCCAATACCAGCGTCAACAAGCGCTATATGCTCAAATTCCAGTTTGCCCGCATGCAGTGGCCGCCCAGCCCATCCTGGCAGCACGAAGACGACGGATGGCAGCTAGCGCAAGCGGCCCAGCCCGCCGAAGCACACACCTGGAACTGGCTGTGCGGCCGCGCGGAAACCGGCGACGCAATCGGCGATGTGCAAGCGCTGCTGCATACGTTAGAAAACAGATCGGAGAGCGAGCGTCTGAACGCCGCCTACGCGCTGGGCAACCACGGACGGGACGCGCTGCCCGCGCTGCTGGAGAGCCTGCGCCGCGAAGCGCGCGCTGTCGAAAGCCGCATAGAAGACAAGACGCCGGACAACGCCCACGGCACCAACCCGACGGCCCTGCGCGCCGCACAGGCCATCGAAGCGGTTGGGCCCGAGTGCACGACCGCGCTCATCGATGCTCTAGACGACGCGCACTGGCTGGTGCGGGCCGCCCTCTGCGACGTGCTCGGCCTGTGGGGACCCGCCGCGGCCGACGCCGTCCCCCATCTGATCACCCTGCTCGGCGATGCGCACTGGTGGGTGCGGCGCAACGCCGCCGAGGCGCTCGGTCGCATGGGCCAGACCGCGGGCAGTGCACTGCCCGACGTAGTGCGTGCGCTGGGGGATGCCGACCGGCGCGTGCGCCGCGTTAGCGCACTGGCGCTGGCCCAGCTAGCCCAGCACGGCGTCAGCACGCCGGACGCCGTGCCCGCCCTGCGCGCAGTCCTTGCCGACGAAGATCGCTACAACCGCTTTTACGCCCATCTGGCGCTCAGCCGCATGGACGACCAGACGGCGCGCGATGCGTTAATCGATGCCCTATTCACCGCGCGCTGGTGTCCGATAACGACCAGCGAAGATCGCTACTAAACTCGCTCTCGCACCTGTGCGCGCACCGCTAGGAACAAAGCCGGCGCATTCGCGTCCATATAGTACAGAAACGGCCAGCCTTCCGGATGCGCTGGCCCACCATCTGCTCGCTTAGATTCTAAAACTAGGAGTACGCCATGCCACTGCCCTTGCTACTTTCCCTGCTGACCCTGCTGAGCACCGGCCTAGTGGCCTGCGGGAGCAAGGCGATCATCTCCACGGACGGGAATTCAGAAGGCATTCACGTATCGGGCCAGGCTAGCGTTAGCGCCGCACCCGATATCGCCCTAGCGCAGCTGGGCGTGCAGACCTTTGCCGCCGATCTCGAAGAGGCGATGGCTGCCAATAATGCACGCATGCAAACTGTCATTGCCGCCCTCAAGGCGCAGGGCATTGCCGACGCCGATATCCAAACGGCCAACTTTAGCGTCAGCCCACAGTACGATTTCGAGAAGGAGACGCGCGATATCGTCGGCTATTGGGTCGACAACCGCGTCAGCGTGACCTTCCGCCGCCTGCCCCAACTCGGCGCGGCGCTGCAGGCCGCCCTCGATGCCGGCGCCAATACGGTATACGATCTGCGCTTTACCATCGAGGACAGCGACGCCTTGCTCCGTGAGGCGCGCGCGCTGGCGGTAGCCGACGCGCGCCAGCGCGCCCAGACGCTGGCCGATGCCGCTGGCGTAAAATTGGGCAAAGCGCTCGATATCCGCGAGTCGTCCAATTCCTACCCCATCTACGCGCGCGGTGCCTTTGACGAAGCGGCCGGAGCCGCTGTTCCCGTCGAGTCGGGTCAGGTCGATTTAACGATATACGTCGAGGTGCTCTTCGCCATTCGCTAGCGCTATTTTTCTGCGATTGCACTGCGCTCGGCGTAGTTGCCCCAGCCGCGCTGCGGCCCCTGCGGTCGCGTGTGCTCATAGCGCTGACGGATCTGATCAAAGCGCGCCGGATCGCTCACCACGCGCTCGGGCGCGCTCGGGCTCTGCACGACAAAGTCGGCCTCCGGCGGATAGCAGGCAATCTCGTGCGTGGGCCGCTCGCGCGTGAAATCTTCCGGCAACTCGCCGACGTTGTTGGGCACGCCGGCGTTCTGATAGCGCAAATCAAGGCTCCAGCGCACGACGTCGCTCGTGTTCGGCGTCGAGCAGTGCGGCGTGCAGTTGCCCATAAAGAGCACCCCGCCCAGCGGCACGGGCACCGTCACCGGTTCCCCCGTCGGCGGCAGATCCTCGTCGGCAATCGCTAGGTAGCCGTTGGGGCCGTCCGTCCAGTGGCGATACACGCCCCCCTGATGCGCGCGCGGCAGCACCTGCAGACAGCCATTTTCCGGCGTCGCGTCGACCAGCGGCATCCACACCGTCACAATCAGATCGCGATCGCAGTGCGGCTCGAAATAGCCCGAATCCTGATGCCAAGGCACCACGCCGCGGTCCATAAAGGGAATCTTGGGACGAATGCGATAGACGGACGATCCGACGATCTCCGGGCCGACAAAATCCTCGATATAGGCCAGCATCTTGCGGTGCGTAATCACGCGAAACAACTCGGCACCGCTGTAGCCGCCCCCGCCCTTGCCCGTCAGCGGCTGCATGATTTCCGGGCACTCGTTCCAGATGCGCGTCAGGCGGCGCTCGAAAGGCTCTTCGTCGTAGAGCCGGCTCAGCTTGCCTTCATCTACAAGCTCCCGCGCCTTGGCATCGATAACGCCCGTTAGCTCGTCGCGCAGCGGCATCAGATCATCGCGGTCAAATACGTCGGGCACCATGAGGTAGCCCTCGCGCCAAAAAAAGTCCATTTGTTCGCTAGACAATGCGTTCATGTCCGTCGCTCCATCGGTTTATTCATATGCCCCGACAATATACGACGCATTTGTTTACGACACCAAAGGACTCATTTCCCAGCCGGCGTAAAAGCAATGACACGCCCTCGCCGACGTCGTATATTAGCTGCACCCCGCAACAAAGGAGGCGCTATGCACCTGAGCTGGATTGATTACGCTATCGTGCTCGCATATATTGGCGGCACCATCTTCGCTGGTACCATGGCCCGCGGCGCCATCAAGGGCATCTCCGACTTTCTCGTCGCCGGTCGCGGCCTCAAGACTCATATGGCCGTCGCCACCATGGTTTCGACCGGTCTCGGGCTAGTCACCGTCATGTACATGGCCGAAGAAGGATTCAACTACGGCTTTGTGCCCTTTGTCTTCGGCGTTATGGCGCTGATCACCACCCTAATCATCGGCCGCACCGGCTTTATCGTCAGCCGCCTGCGCTATCTACAAGTAATGACCGTGCCCGAGTTCTACGAGCTCAAGTACACGCGCGGCGTGCGGCTGTTGGGCGGCATCATTCTCACCCTGGCCGGCACGCTCAACATGGGGCTGTTTCCCATCCTCGGCAGTAAATTCGTCGTCGGCTTTACTGGTCTCGACAAGGAATACGTCAACTACGTGATGGTAGTGATGCTAGTCATCGTCGTATTCTACACGCTTATGGGGGGCATGGTCTCGGTGGTGCTGACCGACTTCGCGCAGTTTGTGCTGCTGGCCGCCGGCTTTTTCTTTGGCACCTATATCATTCTCACTCACCCGCAGTTAGGCTGGGACAACATGGTCCAGGCGGTGCAGACGCGGCATGGCGACCTCGGCTTCGATCCCATCGCCAACCCGGGCTACGGCATATCCATGATATTATTTTTATTTTGCGTCGGCTTGGTCGGCGTAGTCTGGCAACCCGAAATGATGCGCCCCCTCAGTGCCGAAAGTCCTAAGGTCGCACGGCGGGTGTTCTGGATTTCCGCCGCTACCGTCATGGGCCGCGCCATGGTGCCGATGTTCTGGGGCATCGCAGCGATGACCTATTTCGCCACCTCCAACCCAGACCTCCACCCCCACTACGCCATGCCGCAGATGCTCGGCGAAATCTTGCCCATCGGCATCGCTGGGCTGATGATGGCGGGCATGTTCGCCGCCTTCATGTCGACCCACGACAGCTATCTGTTGGCCTGGAGCGGCGTCATTGTGCGCGACGTGATCTCGCCGATCAAAGCCATGCTGGCCAAGTCGGGTAGCGGTCGAGCTGAAGACGGCACCTGGGGCGGGCTCTCGAGCGAACGCGAGATCTACTGGGTGCGCGCCATCGTCGTCATCCTCGCCGCCTTTCTGGCTATCTTTGGCGCGCTCTACCAACTGCCCGAAACCGCTTTCCGCTTTATGTATGTCACCGGCAGCATCTACTTTTCCGGCTGCGTCGGCACCATCG
>JAYOYH010000059.1:0-23639 GCA_038153405.1 Gemmatimonadota bacterium | reverse complement strand
AGGTCCGCTTTGCCCGCGGCGACGATTCGGTAGAAGTGGACTTTGCTATCGATCCAGCCAAGGCGCTGCTGCCGATGCGCGTTATCGGCTGAGCACACCAGGCCCATAAGAGAAGCCGCATGGAGCAGACCCAATACATCGTCGACGCGTTTACCGACGCGGTGTTTTCGGGCAATCCAGCGGCGGTTTGTCCCCTGGACCAGTGGCTGCCCGAAGCAACGATGGCGGCCATCGCCCGCGAGAACAACCTCTCGGAGACCGCCTTTATCGTCGGTGAGAGCGGGGCCTACGCCATTCGTTGGTTCACGCCCTCGATAGAGGTCGACCTGTGCGGACACGCGACCCTAGCCGCAGCCTTTGTCGTATTCAATTTCCTCGAACCCGCACGGACGGCCGTTTCCTTTCAGAGCGCGAGCGGGCCGCTCCGCGTAGAGCGCCGCGACGACCTGCTCGTGCTCGACCTTCCCGCCCGGCCCGGCGAACGCGTCGAATGCCCTCCGGCGCTGGTCGAGGGGCTGGGACTGATGCCGACAGAGACCTTTCTCGCGCGCGACTATCTGGTCATCGTCAATGCCCACCAACAGGTCGCTCAGTGCCAGCCCGTATGGGCCCTGCTACAGAACCTGCCTTCCTTTGGCATCATCGTCTCGGCCCCCGGCCCGGACTGTGACTTTGTCTCGCGCGCATTCTTTCCAACCGACGCGATCCTAGAAGACCCCGTAACCGGTTCGGCCCACTGCACGCTCGTGCCCTACTGGTCGGCCCGGTTGGGCAAGCGGCAGCTTTGCGCTCGGCAGATATCGGCCCGCGGCGGCAAGCTGTTTTGCGAAGATGCAGGAGAACGGGTGTATATCGGCGGGCGGGCCGTGCTCTTTAGCAAGGCGATGATCTATATATAGGCGATAAGACATGGGCGAAATGACAATCAGACGAGAAACACCCAACGACTTTGCGGCGATCCGCGGTCTCATAGTCGAGACGTTCGGCGCGGCCTATGGCACCGGCGATATAGAGGCAGACCTCGTCGAAAGGCTGCGCGCACAGGCAGGGTTCGGACCCAATATCTCCCTGGTCGCCCTGCAGAATGATCTGCTCGTCGGACACGTCTTTTTTAGCGGCGTACGCCTTGTAGACCATCCACACATGCGCGCATGCGCGCTCGCGCCGCTAGGCGTATCGCCGGCCTTCCAACGACAGGGCATCGGTTCCATGTTGGTCCAGCAGGGCTTGTCCGCATGTCAGCATGCCGGCTATAGAGTGGCGTTTGTTCAGGGCAGCCTGACCTATTACGCGCAATTCGGTTTTGCACCTATTGGCGCGTTCCACCTTTGCACCGTTTTTCAGTCTGATCACGACCTGGCCTTGGCGCTTGAAGACGGTGCCTTGGACCAGGTCCGTGGACAGGTAGATTACCCCCCGCCTTGGGATCCACTAAGAAACGAATAAGGGGGTGAGAGACGAAGGTGCTGTCTTCCCCAAGCAGCAGTGTCTATTGATCAACGCAGCATAATCTTCCAAAGGCTATACGATGACGGAAATACACGCATTCAAAGCGGCGGTTCCCTACCAGCAAGACGTTCTCGCCCTTCCAGTCAGTGATATAGATGCGGCAGCCAAGTGGTATACAACCCACTTTGGCATGGTCGAGATCAGCCGCAAAAAGGCACCCGTTCCAACGGTCCTACTCGAACGCGACGGCGTCCAGATTGGCTTTGCCGTCAACGGCAATGACCCCACGCAGGACGGCGCCGCCATTTTGGTCAGCCATATTCGGGGCGTGAGAGAAGAATTAGAGGCCAGAGGCGTCGAAATTGGCAACTGGCGAATCGATGAGCGCGACGGCAAAAAGCTGCAGGTGTTTTTTGTAATCGCACCCGACGGTTTGTGCTACTACTTTCACGAACCCCTGCTGCCATAGTCTGCAATCATCCACAGCGCCCTGCGGTCAACCCCCGCCATAAACAACGTACAATCTCCCACAATGCTCGATTTTTCTTATTATTATTCGGCATAACGTTTGATTATCTTACTTATTGACTGGTAGCCAATTATCGTGCATCAGCAATATATCTCAACTTCACATTTCTAATGAACTCAGAAAAAAATACTCTCGACCAACACGACCAGATAGATCGTCTCGTCTTAGATGATGCGAATGTTATTCGAACAAACATTTGCAAAGTATATTTTATCGTGGCGTCGATTATAGCATGCCCTGCATTGGCAGCTAGCCTATACAGAATTGGCGATATCGGCTTTCAGCCTGTTATGATCGCCCATGTAGCATTGTCCGCTGTTTACTGGACTATAACCTTCTTGCGCCACTCATTGCCTTATGCCTTCCTGTCGCGAACCATTGTGATTCTCAATACGCTCGTCGCACTTACAGGTATGGCCCAATTCGGCTTAGTGGCAGGGGGAATCTGCTTTGCTGTAATCATAGCACCTTTATCCGCTATTTTTTGCGGTCGCCGCGAAGCCATCGGAATCCTCTCCTTCATGGGATTCGCAACCATTGTCATAGCTGCGCTATTCGTCAATGGGCATCTATCCTACCCGTTCAACCCAACTAAATACGCTCTATCCCCTTCTGGGTGGGCCGTATCGCTCACAGCTTGGCTTATTGCCTCTGGATCACTAGCGGCCGCTTTGGTAACCTTTCAAGAGGGCTTGCTCGACTCGATAGCTCAATCAAAAAAGCAAGAGGTCGCTATACGAACCAGCGAAGACCGCCTGCGTTTGGTCTTGGAGGGCAGTCAACTGGGATTCTGGGACTGGAACCCCATCACGGATGAGGTCTACTTCTCGCAAACGTGGAAATCAATGCTGGGATTCGCTGACGACGAAATAGCGAATAGACTTTCAGAGTGGGATAAGCGCGTTCACCCCGATGACAAGGAGGCCGTATACGCCGACCTCGAGGCTCACTTAAAGGGCGATACTCCTTTTTACGAAAACGAACACAGAGTGTTGTGCAAAGATGGTTCCTACAAGTGGGTGTTGGACCGTGGCCAAGTTATGCGTTGGACCGAAGACGGCAGGCCGCTTCGCGTTTCGGGCACCCGCGCAGACATTACGCTGCGCAAAGAAGCCGAACTTAAAAACCAGCGTCTAACACAGGAGCTACAGGCTGCCATAGACGACGTGAAGGTTCTGAGCGGACTCTTACCCATTTGTGCCTCCTGTAAAAACGTGCGAGACGACAACGGGTACTGGAGCAAAATCGAGATGTATATCAGCCGTCACTCACAGTTAGACTTTAGCCATGGCATCTGTCCCGACTGTGCCAAAACCCTGTATCCGGATATCGACTTCGGCGCAAATTAGTTTCCCTAAGCACTTCTCCTCGCAATGCCCCACAACGCGCCACGCGTAATCCATCGGCCTCTGCTGCACAAATGCTTATATCCAGCCGGCAAATAGCCAAGATTCGCGCGTCCGACCAACGCCTTGACACCGCACCTTTCCTTACCCAAACTAGCCCCCTTTCGCATACACCCACAGCGCGCGGCCTAGCCGGAATCGCCTCTCGTACGAGCGGGCGTGCGGCCAGACCCGTCCACTCATAAAAAGGCTCTAATACATGACCGCTAAAGTAACTCACGTCGAGCGCTTTACGCTGCAAGTTCCCTTTGTCGATCGCGTTCGCCTGGAAATGGAGCGCGCCGGCATTCACACCTGGTCTGAGTTAGAAATCACCCGCGTCGAAACGGACGCCGGCATCGTCGGCTGGGGTGAGACTATTCAGAACTACACCTGGGGGCGCGTCAACAACCACGAGCGCGTGGTCGGCCGCACGCCGTTTGAAACGATGTGGGACGATAGCCTAGGCGCCGGCCTGCAGATGGCGCTCTTTGACGCGGCCGGCAAGCTGGCCGGCGTGCCTGTTTATCGCCTGCTCGGACCGAAATGCCGCGACTGGTGCGCCATTTCGTTTTGGGACCACGACATGTCACCGGAGAAATACGAAATCGAAGCGCGCACCGCCGTCGAGTTGGGTTACACCTGCATAAAAATCAAAACGCGGCCGTGGTTTGACGTCTACGAGACTATTCGCCGCATCTCCGAGGCCACGCCCGACCACTTCCGCATTGACGCCGACTGGAACGCCTTTCTCAACAACGCCTCCAACGCGATTCCCATTCTGCGCGAATTGGAACGCACCTTTCCCAAGATCAAGATTTTTGAGGACCCCATCCCGCGCGAAGACGCCTCCGGCAACCGCTACCTTCGCACGCAAATCGAGAGCGCCATCGCCCACCACTACGGCGTCATCGGTCCGCGCGAAGGCATTGAAATGGGCGGCGTCTGCGACGGCTATGTGCTCGGCGGCGGCGTCTCGCAAATCATGCGCCAGGGCAACACGGCCGGCTCTCTCAACATGCCTTTTTTCTTACAGATGGTTGGCGCGGGGCCGACCACAGCGCTCTCGCTGCATCTGAGTGCCGTGCTAACGCACGCCCAGTGGCCAACCATTACCTGTCACGAACTCTACGAGCACCATTTGCTCTCCGAGCGCATACCCGTTGTTGGCGGCCACGCACAGGTGCCCGAAGCACCCGGTTTGGGCGTCGAAATGGATGAGCATATCCTCGAGAAGTATCGCGTCGACAAGGCCGACCACGCGCTGCCGCGCCGCCTGATTAAGACCACGCGGCCGGGCGGAATCTGCGTCTACTTCACCAACAACGGCCAAGTGTGGAACTTCTTCGGCAAAGGCAACCAGCCGGTCGACGATTGGGGCTGTAATACGGTGCTGGTCGACGACGACGGCAGCGGCGATTTCGCCGATCTCTTTCAGCGCGCCAGTCAGTCACCCATTATTACGCGCGAATAGGTTGGCCTTATTGATCCACGGCTGCGCAGTAAACCCAAGAGGTTGCTGCGCAGCCCTGTCTGCATCCACTCCACCGCATATCCAGGAGTCATACCATGTCCGTGCGCCACGCCGACCAACTGCCCTTCGAAACGGTAGGGGGCGGCAAAGATACCCAACGCCAGGTGCTCATCGGCTCTGAGCAGGGGCCACACTTTGCCATGCGCCGCTTTGTCATGCAACCTGGCGGCGGCATGCCGCGCCATACCAATACCGTTGAGCACGAGCAGTACGTCCTGCGTGGCAGCGCCACCATCGGCATTGGCGACAGGGAGTTTATAGTGCATCCGGACGACGTGGTCTACATTCCCGCCGGCGTGCCGCACTGGTACCGAACCGAGGGCAAAGAGCCTTTTGAGTTTCTCTGCATGGTGCCCAACCTACCCGACGAAATAGAAGTGCTCGAATAGAGCACCGCATGCAAAAATCCCCGGTCCAGAGCGGACCGGGGATTAGAGGCTATTGCCGTATTGAGCAGGTCCTAACAGCGCTCCCAGATGGCGCGCACGCGATCCTTCATGCGCACGGCCTCCTCCCAGCGATCCGACAGCTCGCGTCCGTCCGCTCCCTGTATGGCATAGGTCGGCGGCCCCAACTCGACGACAAAGGTCATTACGTCGTCTTGGCCGGCACGCTCCTTGAACTTCTTAAAGCCGTATTCCCACCAGCTCTCGTAGAGGTCTACCCAGACCTGGTTATGGGCAAAACCCGTGGGCACCTGTACCTGCTCGCGCGAAGCAACGCGCCCGTGAAACGCACCACAGCGCTCCAGGATCTGATTCATATACTGCTGGTTTTGCTCCGATAGCGGTGGGCCGGCAAATTCGCGCCCCACCAGAAAGTGCGACAGATCGCCGCACAGCACCATATCGGGCACCGCCTCGATCAGATCAAGCGTGAAGTACATATCCGTCGTCATGCGGTCGCGGTGCGTTTCGAAGTATAGCTGGTACCCGGCAGCCGCCGCCATATCCATGCAGCGCACGATATAGGATACGCCGTCGGCCACTCGACGCGGCATGGGCATAGGCTGCAGGTTGATGTGCGATGCGCCGCCGTCTTGGGCCGCCTTGATATCGTCGACAAATTCCTGCGGCGTCCACGGAAAAACGATGTTGGACCGCTTGAGCCCTAGCGTGTCGCACAGCGGCACCATGGCATCGCGATGCGCCTTTTCCTCCATGAGAAACTCGACGCCGTCAAAGCCCGCCCCGGCGATCTGTTCTAGTTTCTCTGCCATACTCCATTCGCTATCGCCGCCAAACGGCAGCCCCACCATACCCCAGTACGATTGATACACCTGTAATTTCATGACGTTCCTTTCTATATGAGCACTCCGACCCATTTGCAGCAGGCAGTGTACGACATGGACCCCTCATGCGTCAACGCGAGGCATCTATTTTCTCGAATTCGACCAATCGCTATGTTATGCTTTCCATCTAACAGAGGAATGCTCCATTGATCCAGCTCAAATCGCCCTACCTGCTCTTTCTCGGCGACGCGCCGGACCAGCTAGCGGCCAAAACGGCCGATGGCATCGCCCGCTGGCGCCCCGAACTGTGCATCGGTCAGCTGCGCCTGCCCGGCTGTCAGGCCGATATTGGTTTGCCCGATATGACGCTCGAAGAGGCGCGCGCGGCCGGTGCACAAACGCTGATTGCCGGCGTGGCCAACCGCGGCGGCGTCCTATCCGACGGATGGCGCGACACCCTGCTGCAGGCCATCGATTTGGGCTGCGATATCGCCAGCGGTCTGCACGGCCGCCTATCGGCTATCCCCGGCCTGGGTGAACGGGCCCGGCAAAAAGGCACACAGCTCATCGACGTGCGCTACTCCGACCAGACCTTTCCCATTGCCGGCGGCATCAAGCGCAGCGGCAAGCGCCTGCTCACCGTCGGCACCGACTGTTCGGTCGGCAAGATGTTCACCGCGCTGGCCATGGAGCGCGAAATGAGCGCACGACAGATGAAAGCCACGTTCCGCGCCAGCGGCCAGACGGGCATCTTTATCGCCGGCCAAGGCCTCTGCGTAGATGCCATCATATCCGATTTTGTCGCCGGTGCCGCCGAGGTGTTGTCGCCCGATAACGACGCCGACCACTGGGACCTAGTCGAGGGACAGGGCTCGCTCTTCCACGCCTCCTACGCCGGCGTATCGCTCGGCCTGCTGCACGGCTCGCAGCCCGACGCGCTGGTCCTGTGCCACGATCCCGATCGCGCCCATATGCGCGGCCTGCCCACCTACCGACTTCCGGCCATCGACGAGTGCATACGCCTCAACGAATCCTGCGGACAGCTGACCAACCCCGCCTGCCGCGCGATCGGCCTGTCTATCAATACCTCCAAGCGCAGCGAGGAAGACGCGCTGGCCCTGCTCGATGCGCTAGAGCGCGAGACCGGTCTGCCCTGCGTCGATCCGATGCGGCAGAGCGCGGGCCGCCTCGTCGACGCCCTGCCGCTGTGATCCGCTTCGACGTCCGAGGTGAGCGCTGGCCGCTGGCGCAGGCGTTTACCATCTCGCGCGGCAGCAAAACCAGCGCCGATGTCGTCGTCTGCACGCTCTCAAGCGATGGCTGCACGGGGCGCGGTGAGAGCATGCCCTATCCGCGCTACGGCGAATCGGTCGAGCAGGTCGTCGCCCAGCTAGAGGCGCTGCGGCCACTCATCGAAGCCGGCGTAGAGCGATCGGAACTGGCGCAGCACCTGCCGGCCGGGTCGGCGCGCAACGCGCTCGACTGCGCGCTGTGGGACCTACAGGCCAAGCGCCTGAGGCGCCCCGCATACGAACTGGCCGACCTACCCGTGCCCCAGCCCGTGCAAACGGCTTATACGCTCTCGCTTGACACGGCAGAAAATATGGGCCGGGCGGCGGCGGCCAACGCCGGGCGCCCCCTGCTAAAGATCAAACTGGCCGGGCAGGGCGATTTGGAGCGCGTCGAAGCCATCCGCCAAGGCGCACCGAACGCCGCACTGATCGTAGATGCCAACGAGGGATGGCAGCGCAGCGAAGTCGAGCCGTTAGCCGAAGCGCTCGCCCAGCGCGGGGTGGCATTGGTCGAACAGCCGCTACCGGCCGGCCAAGACAGCGCGCTGGCCGAGATGGTCCACCCGTTGCCCTTCTGCGCCGACGAGTCGTGTCATACCGCGGCCGACCTACCCGCGCTGGTCGGCCGCTACGAGTACGTCAATATTAAGCTCGATAAAACGGGTGGACTAACCGAAGCACTCGCGCTGCTGCGCCAAGCCCGCCAGGTGCAGATGGGCATTATGGTGGGCTGCATGGTCGCCACCTCGCTGTCGATGGCGCCGGCCGCCCTGCTGGCGACGGAGGCCGAGTTCGTCGATTTGGACGGGCCGCTGCTGCTGCGCGAGGATCGGCAGCCGGGCCTGCGCTACGAGGGCAGCACGCTGTACCCGCCCACGGCGGACCTGTGGGGATAGCGCCCTGCTCGGCCCGATAGACGGCCCGTTGTCTGCGCGCACACACGCTCTATATTTGCACTCATGCCAACGCACCTACTCTTAGCAATGCAACATGCAGCGCCCCACTGGCGCACCGCATGCCCATCCGAACTCTTGCTCGGAGATCCTACGCAGCCACAGTGGCTGGACGAGAACGGCCCGGCGCACTGGCACCAGCCTATCCCGATCGACGCACTGCGCGATCTGCGCGAGGTGCTGCCCAGTCTATCCCTACACGGCGATATACCATGGGGATACCAATGCGCGCTCGAGTACGAAACGGTCGACGGCTATACCGCCCAGAGCTACTTGGCGCCAATCGGCGAGTTTGACGGCGAAGGCCGCGGGGACGACGGGCGAGCGGCCGTGCGCGCCGACGTCGATATCTGGCGCATAGACGTCCCGCTCAAACGCGCCATCTTACACTGGCGCGTGCAGTGCGCAACGCCCATAGCCGACCTGCCGGCTCTACTGTCGGTCTCTCTGCGCACGGCTGGCCGGCCGCCGATACCGGCGTCGGCACAAGGTCGCTTGGCGCACGAGGTGCCCGTGCGCAGCCAAATGCAGCTGCGCAGCGATATCGCCAATCGGGTATGCTCACCCACATCGGTGAGTATGCTGTTGGATTACTACGGAAAGTCGGCCGACGTCTACGATATCATAGACGAGGCGCGGCACGGGCCCAGCGGCCTCTACGGCGTCTGGCCCGCCAATGTGCACGCGGCGGCGCGGCGCGGCCTGATGGGCTATCTGCTGCACGTTCCGCGTTGGGAGGTGGCAAAGGGGTTGTTGGATGCGGGACTGCCGCTGATCGCTTCGGTGCGCTACGCAGAGGGCGAACTGCGCGACGGGGCCGTGCGCAAGACGGACGGCCATCTGCTGGTCGTGCGCGGGTACGCGGGCGACCGCGCACTGGTCAACGACCCTGCGGCTGCCCGCGATAGCGAGGTATCGCGTTCGTACGATCTGCGCGAGCTATGCGCTGTGTGGCTGGAGCGCAGCGCCGTCAGCTACGTGCTGTTTACTCCCTGACCTACCGCTGCTGAAAGCCGAGCAGCGTCAGCACGCTGGTGGCCTGTATGCCCTGGGCCTGTGCCAGCAAAGCGGACGCCCCCTGCGATAGCACCTGCGCGCGCGTGAGTTTGGTCACTTCTTCGGCAATGTCCGTATCGCTAATCGTCGATTCGGCGGCCTGCACCTGTTCGAGGCGATTTTCCGTCGCCGATAGATTGAAGCTGAGTCGATTTTGCACAGCACCGAGATTGCCGCGCTCCTGCGACACGCGGGTGATGGCGCTGTCTACCTCAGTGATGGCCGACTGCGCCGTCGTCTGCGTCGTCACGCTAGTCGAGCTCAGATTGAGCTCGGTGCCCGTCGCCGTCAGGTCCGGTATCGACAGTTCCACCCGATTAAAGTTGGAGTCGATGGGGCCGATTTGAAAACTCGCCCCCGTGCCCTCTTTCACGACGAGTTCGTAGCCGTCTAGGCCGCCGTCGGTAAAAGCGCCCGTCGCGCCCGTCGCATCTACGCCAGCCAGCGTAACCTGAATCCCCAGCCGATCGAAGTTAGCCACGACCTTAGTACCCGTAGCCACGACGTCGCCATCGAGCACGGTGCCTAGCGAGATCGTCTGCGTCAGCGTGCCGTTGCCCAGCGTCAGATCGCCGTCACCGCCGGCGTCGACAAAGGTGAATGTGCCCGCCTCCGCGCCGGAAATCGACACGTTGGTCACACCCGTTGTGTCGCTGGCCGCAATGGCGCTCGACGCCGCACTGACCGTATTGCCAAAACCTGTCAGCAGCACCTGACGGTTGAACGTGGTCGCCTGAGCTATGCGATCAATTTCATTGCTGAGCTGGGTAAACTCGGTTTGCACGGCCTCGCGGTTGCTGTCGCTAATCGTTCCCGACGCAGATTGCACGGCCAGTTCGCGCATGCGCACGAGGATGGCGTTAACCTCGTTGAGTGATGCCTCAGCCGTCTGAATGAGATTGGTCGCCTGTTCGGCATTGCGCGCGCTGGCCTGCAGACCAGACGATTCGGCGCGCAGTCCCTCGCGCACGGAAAGCCCTGCCGGATCATCGGCGGCGCGGTTAATGCGCAGACCCGACGATAGGCGCTCCAAGCTCGTTGACAGCTCGCGCGTAGACGCGTTGAGATTTCTGCGCACATTAAGCGCAGATTGATTGCTGTTTATACTGAGAGCCACGTGGACCATCCTTGGGGGAATTTCCAGTTGACATTGATAGTATACGAAAGTTCTCGGGCAAGTTCTACCGGGTAGACACGTATTGGAGAGAATCGGACGGCGCAGTACACGCAACAAAAAAGGCGCGGGGCTCTGTGCCCCACGCCTGCCGTCCTTTGGTATGTGCTCTGCGGCCTACCCCGCCTCGGCTTCTTCGCGCCCTTCGCTTTCGATGCGCTGCACGGCAAAGAGCATGCCGACGCCGAACCAGAACATATTGTTGGCTAGGTCGCCGTTAAACGATTGGTTTACCTGGAAGCCGACAAAGGTGGAAATCATGCCGATTTGCACCGCGCGCAGGTAGGGGTCTCTCATCTGATAAAAACGGCTCAGCGCCACGAAAAATACCTTGAGCAAAAACCACAGCATGGCCGCAAAACCGACGATGCCCAACTCTCCGAGCACCATCGCGATGACCGTATGGGGCTCATTGACCTGGCTCCAGTGCGGATAACCGGCCGGTGCGTACGCTGAAAAGACATGCGGAAAGGCGCGCCAGCCAATGCCCAATAGCGGATGGTCCGAAAACATATCGAGCGAAGCCATAATCAGGTAGATGCGCGCCGTGCTCGACGTGCGACCTACCGTGCCGAATTGCTCGAAGAGGGTGAATATCGAGACGAAGCGCTCGAAGATATACTCGGCAAAGGGCACGAACTCTTTTAACGCCAACACCGCGATGATGCTGCCAAACAACAAGTAGAAAAAGTAGCGCACCTTGCCGCTGAGCCACAGAATAACAAAGACGGCCACCAGCGTAGCCAGCCAATTTGAGCGGCTAAACGAAGCCAGCAGCCCACCAAATCCGATGGTAATGGCCAATCCGAAAAGCACGCGCGACACGGCGTTCATCTTGTAATTGAGCAGCACCGCCAGCAGGGGCAGAATGCCACACATCATAAACGTGGCAAAGATATTGGGGTTGTGAAACGTGCCGGTCGCGCGTGGCACGTTGCCGCCCAGCGCGGTGATTACCTTTACCGGCAGGTGGAACTGACCGGTAATCACCTGGTAGGCCCCCATGACGGCACCGGCCATCGTAAAGATCACCATCGACCACAGCACGGCAGCTACCGCCCTTTTTGAATCGATGATGACCTGCGTCATATAGGTAAAAAGCACCAGCGCGCACATGCGCACGAAGCTGACGGTCGCTTCGGGCTGGTTGGGCGAATAGGTGAGCGATACGGCAATGCAGGCCAAAAACGCCAGCAGCGGACCGCGCACCTCAAAGTCGGGAAAACGCGTGCGGCCACGCAAGCACGTCTGCACCACGAGCGCGACAATGAGCAGCATGTACGCCAGGTGAAAACCGGTCAGGTGAAAGCCGCCGCCCCCGCTTTCTGGGCCGCCAAAAAAGCGCCCCGTGCTGTCCAAGCCAGTCGTCAGCACGATGATCGGCGCAATGACCCAAGGCTGTACCAACACCCCAACGACAAAGAGCACGGAGACCAGCGCCACGGCCAGAATGGCCGGCACCCACTCGCTGTAAAACAGACTAGCGCCTAGCAAAAGTGCCTGAAAGGCCAAAAAGGCGAAAAAGTAGCGCCGATCCAGACCGGCGCCGCGCCCTATTTCGGAAGTAAGTGTGCTCATAAGCCCATTATATAAAGTGCGCAGCGGCGCGCACAAGGCGCGTTTTCCCTGCGGCGCGCAGTAGTATATTTTAAACCATTGCAATGCAATTGCAAACAAGGGAGAGCTAGCGCAATGCAAAAAACGGCACTACAGAATGGCGCAGTAGAGCAGTTGGCGACCGGATTCACATTCGTCGAAGGCCCTGTTTGGCACGGAGATGGCTGGTTTTTCAGCGATATCCCCGGCGATCGCATCCATGCGGTAGCGCCCGATGGGACGCTGCGCATCCACCGCGAGCCCTCGGGCCATAGCAACGGACTGACGCTGGACCGCAGCGGCCGCCTGCTGGCCTGCGAGCACGGCAACCGCCGCGTATCGGTAGCCGATAACCAAGGCCTGGTATCTACGCTGGTCGATTCTTTTGACGGCAAGCGCCTTAACAGCCCCAACGATATCGTCGTCCACTCCAGCGGCGCCATCTACTTCACCGACCCGCCCTACGGTATCCAGTCCGATCAGCAGGAGCAGCCGTGCAACGGCGTCTACCGCGTGGCACCCGACGGCCAGATGCAGCGGGTGGCCAGCGACTTTGAGCGCCCAAACGGCCTGGCCTTTTCTCCCGACGAATCCGTGCTCTACATCGACGATTCGCACCACCAGCACATACGCGCCTTTGACGTGCAGGCCGACGGCTCGCTTGCCAACGGCCGCCTCTTTGCCGATTTGCGCCACGACAGCCCCGGCGCGCCCGACGGCATGAAAGTCGACCAGCAGGGCAACGTCTACACCACCAACGCGCTGGGCATTTGGACGCACGATGCAGCGGGCGCCTTTCTCGGCCTAATCGAACTACCCGAGGTGCCGGCCAACTGCGCCTGGGGCGAGGACGGCCAAACGCTCTTTATCACCGCGCGGACCTCCGTCTACACGGTGCGCACAACCGTGCCGGGCGTGCCGGTAGGCCACTAGTTGCAGTGGCAATACGGCATCAATGTCACGCGCCTGCGCGCTGAAGAAGCCAGCGGTGCGAGTGGACGTAGCAGCGCGCTGGCGTTGCCCTATTGCCACGACGAGCAGTCGGTTTAGATTGCTCTACACAGCGCCATGTAGCGCGAGCATTTTACACAGAAGGTGTTGCAATGACATCCGTTAGAGACTTGGGCATCTTAACAGGCGGTCAACTGGGGCGCATGATGCTGCCCACCTGCATGCGCTTTGGGCTCAATGTGCACATCATGGACGGCGATCCCTCTGCTCCGGCCGGGGCGTTCTGCGGTCGCTTTGTGCAGGGCGACCCGCTCGACGCAGAGGCCGTATTCCAATTTGGCAAAGACCTCGACTGCATCACCCTCGAAATTGAGCACATCAACTTAGAGGGTCTGAAGCGACTCGAAGCGTCGGGCATCCGCGTCTATCCCAAACCCGCCCTGCTCGAAATCGTGCAGGACAAAGGGCTGCAAAAACAGTTCTACCAGCAGCATGGTTTCCCGACGTCGCCGTTTGAGCTGGTCGAAGGGCGAGCGGAGATCACACCGGAGCGCTTTCACTTTCCGGTGGTGCAAAAAAGCCGACGCGATGGCTACGACGGGCGCGGCGTCCAGGTGATCGACGCACCCGACGATATAGCCAATGCCTTTGACGTGCCCAGCGTAGTTGAGGACAAGGTCGATATCGCGCAGGAAATCAGCGTAATCGTCGCGCGCAGTCCCTCCGGCGAGCTGCGCACATTTCCCACGGTGGAAATGGTCGTGTCCGACGTCTCCAATATGCTCGACTACTTGCTGTCCCCAGCGCGCCTTTCGCCGTCTATTGAGCAGCAGTGCATCGACGTAGCCGAGTCGTTAGCTATCGCGCTAGACCTAGTGGGCCTACTAGCCGTGGAGCTATTCGTGTCGCGCGACGGCCAGGTCCTTATCAACGAGATCGCGCCCCGACCGCACAACAGTGGCCACCACAGCATCGAAGCCAATATCACCTCGCAGTTTGAGCAGCACGTGCGCGCCGTCTGCGATTTGCCGCTGGGCGATACCGCGCTGAAGTCGCCTGCGGTAATGGTAAATCTCGTAGGCGCCGAAGGCTATCAAGGCCCGGTGCGCTACGAGGGGTTTAGCCGCATACTCTCCATGCGCGACGTGTACATACATATTTACGGCAAAGCGGAAACGCGGCCGTTTCGCAAAATGGGACACGTTACCATCGTCCGCTCGGATGTAGACGAAGCCATTGATATCGCGCAGCAAATAAAAAGGGAATTACAGGTTATCGCATGAGCAACGCACAGATAGGCATTATCATGGGCAGCAAGTCGGACTTCGAGGTCATGAAGCAGGCTGGCGTCATCCTCAAACAATTCGACGTGCCCTTTGAAATGACCGTCGTATCGGCACACCGCACGCCGCAGCGCATGATGGACTACGCCGCAGCCGCCGAGGGCAAAGGACTGAAAGTCATCATCGCCGGGGCCGGCGGCGCCGCGCACCTGCCCGGCATGATCGCCGCCAACACCCCGCTGCCCGTTATTGGCGTGCCCATCAAGTCGTCCAACTCACTGGACGGCTGGGACTCGCTGCTGTCTATCGCGCAAATGCCCAAGGGCGTGCCTGTAGCCACGGTGGCCGTCGACGCGGCGGCCAACGCCGGCATTCTGGCCGCACAAATCTTAGCCACCGCACAGCCGGAGCTATTGGGCAAGCTCAAGGCGTTCAAAGCCGATTTGATCAATCAGGTCAACGGCATGATCGACGAAGTGGAAAGCGCAGAAATATAGTGCTGGTGGCGGGGCGCGGTTAAACGCGCTGCCAACTATAATCGATTACACGATACGTCGGCCGTACAGGTGAAGAACGGCAGCGTGACGAGCGCGCTTATCAATGCGCCTTATGGGCCGACCGAGTCCACAGCGTCGGTCGCGCTCGCTAGGTCACTGACGTTGGCACAGCTGTAAATATTCATTAGAGCTTCCCGTCCCCTCACCTGCACCTGATGTTGATCCAAGCCCTCGGTATTGAACGCTGCGTGCGCTGCAATCTCTTCAGAAAAAATGAGCTGCGACGCGTATTCCTTGGTTAAGGATTCAAAGCGACTGGCCGTATTAACGGCATCTCCAATGGCGGTGATGGACTTTGAACGGCCGTATCCCACCTCGCCTAGAATCACCTTTCCCAAATGGAGCCCTATCCCCATTTTCATCTCGTTTTCCAACTCGTGCTGGTACTTTCGATTAAAATCTTCCAAGCGAATACACATGAGCCTCGACGCTTCCAGTGCATCTTTGCAGGCCTTTTGAATGCCGGTCCTCATGCCAAAAATCGCCATAATACCATCGCCAATGAATTTGTCCACGTACCCGCTGTTCTCTTCAATGGTATGGCCCATAATTTGAAAGTATTGGTTGAGAATAAAAACCAAATCGTATGGCAGTTTTTTCTCTGAGAAACTAGTAAATCCCCTAATATCACTGAATAGAATGACGACTTCTCTCTCTTCGCCACTGGAGAGCTTTTCTCTAAAAAAACCATCCGCCGGTCGACCGGAGTGGAGCAGTGGATGAACGGAAACGGGCCCTTGCGGAAAGGACTGACAAGCGAGGCGCACGTTGGGCGGAGCGCCGATTTTTGCCAGCACGCGTAGCTCTCTATCCGTGGGTGGATTGATATGCTGCAGACCCGTATCTATGCGCACGCGGCAGGTAGAACACCGACCTTGACCACCGCAAATATGGGCGTGCGAAATCCGCGACTGAATGGATGCGTCGAGTATGCTAGTGCCAGAAAAGACGGTGGTTTTTATTTGGTCGGGAAAAGAAACTTGAATGGCCTTGTTTTTCTTTTTCCAAACCAAGTAGAAATAGCGAGTTGTAAAGGCTAGGACTAATAGCGCTAAAAAAGTGCCCAGGCTGATGAGGGTATAATAGGTTGCCAGCGCGAGAATTTCTTCCATGCTCGTGCCGTCAGGGATGCGCTCTCCTAGCACGTGCTCGGCTAGGCCGGGGTCGTTCTCCATGGCCTCCTGTGCCTCAAAATACGCACCCCATATCCCCAGGAGGGAAGTAAGCGGGATCAGCCACGCCAACACCCGTAAGCTATTCTTCCATTTGATAAAGGCTGGCTTTAATCGAAAATAGAAATAAACGCCCAGGCAACCGTGCACCCATATCCCGATGAGCATGACCGATTCTATAATGCCCACATAGGCAGGAAAACCAAAATAGAAGAAGGAATAATCGTCGGTATACCCATTAATTTTTGATACAACCTTCGTGCCAGCGATATGATTAAAGAGCAGAACGGGAATGAGCAACCCCAGAATAAATTGACTCCACTGTGCGCGCGTCATACCACTCATCGTTCGGCTGATAAAAAACCGCTGCAACGCGAAAAATATGTGTAGGAGCAGGACGATGGGAACGACCCATTCGATCAGCGGCGCTCTCCAGAAACCCAAAAAATAATCTCTAAACGCATTCATGGCCGCGATGCCGAACACACCCAAACTGTGATTAAAAAGGTGTGTGACGGTGTAGAACATCAGCGTCAACCCGCTGTACAGGCGTATCTGAAGGGAGATCTGCTGGTATTTATTCATAACTTCGATCGGCTGTTGGAGGTCCAATGCGGCGACACGACGAAGTATAGGACGATACTATTTCTGCAGGCAAGTATAAAGGGCAAACCCTGCGTGGATTGGCCGCCCGTGTAGGCTGCGTAGCGCCCATGTAACCTGCAGGTGACGTGCTCGTATTCACCTCGGCAGTTGCCTTCAGAGAACCCATCCGCTCGGCACAGTTCTCGTTGCTCTTTCCGCACCACCTTACGGAAAGAAGCTGCCCTGCCCGCCATTCGCAACAGCGGCTTTCTGTGGCCGCGCAAACGCGTCACCGTCAACCTCGCGCCGGCCGATCGGCGAAAGCGATACACGGGACGTTGCCTCTTACATACCAACGATATACCTTATACTTAGCTAATGTTAGCTAATATAGTGTTTCACAAAGGAACTCCTCATGCGATCCACCAATATACACCAAGCCAAGACGCATCTATCAAAGCTCATAGAGTGCGTCCTGCGGGGCGAAGAGGTCGTCATCTGCAAGGCGGGTAAACCCGTTGCCAAACTCGTGCAATACGCGCCCAGCCAAGCGCGACGGCAGGGAGGTCAGTGGCGTGGAAAGGTCAACGTCGCCGCTGACTTCGATCCGTTGCCCGAGGGCTTAGCCGCTGCATTCAAGGGTGAAACGCCGTGAATGTGCTTCTCGACACCCACGTAGTCCTCTGGTGGTTTGACGATCCCAACGTCCTATCCGAAGAAGCTTTTAACGCCATTGCCGAAAGCAATAATCTGGTATTTGTCAGCGCCGCTGCAGCGTGGGAAATCGCCATCAAAAAGGCGCTTGGCAAATTGGATGCCCCGGACAATCTCGAGGAGGTCATGGCCGAAGAGCATTTCCTATCGCTGCCCATAACCATTCCGCACGCTCTAGCCGTTGCCGCCCTGCCGCCGGTTCATCAGGACCCATTTGACCGCATGATGATCGTACAGGCTAAAATAGAGGACCTAACGCTGGTGACCCGCGATACCTCTATCAGGCAATACGGGATTTCTGTGATCGCAGCGTAAATCCCATCGGACGGCCATGGCCATGTAATCCGCGTAGCGCCCATGTCACCTGCAGGTGACGTGCTCGTATTCACCTCGGCAGTTGCCTTCAGAGAACCCATCCGCCCGGCACAGTTCTTGTTGCTCTTTCCGCGCCACCTTACGGAAAGAAGCTGCCATGCCATCCACTGTGCTCTCGGCCGCCACGCACGGCATCGACGCCTATCCCGTCCACGTCGAAGTCGACACCGACCGCTCGTTGCCCACCTTCACCGTCGTCGGCCTGCCCGACAGCGCCGTGCGCGAGAGCAAAGAGCGCGTGCTGGCCGCCATTCGCAACAGCGGCTTTCAGTGGCCGCGCAAACGCGTCACCGTCAACCTCGCACCGGCCAACCGCCGCAAAGAGGGCAGCGCGTTCGACCTGCCCATCGCGCTGGGCATTCTCATCGCCTCGCGGCAGATACGCCCCGCGCGCCTGTCGGACTTTGCCTTTCTCGGCGAGCTTTCGCTGGATGGCACCGTGCGGCCCATACACGGCGCACTGTCCATGGCGTTGGGCCTGCGACAGAGCGCCGTCTACGGACTGGTCGTGCCAACGCCCAATGCGCGCGAGGCCGCTACGGCCGGCAATCCGCTGGTATACGGCGCAGCTACGCTGCACGAAGCGGTCGAGGTCCTCGAAGGCAGCGCGCGAATGCAGCCCTACACATTGGATATAGAAGGGGTCTTTGCAAAGCAAACGGCCGGCGATATAGATCTTTCAGAGGTGAAGGGACAGGCGCACGCCAAGCGCGCTCTAGAGATTGCTGCGGCGGGCAACCACAACCTCTTTTTCGTCGGCACGCCGGGTTCGGGCAAAACGCTGCTGGCGCGGCGCCTGCCCACCATACTGCCCGATTTCACCTTGGAAGAAGCGCTGGATACCACGCAGATTCACTCCGTTGCCGGCGTGCTGCCGCCCCAGCAAGCGCTCGTCGCCGCGCGCCCTTTCCGCGCGCCTCATCACACGATTTCCGCCGCAGGCCTGATAGGCGGAGGCACCTATCCGCGCCCCGGCGAAGCCTCTCTGGCCCACCACGGCGTACTCTTTTTAGACGAGCTACCCGAGTTTCGCAAGGACGTCATCGAAGCACTGCGCCAACCGCTAGAGGACCGCTCGGTCACCATTGCCCGCGCCCAGTTCAGCCTGTCCTATCCGGCGCGCTTTATGTTAGTAGCCGCTATGAACCCCTGTCCGTGCGGCTATAGCGGCGATGCCCGACGCCACTGTCACTGCACGCCGGCCCAGATGCGGCGCTATCGCGCGCGCCTGTCCGGCCCGCTGCTCGACCGCTTTGACCTGCACGTAGAAGTGCCCGCCCTAGACTATGCCGACCTGCGCCAGGGCGAAAGTGGCGAGCGTTCGCAGGACGTGCGCCACCGCGTCAACGCCGCCCGTCAACGGCAGATGGAGCGCTTTGCCGGCGAAGCAATCTACTGCAATGCGCATATGGGGCCGCGCCAATTGGAAGCGCACTGCGGGCTCTGCAAAGCGGGTGACGCCCTACTGGTCACGGCCGTGGAACGATTGGGCCTGTCGGCGCGCGCCTACGATCGCATTCGCAAAGTGGCGCGCACCATCGCCGACGTAGAGGGCACCCCGCACATCGGCCCGCACCATCTGGCCGAAGCCATTCAATACCGCAGCATGGATCGCACCAACTGGCTCTCGTAGGGCACAGGTGACGGCGATATACCAGATAGCCGCATCACCGTAGACGACGAGGACTTCATTTGTTTAGCCGATGTGAGAAGCCGACGACTGTAACATTTGTGCAATAGAAAAGCTGCGAAACGACGCGCTCGGGTAGGTAGCTACCGACCGGCACCCACCCGAGCGGTTCTCAATCCATCACACCAGCGGGTCGTCGCTGCGAAACTTGCGCAGGATTTCCAACTGCACCGCCTCGACTGCGGTCAGCGGTATGGGCCCCAGCTTCTCGGTGGCATCAACCAGAGTCTGCCACTCCTCAGCGGTCATGTTGGCCGAGAAGCGATCCTTGAAGCGGTCACTGACCGACTTGAAAGCGATGGCGAGGCGATCGCGCCCCACGCGAACGATGATCTCGCGGATCTCATCGTCCTCCAGATCGGCCAAGCTCTCGAAGGTATGCACAGGACGCAGTCGGCCTACCTGCGCATCCAAATCGGCCCAGCTAGCGTAGCCGTAATCGGTGGCGATGACCTGCCGCGCCTCCTCTAAGGTTACGCTGGCGCCGCCGATCTCGTCGCCGCGCACATCGGCCAAGCGGTCGACGCTCTTCCTAAAGCGCAGGGCGCACTCCGGTTGTCCTTCCTGAGCGGCGCGATGCAGCATCGCCGCTTCGCGCTCTAGGTTGGGCAAGCCCGGTCGGATGGGAATCGCGCGCGGCCAATTCTTGGGTCGCTGTTCGTCGAGGCTGGCCAGCAGGTCCTGCCACTTGCCGTAGCCATATTCGACGGCAAGGATATACTGGACCTCTTGCAGCGTTACGCCAGCGGCAGCCACATCCGCCGCGTCGACGCTGCCCAAGCGCGGCAGGTGCTGCCGTGCCCTATCAGTAGCTTGGTCGGCGCCGGCGTTGATCTGTCGGCGCAGCGTTTTGGCTTGTTTCCTCAGGTTCTCTAGGCTCGGGCGGCCGGGCAATTCCCGTGACGTTGTCATATCACCCTCCCTATACGAATTGTTCATCGCCCGTTTCGCCGCGAAACGTGCGCACAATCTGCAGCTGTACGAGTATGACATCGCTGAGCCGCATGGGGCCGAGCCATTCCATGTAGGAAGCTATGGCCTGCCACTCCGCCTCGGTCACGCTGCGGCGCACGCGCTCCTTGAGTGGCTCGGAAGCATCCTTCAGAGCGATGGTGAAATCATCGCGACCAACGCGCGCAATGATCTCCCGGATCTGATCTTCACCGAGGTCGGCGATATCACTGAAAGCAGAGATAGAAATGGGATAGGACATAGCTACACCCTCTCTCGAAATCGCCTGGGCCCGCGCTCTACAGGCGGAAAGAAGGTGAGAGGCCTTCTGTGGGAGGGTGGGCTTGGCCCTTCTCGCGGACTGAAGGCGCCCCAACGCGCCTCTCGTAATAATACACATTCAGCCGCAGTTACCAAATACCTGTGCCTAATTGCCAACGCGGTTCAGCCGCAACGAAGGCGATGGATACAAAAAGAGCTTTGGGGAGGTAGGATCGAGCGACGCGGTTTGCTTTTCGCCTCTTTACAACGGGATACTCACCCGCAGCCAACCGGCCGTGTCTCAGCGTATCAGCAGATCAAACGCGATGTCGATGCGTTCGTCGACGCGCACCAGGCCCCACATCGACGAAACCGGTCGGATGGAAAAGGCGCTCAGATCGATCTGACCCGCACCGCGCACGCGCAGACCCGTTTCATCGCGCACGACTTCTTCTATGGTCACGGTGCACAGGCGTTCGACGCCGACGATTGATAGATATACCTGTGCGAAAAAGGGCGTCGCATCGGCTATATCTAGCTGATGTAGACGCAAGTGCATCTGGGGAAAACTGTCGCTTTGCAGCGTGCGCCGCAGATCGCGCGTAATAAACCGATTGCCGCAGTCAAACGCACGGACTCCGAGGGCAATGGGGTGCGCCTGCTTGACGCGCACGGCATCGTCCAACAGTACCCAGTGCACCAAAGTATCCGGGCTGATCAATTCGGTGTATTCGCACGCAAAGCTCGTTATGTTGGACCGCCCGCGAATTTCCAATATACTGCCTTCGGCAATAACCGTTTCAACGCGATCGGCCGCCCTGCCAAAGCAGGTCCAGCAAAAGGTCAACACAAATAAGAGTACGGCTATCCGCATAAAGGACATTCAACAATGCTTGGGGTAGAGGATTCAGCGTCGCATGGCCAACTGCATCTATTTGCGCCCAGCATGCGCACGGCCCACCGAGACTACTTCGCTATCAAACGACGGCACGGCGTGCTGGATGTGGAGCGGGCAGCCTACCACCTAGCACAACGCGTCGGTGCACCGGGGCACCCAGCGAAAAGATCGCGACGCCCTCACGCGATAATAACGAACGATTTACGCCTCTATTATAATGGGTACCTTCGCTCGTCAATAGACCCAATACCGACTCGACGCACAAACAAACGAGAAATGGCAACCCCTTCGGTAGTGAATATACCACGCTATGCACCGTCTATGCGACATGCGCGCACACCCGTTCGGGACACACTACAGAGCAGCCGCACACTCCGATAGCGACACCGCACATCGGCAGCGATAACTACTGCGACCAGACCTCTGCAGCAGCCCACACAAGTCCGTATCGGACAAATGATCGATCATTCTATAAATTGACACATGCTGTGTGATGTTTTCGTCTCATGTGAGCTGTCTTTGTCTCACAACGATCTCTCACGCCCCCTAACACAAGGGCAAGTTTTTTTCATAAGTCTCATATTAAAATGATCTTGCGTTTTATTTTGCAAAGTGTCTTCACATTGGCACACCCCTTGCATAATGCTGTGTGACGCCGCATTCGAGCGAACAAAAATCTTGGCAAAGGAGGCCATCGTGAAACACAAAGCGCCCTTTCACCTTAAAGAAGTCCTGTTGCCAGTGCTCTTCGCCTTTGGCTGGGGCCTTTTCGCACTGCTGTATAAGAGCCTGTAGGCCTGCACGTGAACGGAGAGAAAGAAGGTGGTATGATGAGATGGTTTATCGTTGGTGTGGCGCTGCTGTCGACCTGGTGCTCAGCGTGGGCCGAAGTGGACTACAGGTTGGCAACCGATGAGAGCAGCGTTTCCATCCTAGGCAACTCCTCAATTCACGCCTGGGAAAGCAGCGTGGACAGCTTCGCGGTAACGGCGCGCTTTCATGCTGAAGATGGAGCACTCGTCGGCGTCGACAGCCTGATTTTCATCGCAGATGTCCTATCCATATCGAGCGGAAAGAAGATCATGGACTCCAAAACGCGCGACGCACTAAACGCGGAAGCATACCCGCAGATTCGCTTCCACGCTGGCGAACGCACCGCACGCGTTTACGGCGACACCATCGCCGTTTCAGGGCAACTTTCTCTCGCCGGCGTGTCGAACGATATCGACGTCACTGGCACGTATCGAATACTCGCCAACGGTGATTTAAATGTATCGGGAACCGTCGAAATAGACATGACGGAATACGGCGTCAAACCGCCGACAGCCATGATGGGCATGTTAAAGACCAGTCCACAGGTACAGATTGCATACAGCATGCTCTTTGTCCCGGTCTCTCTCGAAGTTAAACCTTAACACTTATAAAGGAGGAAACATCATGTATGCACTCGCACTATTCATCGCACTCTTTGGCATCTTGAGCACGACCACGGAAGTAGTCGCACAGCAGATTGCCAACGATAGGCCTGCGGGCAGAGCCGGTATCAACGTATTCGAAGTAGCCAAAGAGGACGTGCCCTTCGAGGGATTGGCCGTGCGCTTGGGCGGCGACTTCGCCCTGCAGCTCCAGGGCCTGACGCAGGAGAGCGCCGTGGATTCGGTCTTTCCCAATAAATTGGCCAATAACTTTAACCTGCCGGCGGCCAACCAGAACGTAGATGCACAGCTGGCCAAGGGCCTGCGCGTCCACCTGCGCACCTACCTGTCCTCTCGCCACCACACCGAGGCCTACGTAAAGGGCGGCTATTTACAGATCGACGATCTGGACTTCGTCTCCGAAGGACTCTTGTCCGACGTGATGCAAGTCGTGCGCGTGCGGGTGGGCATGGACGACATCAACTACGGCGATGCCCATTTCCGCCGCTCGGACAACGCCCAGACCCTATACAACCCCTTTGTCGGCAACTACATAATGGACTCGTTCACAACAGAGCCCTTTTTGGA